>OZ242214.1:6122500-7053161 GCA_965206595.1 Candidatus Latescibacterota bacterium
CGGTCCTAAGGTAGCGAAATTCCTCGTCGGCTAAAAACCGACCTGCACGAATCGTGTAACGACTTGGCCGCTGTCTCAACGAGGGACTCGGTGAAATTGTAGTTCCGGTGAAGATGCCGGATACCCGCGGCAGGACAGAAAGACCCCGTGAACCTTTACTATAGCTTGGCATTGGGTTTTGACACTGTATGTGTAGGATAGGTGGGAGGCATTGAAATTGGGGCGCTAGCCTCAATGGAGCCAACCTTGAAATACCACCCTTGCTTTGTTAAAGCTCTAACCTTAGGTCCTTCAATCGGGATCGGAGACAGTGTCAGGTGGGTAGTTTGACTGGGGCGGTCGCCTCCTAAAGTGTAACGGAGGCGCCCAATGGTTCCCTCAGCGCGGTCGGTAATCGCGCGTAGAGTGCAAAGGCATACAGGGAGCTTGACTGCGAGACATACAGGTCGAGCAGGTGCGAAAGCAGGGCTTAGTGATCCGACGGTTGCGTGTGGAAGCGCCGAAGCTCAACGGATAAAAGGTACTCCGGGGATAACAGGCTTATAGTGCCCAAGCGCCCATAGCGACGGCACTGTTTGGCACCTCGATGTCGGCTCAGCGCATCCTGGGGCTGGAGAAGGTCCCAAGGGTTTGGCTGTTCGTCAATTAAAGCGCTACGCGAGCTGGGTTCAGAACGTCGTGAGACAGTTCGGTCCCTATCCGCCGTGGGCGTAGGATATTTAAGGAGAGCTGTCCCTAGTACGAGAGGACCGGGATGGACGAACCTCTGGTTTACCAGTTGTTCCGCCAGGAGCATCGCTGGGTAGCTACGTTCGGAAGGGATAAACGCTGAAGGCATCTAAGCGTCAAGCCCACTTCAAGACTATATATCCCGTGGGGTTTACCCACCTGAAGGCCCCTCGTAGACTACGAGGTTGATAGGTTGCAGGTGAAAGCGTAGCAATGCGTGAAGCCGAGCAATACTAATTGGCCGTGTGGCTTGACCTTTTTTTCACCTAATTGGTGAGGATCGCCAGAACAGGCGATTTGACCTTTGTCACAGAGAGTCGTAGTATCTCGTTGTGGATCCGTATTCGGAGATTTACTCATCCGATTTTCCCGGGGTGGTTGGTGGGAAAATCCTCGTTCAGGTTCGTTGGTATGTTAAATTTTCCGGTGGCTATAGCGGAGGGGCCACATCTCTTCCCATTCCGAACAGAGCAGTTAAGCCCTCCTGCGCCGATGGTACTGCCAGGGACACCTGGTGGGAGAGTAGGACGTTGCCGGGGTTTATAAAGAAAGCCCATTCGTTCATAAATATGGATGGGGCTTTCTTTTTTTATTGGGGAAAATTGGAGATACTGCGAGTTAAGTGCATTAGTTTCTCTGTTTTTAGCAGATTCGGATGTTTTTCAACCATTTCCAAGTAAATTCCGAACCAAAGGCGAAAGTCTGGGTAGCGTGCATATCGTTTCATTGCGTTGGGGCGATGGAAATACCACGGCTTGAAACCGGCAAAATGAGTAGCAAACAATACCGAAGGATGTGGGTAGCCGTTCATCCCATTAAAGCGAGTGTCGATATTCGTCCACTGACCCGACCAGCGCATAGTAAGGTACTGCATGTCCGGCCAGTCGAAGAGGTCTCCTACGAGCCTGCGAATTTTCGGCTGCTGGACATCTTGAAGTATTTCTTCGTATTCGTGAAATGATGGTTCCAAGACAAACAATGCACCATTCATTCCCATGTTGGACGGGTCTGTGGCGACGCGATCTGTTATTTCCGATGGGACAAGAGATCCATGGGGACAAATTCCATCGTACTGTCGATGCCATTCCCATTTGCCGGTTTGAAGCATTTTATGCGTTACTTTGTAACTGCCCGCATCGTCACTTTGAATGACATGGGACTTGGCTTCGTTGAGCACACCTGCTGGAGCCGGTATTGAGAACAGGTGATCGCAATGCCTCAGGGGAAGAAGATCAGCGTCTATGACTGATATTTTTTCGAAGGCCAACCCAAGATCTCCGTCTGTCCCTAACCTGAGTGAGTGGACTCGGGTAAAGAAATAAGGGCGGTCCTGCCGTTGTTGTCGCCGTTTATGAGGAACGAAAATAGGCTCTACATCTGTCACGTGGTCGAAAATCGATTCAAGCGCCGAACGAGCACGCGAGGATACTCCCTCTGTGACCAGACAAATCAAGCAAGCCTGTGTCGACTGCTTTCTCAATCCAAATCCGACCACTAACGCACCGGGGAGATAGTTGTCATTGAGCATGAGAAAGGTTACGTAAGCAAATCTGGGGTCACCATTTGCCTTCCTCATTTTTTCGGGATAATCCTTGAAATCCATGCTCGCTATGCTACGGGTTGAGACAGCTTGACACACCTTCTCGGGTTGTTAGCTTATCGTTGCAGAGGAAGATAGTGATTTGTACGGGGTCAATCTAAGGCAACAATGGACCCCTAACTCAGAGTTGCGTTTTGGTAGGAGCTTTCTAAAGTTGGCACACACGACAAAAAACCTCAGGAATGTGGCCTTAGTTGGCCATAGCGGATCCGGAAAGACTTCCCTTGCCGAGGCGATTTTGTTTGTTTCGGGTAAGCTCAACCGGATGGGACGCATTCAGGAAGGCTCCACAGTTTGTGACTATGACCCGGAAGAGATAGAACGCCAGATTTCTCTTAATACGTCGATGGTTACGACAGAATGGGATGGCGCACATCTCAATTTGCTGGACAGCCCTGGCTACGCCGACTTCGCCCCCGAAGCCAAATCAGCTCTAAGGGTTTCCGACGGTTGCTTGGTAGTGGTGGAGTCCGTTACTGGGGTCGATGCAGGTACAGAAAGAGGTTGGCGATATGCGGAAGAATCGGGTCTGCCGCGGGTGATATTTATCAACAAAATGGACCGACCCGACATCGACGTCGAGAAGGTTCTCCAGCAGATCAAGGACCGGTTCGGTAGGCAGGCGGTGCCGTTACAACATCCCGTAAATCACGGCGAAGGGTTTAGCCAGTTGCTCGATGCCGCCCGCATGAAACTGGTAACCTACAAAGACGGGAAAGCCGAAGAATCCGAATTGGGTGAGCACGAGTCGACGGCGCAGCAGCTACACGAACAGCTCGTCGAAGCGGTTGCGGAGACCGACGAGGAGTTGATGGAGAAATATTTCAGCGAGGGTGACCTCACCGAGGAGGAGTTGGCTGAGGGAATGCGTGTGGCCGTTCTTCGAGGTGAGCTGTTTCCGGTAGTATTCGGTGACGCCTTCAATGCTGTCGGTATCGATGTCGCATTGAGCGCCATCGTTCGATTCCTGCCGTCCCCGGCGGAATCCCCCGGTATTGAGAAGGTATTTCAGGGGTCGTCTGATCTCCCCCTCGTGGCCTATGTGTTCAAAACCATCGCCGAACAGCACGTCGGGGAGCTCAATCTTGTACGCCTCTATTCCGGCGGCTTCAAACCGGGTGACGAGGTGGTCAATTCATCGCAGAAAGCCAATGAACGGATCGGCCAGCTTTTCGAGTTGAGTGGGCACGAACGGACGGAAGTCGAGAATGCGGTCGCTGGTGACATTGTAGCACTGGTAAAACTGAAGAAGACTCACACGGGAGATACCCTGTGCCAGAAGTCAAATGAAACAACCCTGACTGGCGTCGAGTTTCCTGATCCCTTGATCCGGGTCGCCATTTCTCCCGAAGAGAAGGGCAGCGAAGAGCGCATGGCGACAGGTTTGGCACAGCTGCGGCAAGAAGATCCGAGTTTCATATTCCGATACGACAACGAGATTCGTCAATCGTTGTTACAGGCACAGGGAGACCTGCATCTCGAGACTATACTCAAGAGATTGAAGGAGCGGTTCGGAGTAACCGTCGTCACCGAACCGCCGAGAATTCCCTACCGGGAGACGATCCGGGGGAATTCAGAGGGCCACTTCCGACACAAGAAGCAGACCGGAGGTCGCGGCCAGTTCGGCGAGGTCTTTCTGCGTATTGCTCCGAAAGTGCGCGGTGAGGGGTTCGAGTTCATCAATTCAGTTGTCGGGGGCAACATTCCCAGCAACTTCATTACCGCCGTTGAGAAAGGGCTGCAGGAGACAATCGTAGAGGGACCCCTGTCAGGCTCTGCTGTAGTCGATGTAGCCGTTGATGTTTACGACGGCAAACACCATCCGGTGGACTCCGATGAGGTTTCTTTCAAAATCGCCTCATCGATGGCATTCAAAGGTGCTTTCCTTAAAGCCAAGCCAGTTCTGCTCGAGCCGATCTACCGACTGACCATCACCGTGCCCGAGGAGTCCATGGGTGAGGTGATGGGCGACCTGACTTCGCGTCGAGGAAGGATTATCGGGACCGATGCAGACGGGCATTCTCAGGTCATTACTGCTGACGCGCCGCTTGCTGAAATCGACCGTTACGCCACCGCCCTGCGTTCAATGACCCAAGGCAAGGGGATCCACACCCAGCAACTAGATCGCTACGAAAACGTCCCTGGTGACGTTCAGTCCAGAGTCGTAGCGGAAGCGAAGGAGCGGCAGGCAGCGTAGCGAAACAGGTGAGGCCGGTTATATGGCGGCAGTAAAATCGGAGTCAATCCCATGCCGCAAAAGCCCCTATTCTTCGTCACCCTTTGAGTTGGAAAATGCGACGTTGCGGGGGTACAGCTTTGCCCATAGATTCGGAAAGACCCCGTTCATAAGCCATGGAGTCGAACCCTACTCTTTCATGGCTCTGGCCATTGGCCGATGTTTGCCCGTCCGACCTTTGACGACAGCATACAACTCGGATCCCCCCTCATGTCTGGCCACTCAAAGTGGAGCACCATAAAGCGAAAGAAGGGCGCCAACGACGCCAAGCGCGGCAAACTGTTTACGAAACTCATCAAGGAGATCACCGTCTCGGCACGCGACGGCGGTGACGAAGAGACGAATCCAAGGCTGCGAATTGCGGTGCAGAATGCAAAGGGCGCCAATATGCCTCAGGCTACCATCGATCGCGCCATTCGCAGAGGCACTGGAGAGGAGCCCGGTGCGGTCTACGAGGAAGCAATGTACGAAGGTTACGGTCCTGCAGGTGTCGCGCTCATGGTAGACACGCTGTCCGACAACAGAAATCGGACGGTTGCAGAAGTGCGTCACGTTTTCACCAAACACGACGGGAACCTGGCTGAGAAGGGGGCCGTGGCGTGGATGTTCACCCAGAAAGGCCACATCGAAATCAGCTCGGAAGAGACCACCGAGGAGGAATTGATGCTGGCCGTAATGGATGCCGGGGCAGAGGATATTCAGGATTCGGAGGGGGTGTTCGAAGTCCTTTGTTCCATCGACGCATTCGAAGTATTGAAGCAATCACTCGAGTCGAAGGGCATTTTCTTCTCACAAGCGTCGCTTGCATGGATACCTCAAAATCTCCTGGAAGTCGCCTGGGAGAATGCGGAGAAAATCGTTCGCCTGCTTGAGGATCTCGAAGATCTCGACGATGTGCAGCGCGTTTTTTCCAACTTCGAAGTCGAGGAAGACGAGCTGCAGAACTGTTGTCGTGAGGGAACGAACCTCTCCCGCACACCCTAAGTTCTTGCTCCTGATTGCTACCACTGGATCTGTCTCTACCCGCCGTCGGTCTCCGATGTCGAATTTTACATTCTCTTCTGACAGGACACTTGGTCGGTTTTGATAATCCTGGGCATCGACCCTAGTAGTACTGGAACCGGGTTCGGTTTGGTCGACTACTCGCCGAGGCTCTGCACCTTAATCAGTCTCGGCTGCATACGCCCTTCTGCCAAGGCCAGCTTCGAGGACCGGCTCGTTGCCTTGTTCGATCGCATCAATTCGGTTATCGACGAGGTTTCACCGGCCGAGGTCGCCATGGAAAGTAGTTTCTATGGAAAAAATCCCGACGCTGCCGGCAAACTGGGCCAGGCGTACGGGGTGCTGAGTCTGGCGGTACGCAAGGCGGGATTAAATGTCGTGAAATACACTCCGGCCGAAGTGAAGAAAGCGGTTGTCGGAAATGGTCAGGCAAAAAAAGAGCAGGTCCAGTTCATGGTTGCCAAGCTTCTCCGGCTATCCAAGATGCCGACCCCGCTCGATGCCTCCGACGCCCTCGCCGTTGCGTTGTGCCATGGCTACAGGCGGGGCTCACTGTTCGCCCCCTCCCAGTCGCAGCGCAAGCCGGAGGTCGAAACTCTCCTGAAAAGGGTTTCGATGAGGTAGGAATGATCGAGAGAGTCAACGGCGTACTCGTCGAACGCGCACCAACACACGTCGTCGTCGTCGTCGGCGGGATTGGCTACGGCCTTTCGATTTCTCTCAATACTTACGAGCAATTGCCGGATTTGGGAAGCGAAGTCAGTCTGTTGACTCACACTTATGTGCGGGAAGACAGGCTGCAACTTTTCGGCTTCTGTAATGCCGAAGAGAGAGAGATGTTCCAGCATTTGATCGGCGTCGCAGGGGTCGGTCCGACTTCCGCGCAGATGATTCTGTCGGGTATGTCCGTTCAAGAGCTCAAATTTGCGATTTTCGAAGAGAGGGCTTCCGATCTGACGCGGGTGCGCGGTATCGGCCGCAAGACCGCCGACCGCTTAGTGGTTGATCTAAGGGACAAAATCGACCCTGCCTCGAAGCGAGCTGTCGACACCGAAGGCGAGCAGGTGTCCTCGTCTTGGAACGTTAAGACCGAAGAAGCGGTCCTTGCTCTGGTGGCCCTGGGTATCGCCACCACCGCGGCGCGCAAGGCGGTTGCCAGCGCGATGGAGAAAACCGGGGTCGACACTACTCCTCAGGATTTGATCAAGCAGGCTTTGAACGAGCGCTGAGCGCAGATGGCAGAAACAAATCCGAACCCGATCGATCCGGTTATTCAACAGGATGACATCGAGACTGACCTGACGTTAAGGCCGAAAACCTTGGCCGAGATGCTGGGACAGGAAAAGGTGAAGGAACAACTGCGTATCACCATTCAGGCGTCCCTAAAACGGGGCGAGGCGATGGACCACGTACTCCTTTACGGTCCCCCCGGGCTCGGAAAGACGACGCTGGCACAAGTGATCGCCAACGAACTCGGCGTTCAAATCCACAAGACTTCCGGACCGCTGCTAGAACGTCCTGTCGACCTTACCGGCATGCTCACCAATCTTGGCTCCCGAGACGTTCTCTTCATCGACGAAGTACACCGCGTGAATCGCACGGTGGAGGAGTTTCTCTACTCGGCTATGGAAGACTTCCATATCGACATCATGATCGACCAAGGTCCTCGAGCCCGCTCCGTGTCCCTCCCGCTCGAACGGTTTACACTGATAGGCGCAACGACGCGGCAGGGTCTTTTGACCGCCCCAATGCTTGCGCGCTTCGGAATCACTGAAACTCTCGATTATTACACAGTTACAGAGCTGGCCGAAATCATCCGCAGGGACGCCGTTTTTCTGGACTCCGCGATTGCCCCGGAGGGTGCCGGGGAGATCGCGCGGCGTTCTCGCGGCACCCCGCGGATTGCCAAGCGCTTGTTCAGAAGAGCGCGCGACTACGCGCTGGTGGAGGGCAATGGACAGATCGATGTCGATATCGCGAAGAAGTCCCTGGAGATTCTGAAAGTCGACACCCTCGGGCTCCAAGAGGCGGATATTAAGCTGCTGCAGGCGATCGTTGACAAATTTGGAGGTGGTCCAGTCGGGATAAACAACCTCGCGGCAGTCATCGGCGAGGAGGAGGAGACTATCACCGAGGTGTACGAGCCGTACCTCCTCAAAGAGGGATTTCTCAAGCGCACGCCGAAAGGCCGCGTGGCGATGCCGCGGTCGTACGAACATCTGGGGAGAGTGCCGACAGCGTCTGATGCGGGCGCGAGCGACCAGATGACGCTCCTGTAGGGGGGCGAAACCGACCCCCCTACACGCAATAATGCTTGTTCTGGCGTTCGACACGGCAACCCCGGTCGCCAGCGTGGCTTTGCTCGACGAGGAACGGGTTATCGCGAGCCGATACTTCGACGTCGGAAACCAGCGCTCCCGGCGACTTTTCGGCGAGATGTCGCAACTGTTCGAGATCTCCGACCGAAACTGGGGAGACCTCGGGGCCGTGGCGACCACTACAGGCCCGGGGTCGTTCACCGGCCTGCGCATCGGTCTGAGCGCCGCCAAGGGAATCTGCTTTGCCTGCGGCATACCCCTGGTCGGCATCCCCACCCTGGAAGCGCTCGCGGGACGTTTGCCATATGCACGCCTGCCGGTCTGGGCCCTGCTCGATGCTCGTCGGGGCCAGGTGTACGCTGCCCACTACGATACGGCAAGCGGGTACCCGGAGGCCCTGACCGAACCGCGGGCGCTCGCTCCCGAAGTCCTGATGGAGGAACTGGCCGGGAACGAGGTTTTATTGACCGGGAGGGGAGCGAGCGCCTACCGCGCTTTCCTTTCCGGGCTGGAAGGGGCTCATTTCGCGCCGCCCCGGGTCGACCACCCAGACGCCCCAACGGTCGGCTGGTTGGGGCTGGCGAAGCTGGCTCGCGGCGAGGTGCTCGACATCGATGCTGCGGAACCGGAGTACCTGCGAACCCCCATGTTTGCACCGGCTCGCCTGCGACCAGACTTCGGGAAACCCCGTGCCTGAGCTTCGACTCGAAGAACTCGACGCCGGCTCGGTCCGCCAACTGCACAGCGTCATGGCGATCGAGAGACGATCCTTTCGCAATCCGTGGACGTTTGCCGAATTCCAGTTCCTTGCCGAAGACGCGCGCGCGCTGAACCTCGGCTTGTGGCGCAACCGGCACCTTGTCGGATACGCAATCGGGTATGCCAAGGGGCCAGACTTCCACCTCGCCAAGCCTGGCGGTCGAGCCAGCCTGGCGCCGACGAGGCCTTGCGACCCGGCTGCTCGTAAGCATCCTCGAGAGAGCTTGGCATCGCGGTTGCACTACTTGTCGCCTGGAAGTGTGTCCTTCCAACAGGTCGGCCCGGAGGCTGTATAACAAACTCGGATTCGAGGCCGCAGGGGAGATCCTCCGGTTTTACACCTGCCCGGAAGAGGCCGCCCTTCAGCTCAGGGGACGAATCCGGGAAATCCGCGGCCGGGAAATTCACAGCGATGCTGAAAACAGTTAGGTTAATCTGTCTGCGGCGCCGGTCGTTCCGACGCCGCACGGGTTCACTCTCGGGATAACCGGAACTCAGGAGCAGGCATTCCATGGCGGAAGTGGTCCTCAAGAACATCCGCAAGGTTTTCGACAGGGAGGTCGTTGCGGTCGAAGACGCGAACATACAGATAAGCGACCGCGAGTTCGTCGTCCTCGTAGGACCCTCGGGCTGCGGCAAATCGACGATGCTGCGGATGGTTGCTGGCCTCGAGGAGATCACCGAGGGCGAGATCTACATCGACGGTCTGCTTGTCAACGACATTCCGCCGAAAGACCGGGACATCGCCATGGTTTTTCAGAACTACGCCCTTTATCCGCACATGACCGTCTACCAGAACATGGCCTTCGGCCTGAAGCTCCGTAAATATCCCAAGAAGGAGATCGAAGAAAGAGTCCGGGAGGCCGCCGATATCCTCGGAATCGAGGAGTTGCTCGAGCGTAAGCCAAAGGCGCTTTCGGGAGGCCAGCGGCAGCGAGTGGCGGTCGGCCGCGCCATCGTGCGCAAGCCCAAGGTTTTCCTCTTCGACGAACCGCTGTCGAACCTCGATGCCAAACTGCGAGTTCAAATGCGCACCGAGATCAGCAAGCTTCACACGCGCCTCGAGGCCACCATGATCTACGTGACGCACGATCAGACCGAAGCGATGACGATGGGGAACCGTATCGCCGTGATGAAAGAGGGCCGCATTCACCAGATAGACACGCCGCTCCATCTCTACGGCCACCCTGTCAATCAGTTCGTAGGCGGTTTCATAGGGAGTCCCTCGATGAATTTCATCGAGGGCAGGCTGGTGGCAAACGGCCCCGGCCTCATCTTTGACGAGGGCAACTTCCAGATTTCGCTTCCTTCGGAGTACAGCGACGGTCTCGGCGATCATCGCGGCAGGGAGGTAATCCTCGGTATCCGTCCCGAAGACATCCACGACCCAGACACGATCGGAACCGGAAAACAGACGGAAGAGATTTCGGCGCGCGTGGAGGTCGTCGAACCGATGGGCAGCGAAGTGTTCCTGTATGTCACTACCGGGAAGTCCTCCTTCGTAGCCCGTGTTGATCCGCTACATATTCCGACCGTTGACCAGCAGGTGCCCCTGGCGGTCGAAGTCGATCGGGTCCACTTCTTCGATCGCGACAGCGAGGCCAGCCTCCTGATGAATTGAGGAGGCCCCCCACCAGGCCTTGTCACTCCAACGCATCCCCGGCCAGCACCGCCCCAAGGCGCAGATAGCAGCTTGGTTAACTGCTGGGCGGCTGCCCCACACGGTTTTGATCACGGGCCGGGAAGGGGTAGGAAAAAGGGAGTTGGCGTTAGAACTGGCGCGTGCCATCAACTGCCGGAGCGCCACGGATGCCTGCGGTGAATGCCCTTCCTGCCTCAAGACCGCTTCCCTGTCCCACAGGGACGTGCATGTGCTGACGCCGCTGCCGACCGGTTCGAACCGCAGCGACGAGACGATGATGGCCTCAATGCGCGAAGCCGGGCTCCAATATCTGGAACAGCATACGGGCTTCAAGCACAGCAATTCGAATATCCCAAGGGACTACATCAGGCTGCTTCATCGCGAGATGTCGTACGCCCCAGCGGAGGGGCATCGGCGTATCGGGATCATCTTCGAAGCGGATTGCATGCTGCCTGCGGGAGCCAATTCCCTGCTCAAGATCCTCGAGGAACCTCCTCGGCACTCGGTATTCATACTGGTGTCTTCGGCTCTGCACCTTCTGCTACCGACCGTGGTGTCTCGCTGCCAGCGGCTCGACCTGCGTCCGCTGAGCACCTCGGAGCTGACCAAGCGCCTGAGGGAGCGGGGCGTCGACCAGGGCGCCGCCGAGTTTGCGGCACGCATCGGCGCCGGCAGTGTCCGACGGGCGGAGGCGGTAATTGACCGCGCCGCAGAATTCGAGGAGCGGCGTAATCGGGTGGAGCGCTTCCTGCAGGCGGGATTTCAACAGGAGGACGGCGCCTATTGGGCTGCACTCGAAGAGCTGGGGGCGCGCGCCGACCGCGGCCAGCTCGACAGCTTCCTCGAGATCTGCGGAGTTTACCTGAGAGACCTGTTCCTGATGGGGCAGGGCAGAGCCGAGAATGTCACCAACGCCGACCGCATCCCGTGGCTGCAACGACAGCTACGGACGCTGAACCTCCGGGCACTGGAGGTGATCGCCGAACGGCTCGACCGCTCATACGCCGATCTCCATGGCAATATCAACGTACAGCTGCTGCTCGCGGATTTCTGGCAGAGCCTGCGTCGGTGCGCCCGCGCTTCCCGGTAGTAGTGCCTGCTCCCGCCATCCTGTCTGAATCCGGTCATAGTTCCACTGTGCGAGGCCTTGCACCTGATCTGTGTATCCCAACCATTCCCATGGTTCACGCCACTCGCGGACCGGGGGCATCATCATTTTCGGCAGATAGGCGGACCAACGTTCCTGGGCACTGTCGATGAATCGACGCACGCCAAGGAGGCGATTCGGCCAACACTTTCTCGTCGACCCCGAAGCGGCCAGACGGATCGTCGAACTGGTTCATCCCCGGGAAGGCGACCTCGTGTTGGAAGTGGGACCCGGAACCGGGGCCCTGACGCGGGGCCTCGTCAGGCGTTTCGACCGCGTCGTCGCCGTGGAAATCGACCGCGACCTAGCTGCCCAGCTCTCCCGGATGGCAGGCGAGGGTTTTGCCTTGGTTAACGAGGATATTCTTCAGTTCGACTTGGTCGATCTGCTGTGCAGGGAAGGTCGCCGCAAGTTGTGCGTCGTGGGAAACCTCCCGTTCAACATATCGGCGCCGTTCCTGTTCAAATTGAGGGAAAACGCACGTCTGGTCTCCTCGGCCGTACTCACGCTGCAGTGCGAGGTCGCACAGCGGCTCACCGCGGATCCCGGATCAAAGATCTACGGAGCGCTAACCGTGATGCTGCACCTGTGGTGCCACTCCCGCACCGTTCTGCAACTGCCACCGCAGGCGTTCCGGCCCCAGCCCCAAGTACAGTCCTGCGTGCTGCAGCTGGAGTTCAGCGACCGCCCGCGCCTGGAACTGCTCAGCCAAGGGATGTTCGAAGGACTGGTTCGGGCTGCCTTCGGCCAGCGGCGCAAGATGCTGCGGAACGCCCTGCAACCATGGTGGTCCTCGCTGGCGGTCGGAGTGGAAACCTCCCTGGTGGAGGTCGCCGAGAACGCCGGCATCGATCTCAGTCTGCGCGCCGAGTCGCTGGCTCCTTCCGAATTCGCCGCCTTCAGCAACGCCATCAAGAAATGTGTCGACACCGAGGCCGGCGGCGTTGCACAGGACCTTTCGGCATCCCCGGATGCAACGGGGTGACCTTGTCTCGCGACCGGATGTACGGGTTTCTTTTCGCCTTTATTCTATTGCTGTCACCCGCAATTTGCGCCGGGGCCGAGACCTACAGCCTGGCGTTCAACTCGGCTAGCGGGCGCATGAGCTGGAACCCCTCTTTCCCCGGGTGGACCTACTCGACCCCCGTCGCTTTTTCCGCGGCAGGCGATTCGACTTCAATGCTGCGCCTGAACGCTTCGGCGTCGCTCAGGGCGAGCGTCTTCCCGCGTGACGGGCGTCAGAACCTGCAGGAAAACGGGAGCCTCAGGACCTCGGTGAGTTACCCGATCCTCGGGCCCAAGGCGACGATGAACGTCAGCGGTTCGATTTCGAGCAGCAGCGCCGCCCTGGTCAAGCAGAAGAGGAGAAGCCAGTCGGTCGGCTTCGGTTTCGGGTATCAACCGCTGGTAAAGTCCGACGGGCCCTTCCGCTCGATGCGGGTGAGTCTGACGCCCGGGTTCATCACCGCTCGCACGGCGAGCCGCGCAAATCTCGACAGTACAATAGAAGAGCGAGGGCTGTCGTACAACGCATCCCTCAACATGTCGCCCGGCTGGGATATTGCGAAGAAAAAGCTCAACACCTCGTTCAGCCTCACCAAGCGGGACAACACCTTGAAGAACAACAAGAACAGAAACGAGAGTATGAGATTCAGCACGGGGTACACCTTTCCGAAGGGCCTAAGGGCGAATTTTTCGGCCGGCGAGAGACGCTCTCAGCGAGGGTTGACGCGTCGGGCCATCCTCGAAGAAAAAGAGGGAGATTTCGTTTCCAGGGATATCACGGAGCAGGCCGAGCTTTCGGAGACACGGAGCCGGAATTTTTCGACGACCCTCAAGGCAGAGGTCATGGGCTTCGACTTTTCTGCAGGACAGAGCTGGAGCAGGTCGAAGAACACCAACACCGCCAATGCCGACGAGGATTTGCCCAATCCCTATTTTGCCAAGGACCGCGAGAGCGAAAGGTGGGAGTACGACGTGAGCGCCAAAGGTGAGTTGCCAGGCAATCTTGTCGGCAGCACGTCAGTGAAGTACCAGACTAGCGACGAGCATCGCCTTCCGGTTACGCGGAGCAGCGGACTCGTCTTCCGCGACGTCACCGACGACCGCGACGACCGCGACCTGTACCTTCGCGGCTCGCTCGACTGGCAACCCAGCGAGGATCACGGCATGACTCTTTCCGGGTCGTCGCGGGTGAGCCGCAGCGACAACCCGGGTGAACCGGAACAGGACCGGGACACCTTCAGCAACAGCGCCAGCCTGCGCTACCACGGCGGTTTCGACAGCGGCCTGAATCTCAGCGCAAACATCGCCTCGGGAGCCACCCACCGCGTCAACCTGCACTCGAGACGCTCCAGCCAGAACCAGCGAACCCGCGATCTGAGCTTCAGTGTCAGTCCCAGCTACGAGCGCCTGGAAACCAGGATCAGCCACAACTTTATAATATCCGCCCGGCGGACTACCTTCGACTTCGACCGGCAGACCAATCGCAACCTCCTCGCCCGTCGCAGCAGTATCAGCCGCAGGTGGTCGATGGCGCACACCCTGTCGCGCTCGATTATTGACAACCTCTCGCTCAACGTAAACTACAGGTACAGCGCCGACGACAGGGGGATTCTGCTCGTCGAAAACTCTTCCCAGATCGTCGAAGAGGACAACGCAGACCACAGCGTGGGCGTCGGTACACGGTACAAGCCGAGCAAGGCGTTGTCGATCGGGATGACCTACCGTTATATCCTGGACCGGCAGTGGAAGTCTAGCGGCGAAGAGCGGGATTTGCGGCGCCGGAATCAACACCGAACCTTTGTCGTATCTGCCGAATTCAACCCCCGCCCCGAAACCAGGATGTCGGCGAGGTTCAGTCGCACGCGGCAACTGAGCGGCACCTATGACAGCGTTAACGTTTTAATCAGTCGCCGCGTTTGAGGCGCCGACACGAAACCTTGGAGCTCGAATGATGCCGGAAATGCCGAAATCCGAGTTTATTTGGATGAACGGCGAGTGGGTCCCCTGGGACGATGCCAACATCCACGTCCTCTCCCATGTCGTTCATTACGGATCCAGCGTTTTCGAGGGAATCCGCTGTTACGCGACCCGAAGGGGGGCGGCTGTATTTCGCCTGCAGGACCATGTCGATCGCCTCTACGACTCGGCCAAGATCTACCGCATGGAGATCCCATACACACGCGAGGAGTTCTGCGAGGCGATCCTGGAAACCATTCGACGGAACAGGCTCGACGCCTGCTACATCAGGCCCATCGTCTATCGCGGTTACAGCTCGCTCGGAGTCGATCCCTCAACCTGTCCTGTAGACTCGGTGATCGCGGTCTGGGAGTGGGGAGAGTACCTGGGAGAGGAAGCCCTGGCCAAGGGGGTTTCGGTCTGCACCTCCTCCTGGAGCCGCGTGGGGCCGAACACCTTTCCCTTTCTCGCCAAGGCGGGCGGCAACTACCTGAACTCGCAGCTGGTGCGCATGGAGGCGAACGCGAACGGCTACGACGAGGGTATCGTGCTCGGCCCCGACGGCCTGGTCAGCGAGGGCAGCGGCGAGAACATCTTCGCGGTCCGCAACGGTCGCATCTACACGCCGGCCTCCAGCTACTCGATCCTTCCCGGGATCACCAGGCACACGGCGATCGCCATGGCGCGCGACCTCGGAATGCAGGTGGAGGAGCGGGGGATACCGCGGGAATTCCTGTACATCGCCGACGAGGTGTTTTTTACCGGAACGGCGGCGGAGATCTCGCCCATACGGGCCGTGGATAAAGTGGAAATCGGCGACGGTCGATGCGGCCCGATTACGAAAAAGCTGCAGGATCTGTTTTTCGAGACTGTCAACGCCAGGACCGAGGATCGCCACCAGTGGCTGACATTCGTGTAGAAAGAGAGCAGAACCTATCTCAAAATAGGCAAACTTAAACTTGTTTTCGAAATGACAGTGATGTATCATTGGTGTATGCCTGAATCCGTGAAGTCGAGGGCCTGATTTTTGGTTGCTTTCCGAGGGGAATCCAGGGTATAGTAGAGCAGGATTTGGACTCACCTTGGAGGTGAAGAATTGAGACCAGTTTCGTTTCACATTACGCAGGGCGAAGAAGCGCTGACGTCGCATTCGGGTTTGGCCTTGATGGGACGCCCGCGCTTGGCAGCGCGGGCCGATGAGATCATCTTGCCGGAGCGCCCTCAGCCCGAGGTTTCTCACGGCGACGTGATGGCGTCGATGGTCGGTTTGCTGGCGCTGGGCAAGCCGGATTTCGAGGCCGTGGAAGCGTTTCGTGCGGATCCCTTTTTCTGCCAGGCGCTGGGCTTGGATACGGTGCCGTCGGCGGCCACCCTGCGGCAGCGGCTCGATGGCTTGGCCGGACCGGTGGAAGCCGCGATTCGAGAAGAGTCGGCCGACATGGTGGCCCGTCACGCGCCGCCGATGGTGGCCCTGTTACGAAGTCGCCGACGGGCGCTACGGTCCCTGGATCGCGCTCGATATCGACGTGTCGGTGTTCGACAACTCCCACACCAAAAAACAAGGGGTGTCGTGGACCTACAAGAAGGTCGACGGTTTTGCCCCGATCTTCGCCTACCTGGGCCAGGAAGGGTATCTGATCAACTGCCAGCTGCGGCAGGGCAGCCAGCACTCCCAGGAAGGAGCCCCGGACTTTCTTCGAGACACGCTGCGGCTGGCGCGCCGTATCACCGGCGAAAAGCTGCTGGTGCGCATGGACAGCGCCCATGACGACCTCGCCACCGTACGGCAGTTGCGGCGCACGCCCAAGACCGACTTCATCGTCAAGCGCAACCTGCGCCGCGAATCGAAGCAGACCTGGCTGGAAAACGCCCAGGCCTTGGGCACGTGCACCTGTCCGCGAGCCGGCAAAGAGGTCTTCACCGGCTCGCTGAGGAGCGACAGGGGGTCTTCGAACGGGTGGTTTACGAGGTCGTGCGGCGCACGATCAGCGCCGAGGGTCAGGCGCTGCTGATCCCCGAGATCGAGGTGCAGACCTGGTGGTCGAACCTGGAGGCGCCACCCGAAGACGTGATCCGGCTCTACCGCGAGCACAGCACCTGCGAGCAATTCCACGCCGAGCTGAAGACGGACAGGGACCTCGAACGCCTGCCGTCGGGCAAGTTCGCCACCAACGCCTTGGTGCTGCTGTTGGCCATGATGGCCTACAACGCCCTGCGCCTGTGCGGCCAGACCAGCCTGCGCGAGGAGCGCCGTCTGCCTGCCGAAAAGCACGTGACTTTTCGTAAAAAGGCCGGCCGTCGGCGGCTCCGCAGTGTCATTCCGGACCTCATGTATCAGGCCGCCCGCTGGGTCCGGCATGGGCGCCGTTTCGGGCTCAGCTTCGGGTATTTCAACCCCTGGTTCGATGTCTGGAGACGGACCTACCTGCAGAGTGTGTGCCTGAAGGCGACGACTTCCCCCGCCTTCGACTCCCCGGAGCACTCAAGGCAGGCGTAGGCCCGCTCTTGCGACTCCTATCGACTTGGAGAGCCATCGACAGCCCAATCCGCCGTAATGGCCTGTCGCTGACACCCAAATCCCCTGTTGACAAGTACATGACGCAGCTTAAATATCAAATTTGATCACCCGCTATAGAAGCGATCACGGATTCAGGGTATGGTCAATCTGACCGACATGCAATGGCAACGAATCCGCCATCACTTTCCTGAAGAACTTCGTCCCAAGAGCCATCCGGGTCGCAAACCGGTTTGCACCCGTGATGTTTTTGAAGCCGTCCTTTGGATTCTAAACACCGGGGCTCAATGGCCTATGTTGCCGCCGTGCTATCCGAACTACAAAACCGTGCATCGCCGTTTTCAAAACGGGTGTCGTCAAGGGGTGGTGCGCGAAGTTCTCATGGACCTGGCCCAGACCCTTCACGAGCAAGGGGGCCTGGACGAATCGGAGGCTTTCATCGACGGCATGTTCTCGGCGGCCAAGGGTGGAGGTGCCGATATCGGCCACACCAAGCGAGGTAAGGGGGTGCGGGTCATGGGGATCGTGGACGGCAATGGGCTTCCCTTGTCGGTGAGCACGCATGCAGCGAACCATCATGAAGTGACGCTGGTTCAGTTGACCTTTGACTTTTACCTGATCGAAGACCAACCTGACAACTTGATCGGTGACAAGGCGTACGACAGCGATTCGTTGGATGAAGAACGTAAGAAAGACGGGATCGAGATGATCGCCTCGCATCGCCAGAATCGGACCAAGAAAAAGACTCAGGACGGACGGCGATTGCGGCGTTATGTGCGGCGTTGGATGGTTGAGAGATTCTTTGCTTGGCTTCAATGGCAGCGTCGAGTGATCACTCGCTGGGAAATTGTATCCGGAGAATTTTCTTGGCTTCGTCCAACTTGCATCCATTTTGATTTTACTTAAACAATCTCAATTTTGAGATAGGTTCAGCCCTTGTTATTCATGGAATTTTAGTGGAGAGGGCTGTACTGGGTGCCTCCCATGCTTAGATTTCAGAGGGAAACACAAGGCAGTATCGCCCTTTGAACCCATCACACAGTAGGACACCCAATGGGTGAATTACCGTCACACACCGAGTCCGAGCAAGCCGGGCCGATTCAGCCGTCTTTCAACCGCTCCATCCACATCGAAGCCCGCCCCACCCACCTTGGCAGCGACACCGGTGCGCTGATGTTGCGTCAACTGCTCGAACACAGCCGGGTTCTGGATTGGGTCGACGCCCACTTCGAGGATCTCCGTACCCAAGACCAGATCACGCACCCGCTGCCGGAGCTGCTGCGCACACAGATCGTGCTGCTGGCACAGGGCTGGACCCACGCCGCCGACGCCGACGCGTTGCGCCAAGATCCGATCCTGCGTCTGGCGGTCAGCGATCGCAAAGGGCAGGCGCCGTTGCGCAGCGGCGACGAAGACCGGCCGCAGGGACTGGCCAGTCAGCCGACGCTGTCGCGCCTGCTCGAGCAAGCCTCGACTGCCTATAACCGCGAGGTGTTGGAGGAAGCCGTCCTGCGCAGCGCCCGGTCTCGTTGCCGGCTGCTGGAAGGACGGATGAAATACGAGGAGTTGGCCGTCGACATGGATGCCCTGCCGATGCCGGCGCACGGGCACCAGGCGGGGGTCGAATACAACGGCTACTTCCACGCCTCGGGGTACCATCCCCTGCTCCTCGGCTCGGCGCAGACGGGCGATTTCTTCGGTGCCGTGCTGCGGCCGGGCAACGTGCACGCCCATGAGGGCGCCTCAGAGGCTCTCGGCAAGCGCTTGGACTGGATTCAGTCGCATCTGGCCCGGCGCCTCATCCTGCGCTTCGACGCGGCCTCGGTGAGCGGGTCTTTCCTGAGTGAGCTGGAAGCGCGGGCCGACACCTCGTACGTGGCGCGCATCAAGAAGAATGCGCGCCTGGAGGAGCTGGCTCGTGCCTGGGTGGAAGGCTATCAGCAGGAGCTGGCGCAGCACCCGGAAGAGCTGCGGGAAGAGGGTTTTCGCTGTCGCGAGCTGCGCTATCAAGCCAGGTCCTGGGCGCAGCCCCGGCGGGTGGTGTTGGTCCTGGTCCCTTCCGAGACGGAAGAGCTGCCCATCGCCCGCCACTTCTTCCTGATCACCGACCAGAGTCCCCAGACGATGAGCGGCCGCGACCTGGTCGCCTTTTATCGTCAGCGCGGCCTTTTCGAGCGCATGCTCGGCGAGTTGAGCTCCACCCTCCAGCCTCAGCTCTCCTCTACCACCCGTCGCAAGCAACACTACCGGGGTCGAGAGCCGCGTCAGCGCACCCCGTCCCGGGATGCCTTCGCTGCCAACCAGGCGCTTCTGACCTTGAACCTGCTGGCCTACAACCTGCTTCACCTGGGCCGCCAGGCCGCCGAACGCGCCGAGGCCCGACGCGGGCGGCCCCGCACATACGGACGCTCGACGACGGCCCTGAGCCTGGACAGTTTTCGACGGCGCTACCTGCGCCTGCCGTCCCGCGTCACCTTGCATGGGCGCAGGGTGGGCGTCATCCTGACCCAAGGGACGGCGGCTGCCTGGGATCGTCTGTGGAGATTTCTGGCCACGCTCAAACCGGTGGACGCGGCGATGGCGTAAGCGCAGGCCGGGTCGGTCGGGATGATGGGCTCGCAAAGGCAAGCGTCTTCGAGAAGGCGCGTACAATTTCAACAAGGTCGGTAGAGATAAGGAGACGGCTCTACCCAAAAAGCCGACTATAGAAGGGACGCAAGCCTCTGAGGCTAAGCAAAGGGGTCTCGGAAGCGCCTATGTCCGCTTATGCGCGGGTTGAATGAATAACAAAGGTTCAGAGCAGTGAGAACCCGCGTGAATCCGGCGGTGTTCCCTCTCCTCACGGCGCTGATCGCGTCCCCAGCGGTCTTCGGAGACGAGTGGGAGGAGGTGCAACGGATCCTTGCAGGCACCCGGGATATCGTCGTCCTCGACGGTGTGGAAACGGCTCCGGTGCGCTACACGGCCACCGGGGAACCGGAGTACGGGGACTGGCTGGTGCGCCATTTCCTGTCGGATCCGGAAAGCTTCAACCCGTACACATCGAGCGATGCCGGCGCCTCCAGCGTGAGGGACTACATCTTCGAATCGCTGCTGTTGCCAGGGCGGGAACCGCCTTACGCACTCGAAGGACTGATCGCGGAAAGGTACCCCGAAGTCGGCGGCGATCACCTGAAGTACACCTTCGATATCCGCGAGGGGGTCCATTTTTCCGACGGAAAACCGCTGACTGTCGCCGACGTCCTCTTCAGCATGAAGGTGATCCAGCATCCAGAGGTGCTGGCGCCCCATCTGCGAAACTACTACGCCTCGGTCAGCGACGTTCGTGTCGAGGGAGAATCTCGCATTTCCTTCTTCTGCAAGGAACCGTATTTCCGCAACGACCTGATGTTGGGAAGTTTCAGCATCATCCCCAAGCACTTCTACGATTCTGATGGCCTTCTCGATCAGGTCTCCATCAGCAGCCTGATAGACGGAACCTGGGAACAGGGTGAGTACGCCGGGGAGGCGCGGGCGTTTGCCCGGGGCTTCAACCGGGACTTCAACCGCGCGGTGCTCGGGTCCGGGCCCTACCTCGTAGAGGACTTCGAGCGCGACGTCGTCACCCAGCAGAAGGTCGTTCTAACACGCAACCGAAACTACTGGGCCCGGGACATGGGAATCGTTCCGGCATCCGGGTTTGTCGAAAGAATCGTCTTCAAGGTCATCAACAACACCGATGCAGCTTTCATCGAGCTGGCCAACGGCAACCTCGACATGTACGGTCTGCGGCCCCTGGAGTTCAAGGAGAAGAGCTGGACTCCGGAGTTCCGGCAGCGGTTCATGAAGGTCATCCAGTACGGAGGTGGCTTCACCTACATCGGGTGGAACAACGCTCACCCCCTGTTTCGCGACAGCCGGGTGCGCCAGGCAATGAGCTTGCTAACCGACCGCCAAGGCATGATCGACAACCTGCTGTTCGGCCTTGGGGAGCCGGTGGCAGGACCCATCCACAAGTTTCGTCCCGAGTACAATCACGACCTCGAGTTCTACCCGTATGATCCCGAGCGCGCACTCGATTTGCTGGAGGGGGCCGGCTGGGAGGATGCGGATGACGACGGCATCCTCGACAAGGTGATCGACGGCGAGAGGGTGCCGTTCGAATTCGAATTCCTCGTCAACTCGGGTAACCAGATTCGCAAGGACATCGCCCTGATCATGCAAAGCGAGCTGCAGGATATCGGCATCGACTGCCAGGTTCGCGAGCTCGACTGGTCGATTTTCCTGCAACGTGTCCGCAGCCGCGATTTCGCCGCGATGACGCTGGGGTGGACGGGGTACGTGCGCTTTCCACCTGACGGGTACCAGGTCTGGCACTCCTCCCAGGTCGATAGCGGCTCAAACTATATCGGATTCATCAACGCCGAAGTGGATGACATACTCGAGTCCTACCGGCGCGAGTTCGACCCCGCAAGGCGCATAGTGCTGTATCACCGCTTCCAGGAGATCCTGCATGAAGAACAGCCGTATACGTTCCTGTGGAAGGGAAGGAACGCACTGGCGTACAGCCGCCGTTACCAAGGCGTCAACTGGTACCCGGGAGGGGACCGCTCGAGTATCGCCGAGAACTCGCTGGAGTGGTGGGTGCGCGCCGAGGACCGCCAGTACTGAGATGACGGATACCCGGGGAACCGCAAGGAATCGGCGAAGGGCGGCGTTGGCCCTGCTGTGTCTCGCCGCGGCGATCGCGCTCGGCTGCCAGGGATCGGCCCTCACGGGGGCGAAACTGTACCTGAAGCAGGGGGATCCGGAGAAGGCGAAAGAGCAACTGATGCTGGCCCTCGAAACGGAGCCGGGCAATCCGGAGGTTCATTTTCTGCTGGGACGACTCTACGGTGACCAGGGGGAATACGCGTCGATGTCCGAGTCGTTCGACCGGTCGCTCGAACAATCGGATGATTTCCGCCCTCAAATAGAGCAGCTCCGTCGCCAGTATTGGACGCGCCTGTATAACGAAGGGGTCGAGCGCGCCACCGCCGAGTCCCCGGATTTCACCGCGGCGGCGGCATCGTTCAAGCTTGCGACGGCAGTCGATCCGGAACCCCTCGACGCCTGGCGCAATCTCGCCTACTCGCACTACCGCCTGCGCGATCTGGATGGCGCCATACAGGCTTACGACTTCGTGGCCACTAGGGCCCCGGAGGACAGTTCGACCTTTCAAAGCCTCGGGATGCTCTATCTCGAGAAAGGGGATCTCACCTCTGCGGAACGCACCTTCGAGCAGCTGCTCGAGTCCAATCCCCGGCACTTGGGAGCCCTGAGCAGCCTGGCTTCCGTCTACATGGACAGCGAGCGCTACAGCGACGCCGAGGCCGCTTTCGGAAGGGCCCTCGAGGCGGCTCCCGATGTCTGGCAGACACACTTCAACCTCGGCAATCTCTACTGGAAACAGGATCGCTTCGACAGTGCCCGGGACGCCTATCTCCGGGCACTGGAGCTGAATCCGGACGACACCGACATCCGCTTCAACCTCGCCCTCACCTACCTCGCTCTCGAGAGTACGGACGAGGCCCTGCCCCATCTCGAGGGGCTGTCGCGGAGGACCCCCGATAACGCCACCGTCTGGCGCGAGCTCGGTCGCGTCTATGCCCTCCAGGAGCGCATCGAAGAAAGCGAAGCCGCCTACGACACCGCCGCAGCCCTCGAAGAGTGATCTGGAGAAGCGGTCCATTCTCCGACCCCGTGGCACTGCCAGCGGCGCGGCGATGATCGGGAGATGATCCAGTACACGATCCAGCGTCTTCTGCTGGCGATTCCGACACTAGTTGGGATCACCGTCATTTCGTTCCTGATCATGCACCTCGCTCCGGGGGATCCGGTGGATCTTTTCCTTGGGGGGGCAGCCGGCGGAGAGGGGTTGTCCACCGACCAGCGGGACCAGTTGGAGCGAACCCGCGCCGACCTGCGTCGGCAACTGGGACTCGACCGTCCGCTGTACGAACAGTACGCGCGCTGGATGTCGCGTCTTGTGCTCGCCGTCGAGTCCGTCGAAACGGGGGAGTACGACGGCGCCGGGATCGTGCTCTACGAGGGTTCGGGGTTGCTGCTTGCAACCCTGGATTTCGGCCGTTCCTTCAAGGATCAGCAGCCGGTCATAGAGCACATAGCCAGCCGCCTGCCGATCACCGTCGAGATCGGCGTCATCAGTCTCGTCGTCGCCTACCTCATCGGGGTCCCGCTCGGAGTGCTTCTGGCTTCCAGACAGGACAGCACGCTCGATCGCGTCCTCACTGCAGGCACCTTCATGCTGTGGTCGATGCCGTCGTTCTGGGTCGGGATGCTGTTTATCATGTTCCTCTGCAACGAGGAGTTCCTGCACTGGTTTCCGGCATCCGGTATCGTCTCGCTCGAGGCTTCCGGAGACTGGGGGTTCTGGCGGATCCTGAAAGATCACGCCCACCACATGGTGCTTCCGGTGCTGGCCTCGTCGTACGCCAGCTTTGCCGGTATCTCGCGCTACATGCGAACAAGCATGCTCGAGAACATCCGCCTTGACTATGTGCGCACGGCCCGGGCAAAGGGATTGGCGGAGCGCTTGGTGCTCCTGCGCCACGTCCTCCGCAACTCCCTCATTCCGATCGTGACCTTGATGGCCGGGCTGCTTCCCGGGTTGATCGCCGGATCGGTGTTCATCGAGACGATCTTCACGATTCCCGGGCTGGGTTTCCTCGGGTTTCAGTCCGTCATCGTACGCGACTACCCGATGGTCATGGCGATTCTCACCATCGGGTCGGCGCTGTCGCTGTTCGGCATTCTCGCCGCCGACGTGCTTCTGAGGGCGATCGACCCGCGCATCGATTTCTCGCGAGTACCAGAGTAGGTCCAGGGTGGGAACTCCGCGACAGACAGAAGAAGGCGCCCGAGCCGACCACCCCTTCCCTACCGCGGCCAGCCAGTCCTACAGCCGTTTCGTCATCCGGCAGTTCGCCAGGAACCGGGTGGCGGTATGGGCATCCTTCGGCATCGCCGCCCTGGCGCTGGTAGCGGTCGCCGCCGACCTGATTGCCGGGAACAAGCCTTATTACATGGAATACCGCGGCAAGACGTACTTCCCCGCCTTTCGCCAGTACGCTGTTCAGGCCGGACTGATGGAATGGCCGCCGGAGCTGCGGCGCAGGCGCAACTTGAAGAGGTTGCAGGTCGAAGCCGCCCTGTATCCGCCGATTCCGTACGGCCCGGGGGAGATCCGGCTCGGGGAGAAATACCAGGAGCCGGGAGCCGAGCACTGGCTCGGAACCGATCGCCTGGGGCGAGACGTGCTGTCCGGGTTGATTCACGGGTGCCGCTATGCCCTGGTCATCGGCCTGGTGTCCGTAGGCATCTCGTTGATCGTCGGGGTTGTGCTCGGCGCCTTGGCCGGGTACTTCGGGGGATGGCTCGATCTGCTGTTGTCCCGGTTATTCGAGCTCTGGGCAGCCATTCCGGCGATATTCCTGATCATTGCAGTTGCCGCCTTCTTCCCGCCCAGTCTGATCTTCATCATGGTCATCATCGGCCTGATGAACTGGGTGCCGATCGCCCGCCTGACCCGCTCGCAGTTCCTGCAGGTGCGCAGCTTCGACTACGTCGCCGCGGCGAGATCGCTGGGTTGCTCGAGCCGCCGCATCATGGCACGGCATATACTGCCCAATGCGATCGCACCGGTCCTGATACCGGCAGCCTTCGGTATTGCGGGTGCCATCCTCGCCGAATCGGGGCTCAGCTTTCTCGGCATCGGCGTCCCTGCAGAGGCGATCACCTGGGGGTCCATTCTCGCCGGAGCCCGCAGCAATGCCTCCGCCTGGTGGCTGGTGGTTGTGCCGGGAATGGCGATTTTCGCGACGGTGACGATGTACAACCTGCTAGGCGACGGCCTGCGGGACGCGCTCGATCCGAAGATGCGCGGGAACTGACTCTGGAAAGAGGGACTGGCGGCGGCCGGTCCGGCCTGATATCCAGGATCTGCCCTGTATGCAGGTGGAAGATTCCCGGGGTGGAAGCTCGCCTACAGAAAGTCCGGGATGATCTCGTTTTCCAGCATCTGCTCGAGCGTCTGCCGCCGGCGCAGCAGATGCAGTTCGCCGGCCTTGTCGAGCAGGACCTCGGGAGCTTCCGGGAAGGAATTGTAGTTCTTGGCCGCCATGCCGGCGCAGTAGGCGCCGCTGCCGCCGATGACGACGGCGTCGCCGATCTGTGCCTCGGTAAGCGGACGCGGCTGCAGACCCTCGGGATTTCCCGTTTCCGGGGTCAGGACATCGCCGCTTTCACAGCAATGGCCGACCACCAGGTACTGCGCGCGCGCCCTCGGCTCCTCCGAGGCCGGGACAACGGCGATCGGGTGCTGGGCTCCGTACATGCTGGGCCGCAGCACTTCCGTCATTCCGGAGTCGACTTTGATGAACGAGTACCCCTCTTTGCCGGTATTCACGACATCGACGACGGAGCAGACGATCGCCCCGGCGTTGGCTGTGAAATAGGTACCCGGCTCGATCTCGAGATGCAGCCGTCTGCCGGAATTGGCGGCAAAACGCCGGAACTCTTCGGCGACCGGTTCGCCGGCCACCGCCAGATCCGTGAAGACCTCGCCGGGGACGCGGCCCACCTTGAAGCCTCCGCCGAGGTTGACGGTGGCTACCTCGGGCAGCAGGGCGGCGATTCCGAGGGTCATCTTGGCGCAGCGCTGCCAGACCTCGGGATCGCTGCCGGACCCGACGTGGGAGTGGAGCAGACTAATGCGCAGCCCGTGGTCGCGCTGCAGGACCTCGACCTGGTCGAGCTGGGCGTGCCAGATGCCGAAACTGGCGGAAGGGCCGCCGACGTTGGTGCGGTTGCTGTGTCCGGAACCAAGTCCCGGGTTGAAGCGCACACCGAGTTCGCTGCCGGGAAAGCGGCTCCCGAAACAGGCGAGCTGGTGCAGGGAACAGGCGTTGAAGCGGATTCCCATGGAAGCCAGATCCTCGAAATCGCCGGGAAGTTGCTGAGCGGTCAGAAGAATCTGCCCAGGCTCCACCCCCGCCTCGAGAGCGCGGCGGACCTCCCATCCGCTGCTGGCGTCGATCTGCAGCCCCGCCCGGTTCAAGACGCGGATGACCCCGGCATTCGGGCAGGCTTTCATCGCGTAGCGCACCGTAAGCCCGAAGGCGTTGGGAAACTCGAGCGCAGCCCGGGCCTGGGCTTCGAGTGCGTCCTGATCGTAGACGAACACCGGGGTGCCGAAGCGCTCGCGGATGTTGCGAACCTGCTCCTCATCGAGAAACGAACCGGTCGTCGGGGAACTGTTCATGAGTGTCGTATCTTACTATTTTTATTGAACGTTGGTGACTTCATGGGCACCGTCCGAGTATCGCCCCGGGCTTAGAATCCGTCAAGACATGGCCGTTGACATCCTCGGGATTTCCGCCTTCTACCACGACAGCGCCGCATGCCTGCTACGCGACGGAGAGATCATCGCCGCCGCCCAGGAAGAGCGCTTCTCGCGGGTGAAGCACGACCCCGGTTTTCCCTCGCAGGCGGTTCGCTACTGTCTCCGCGAAGGCGGGATCGGAGCTGCCGATCTCGAATGCGTCGGTTTTTACGACAAGCCGCTGCTTACCTTCGAGCGCCTGCTCGAAACCCATCTCAGCACGGCGCCGATCGGCATCCGGCTGTTCTGGAAGTCGATGCAGGTGTGGCTCAAGAAGAAGCTCTGGATTCCGCAGCTGATACAAAAGGAGCTCGGCCGCGACGTTCCCGTCCTGTTCGGATACCACCACGAGTCGCACGCGGCCAGCGCCTTCTATCCCTCCCCCTATGACGAGGCCGCCATCATCACCCTCGACGGAGTGGGTGAGTGGACGACGACGAGCTACGGCTTCGGGCGCGGCGCCGAGGTGCACTCGCTTGCCGAGATGAACTTCCCGCATTCGCTGGGACTGCTTTACAGCGCCCTGACCTATTTCGCCGGCTTCAAGCCGAACTCGGGAGAGTACAAACTCATGGGGTTGGCGCCCTACGGCGAGCCGAAGTACGCCGGGCGCCTGCTCGACCAAGTGATCGACCTCGCCTCAGACGGTTCGTTCCGCCTCGACATGAAGTTCTTCAACTACCTTTCGGGCCTCACCATGACCTCGCCTGCGATGGCTGACCTTCTCGACGGTCCCCCCAGGCCCGCGGAGAGCCTGATCACCCAACGGGAAATGGATATCGCCCGCTCCTGCCAGGTGGTGACGGAGGAGGTGATGCTGCGGATGGCCCGGCAGGTGCACGCCGAGACCGGTATGTCGAAGCTCTGTCTGGCGGGCGGTGTGGCATTGAACTGCGTCGGCAACGGCCGCATCCTGCGCGAGGGACCATTCGACGACATCTGGGTCCAGCCGGCCGCCGGGGATGCCGGGGGAGCGCTCGGCGTAGCGTTGTCGATATGGCATCGCCACCTCGGCAACGAGCGCACCGCGGACGGCGCACGCGATGCCATGAAGGGAGCCCACCTCGGTCCGGCTTACGGCGACGAGGAGATCGCCGACTATCTCGAACGCGTCGAGGCCCCAGCCCGGCGCCGGTCCGCGGAGGAGCTTTCTGCGGACGTCGCCGAGCTCCTCGACGAAGGCATGGTGATCGGCTGGTTCTGCGGCCGCATGGAGTTCGGGCCACGGGCCCTCGGGGCCCGAAGCATCCTCGGGGATCCGCGCTCACCGAGGATGCAGTCCCGGATGAATCTCAAGATCAAATACCGGGAGAGCTTTCGGCCTTTCGCTCCGAGCGTGCTGCGCGAGCACGTCGCCGACTACTTCGAACTCGATGCCGACTCACCCTACATGCTTATGGTCGCGCCGGTGCGGGAAGATCGGCGTCTCCCGATATCGGAAGAACAGCGCCAACTCTTCGGAATCGAGCGGCTGAAGGTCCCGCGTTCCGAGATCCCGGCAGTAACCCATGTCGACTACTCGGCGCGCATACAGACGGTGGCGCGAGAGGACAATCCCCCCTATTACGACCTCATCCGGGCTTTTTTCAGCCGTACAGGCTGCCCTCTGGTAGTAAACACTTCGTTCAATGTTCGCGGCGAGCCGATAGTCAATACCCCGGAAGAGGCCTACCGCTGTTTCATGCGCACCGAGATGGACTACCTGGTACTCGGCAGCTTCCTGCTCGACAGGCGGGAGCAGCCAGCCTGGGTAGAGGGGCAGTCCTGGCAGCAGGAGTTCGCACCGGACTGATGCCGGCCACGAACGGGGGCCCAGCCGCGAAGGGGAAGCATTCCTTCTGGATGATTCCGGCGCCTGCCGCGGGGCAGCTGCGCAGCTTTGGATTACTGATGGCGGCCGCCAGCGCATGTGCAGGAGGGGGTCTGTGGTTCCTTCAGTCACAGCCGGAGGCGCTGTGGGCCGGAGGCCTGGCCGTCTGGCTGCTGGCATGCGCCATGTTCTGGCTAGGGCCGCTGCGGCCTCTCTACCTCGTCTGGATGACGCTGGCAAGAGTTCTGGGGTTCGTCAACTCTCACCTGCTTCTTGCCCTGGTTTTCTACTCGATTTTCACCGCGTTCGGGCTGATCATGCGCTTGGTGCGCTACGATCCCCTGCAGAAAGCCGGATCCGAGGAGGTGGGGCATGACCGGATCGACAGCGGCGAAGGAGAGAGGTCCTACTGGTTGAAGCGGGAGAATCCACTGCACTCCCGCGACCATTTTCAGCGTCAATTTTGAACGCGCGAGCAGTCGTAACTGTTTCTCCAGCTTGGCTCTACGCGGGCATTGGAGGGCTGCGCGCCACCTTCGGCGCTGTTGAAACCAAGCGCCGGTTCGGTTATATTAATTACCCTTTTGGAAGTCTTCTTCCCCAGCCCCCTCACCGGCCGTACCAGGGCAAGGGGGCAGTCGAACGATGGCGTCGGAAGCAGCTGAAATGGACGGGCTCGATCGGCATTGGATGAGGGAGGCCGTCGAGTTGGCCGAGAGGGCGGCGGGTGCTGCGGAAGTGCCGGTCGGAGCCGTGCTCGTCAGCGGTGACAGGATAATCGGGCGGGGCTCCAACCGCGTAGAATCGACTCGCGATCCGACGGCACATGCCGAGATGATCGCAATCCGCGAGGCGGTTTCCGCCGCGGGTTCTCGACACCTTGACGATACTGTGTTGTACGTAACGCTGGAGCCCTGCGCCATGTGTGCAGGGGCTCTGGTCCTGGCACGCGTTTCGCGGCTGGTTTTCGGAGCTTGCGACCCGAAAGCCGGCGCCTGTGGAAGTGTCAGGGATGTCGTCCGGGACCCCCGCCTGAACCACACATGCGAGGTGCGCGGGGGCGTGTTGCAGGCGGAGTCCAGCGCCCTTCTCAGGTGCTTTTTCCGGCAGCTGAGAAGGGGTGAATGCAGGGATTGATTTTGGAGAGGTGCCTGAGTGGACGAAAGGGGCGGTCTCGAAAACCGTTGTGGCCGTCAGGTCACCGTGGGTTCGAATCCCACCCTCTCCGAAGATTGCATCAAAACAGAGTACCGACAGCGGCACGCAGTCGGGTCGCCGTCAAGCCGAAGCGTCGGAGAGGTGACCGAGTGGCCGAAGGTGCACGACTGGAAATCGTGTGTAGCGCAAAACGCTACCGTGGGTTCGAATCCCACTCTCTCCGCCAGCATTGAGGGTTGCGTGGGGCAGTAGCTCAGTAGGGAGAGCGCCAGGTTCGCAATCTGGAGGTCGTGGGTTCGATTCCCATCTGCTCCACCAATTTCTTTGCCGCATTCCGTATTTCGTCCCGCCCGTTTCTCGTCTGTCGGCGGGGCATTGAGCATCAGGTCGTGCTAGATGGGGAGTTAGCGGTGCCCTGTGACCCGCAATCCGCTACAGCGGGATCGAAGTCCCATCCGAGGCCCCAGCGTCTCTCAATCGTCCGATGAGAAGTGGCGTCGAAAGCCAGATTCCGCGCAACGGAAGGTTTCCGAACCCCGTCAGGACCGGAAGGTAGCAGCGGTAGGAACGCCATTGCGTGTGCCGCGGAGCCGTCTGGCTGGAGCCAACTGGCATCGGCCGAAACGGAGGCCGGGTTCGAAGATGGGTGCACGACCTTTTTTTAACCCGAAGAATCGCGACCCGAAATGACGTACCAAGTCACCGCCCGGAAATGGCGGCCCCAGACCTTTACCGAGGTGGTCGGCCAGGAGCACATCACCGCGACGCTGACCAATGCCCTCGACACCGGGCGGATCGCCCACTGCTACCTGTTTTGCGGTCCTCGCGGGGTCGGCAAGACCACCACGGCCCGGATTCTCGCCAAGGCACTCAACTGCGGCAACCGCCGCGGAGCCGATCCCTGCCAGGAGTGCCCTTCCTGCATCAGCATCACCGACGGAACCAGCATGGACGTGCTGGAGATCGACGGAGCCTCCAACAACAGCGTCGACGATGTCCGCGAGTTGCGCGAGATCGTCCGCTACGTTCCCACCGCCGGCTCACACAAGATCTACATCATCGACGAAGTACACATGCTGTCCACGGCGGCCTTCAACGCCCTCCTGAAGACACTCGAAGAGCCCCCGAAGCGGGTCGTGTTCGTCTTCGCCACCACCGAGGTTCAGGACGTGCCCGACACGATTATTTCCCGTTGCCAGCGTTTCAATTTTCGCCGCATTCCAGCCGGGCGCATAGCAGAGCACCTGCGGATGATCGCCGAGACCGACGGCATCTCCGCGGATCAGGAAGCCCTCTACCTGCTGGCCCAACGCGCCGACGGGGCGCTCCGGGACGCCGAGAGCCTTATGGATCAGGTCGCCTCGTTCGAACGCAACGGCGTGACCCCGGGGGGCGTCAGGCAGGTACTGGGGCTGGTCGACCGCAATGCCTATTTCGAACTCTCCGACGCCGTAGTCAATGGCGACGGCGGCCGCGTTCTCGACGCAATAGCGACAGCAGCGGAGGAGGGGACCGATTTTGAGGAGTTCATCAAGGGATTCAGCGAACACGTCGGGCAATGGCTGTCGGTTCGGGTGCAAGGCACCGCGGACAGGCTCGAGATCGCCGACGTCGAAAAGGCCCGCTTCGAGGAGCTCGCTCCCCGTCTCCCGGAAGAGGACATTCTGCGCATCCTCAAGGCGCTGCTGGACCTCGAGGCGGAACTGCGGCGCTCGGTGCAACCTCGCTTTCGCGTCGAAATGACCCTCGTCCGCTTGTCCCGCATGGGTCGCAGCATGGAAGTCGGAGAGCTGCTGCGCAAGGTTCGGGACCTGGCCGCGGACGGGAGCCCGCCAGCCACAACCGGGAGGACGTCGGCCGCCGAGGCCCAAAGGCCTGAGAAACGGGCCAAACGCGAAGTCTCTCCGAAGCCCGCGGAACCCTCCCCTGAGTCAGGAGGGACACCGGAAGCCGCGGTCGAAGCCCCGGCGCCGAGCCTGGAGGCGATTCGCGCCTGTTGGGACCAGGTTGTAGCCAGTCTCAAGCAGGAACAGCCCGGCACAGCCACCTCCCTGGGGGATGCGCGGCTGGACAGCCTGGAGGGCTCGACCCTGAAGCTGATGTTTTCACCCGAGGACAGTTTCAACAAGGACCGGGTCGACAAGAACCGGGCGGCGGTGGAGAAGGCTTTGTCGGCGGCGACAGGACAAACTGTCCGCATTCGCTGCGAGTCTGCCGAGCAACGGGAAGCGGCTGTCGGGAAGGCTGAGAAACCCCTGGCCGAGCACCCGAAGGTACGCGCCGTCCTCGACGCTTTCGACGGGGAGCTGGTGTAGGAGGTCTGGCGTCGTCATGGGACCTGAGGCATTGGAGGATATGATTTCGGCATTCGCCCGTCTTCCCGGGATAGGACGGAAGACCGCGCAGCGGCTTGTCTTTCATCTCATCAAAATGCCGCCGCGGGAGGCGGAGACCTTGGCGACGGCAATCGTCAACGGGCGCAGCGGCATTCAGTACTGCGAAAAATGCTATAATTTCACTGACAAAGGAGAAACCGCCTGCGCGATCTGCCGGGACGAAACCCGCGACCCGGGGATCATCTGCGTCGTCGAAGAAGCGAGCCACGTGCTCGTCCTTGAACTCAGCCGGCTTTTCACAGGTACTTATCACGTTCTCGGCGGAGCCCTGTCGCCCCTTGACGGCATCGGGCCGGGTGATTTGCGCATCGACGAACTGGTGTCCCGGGTAAGCTCGCAGCAGGTAACGGAGGTGATTCTCGCCAACAATGCCAGCGCCGAGGGGGAGGCGACGGCAGAGTACATCCAGCGCAAGCTCGGGCAGCTCACCGTGGTCTCCAGGCTGGCGCGCGGGTTGCCGGTCGGGTCCGATCTGGATCTCGCGGACAAGGTCACGCTGGCACACGCCCTTCAGGGGCGGCGCTCCTTCTGACTGAAAGCCATGCAATCGCGGACAGATTTGCTCATGGCAATTCGAGAGATTGCAAACGTTCCAAACCTGCTGACGATCTCCAGGATCTTCCTGACGCCGTTGTTCCTGGCGATGCTGTTTGCGGACACCTGGTACTGGCGGAGTATGGCCTGCGTCGTGTTCGCTCTGGCCTCGGTCACGGATTTCTACGACGGCCGCATGGCGAGGTCCAACAACCGGGTGACCGATTTCGGTCGCTTCATGGATCCACTGGCTGACAAGATCCTGGTTACGTCGGCACTGATCGCCCTGGTGCTGGGCCGCATCGTCCACTACTGGCTCGTTCTGCCGATTGTAGTGCGAGATATCATCATCACGGGAATGCGCCTCTACGGGGTTTACCACGGGCGTCAGATGGAGACTTCCAGGCTGGCCAAGTGGAAGACCTTCGCGCAGTTGCTGGCTGTCGTCATCATCCTGTTCGCGATCGGCCTTCAGGAAGTCTTCGGCCGCTTCGAGTGGAACCACCTGCTGCCGCTCGAGGAATCGCTGGTCCCCACCCTGTCGAACGGCCTGATGGCAGCGGTTCTCCTGCTTACGCTGGCCTCCGGCTTTCACTATTTTATCAGAACTGGGTACTCGGTTCGCTCTTGAGACGCGGCGAGTCCAGTCCCCGGACGAGACCAGGTCGCGGTTTCGTCCGAGCGATTGCCACCCTTCTCTACTCCGGCCATGCGCCGGTCGCTCCGGGAACCGCTGGGAGCGCGGTGACGGCGGTCGGCTACTACTTCCTCTGTTCTTCCCTGACGGCCGTGCAATGGACATTCCTCCTGGTGGGGAGCTTTGCGGTGGCGGTATACACTGCCGGCGTCATGGCCCGCGACTGGGGACCGGACCCCGGCCCGGTGGTCATCGACGAGTTCGTCGGCTATCTCGTCTCCGTGGCGTTCCTGCCGCACAGCATCTGGATCGCGGTCGCGGGATTCTTCCTCTTCAGGGCTCTTGATATTGTAAAACCTCCCCCGGCACGCCATCTAGAGCGGCTGCCCGGAGGCTGGGGGATCGTGCTGGACGACGTGGCGGCAGGGGTCTACTGCCAGTTGATACTGTGGGCGGCAGTCATCGCTGGCGGCTGGCCCGAAGTTCCGGGGATCGTCCAGGAAGCGGGGGGCGCGTTATTGGCAACGCTTGGGAAATGACGATCGAGCCATGGCGAAAGAGAACGACAGCAACCGAGACAAGAAGGTCAGGGATCGGGAAAATGCACTCGACCTCGCCCTCTCCCAGATCGAAAAGCAGCACGGCAAAGGGGCCGTCATGCGACTTGGGGAGCGAGGTGGTCGCGTAGATGTGGAAGCGATACCGAGCGGGTCCCTGGCGCTCGACCGGGCGCTCGGGATCGGGGGGTTTCCCAAAGGCCGCATCGTCGAGATCTACGGGCCCGAGGGATCGGGAAAAACGATGGTCTCCCTGCACGTCGTACGGGAGGCGCAGAGAGAGGGTGGGACGGCCGCTTTCATCGACGCCGAGCACGCTCTCGACGTCGGCTTCGCGCGCCGCATCGGCGTCGATGTCGACGGGCTCATCATCTCCCAGCCCGACAGCGGCGAGCAGGCGCTCGAGATAGTCGATACCCTGGTGCGCAGCGGAGCCTTCGATATCATCGTCCTCGACTCGGTGGCGGCGCTCGTGCCCCAGGCCGAGCTCGACGGCGAAATGGGGGATTCGCACATGGGGCTGCAGGCGCGTCTGATGTCACAGGCGTTGCGCAAGCTGGCCCCATCGATCAATCGTTCGCAGACATGCGTGGTTTTCATCAACCAGCTGCGCATGAAAATCGGAGTCATGTTCGGCAACCCGGAGACGACTACAGGCGGCAGGGCACTCGGTTTCTACGCCTCGCTCCGCCTGGACATCCGGCGCGTCGCCCAGATCAAGGACGGCGACGAAGCCGTCGGAAGCCGCACCCGCGTCAAGGTGGTGAAGAACAAGCTTGCGCCCCCTTACCGGCAGGCGGAGTTCGACCTCTTTTTTCTGGGCGACCAGATCGGCATGTCGCGCGAGGGGGACATCGTCGACATCGGTGTCGACTGCGGGCTGATCCAAAAGAGCGGCACGTGGTTTTCCTACAACGGAGAACGTCTCGGACAGGGTCGCGAGAATGCCAAGGGGTTTCTCGCCGAGAATGAAGAACTCGCCGCGGCCCTCGAGTCCCGGCTGCGGACCGAGCTGGGTCTCGGCAACGGTTTGCAGCCGACCGCCGAACCAGTGGAGTGATGAAGTGCCGTCGCAGTACGACAGCATATGCCAGGCCAAGGAGGTGGCGTTGCGCTACCTGAAAAACCAGGACCGAACCGAGCACCAGGTTCGGCGAAAACTGGTCGAGAAAGGTTTCCACCAGACCGTGATCGAGTCGACCCTTGCCGATCTCGGGCGTGCCCGTCTCCTCGACGACCGTGCCTTCGCGCGCCGCTGGATCGAAAGCAGGATGGCGAACCGGCCGGCGGGGGAATCGCGTTTCGAGCAGGATCTGCAAAGCAGGGGGGTAGCCCCCGATGTCATTGCCGAGGTGCTCGCCGAGTGCGATACCGTCGGTTCGGAAGGGGCCGCGTTGCAGGTGCTCCGCCGGCACCGGTGGAGATTCGCCGGGTTGGCGGAAGAGAAGGCCAAGCGGCGAATGTGGGGATTGCTGGGCAGGCGGGGATTCGACGCCGATACCAGCCAGCGCGCCGTCGAACAGATGCTGGCCGAGACGACCGGTGAGAGCGTGGAAACAGCGGAGCAAATGCAGTGAAGTCGGGGGAATTTCGCGAGACATTTCTGAGCTTTTTCGAGGAACGCGGCCACCGGCGTGTGCCGAGCGCCTCGATCGTGCCTGGAGACGACCCTACGCTCCTGTTCACGAACGCGGGCATGAACCAGTTCAAGGACGTGTTCCTCGGGCACGGGAAGCGGGGCTACAGCCGCGCCGTCGACACCCAGAAGTGCATCCGGGTCTCGGGCAAACACAACGATCTGGAGGAAGTAGGTGTCAGTCCCTGGCACCACACGTTTTTCGAGATGCTGGGCAACTGGTCGTTCGGCGACTACTTCAAGGAGGAGGCCATCACCTGGGGATGGGAGCTGGTGACCGAACGCCTCGGCCTGGAGAAGGAGCGACTCTGGGCGACGGTCTTCGAGGGCAGCGAGACGGAGCAGCTGCAACCGGATGATGAGGCGGAGAGCTTGTGGGTCGGGTGCACGGACCTTCCCGCGGACCGTGTCGTGCGCCTGGGCAGCAAAGAGAACTTCTGGGAAATGGGGGAGACAGGTCCCTGCGGCCCCTGCTCGGAGATCCACTACTTCCTCGGGGACGACCTCGACCGGCAGAGCGCAGAGCTGCTGCGCCGGGACAGCGGCGATTTCGTCGAGATCTGGAACCTCGTGTTCATCCAGTTCAACCGCGAGCCCTCCGGTAGTCTGCAGCCCTTGCCGGCCAGGCACGTCGATACCGGAATGGGTTTCGAACGGATGTGCAGCCTGCTTCAGCGCCGGGAAAGCAACTACGACACCGATGTTTTCCAGCCGCTGATCGCGAGGATCGCCGATCTCACCGGAAAGCATCCCGTAGAAGGAAACCTGGTGCCGATGCGGGTGATCGCAGATCACGTCCGCACCCTGACGGTGGCGATTTCGGACGGCGTCCTGCCCTCGAACGACGGCCGCGGGTACGTCATGCGGCGCCTGCTGCGCCGCGCCGCCCGCTTTGGCCGCAAGCTCGATCAGCACGGTCCGTTCATCTACAAGCTGACCTCCACCGTCGTCGATCAGATGGGCGCCGTTTTCCCGGAGATGGCGCAGAAGTGCGACCACGCAGCCCGGGTCATCCGCTCGGAGGAGGAGAGCTTCGGCGCCACCCTGGACCGCGGCCTCGACATCTTCGAAAAACTGAGCGCGAAGGGGGAACTGACCGGGGCCGACGCCTTCATGCTGCACGACACCTACGGTTTTCCGCTCGACCTGACGGAGCTATTGGCGAGGGAACGCGGCCTCGCCGTCGACACCGGGGGGTTCGAGCGCGAGCTCGAGGTGCAGCGAGCCCGCGCCCGGCGCGCCACCAGGAACCAGTTCACCGCTGACGAGAGCATTGGGGTAATCATTGCCGGCGAGCACTCGCGATTCGTCGGCTACACCGAGCTGTCGTCAGCCGCAGAGGTAGTGAATGCCGAGGTCGATGGTGACGGCGGCGTAAGGCTGTTTCTCGATCGCACTCCTTTCTATGCCGAGGGGGGAGGTCAAATCGGCGATCGCGGTGTCATAGCAGGGTCCGGTTTTGCCGTCGATGTCGAGAATACGGTCAGGGCCCGCGGGGGTATCATGCACGTCGGCAGGGTTCGCAACGGGGGCGAGCCACCCGGTGGGGCGGTCAGCGCCGAAGTCGACGCCGCCTCCCGCTCGGCCGCGGCCCGCAACCACACGGCTACACACCTCCTGCACGAGGCGCTGCGTCGAACTCTGGGGGATCACGTGTCGCAAATGGGCTCGCTGGTCGTCCCCGGCCGCCTGCGTTTCGATTTTTCCCATTACGCCGCGGTGGAGCCGCAACAGATTCGCGACGTCGAGGCGCTCGTCAACGAGCAGATTCGCGCCGACAGCGAGATCCTCGCCTTCGAGGAAGATCTCGACACCGCCAGGAAGATGGGTGCCCAGGCGCTGTTCGGAGAGAAGTATGACAGCCGCGTCAGCGTCGTGCGGATAGGGGAATTCAGCCTCGAACTCTGTGGAGGTACCCACGTCGAAACAACCGGCCGGATCGGTTCCTTCACCCTGGTTTCAGAAGGGGGTATTGCCGCCGGGACGCGCCGGGTGGAGGCGATCAGCGGCGATGTCGCCGTGGAGGATGCCCGGCGGCACCGTGACCTCGCCGGAGATCTCTCGCAGCTGCTCAACGCAGGTGCCGACGAGCTTGCCAACCAGATCTGCGAACTGATGCAGCGCAACAAGGAACTGGAGCGGCAGTTGGAGGAGAGCAGGCACCGAGCCGCGGGAGACGAAGCGGTCCGGCTGGTGGAGCAGGCTGAGCTCATCGAGGGTGTTCGGGTGGTCGCCGGCCGCGTCGAAACCGAAGATGCCGGGTCGATGCGCAACATGGCCGACGGGCTGCGCGACAACCTCGGCTCCGGCGTCGGCGTACTCGGGGCCGTCTTCAAGGGCAAGGCCTCGTTCATTGCCGTGGTAACCGACGACCTCATCGTCTCCAGGCGATTGCACGCGGGGGATATCGTGCGTGGGGTGGCCGAGTTGGCAGGGGGGTCCGGCGGCGGCAAGCCGCACATGGCCCAGGCGGGCGGCCGGGAGCCGGAGAAGGTGGAAGAGGCGCTGGCCGCGGTTCCCGGAATTCTGCACCGGATTCTGCAAAGGTAGACGGAGAGTGGAACGGACTGCGCCATACGATCCTGATTCTCCATCCGCGGGACGCCGACCCTGGAACGAGTGCGACGGACAGAATAAAACCACCGTCCATGAATACCTCCTCTCCGTGCGCGATTCCCGGGGAGCCGGGTACCTGCCTCTTCTCGATCCGGACCGACTGTCCCTCGACGAGCTGGAAGCAAGGGCGGAGGCGTGCGCCGAAGTGGGTGCCGACGCGATTCTCGTCGGCACGAGCCTGATGCTGTCGACGAGCCGGAATTCCGCCCTCTTCGAGCGCTTGAAGCAGTCTGTCGACATTCCCGTCATCAGCTTTCCAGGGGATGCCAGCCAGGTCGTGTCCACCGCCGATGCCCTGCTTTTTCTCGCAATGATAAGCGGCCGCAATCCCGAGTTGCTCATCGGCCAGCACGTGCGCGCCGCGCCGCTGCTGAAGGAGTACGGCATCGAGGTCATCCCCACGGGGTACATGCTGATAGAATCCGGGACCCTGACGTCGGCGGAGTACATGAGTTCGACGCGGCCGATGCCCAAGGCGAAGAAGGACATCGCCATGGCGCATGCCCTCGCCGCGGAATATCTCGGCATGAAGCTGATCTACATGGACACCGGCAGCGGCGCCGGCGATTCGGTTTCCGGGCAGCTCATTACCGCGGTGGTCGACTACGTCTCCCTCCCCGTGATCGTTGGCGGCGGTATTCGGGATCCGGAGACGGTGCGGGAAAAGGTCGACTCCGGGGCGAGCTTCGTCGTGACCGGGACCGCTGTCGAAGCCGATCCTGCACGGCTTCGACAGCTGAGCGACGCCGTGCACTTTAAAGGTTGAGCGAGATGCAGCAAGCGAGTCCGCAGCCGTGGTAGCAAAAGAAGCGGTCATAGCGAACCGGCTCGGGATTCACGCCCGTCCGGCAACCCTTCTGGTAAAGGAAGCGGCGAACTTCGAAGCGGACATCTTTCTGTCGAAGGGGAGCATCCGGCGCATCAACGGCAAGAGCATCATGGGAGTGATGATGCTGGCCGCGGAAGAAGGTTCGACAGTGCTGGTCGAAGCCGAGGGCCCCGACGAAGAGGCGGCGGTCGCAGCGATTGCCGGGCTTCTAACGAGCAGTTTCGAAGAGGCTGCGTGAGCGACGAAGTTCACATACTGCGAGGTATTCCGGCATCACCCGGTATCGGAATCGGGAAGGCCTTTCTCTACCGGGCGGAGTCTCCCCCCGTGGTGCGTCGCCGGGTTGCGCCACATCTTGCCGACAGCGAAGAGGATCGTTTCCTCAACGCCCTGCAGATGGTTGGCGACGAGGTCCTGCGCACAAGACACCTCGTGGAGATCGAGCACGGGGACGACCTCGCCCAGATCTTCGATGCCCAGCTGGCCATGCTGGAAGACGAGCAGGTCAAGGACCGAACCGTCGAGATCATTCGCAGGGAACACCTCGCCGCGGAGCCGGCCTTCGTTCAGAATATGCGATCACTGCAGGCGGCATTCGAGGATCCCGACAACGACTACCTCCGGGCCCGGGCGGCGGATGTCCGGGACATCGAGCACCAGGTGTTGATGCGCCTCCTCGGTGGTGGCCTTCACGGACTGCACTCGTTGCGTTCCAACACGATCGTCGTCGCCCGCGACCTGTTGCCTTCCGAATCGGTGCGCCTGGGCCGCAGACTGGTCAAGGGGCTGGTTCTCGACCAGGGGGGAGCGACGTACCACGCCGTCATCATTGCGCGCTCGCTCGGCCTGCCTTCGGTGGTCGGCACTGAGGTCGCTTCCCGATCCATCCGCTCCGGGGATCCCCTCGTCGTCGACGGCGACGAGGGCAGCGTGCACGTCTTACCGGGGGCGGAGAGGTTGCGATATTACCAGTCCGAGCTGCGCCGCCAGCACCGGCGGGAGCGCGACCTGCGCACGCGCCGGGATCTTCCGGCGACGACGCGGGACGGGACGGAGATCGACCTCATGGCCAACGTCGACCTGCAGCAGGAGGTCGACGTCGCCCTCGAGAACGGCGCCGCCGGGGTCGGCATGTTCCGCACCGAGTTCCTCTTCATGGACCACCGCCCGCCAACGGAGGAGGAGCAGCTGGAAATCTATCGCGGCGCGGTGGAAGCAATGGCGCCACGCCCCGTCGTCATCCGCACCTTCGACCTGGGCGGGGACAAGCTCACCAGCTCGCTGGGGCCGGTTTCGGAACGCAACCCGTTCCTCGGGTTGCGGGGGATTCGTCTCTGTCTCGACAATCCGGAGTTCTTCAAGGTGCAACTGCGGGCACTCCTGCGCGCCGCGGCCGGGGCCGACCTGCGCATCCTGATTCCGATGATCACCACCCTGAACGAGTTGCGGCAGACGAAGAACCTGATCCGCGAAGCTGCACGGGAGCTGCGCGAACGGGGGCTGGAGCACTCGGCCGACTGCAAGGTCGGGATCATGGTCGAGGTGCCATCGACGGCAATCACCATAGACAGGTTCGTTCCGGAGGTCGACTTCCTGAGCCTCGGAACCAACGATCTGGTGCAGTACACCCTCGCGGTCGATCGCACGACCCCGAAAGTAGCGGATCTTTACGATCACTATGATCCAGCGGTCCTGAGGCTCATCAAGGATGTCGCGGACAGTGGCCGGCGCAACGGCGTGACGACAAGCATTTGCGGCGAGATGGCCGGGGATCCGCTGGCGGCCGTTCTCCTCCTCGGGTTGGGGGTCGAGACATTGAGTGTCAGTCCGGGGCTGATACCGGAGCTGAAGGAAGCGGTGCGGTCGATCGCGATCTCCCGGGCGCGGGAAATCGCCGCTCACTGCCTCACCCTGGAATCCGGAGCTGCAGTGCGCACCTGCCTTGAGAAAGCCTTTTCCGAAAGCGCCGTGCCGCGGCGAAAGCCACCGCGATTCCAAGAGCGGGGAGAGTGAAAGAAAACAGCCCCGGTTTCAGCGGCCGCTGGAACTTCAAAAGCGCGTCTGCGAGATTGCGAAAGGAAGAAGCGTGAGCAGATCCCTGTTTACTTCGGAATCGGTTTCGGAGGGACACCCGGACAAGGTGGCCGACCAGATCTCAGACGCCATCCTCGATGCCATGCTTGAGCAGGACCCCTCCTCGCGGGTGGCCTGCGAGTCGCTGGTCACGACGGGGCAGGTGGTCATTGCGGGAGAGGTGACCACTCGAGCCCAGGTCGACATCCAGGGACTGGTGCGCAAGACCATTCGAGAGATCGGCTACGACGACCCCGAATACGGGTTCGACTACCGCTCCTGCGGCATCTCGCTCGCCCTCGACCGGCAGTCTCCCGACATCTCCCAGGGGGTGGACGAAGAACAGGGGCTGCACGCGGAGATGGGTGCCGGGGACCAGGGGATGATGTTCGGATACGCCTGTCGCGAGACTTCGCAACTGATGCCGCTGCCTATCATGCTTGCGCACCAGCTGCTGCAACACCTGAGACGGCTGCGCAGACGCTCCGCGCTTCCCTACCTGAGACCGGACGCGAAATCGCAGGTGACCGTCGAGTACGTCGACGGCAGACCGAGCCGCGTCGACACTGTGGTGATATCCACACAGCACGGCCCGAAGGCATCCCACCAGTGCATTCGACGCGACATGATCGCGCAGGTGATAAGGAAGGTGATTCCCGCGAGGCTTCTCGACCGGGACACGGTTTTTCACGTCAACCCGACCGGACGCTTCGTCGTCGGAGGTCCGCACGGCGACTGCGGGCTGACCGGTCGCAAGATCATCGTCGATACCTACGGCGGCATGTGCCCGCACGGTGGGGGAGCCTTTTCGGGAAAGGACCCGACCAAGGTCGACCGCAGTGCCCACTACATGGCGCGCTACATCGCCAAGAATGTCGTCGCCTCCCGTCTCGCCGACCGTTGCCAGCTGCAGCTGGCCTACGCCATCGGCATCGCCGATCCGGTTTCCATCCATGTCGATACATTCGGTTCGGGGCGCCGTCCCGACGGCGAGATCGCCGACCTCGTACGCAAGGTCTTCGCCCTGACGCCGAAGGGCATTATCGAGCACTTGCGCCTGAGGCGTCCGATATTTCTGAAGACCGCCGCCTACGGCCACTTCGGTCGCTCCGGGCCGGGCTTCGCCTGGGAAAAGACCGATTGCGCCGCCGATCTGAAACAGCTGGCAAAACTGTAAGCGGCAGGCCTTTCGACGAGCGCGATCGCCGCCCGCGCCTCGAAGGAGTGTGATCATGCCGGAGAAAGCCCGCGAGCGAATCCGGCGGCTGGCCCGGCCTTTTTTGAGAGCACTGGCTCCGCCCTTCTTCTGTTCTTTCCTGTTCTGTTCTTTCCTGCTTGCCCTCCCCGGCTGCACGGTAAAGAGACCCCAGGTTCCGATACTCGATCTAACGGTGAGCATCTCGGTCGCCGACGATACGACGACGATTCGCGACGTCGCCAAGCGCACGGAGTTTCTGCGGATCGACTCAGACGACCGCTTGGCTCTCGATTTTACCAGCGAGTTCGACGGGGGTGCCGAAGTCGGAGACAGCCTGCAGGTGACCCCGGGGCAGGGAACCTTCCGCACTCCGCTCGGGCCGATCTCGATCCCAGGTCAGGGAATTCCCGTTACCGGAATCTCCCTGAGCAGCCTGCTGGGAAAAGAGATCCCGGAAACCGACTCGGCGGTACCCCTTGCGGGAACCGATTTCGAAACCGAGGTCCGGTTCACACTCGAAGACGCGACCTCGTTGACAATCGAGGAGGGCGGCTTCAACCTGTCCATCCACAGCAAACTGCCGATACCGGTCGCAATGAAGCTGGTCCTGGTCGACGCCGGCAAAGGCGGCGTCGAGGTGGAGGAGATCGACTTGGGAAGCATCGCTCCCGGCGACTCCGCGGCCGCCTACTTCGACCTGGGCGGAAAAAGGATTTCGGGCTCTCTGGTGTTTCGCGTCGCCGGGGCCACGGATGAAGCCGAGGTGCAGATCCAGGGGGAACCCGCTCTGGAGATTTCGGGCGTTCTGCGCGACCTGAAAGTGAGCGAGGTCACCGGGATGATTCCGCAACAGGTTTTGGCCGGCGTCCATATCCTGGAGATTGCCGACGACCGCATCCGGGCTACCCGCGCCGAGATCAGTGAAGGGGTAGTCGCTCTCGAGGTCGGGAACGGAACTTCAGTCCCTTTGTCCGTTACCCTGACACTAGACGACCTGCGCGCGTCTGACGGGGAGATTCGCACTTTCACCGTCGACAAGCTCCTTCCCGGCGAGGAAAGGCAGGTTCTCTTCGACCTCGCCGGCAACGAGTTCGTTCCCCTGGATCCGCTTTCGATCCGGCTTTCCTGGGAGGTCACGACGCTGGCGACGGAGACCGAGGCGACCATCCGGTCCGACGACGAGTTGCAGGTGGAGGCACGTCCCGGAAGAATCCTGTTCAACCGTCTTGAGGGGACTCTCGACAGGGTCGAGCTGCCAATGAATACGGTCACCGATACCATCGATTTTCCGAACGGCCTGAATCAAGTCGCGCTGAGTTCCACCTCGCTCGCCGTCTTCGTGACCTCGGCGGCCGCCTACAGCAGCGAGCTGAATCTGTCGATCATCGGTACCAACCTGTGGGGGGAAAGCAGCACCATATTGGATTCACAGGTTCTCCCACCGGGAAATCCGGACGCCCCGGTCAGCATTGCGATCGAACGAGACTCCGAGGACCTGATCAGCTTCATGAACCTGCTGCCCACCGAAATCACCATCGTCCCGGAGGTCTTCCTCGGGGACGGCGCCAGCGCCGGCGAGATCGAGGCCGGTGACTGGGTCAGGCTCGACAGCCTCGTGTTCGATGTTCCTGCCCGCTTCCGGATCACCGGCGATACACGGATCGAGCCGGACCCGGTGCACCGCGAGTTCTCGGACGACGAATGGAGGCGGCGCATCCGCTCCAATCTCAAGAGCGCCTCGGTCACAACGAAGATCGAGAGCCACATCCCCCTGGGATTGACGGTCAGCATCCAGGTCGGCAGGACCGAGGAGGGGGTGTACAGGAATCCGGTGCTGACCATACCGACCGACGGGACCGGATTCGGCGTCGCCGCGGCTCCAGTCGACAAGGACGGGCGGGTCGTCGCAACGACACGGTCCGAGAAGGCCTTGGAGCTCACGGCAGAGGACGTTCTGGTCTTCCTGGAGGAAGGAGGCGTCTACACCGGAGTGCTAGTGCAGGTCGAGAGCACCGATGGCGAAATCGAGCTGTTCGGCAGCGACTTCTTCACCGTGCAGGCGGGGGCGCGGATCTTCATCGAGCTGAACGAGAGCCTGGTGGAGTAACGGGGCCGGCGAGAGATGACCGGGATACCGAAGGCCGGAATGCTTTCCATCCACTGGCGGGAAACAGCCACCGCGATGGTGCTGACGCTGGCCTTCGAAGGTTCCCTGTTCGCCCTCAGCGACACCGAACCGCGGGCGCTGGCGCTCGGGCAGGCGTACACCGCATTGGCGAGAGGGCCGGAAGCGGTCTTCTGGAATCCCGCCAACCTCGCCCTGGGCGGAGGGCCAAAATTAAAATGGGAGGTGTTTGGTGCCGGCCTGACCCTGATAACGGAAAACAACAGTTTCTCCGTCCGCACCTACAACGACAACTTCACCGACGACACTCACAGGATCGGGACAGCCGAAAAGAAGGAGCTGCTCGGGGATATCCCCGCGGACGGATTGAGGTTCAATGCCGACCTCGTGCCGTTCATTTCCGCCGGTCTGCCCGTCAACGGGGGCATCTCCTTTCCCCTCAGGAATGGGATTCAGGCCGCGGTCACCACGAACGTCGCCTTCGGAGTGGAGGGGGAAATGCCGAAGGACATGTTCGATTTGATGTTGTTCGGCAACGAATTCGACCGCCCCTACGAAATCGCCAAGTGGGACGGGTCTTCCTGGCTAGTCGGGGGGGTGAACTTTGCGGGGGCGAAACCCTGGATGCCCGCCAGGCTTGCCTCGCACCTGCGCGAGTTCACGGTTGGAGGGACCGTGAAGATTTCAGGAGGGGCCTACGGCGAAATCACCCGGTCCGATGGCGGCATGATCTCACGCATCCAGGGAACCGACCTGGAGGGGTTTGCGCTCGTCCGGCGCAGCGGTGGCATCGGACTCGGGGTGGACTTCGGGGTGGCCGGCGTCACCACGGACGGCAGGACCACCTTCAGCGCCGGCATGCTCAATCTTCTGGATTTCATCCGCTGGAACATCGGAGCGCGACAGGACTCGGTGTTTTCCAAGGCGACCAGCCTGCGGGTGACCCGCTTTCTCGAGCCGGACCAGGTCCGGATGAGGGACGTGCTCGAGAACGAGGACATCGACGGCGACGGCGATCCCGATTTTCGCGAGAGCCTCAGCGAGGACGGCTTCTTTCGCTCGCTGCCGGCGATGCTGCGCGTGGGGTTCGCACACTGGCCGATTCCCCACATGACGGTGGTCGGCAACTACGACCAGGCCTTGAGCTCCGGTTTCGGGATATCCCCGATGCCCAAGATCTCCACCGGAGCCGAGTACCGCCTGGTGCCGTGGTTTCCTACGCGAATCGGTTTGTCGATCGGGGGACGCAGCAGCAGCACCGGTGTGGGTTTCGCCTTCGGGCCGTTCAACGTCGGCCACGCGCAGCTAGAGTTTTTCGATCTCGCGCTGGTGACTCGCGGGGGATTGCTGCCGGGCTTTTCGAAAGGCTCCGCCATGTCGATCATGTTCTTCCGCTTCAATTTCATCAATGCCTGAAATCCACCGGTCCCCCTATCCCAGAAATACCAAAGCCCCCCGACACAAAATGGCGCCGAGGGCTCATAGAAATGAACGAGGCCTCTGTAAAAATCCAAAGGCCTCGAATGTGAGAAGCGATGCTCCTCGTCAGACGGCTCCAAGACCGCGGTGCCGCCGGTGGGGGATCGCCTAACGGTTGGGGTTGCTCCACCAACCGGAACCGGAACCGGAACCGTCTGAAGTATCCTGCTGCCCCTGCTCGCCTGTCGTCCCGATACCGCCGCCGACCTTTTCAGCCTCGTTGTCTTCGAGGGGCTCAACCTCTGCGTCCTTCGCTTCTTCTTCGCGCTTCTTTTCTTCGCTCATCGTTTCATCCTCCTGGGATTGAGTTGGTGGGGATGCCCGGTTACACAACCATCGCCAAAGTCGAGGGGGCGAACTTCTGCGGCCGCCTCTGTTTTCCGCTTCGTTTCTTTGCTCATTTCAACCTCCCTGGAATGAGGTCAGGGGCGATTAGGCGCTCGAATGCACACGCTATTAATAGCGTAGTAGTACACGTTTCCCCGGGATTGTCAAGTATTTATTGGGGGCGGGGGATGAGACATCGAGCGACGACCGGATTGGCAGTCGAGCCGCGAAGCGAGGTGCATTACCCATGCACCAGCTGCCGCCGGGAAAGGGCTGCGAAGACCCCGTCCCGTTTGATCAGCTGGTCGAAGCGGCCGCTTTCGACGATACGCCCGGCGTCGAGCACATAGATCCGGTCGACATCCCGGATCGAGCTGAGCCGGTGGGCGATCACCAGGCGGGTTACCCCGAGTTTTTTCAACGAGTCTTGAACAACGGCCTGGGCGCGATTGTCGAGCGCACTGGTGGCTTCGTCGAACAGGAGGACTCGCCGCTTGCGGGCGAGGGCGCGCGCGCGATCAGCAGCCGCTGCTTCTGTCCCACGGAAAGCCCGGTACCGCCCTCCGGCAGCACCGTGCGCATACCCATTGGCATCGCCCGGATATCCTCTTCGAGAGCGGCGGCACGCGCTGTCGCCCAGGCTTCATCCGCACTCAACGGGGACGGGCCCGCGATATTTTCGTAGATGCTGCCGGCGACAACCTGGCCGTTCTGCAGAACGACGCCCATGGGGCCGCGGACCGCGTTCAGATCGAGGCTCGAAAGATCGTGTCCGTCGAGAAACACGGTTCCGGAATCCGGCTGCTCGAAGCCGAGCAGCAGGCGATAGATCGTCGATTTGCCGCAGCCGGACGGACCGACGAAGGCGACGTAGTCACCCTGTCTTATGCGGAAGGATATGCCGTCGATCGCCTTCGGACTTTCTGGAGAATAGCGGAAGGTCACGTTGGCGAACTCGATCTCTCCCTTGAGATCCCCCGGATCGATGCCGCCGTCCGCGGTTTCGGGACGCGCTTCGAGAATCGGCCGTACTCGCTCAAGAAGAGGGATGATCCCGACTGCTGTCGTGGCGGCAGTCGTCAGCCCGATCACCGCGCCCGTCAGCTGCCCGAACGCGGCATTGAAGGAAAGGAAGGCCGCCAGATCGAATGTCGGCTTTCCGCCACGTATGAGGGCATAGTGGACCGAGGCGAAAATGGCGATCAGGGCAAGAGGCTGGAACATGCCGGCTACAACGTGCTGACCGGCGGCCCAGCGAAGCGCGGCCAGGCTTTCCCGTTTCTGCCCGGCGAAGCGCTGAGCCCAGCGCGCGAGTGCGTAGCTTTCGGCATTTGCAACCCGGAGCTTGGCGAGGCCGCCGATCATCTGAAAAACGAATCCATGGAGTTTTCCCTGGGTGCGGAACAGGGCGCGAAAGTGGCGAAGCTGCCCAGCGAAAGGATCCAGGTCGTGCCTGTCAAAACGAGCAGCAGGCCGCAGACACCCAGGGCCAGCGACCAGCTGTAGTAGAACAGCAGCACCAGACTGAAGATCGAAAAGATCCCTCCCATCGCCGCCTGCACCGCAGCCCCGGTCAACGTCTGTCGGATTTCGCTGATGCCGTTTGCCCGGTTTTCGAGGTCGCCGGCGGTGAAGCGCCGAAAGAACGGCGCCGGCAGTGAGATCAGCCGGCTCCAGATCGCGGTCTGCAGGCGCTCGTCAACCCGGCCCTCGATCCTCAGCAGCGCGATTCCGCGCACGACTTCGAAGACCGCGTTGCCGAACGCGACCAACAGGAGAGCGCCCAGAGCGGCGAACCAGAGCGGTATGTCCGCGCCGCGCGCGGGGATAATGCGGACGAGGAGCTCTCCCGTGAGGATCGGGGTCAGCAGCGCGGCGAGTCCTCCCAATACCCCCACCGCAAGCATGGCGCGCAGATCCCGCCCGCGCCGGTGCATGGAGAAGCCCAGGGCCGCCTTGCCGCTCTCGACGTGGTCGGGAAGCGGTGCGTAGAACGTCAGCCCACCGGGTTTGAGTCCGGAGGCCATACCGTCGTCCAACGGAAAGGATGCGCCTGTTTCCGGATCCACTGCGCGGTAGGCCCCGCGACTGTCCGCAAGAATCCCGAGCGGCCTTTCGTGGCCTTCTTCCGCGGCTGCGAAGCCCACGAAGGAAGGACCATCCCGCCGCCACCAGCCCGGGGAGAGTGAAATCCAGCGCGTTCGTATGCCGGACCTGCGGGCGAGAGCCTCGATCTCTGCGAGCGGGTCGCGGGCTTCCTCCTGCCGAGGGGGGATCTGCAGCGACGCACCGCAGGATGAAGCGACCAGGGCCGCGGCCATTTGCAGCGGAGTGTGGCCACCCGTGCCGGCCGGTTCGCCGTCAGCAGTCGCCGCCATAACCCCCCCAAGGCCGCGCAGGGCCCCGGATACCGACGAGCGGCGGGCTTCATGGGCACTGCGCCGGCGTTCCTCGGAAGTCTCGGCCTCACTGAGGACGGCGAACTCGAGGACGATCGCGCTGAAGCGGTCGAATCCGGGCCAGAGCCGCTCCGTCTGCAGGGCGGTCGGTGTATAGATCGCCGAAACCTCGGCGTCTGCGTCGATTTCGAACCAGGTCACCTCGGTGACAGGCAGCAGCGGTTCCCCCTCCGTTACGACGAGGTCGTGGCGTCCCGAAAGGCGCATCGGCGTGTTCGCAGAGACCCAGATGACGTCCATGTGCTGGGCGGAGAGGGCGGAGCCCGAGGGATAGGGCACGTCGGGATCGGCCTCGAGCAGCAGGGCGTCGCGAGGTGGAGGCCGATCGCGGACCAGGAATTCCGAGAAACTGGATATCCATTCGTCGATCCAGTTGGTCGCGGCGAGGTCGAAACTTTCCGAGGCGACACCGATGCGCTCACCTTCGACGAGGACCGCGTTCAGCGAGGGCACGGCGAGAAAGCCGAAAGTGCGCCCCGGTCGCGCCGGGTCCTCGATCCGCTCGCTGCCGAAAGCCATCTCTCCGGCCGGCACGCGGGCGACGTAGCGCCTCCTGCCGGCAACCTGGTCGGCCTTCATCTCGACGGCGAAAACGTCGAGATACCCCTGCTCGACAAAATGGACGCGCGTAGGGTCGTCCATCGAAAAGGGCCGGTTCGCCCCGGTCTCGATGCGGAGGCCGCGGATGCGCTCTATGAGCGGGACATCGGTCATCGCAATCAGTCCGACATGACCAGGGTGCGATACAGACCGTCTTCGGCGATCAGCAGGTCATGGGTGCCGCGCTGGACGATACGGCCGCGGTCGAGAACGACGATTTCGTCAGCATCCCTTATGGTGCTGAGCCGGTGGGCGACGATGAGGCAGGTGCAGCCGCGCTGCCGGAGCCGGTCGTCGATTTCGACCTCGGTTACCGGATCGAGCGCCGAGGTCGCCTCGTCGAGTACCAGGACCGCGGGGTTTCGCGCAAGAGCCCGGGCCAGCTCCAGGCGCTGGCGCTGGCCGCCGCTGAAATTGCGCCCGCCCTCGTCGACCGGGGAGTCGTACCTCAGGGGCCGCGCCGCGATAATTTCGTGGATTGCGGCGTCGCGCAGGGCCTGGACGATGTCTCGCTCTTCGATAGTCGGGTCCCACAGGGCGACGTTCTCGCGTACGCTCCCCTCGAAGAGGACGATATCCTGATCGACATGAGACACGGTTTCGGCAAATCGGGAGGGTGGAATGTCGTTGAAATCCTCGCCGTCGATACGAACGCTTCCGGACCAGGGCGTCAACATCCCGCAGATCAGCCTGGCAATGGTGGATTTGCCGCTGCCGGAGACCCCCACGAGCGCCACGCGTCTGCCCGGCGGGATCGACAAGGTGAAATCCTCGATCAGGGGCGGCCCCATGGAATTGTACCCGAAGGTGACTTTGTCGAGTTCGACGAAGCCGCGCGGGGCGGGGGCGGGGGCGGACATGTCCGGCTCGCGTTCGTTGACGCCTCGATACGTGCGTTCGTCCGGGGAGTAGTTCAGCACGTCGTCGAGGCGGGCGATATCCCCTTTATCATCTGGAGGTTGGCGCCGAATCGGAGGAGACCCTGCACCGGCTGCGAGAAGCTGACCGCCAGGCTCTGGAAAGCGATCAACCCGCCGATGGTGAGGGCACCTTCGAGGATGCGCAGCCCCCCGAAGCCGAGGATGGCGATAACGGTTAGCAGGGAGAGTAGCACCGGGACGACGTTGGCGAAGGTCGTAACCAGGCCGAGCCGTTGTTGAGCGTTCAGTGCGTTTGCATGAATGCCGGACCAGCGCGCGAAGAAGGCGCCATCGGTACCATTGGCCTTGAGCGTCTCGATAATCAGGATACCGTTTATCGAGACGCCGGAGACCCTGGACCGCTCCTTGAGCAGGCGGCGATTGGCATTCTCCCGGGCGCCGCCTGCAAGCCGCAGCACCAGGAGATTGACGGCGACCATGGCCAGGGCGATCAGGGTCAGCGGAACGTCGTATGAAAGCATCACCGCCGCGTAGAAGGTCATGGCCAGGGTTGAGGGCGTTGACCGCCAGCTCCCTGAGAGCAACCGCGCGACCCTGTCGTTCGACACGACCCGGCTGGTGATGTCGCCGGCATGACGCTGGCTGAAAAACAGCATCGGCAGCGTCACCACGTGCCAGATGAATCGCGCCGTAGTGACGATGGACAGCTTGGTCTCCATGCGGGCGAGGAGGGTCCGCTGCAACCAGATCAAGGCGCCCTGAGCTGCTGCGGCCAGAGCCAGGCCGATCAGCAACGGCGCCATCCAGGCGCCGTTCTGCCGGACCAGGACATCGTCGATGAACACCTTGAGCATGGTCGGAACCGCCACGCCGGGAACGACCAGCGCCAACGTCGCCAGGGCGGCGAAGGCGAGGGGTCTCCGCGCCTGACCGAAACGGGCGTTCAGTCCTCGCACCAGGTTCGGCCTTGCTCCGCCCCGGGTGAACCCGGGACCCGGTGCGAAACCGAAACAGACGCCCGTGAAGCTTTCATCGAACTCCTCCAGGGAGATTCGACGAGGTCCCTCGCTCGGGTCGTTGATATAGGCTCTGTCACCCTTGATCCCCTCGAGCACGACGAAATGGTTGAACTCCCAGAAGAGGATCATCGGGAAGGGAAGGTCGAACAGACGGCTGCGAATGCTGCGGAAGCCCCGCGCGACGAGGCCGTATTCCCGGGCCGCGCGCAGGATATTGGCGGCATTGGCGCCGTCGCGCGAGACGCCGCAACGCACCCGCAGGGTCTCGAGCGGGACCCACCGGCCGTGATAGGCGAGGACCATGCCGAGGCAGGCTGCTGCGCACTCGGTGGACTCCATCTGCAGGATGGTAGGCACGGCGAGGCGGCCGCTGCGCCTCAGGTTGGGGCGGAGAGCCGCGTCCTGGCTCAAAAGGCCGAACGTCTCCTTGAACCACGGCAGGACCAGCTCCGCGGGTGGCTGGGTGGAGACCTCGACCTCGACCTCGGCCAGGGTTTCGGGAGTGATGTCGATTCCAGCGGCCTGGGGCGAGTCCAGGCGAAACCGCTGGCGGTCGATGGGTCGAGGGTGAGCGCGACGCGGCCGGGGTAGGGAGGCCCGGCTTTCGAGAAGGTCCTTGCCAGGTCCTCGTTCTGCAGCACGGCGATCATGCCGTTGAGGCTCGCCGGGAATTCGGAGAGGCTCTCGACCGTGCCGATCATATACCCGAACTCCTCGTGCCGCGCAGTGGCCGGAGACACCAGGGTGGGCATGCCCGCTTCGACGCGCTTGCCGTCGATAGGGGGAACGTAGATCAGCACGTCGAGACCCTCACTACCCGTCTCGATGCTGATTACGGACTGGCCCTGGGCGAGGGTGGCGCCGACCTGCGCCTTGATCTCGGTGACGCGCCCCGATACCGGGGCCTGGATGCGCCAGGTTCTCATTACGGCCGCGAGCTCCTTTACCTGCCGTTCCGCCTCCTGGTGTTCCGCCTTCGCCAGGGTGACGCGTGCCTGGGTTTCGTTTCTGCGGAGGAGCTCCCACGCCTCCAGTTCGTCGCGACGGCGCATGGCGTCGAACAGGTTGCGCCGGGCGAGATCGAGGGCATGCTCGCTGCGCTCGACCGAAGCCCGGTTTACGATACCTCTTTCCAGCAGCGACTGATCGACTTGCAGGCGTTCGTCGGCCTTTTCGATCAGCTCGCGGCCGGTGCGCTCTAGCTCTCCCAGGCGGGCACGCTGCCTGGCGATGTTCTGCGACGCAAGTGCGTTTTCCTCCCTCGCCTCGGATTCCCGATCCTGAAGGATTCCGGCGCGTTCACCCGCCAGGGAGACGGCCCCGGAATAGCGCTCCATGATCTCGGGGTCGAGGATCTCGGCCACGAGGTCCCCTTCGGCGGCCGCTTCCCCGACGGCGGGAAGAATCCGGGCCAGCTTGCCACCGTTGGAGGAAGCGGCGTCGAAAACCATACCGGCTCGGCTCAGGATGATCCCGTTGGCCTTCACGTAGCTGGAAACTTCCCCCCAGACCGCCCAGAGTATGACGGCAAGGGTCATGGCGATGAGCACGCAGAGCGCCAGCCAGGCCTTGGCAGTCGTCACGAAAAGGGCGCGGTCGAGATGTTAAGGGGTTCCGAGACGTACTGTCGTGTCTTTTCCGACAGGTTTTTTCATGATGAAATCAATATGGTTTTAACCCGCCAACCGCATCAATCATTCCCTCTGGTGGATGTGCGCAGGGTCCTCGTGGTCAGCCTGGTGAGAAGCAGGATATTCCGCCCGATTCGATCCCGGGGCTGTACCGGCCTGTCTGAAAGGGAGTCCGAACACCTGCCAATGTGGCACTTGCATTATGCAGCAAATCGATCGATTGGTCCGAACTGAAAAATAAACAATAAGTTATGAATATCGTTCGCCTGCGGGTACGGGTTTTGTCTGAAGGAGGGCGCTGGCTTTAGCAGGTTTCGAAACAGGACGATCAAGGCGAGGATTTCAGAGGATTCAAATGAACTTCGACAGGCTGACGCAAAAATCTCAGGAAGCCCTTCAGGAGGCGCGCAGCGAAGCACTTGAACGCCATCATCAGGAGGTCGATGCGGAACACCTGCTTCTGGCGCTGTTGAACCAGGAGACCGGGATCGTATGCCGTCTCCTCCAGCGCACAGGGGCACCGCCGGCTGAAATCCGCCGGCAGCTGGAAGCGGCGCTCGCGCGCAGACCGCGACTGACCGGCGCCGCAACGGACATCCGCATGACGCGTAATTTCCAGGAGGTGCTGGTGAATGCCGGGCAGGAGGCCGACAGACTCAAGGATGAGTTCGTGTCGGTCGAACACCTGGCCCTCGCCATCTTAGCGAGCGAGGGGGACGCAGCGAAAGTCCTCCGGGAGCATGGCGCCGGTCGCGACGAATTGCTGAGGACTTTGAGCGCGGTTCGCGGCAACCAGCGAGTGACAAGCGCCAACCCGGAAGACACCTACGAGGCGCTCGAGAAGTACGGCGTCGACCTCGTCGCCCAGGCGCGGACGGGAAAGCTGGACCCCGCATCGGTCGCGACGGCGAGATCCGCCGGGTCATCCGCATCCTGTCGCGCAAAACCAAGAACAACCCCGTCCTGATCGGCGAGCCAGGAGTAGGCAAGACCGCGGTGGTCGAGGGCCTGGCCCAACGCATCGTGCGCGGCGACGTCCCGGAGTGGATGAAGGACCGCACGATCTTCTCCCTCGACATGGGGGCCCTGATCTCGGGCGCCAGGTATCGCGGTGAGTTCGAGGAACGGCTCAAGGCGGTGCTCGCGGAAATATCCCGGAGCGAGGGCCGCATCCTGCTGTTCATCGACGAGGTGCACAACATCGTCGGCGCCGGCCGCACCGAGGGGTCGACCGACGCGGGCAACCTGCTGAAACCGATGCTCGCCCGAGGCGAGCTGCACTGCATAGGGGCGACCACCCTGGACGAGCACCGGCGCCATATCGAGAAGGATGCCGCCCTCGAAAGGCGTTTCCAGCCGGTGATCGTCGACGCTCCCTCGGTGGAGGACGCGATCTCCATTCTGCGCGGGCTCAAGGAGCGCTACGAAGTCCATCACGGGGTGCGCATCCAGGACAACGCCCTGGTTGCCGCCGCGGTGCTGTCGAACCGGTACGTCAGCGACCGCTTCCTGCCCGACAAGGCGATCGACCTGGTCGACGAGGCCTGCGCCCTGATACGCACGGAGATCGATTCGATGCCGGCCGAGCTCGACGAAGCGATGCGGCGCTCGACGCAGCTGGAGATCGAGGAAGCTGCGCTCCTGAAGGAGAAGGACGGCGGCAGCAGGAAGCGGCTGCAGGCGCTGCGGGCGGAGCTCGCCGACTGCAAGTCGCAGACCCGGGCCATGCGCGACCAGTGGGAGCAGGAGAAAGGCGCCATCGGGGCGGTGCGGGAGCTGAAGGAGCAGATCGAAGTGACCCGCCGCGGAATCGAGGAGGCGGAACGGCGGCAGGATCTCAACGAGGCGGCTCAGCTCAAGTACGGCCGCCTCCCGGATCTCGAGCGCCGCCTCGAAGAGGCCGAGGACCGCGACAACGACAGCGCTGCGGGCAGACTGCTGCGCGAGGAGGTAACCGAAGCCGAGGTCGCCGAGGTCGTGTCGCGGTGGACGGGGGTTCCCGTCACCCGCCTGGTGGAGGGAGAGCGCGAGAAGCTGCTGCGCCTCGACGAAATCCTGCATCGGCGCGTCGTGGGACAGGACGAGGCAGTGCGGCTAGTCGCCGATGCCGTCATCCGTGCCCGGGCCGGCATCAAGGACCCCAGGCGACCGATCGGCTCGTTCATTTTTCTCGGACCGACCGGCGTCGGCAAGACCGAGCTGGCCAGGACCCTGGCCGAAGCGCTGTTCGACAGCGAGGAAAGCGTAGTCCGCATCGACATGTCGGAGTACATGGAGAAGCACGCGGTATCCCGTCTGATCGGGGCGCCTCCCGGTTACGTCGGCTACGAGGAGGGGGGGCAGTTGACCGAGGCCGTCAGGCGGAAGCCGTATTCCGTCATCCTGTTCGACGAGATCGAAAAGGCCCATCACGACGTCTTCAACGCACTGCTGCAGGTGCTCGACGACGGCCGCCTGACCGATTCGCAGGGCCGTACCGTCGATTTCAGGAACACGGTCGTCATCATGACCTCCAACATCGGCTCGCGTCACCTGGTGGAAGGGGGGGAAGCCGGCGGAGAAATCCCCCAGGAGATTCAGGAAGTGGTGAAGCGGGAGATGCAGGCCCACTTCCGGCCCGAGTTCATCAATCGCGTCGACGACATCGTGATCTTCAAGCCGCTGTCTTTGCCCGAGATCAAGCGGATCGTCGCCTTGATGACGGAAGAGCTGCGCGGGCGCCTGTCGGAACGCCGCATCGAGATCGAGATCTCCGAACCTGCATCGGAGGCTATAGCGAGACAGGGGTTCGACCCGGTGTTCGGAGCGCGGCCGCTGAAGCGGTTCATCCAGCACGAGCTGGAGAGCCGCATCGCGCGCGCCCTGGTGGCCGGCGACATCGGGGAGGGTGCCCGTATTCGGGTCGATCTCGAGGATGGTGAGCTGACCGTCCACAGCGGCGTCAAGGTGCATCCGCGCGCGGCATGACCGTTTCTTTGGGAACCGATCGGGCTCGCTTTAGTCTTGTATTGCTCGAAAAGACAACAACGAAACAGAATGGAGAGAAACCGGAAATGAAAGGGACAGGAAACGGGAGGGCCCTCAAGATCGTCCTGGTCGCTGCAGTCTTCAGCTGCACGGGGACAGCCGGCGCCGGGAAAAACCTGGCGGAGCTGCAAAGGTGGAGCGACGGCTTCGCGGAGGTCGTCGCGCAGGTGAAGCCGGGGGTCGTCGCGATCTCGACCGAATCGAAGTCACGTGGTGAAGTTCCCAACTATCGCGGCACCCCCTTCGAGTTCTTCTTCCGGGGGCCACCACGGGAAATGCCGCGCCAGGGGCAGGGGTCAGGCGTGATCGTCAGCCACGAGGGGGAGTACTTCATCCTGACAAACTACCACGTGATCCGCGGCGCAGACGAGATCACCGTCGAGCTGACCGACCAGCGCCACTTCCCTGCCGAGGTGGTCGGTACCGATTCCCTCAGCGACCTCGCCGCCCTGCGCATCGACGCCGCAGAGCTTCCCTCGGTGTCCTGGGGGAGGTCGGCGGATCTAAAGGTCGGGGAGTGGGTGCTGGCGATCGGCAACCCGTTCGCCCTCGAGCACACCGTGACCCAGGGGATTATCAGCGCCCTCGGACGGGAGCGTTTCGGTGAGGAATACGGCTCCTTCATTCAAACGTCCGCGGCGATCAACCCGGGGAACAGCGGCGGTCCCCTGGTCAACCTGAAGGGGGAGCTGGTCGGCATAAACACCGCCATCGTCACCCGCAGCGGTGGGGATCAGGGAATCGGGTTCGCCATTCCCGTCGACCTCGCCCGCGACGTGCTGTCTCAACTGATCGACACCGGAGAAGTGAGGCGCGGGTTTTTGGGGATAGGAATCCGAGACATCCCCGCGTTGATGGCGGAAGCCATGAGCATGGAGAACACCCGCGGTGTCCTGGTAACGGGGGTCACGGAAGACAGCGGTGCCGAGGAGGCGGGCCTTCAGGTGGATGACGTGATCGTCGCCGTCGACGGGGATCCGGTGCGCAACAGCACCGAGCTTAGGAGCCGCATCGGTACGACTTTTCCCGGAACCAAGGTCGAGGTCGAGTTTCTGCGCGACGGCGAACGCAAGAGGGTAACCGTCAAGCTCGGGGAAGTGACGCAGGAGGCGCTCGCCGTGGGGCGGTCGGGCGGGGATGAAGTTTCAACCAACTCCCTCGGGATAAAACTCCGCAATCCCAGCCCTGAGCTGACGCAGCTTTTCGGCTACGACGAGGGTGAGGGGGGCGTCTTCATCATCGGGGTCAGGCGCGGGAGCGAGGCGGCCCGCCGCGGACTTCGTCGAGGCGACCTGATCGTCGAGGTCAACCGCCAGCCGGTGGCATCGGTGCAGGAGTATCGCGAAATCGTCGAGGAGCTCGAGTCCGGGGCTGCGGTCCTTTTTCGCGTTCGCCGCGGAAAGACAAACCGCCTGGTAGCCTTGCGCCTTCCGTAGTCGACCCGCCACCTTCCTTCCACGTCCCATCGCCAGGCGGTGGGACCGCCAACTTCAAATCCCTCGCGTAAGATGATGGAAGGCCGTCCCATCTGGGACAGCGGCAACTCCGGCGGGCTGTACCTGCGGACGTCGATCGCGACCTCCTCTGCCGAAAGAGTCGCTCTGAACTGCGCCAGCACCGGCCCCTTCGAGCTGAGCATCGACGGGGAGCTGGTCGCATGCCGCCGGGGGGGAGCGCTGACCGAGCGCCCCCTTCTGCACCGCATATCCCTGCAGTTGAGGCGTCCGGGTCGCCACACCCTCACCGTGCGCGCGGCCAACCTGCCCGCGGTAGAGGCGCCGTGGTTCGCCTGTTCCGCTTCTGCGGTTTTACCCACGGCAGGGGACGGCACCTGGAGCGTCCGGGCCATCTCCCTCCCCCTGAAGCAACTGGGGGTCGACGAATTCCACGATGCCAGGGAGGATCCCGGAGAGGGGGACGCCAGCGATGCCGGGGACGGCTGGGAGCCCGCGGTCGAGGTAGCCGCGGCCATTGCGGCCGACGTCTGGGAGCCTGGCGGCATCGTGGAAGAACCGCAGGAGGCCGTGGCCGTAGCTGCGGCGGGTGAGTGGAGCGGCGACTCTCCGGAGCCGGAGCGACTGCAGCCGCTGGCGGACTGCAAGTGCGTCCACCCACAGGGCCTTCTCTTTGGCGGCGTCGCCCGCACCATCATCAGGACCGCCCCGTACAAAGCGGTCGTCATCCAGCTCGATTTCGGGCGCATCCTCACCGGATGTCCGGAGGTGCGCCTGGAGGCGGAAGCGAGCGGCGGCATCGTCGACCTTTACTTCGGGTACGTCCCCGGACGCACGCACGCCCAGGTTCGCTACGTCGTCCGGGCAGGCAGGCAGGGCTGGGGCGCCTTGCAGGAACAGGCGGGCCGCTACCTGACCGTACGTCTCAGCCGGTTTGCGGAGAACTGCCACCTCGAAAAGGTGTCCGTGGTCACCCGTCGCGACCCCGGTCCGGGGGCGACTGCGGCCATGGAACAGGACGGGATGGCGGCTCCGCACCTGGTCGGACGGCGAACACTCGAATCGGTGCGGCAGGAAATTTACTGCCTGCGGCTCCCGCCCCGGCCGTACGACTGGTTGGCGATGCTGACTGCCTTCGCCACCGATTTCTACCTCACAGGCAACACCGCTACTGCGCGAACGGTGCTGAGAACCGCTGCCGGCCGCCAAGACAACGGGGACCTGCATTCAGATTGGACGGGATTTCCGATTTTTGTCGAGGCGTATCACTTGTTCAGCGGTGACGGCGAGACCGTGTCTGCACGGCTGTACGATCTGCTTCCACCTGCAGGTGCGACACCGTCCCTTTCCTGCGGTGAGCTGCCGACCGCGGAGGCGGCCCTCGCCGCGGCCAGCGCCGCAGCCGCAGGGCGCGTATGCCGGCGCCTGGGCAATTCCCGGGCGGCGGCGGTCTGCAAGGCGGAAGCGAGGCGCTGGCGGGAACTGGTTCAGTCACGCTGGCGCGAGCAGGAGGGGATGTTCCCGGAGACGGCCGCAGAAGCGGGACGGTTTGGCCAGTGGACCAACGCCCTTGCCTTGTACGGCTCACTGGCGAAGGCGGATCAGAAGGAGCGCGTCGCGACCGCAGTCGGCGATGGGTCGCTGTCGCCGGTTGCCGGACTGACGCAGGCCTGGTTTCTCTGCGAAGGGTTGTGGCGCGCGGGGGCAGAACAGGCTGCCCTGGATTACGCGGAGATGTACTGGGGGCGCATGGCGGCGACACCGGGGGAGACCTGGGCTGACCGGGCGCCGCGGCCCTCGGCGCCGTACGAACCCGGGCCGGAGTACATGGTCGGCGCCCACCTGCTTGGGGTGCAGCCGGTCGAACCCGGGTTCGCCGTTGCCCGCATCCGGCCTCCCCGCAGCGTCGCCACCCGTGCCTCCGGTTCGGTACCGACCCCGGCCGGGGCCATCGCCCTCGCCTGGAAAAGAGAAGAGGAAGACCTCGCGCTCGAGACGGAGCTGCCCGCCAGTATCGAGGCCCGCCTTGTCCTTCATCGCGGCGGCAGGAAGATGCCCACCATTCTGGTCAACGGGATCACCGTCTGGCGAAACGAGAAGATGTACCCCAACCCGTTCGTGCAGCGGATAGTCGCCGAAGAGGAGGATATCGTGATTGCCCTGACACAGGAGGGGCGCTTCCGGGTCGAGGTGGTCTGACCCGCGTCATGCCCCTCCATTACGTCGAAGGAGAACCACCGGCGCAAGGTGCTCCCCTGCTGGTGCTTCTGCACGGATATGGCAGCGACGAGGAGGACTTGATGGGTCTGGCGCCGGCCCTGGACCCCCGCTTCCACGTCGTCAGCGCCCGCGCTCCCATGCGGCTCGCCGAGGGTGGCTTTGCCTGGTTCCCCCTGGCGATGACCGAGGGTGGCCTGGAGGTCTCGTTCCAAGAGGCAGAGGCGGCACGCGGCGAGGTGTGCGAGCTGCTCGCCGGACTTCAGCAACAGTACGACGCCTCCGGGCGCACGCTGTTGCTGGGTTTCAGCCAGGGAGCCGGGATGGCGCTCTACAGCGGCTTCCGGATCCCCGAGACCATTGCCGGAATCGCCTTCCTGAGCGGCCTGTGCCTCCCGGAGATGGTGCCCGAAGGGGCCGCCTCGAACTCATTGAACGACATGCCTGTCTTCATGTCCCACGGCCGGTTCGATCCCCTGATCCCGATCGCCAGGGGCAGGGAATCTCGCGACATGCTGGCCGGCCTGCCTCTGCGGACCATCTTCAACGAGTACGCCATGGGCCACGAGATTAATTCGGAATGCCTGCGGGATCTGCAGGAATGGCTGCGGCACAGGGCTGATGATCTGGTGCGTCCCGTGGAGTGAATCGCAGCTCCACCATGCAACTTGGACCGCTGATTTACCGCAGGGCGGTGCGGGGCTGTTCCCCCTCGCCAGGGAGCAGGCCCCAACGGGCCCCGTGCTCCGGTCAGGCCCCCACGCCCTCGAGGTTGGCTGTGAAACAGGTGCCGACCAAGATCCGGTGCCTTATGTACGCGAGCGCGCCATGCAAGGAAACGCCTCCGAGGGGTCGACAGGGCTCTCCGAGCCGGCGCTGCAATTCCCGCCGCTTCAGATCCAGCCGCTGCTTTCCCTGCGCACCAGGGAAGCCATGGCGTCGAGCCAGCGGGGATGACTGTTGAGACAGGGCACGAGGTGCAGGTGGCCGCCACCGGCAGCGCGGAAAATCTCGTCCCCCTCCCGGCCGAGCTCGTCCAGGGTCTCCAGGCAGTCGGCGGTGAATCCCGGCGCCACGACCACGAGACGTCCGCCGCCCTGGCGCCCTAGCTGCGCCAGCACATCCTCGGTGTAGGGCTGAAGCCACTCCTCCCTGCCGAAACGGGACTGGAACCCGAGGTGCCAGCGTTCGCGGTTCAGGCCGAGGGCCTCGGCGAGCAGGCCGGCGGTCGCCTCGCACTGGCGGCGATAGGGATCCCCTTCGTCGACGTAGCGTCTGGGAATGCCGTGGAAGGTGATGAGGAAGCGCTCCGGCGGATCCTCCAGGCGGAAGAGGGAGTTTTCGACGGCGGCCCTGAGACTGTCGATGTAGCCGCAGTCGTCGAAATAGGGCGGAACGAAGCGCAGCGCCGGCATGGTGCGCCTGCGGTCGAACAGGAACGCTCCGCTGCGTCCGAAAGCAGATCTGGTGACGGCGTCGTAGACCGATCCGGTGGTTGACGCCGAGAAGTGGGGGAACATCGGCAATACCACGATACGGTCGATCTCCTCCGCTTCCATCTGCCGCAGGGCCCGCTCGATGCTCGGTTCGCCGTAGCGCATCCCCAGAACGACCCGGTAGCGGTCTCCGAGACGCTGCTGCAGTTCCTTCTCCTGGGCGCGGGAGTGAAGCAGAAGCGGAGAGCCCCGGTCGGTCCAGACGTTTCGATAGAGCGCCGCGGATCGCGCCGGCCGCCGCGAGAGGACGAGAAGGTACAGAACCGGCAGCCATTTCCACCGCGGCAGGTCGATGACGCGAGGGTCGGACAGGAACTGCTTCAGGTACGGCCGCAAGGCGGTTGCGCTCGGCGCGGCCGGAGTGCCCAGCTGGGCGACGAGAACGCCGACCGGTGGGGAAGCGCTACTCATGGGTGAGCTGCTCGGCAAGTCGGGCTAAAACAGCGTTGATCCATGGGGTGCGGTGGGGTACTTTGCGCGCGGCCGCCTGGTAGAGCGCTGCCGAGGGCAGCAGTTGGCAATTTCCGTAATCTAACAAGGGAGCACTGACAATCATGCGCTGCATTTTCGTCGGCATCGAGTACGCGGGCAAATCCACGCTCATCAATCTGCTCAAGGATTACTATGCGAAGCGCCGCCAGCCCGTCCACATGGACGATCACTTCACCCTTCCCGATTCGACACTTAGTCCCGCATCCCGCGAGCAGATGGTGAACTTTCCCGACGACGTCAAGGAGCGCATGCAGCGGATGCAGATCCAGTACCACGTAGAGGTGATCCGCAACTACGCCCACGTGCTGATAAGCGGCTGGCACATCGAGGAGAGCATCTACTCGGAGTTTTACGGCAACGACCCCGGCAGTTCCTACTATCCCAATTTCTGGCACGCCAACAAGCGCACCCACGAGGCCCTGGTCCACGAAGCCCGCGTCCCGGACATCGTTCTGGTCCACGTAACCGCCAGCGACGACGCCATTAGGGAGCGCATGGCCTCCGATCCCCATGAGTACCAGATCATCAGGGAGGGGGACATCGGCGCTTTGAAACGCCGCTTCGTGGAGGAATGCGATCAGTCGCTGCTGGCCAAGAGGGGCAGGATCGACCTCGATACCACGGACAGGACACCCCGGCAATCCCTCGACGAGCTGCTGCTGAAATCCGAGCCGGTGATCACTTCGGGAGAGCTCGCCATCCGGACCATGGCGGTACCCGACGGCGACTACGAGGTCGCTTACGAGAACGGCGTGCGCAAAACCGTTCCGGTGGTCGGCGATAGTTGATACGATCGGTCACGGTCGCGCCCCTCGCCGTCCTGGCCTGCCTTTGCGTCGCCGCGGAGGCAGCCCCCCTCGACAGCTTGAAAGCGGACGCTCGGCGACTGCTTGCCCCTCCTCAACTCCATCTGATCTTCGCCGGCGTAGCGGCCGGCGGCCTCGCCACTCGCCTCGACGACGAGCTGGCATGGGAACTGCCCGGGGATGGCGTCGCCTCGGCGGTGTTCGATCTGGCCGATATCTACGGCTCCGCCGGGAAAACCATCGTCGTCGGCGCTGTTCTGTGGACCCTGGCCAAGTGGCGGGATTGGGGCGGATTGAAAACCCAGTCTGAAGATGGGTTGCGCAGCATCGCCGCAGCCGCCCTCGTCGTCGGCCCCCTGAAGCTCGCCACCCGCCGGAGCCGTCCCGACGGCAGCGGCAGGCTTTCGTTTCCGTCCGGCCACACAGCCACGGCCTTCGCCCTCTCCACGGTGCTCGCCCGCGGCCACGGCCGGCGCATCGGATTGCCGGCGTACGCCTTGGCGGCGTTGGTGCCGGCGGCGCGGATCGGCGGAAAAAAACACCACTTTTCCGACGCAGTCGCAGGCGCCTGCATCGGCACCGCGGCCGGCTTGGCGGTCGGGATCGGGGGCAGCAGTCCGGCCCTGCAGGCCCGGATCAATCCTGCGGGATGGCGGATCTGCTGGACCTTCTGAATCCCGGTTGGCAGGTCGGGTCCCTGTTTCCCCTTTCAGGGTCGAATGCAATCGGTGCTCGACATGCTCCACCATGCACTAGAATTTGCGCTGAACCGGCTTGCCGGTTGCAAGGGGAAGGGAACATCCCCTGGTGAGGGGACGGGGACGGCTTGGAGCCGGCAAACCAATAGCAACAGGGGGAGGAAACCCGCCCGGATCCTGGGGAAAATCCTGTTGACGGCACCAAATATTCGGGGTGGAAGCGTTTAGCCACTCAACCGAAAAAACCAGCGATTCTTTCCCCCAGATCAGCCGCCTGGGAGAAGAACGCGACTGCTCGCGCCAGTATCTCCCAAACCATGTCATTTACCGAATATCAACCATATGATGTTACCGGCCGATCATAGTGGCCGAGAATCGCGATTGTCAGTATGATTGTACGCATTCTTCTGAACGATCGGCCGCAACAGGCAGGTCTCAACCGGATTGAAAATCGTGAACGCCTTGCCTCCGCGATCTCTCACTTCTTCCTCCAGAAGGAGAACTACCTGATGGACACGATTGCTGCAATATTCCTTGAAATCGCTCGGAAGGCAAAATCATTGATCTGCCGTCCAAATCTGCTCGCCGCAGAGAAAATCATCCCATCCGCGACGGAAAGGCGCCGGAAAATGCAAATTGCTGACAACAGAATAAACGACGCGACAACGCTCAGCGTCCGTGGCGGATGCGCCGCCATAGCCACCTTTATCCTTCTGCTCGGTACGGCCTCCTCCTGGGCGCAGACCGACTCTCGGCCGTCTTTCGGCGACAGGGCCATTTCCGACCAGGTCTGGACAGCAGACTCGGCGATCGAGCCGCTGCAGCTGCCGGAGGCTTCGGATGGCGACGGCGAGCTTTCCTATGAGCTGACCCCTCAGCCGCCTCCAGGACTGTCGTTCAACACCGCGTCGCGGACCCTGTCCGGCACACCGACCGCCGCGGGGCGCACTACATATACCTACACCGCTACCGATGGCGACGGCGAAGAAGATTCCCGCAGTTTCACCATCGTTATCGTCGAAGACCTGATGCCGACACTCGAAGAGGTGATGGATCGGACCTGGACCCAGGATTCGGAGATCCTGTTGCCGCTTCCGGTGGCCGAAAGCGGCAACGGCGAGGTGACCTATGAGTTGACTCCCGAACCACCACCGGGTATGACCTTCGAATTCCGAATGGTGGAGCCCGATCCTGCCCACCATATCGCCATGGAGAAGACGTGGGTTCTGATCGGCACGCCGACCGTGCCCATGGAGGGCACCGAATACACTTATTCGGCGACGGATGCCGACGGTGACATGACTCTGATTTCCTTCGGAATCACGGTGATTGAGGACTTGATGCCGGAATTCGTCGAGGATACCGGCGCCCGGACCTCGGTCGAGGGCTTCCCGGTGGAACTGGAGTTGCCGGGGGCCATGGGCGGCAACGGCGAACTCACCTATTCGCTGTCTCCGGGGTTGCCCGGAGGGCTGGATTTCGATGCGGCCTCCCGGACGATTTCGGGCACCCCGGAGGCTCCCCAGGCCCTGGTCGAGTACACATTGACGGCCACCGACGCCGACGCCGACGCGGCGGATCTGGTTTTCTCTCTGATGGTGGAAGAAGACGTAAATCCCGAGTTCACCGAAGAGGTGCAGAATCAGACCTGGATCCAGGACTCGGAGATTGCGGTGCTGGATTTGCCGGGTGCGGAAGGGGGTAACGGCCCCTTTGCCTATTCGATATCTCCTGAGCTTCCGACAGGGCTGACCTTTTGGGCGGGCGACCAGACGATTTTGGGCACGCCCACGGAGGTCCAGGAACGGACCATCTTTGTGTACCGGGCGGTTGACGCCGACGGCGACGGGGTGGAACTGACTTTCTCACTGGAGGTGGTCGAGGACCTTATGCCCACAATCGCCGAAGGTGTGGGGGGGCAGACCTGGACCGAAGATTTCACGGTGGAGACGCTGGTTCTACCTGAAGGTTCGGGCGGAAACGGCGAGTTGACCTACGAGCTCTCCCCGGAACTGGCACAGGGCCTGGTTTTCGATCCGGAGACGCGGACGATTTCGGGAACGCCGGTGGTTCCAAAGGAACGGACCCGCTACGTGTACCGGGCGGTTGACGTCGACGGCGACGCCGCGGAGTTGACCTTCTCGGTGATGGTGCTGAAGGATCTGATGCCGAGCTTCCCCGAGGCCGTGCAGAACCAGACCTGGATCCAGGACTCGGAGATTGCGCCGCTGGATCTGCCGGGTGCAGAAAGTGGCAACGGGGCCATCTCCTATTCGATAATTCCCGATCTTCCCGCGGGGCTGACCTTTCAAGCGGGCGACCAGACGGTGTTGGGAACGCCGACGGAAGTCCGGGAACGCACCCTTTACGTGTACCGGGCAGTTGACGCCGACGGGGACGCGGTGGAAATGACCTTCTCGTTGGTGGTGTTGGAAGACTTGATGCCGAGCTTTGCAGAGAGCGTGGAGGCTCAGATCTGGACGGAGGATTCGCTGATCGAGCCGCTGCAGTTGCCGGCGGCCGGAGGGGGCAACGGCGCCCTGTTCTATTCCCTGTCTCCTGAGCTTCCTGCGGAGATGTCATTCGATGCGAAGACACGGACGATTTCAGGCAGGCCAACGGATCCCCATGATGAAACCGAGTACACACTGACGGCAACCGACGGCGACGGCGACCCGGTGGGGTTGGCCTTCTCCCTGACGGTGAGAAAGGATCTGATGCCGAGCTTTTCGGAAACGGTGAGGAATCAGACCTGGACGCAGGATTCGGCGGTTGAGCTGGAGTTGCCGGCGGCCGAGGGTGGCAACATCGAGTTGACCGGTGAGTTGAGATATACAATAACGCCGGCGTTGCCGGCGGGGGTGACGTTTGACGAGGGGTCGCTGACGATATCGGGCACCCCGGAGAATCCGCAGGATCTGACGCGCTACGTGTTCCGGGCGATCGACGCGGACGGGGACGTGGTGGGGCTCGCGTTTACCGTGAAGGTGTTGGAGGACCTGATGCCGAGCTTCACCGAGAGCGTGGAGGGTCAGGTCTGGACGCAGGATTCGCCGGTTGCGCTGGCGCTTCCGGTGGGGGAGGGTGGCAACGGCGTCGACGGCGTCGAGGGTCTTCTGAGGTATACGCTGTCACCGGATCTTCCGGACGGTCTGATGTTCGAGGGTTCCCGTCAGCGCATCCGGGGCACGCCGACGGTGCCGATGGGTGAGACGACGTTCACCTACACGGCCACGGACAACGACGGCGACGCGGTGGAGCTGACCTTCTCGCTGACGGTGCTGGAAGACCTGACGTCGAGCTTCTCGCAAGAGGTCAAGAATCAGATCTGGACGCAAGATTCGGAGGTCGAGCCGATTGTGCTGCCGGAGGCAGAGGACGGCAACCGTGAGTTAGCCTCCATGAGGTATACGGTTATCCCGGCGTTGCCGGCGGGGGTGACGTTTGACGAGGGGTCGCTGACGATATCGGGCACCCCGGAGAATCCGCAGGATCTGACGCGCTACGTGTTCCGGGCGATCGACGCGGACGGGGACGTGGTGGGGCTCGCGTTTACCGTGAAGGTGTTGGAGGACCTGATGCCGAGCTTCACCGAGAGCGTGGAGGGTCAGGTCTGGACGCAGGATTCGCCGGTTGCGCTGGCGCTTCCGGTGGGGGAGGGTGGCAACGGCGTCGACGGCGTCGACGGCGTCGAGGGTCTTCTGAGGTATACGCTGTCACCGGATCTTCCGGACGGTCTGATGTTCGAGGGTTCCCGTCAGCGCATCCGGGGCACGCCGACGGTGCCGATGGGTGAGACGACGTTCACCTACACGGCCACGGACAACGACGGCGACGCGGTGGAGCTGACCTTCTCGCTGACGGTGCTGGAAGACCTGACGTCGAGCTTCTCGCAAGAGGTCAAGAATCAGATCTGGACGCAAGATTCGGAGGTCGAGCCGATTGTGCTGCCGGAGGCAGAGGACGGCAACCGTGAGTTAGCCTCCATGAGGTATACGGTTATCCCGGCGTTGCCGGCGGGGGTGACGTTTGACGAGGGGTCGCTGACGATATCGGGCACCCCGGAGAATCCGCAGGATCTGACGCGCTACGTGTTCCGGGCGATCGACGCGGACGGGGACGTGGTGGGGCTCGCGTTTACCGTGAAGGTGCTGGAGGACCTGATGCCGAGCTTCACCGAGAGCGTGGAGGGTCAGGTCTGGACGCAGGATTCGCCGGTTGCGCTGGCGCTTCCGGTGGGGGAGGGTGGCAACGGCGTCGACGGCGTCGAGGGTCTTCTGAGGTATACGCTGTCACCGGATCTTCCGGACGGTCTGATGTTCGAGGGTTCCCGTCAGCGCATCCGGGGCACGCCGACGGTGCCGATGGGTGAGACGACGTTCACCTACACGGCCACGGACAACGACGGCGACGCGGTGGAGCTGACCTTCTCGCTGACGGTGCTGGAAGACCTGACGTCGAGCTTCTCGCAAGAGGTCAAGAATCAGATCTGGACGCAAGATTCGGAGGTCGAGCCGATTGTGCTGCCGGAGGCAGAGGACGGCAACCGTGAGTTAGCCTCCATGAGGTATACGGTTATCCCGGCGTTGCCGGCGGGGGTGACGTTTGACGAGGGGTCGCTGACGATATCGGGCACCCCGGAGAATCCGCAGGATCTGACGCGCTACGTGTTCCGGGCGATCGACGCGGACGGGGACGTGGTGGGGCTCGCGTTTACCGTGAAGGTGCTGGAGGACCTGATGCCGAGCTTCACCGAGAGCGTGGAGGGTCAGGTCTGGACGCAGGATTCGCCGGTTGCGCTGGCGCTTCCGGTGGGGGAGGGTGGCAACGGCGTCGACGGCGTCGAGGGTCTTCTGAGGTATACGCTGTCACCGGATCTTCCGGACGGTCTGATGTTCGAGGGTTCCCGTCAGCGCATCCGGGGCACGCCGACGGTGCCGATGGGTGAGACGACGTTCACCTACACGGCCACGGACAACGACGGCGACGCGGTGGAGCTGACCTTCTCGCTGACGGTGCTGGAAGACCTGACGTCGAGCTTCTCGCAAGAGGTCAAGAATCAGATCTGGACGCAAGATTCGGAGGTCGAGCCGATTGTGCTGCCGGAGGCAGAGGACGGCAACCGTGAGTTAGCCTCCATGAGGTATACGGTTATCCCGGCGTTGCCGGCGGGGGTGACGTTTGACGAGGGGTCGCTGACGATATCGGGCACCCCGGAGAATCCGCAGGATCTGACGCGCTACGTGTTCCGGGCGATCGACGCGGACGGGGACGTGGTGGGGCTCGCGTTTACCGTGAAGGTGCTGGAGGACCTGATGCCGAGCTTCACCGAGAGCGTGGAGGGTCAGGTCTGGACGCAGGATTCGCCGGTTGCGCTGGCGCTTCCGGTGGGGGAGGGTGGCAACGGCGTCGACGGCGTCGAGGGTCTTCTGAGGTATACGCTGTCACCGGATCTTCCGGACGGTCTGATGTTCGAGGGTTCCCGTCAGCGCATCCGGGGCACGCCGACGGTGCCGATGGGTGAGACGACGTTCACCTACACGGCCACGGACAACGACGGCGACGCGGTGGAGCTGACCTTCTCGCTGACGGTGCTGGAAGACCTGACGTCGAGCTTCTCGCAAGAGGTCAAGAATCAGATCTGGACGCAAGATTCGGAGATCGAGCCGATTGCGTTGCCGCAGGCTTCGGGTGGCAACGTGGAGTTGACCGGTGAGTTGAGGTATACGCTGACCCCCGAGCTGCCAGCAGGGGTGACGCTGAACGAGGGGACGATATCAGGCACCCCGACGGTGGCTCAGGAGCTGACCCGTTATGTGTACCGGGCGATTGACGCGGACGGGGACGTGGCCGGGGTGGCCTTCTGGGTGGTGGTTGCGCAGGATCTGACGCCGGAGTTCACCGAAAGCGTGGAGGACCGGAACTACATCACCGATGTTGCGATTGCCGCATGGGTGCTGCCGAAAGCCACCAGTGGCAACGGCCTCCTTGTTTACACGCTGACCCCCGATTTACCGGAGGGCCTGTCGTTCGACCCGCCGTCGCGAAAGATAACGGGAACCCCGACGGTAGCTCAGGATCGCAAGGAATACACCTATACGGCGACGGATGCCGACGGGGACACAGGTTCGTTGACCTTCGGGCTGACCATTACACTGGCGAAGCCCACGGCGTTGAATTTACTGCCTTCTCTAGATTTGCTGGCCGGCGGCAATGCGGTCAGTGTCAATGTAGACGGGCTGTTCAGTGGTCAGGAACTGGCCTACCAGTTCGAGTCGAGCGACACCGAGGTCGCCTCGGTGCAGCCCGACGGGGCTTCTGCCGAGGTGACGCCGAAACGTGAAGGCTCGGCCATGGTGACAGTGACGGCGACCAATTCGAGCGGATCGGCGGACATTCAGTTTTCCGTCACGGTCAGCACCGCCCCGGAAGAGCGCGCGGTGCTCAATGATGTCCTCGCCGGTCTGGCGCGGGCACGGCTGAGCAGTCTGACCGGGGTGATCGGACGTCGCTTCGAGGCCGGAGCGGCCTCACCCATGAGCGCTTCCCAGGCCTCTAGGTACGAGGCTCGCCGAGGGGCTCAGTGGTTCGATCTGGACGCGGTCCTGGGTGGCCCCGGGGATTCCCATCGGAAGCCGACCTCCATGCTGTGGGGCCGCACCTTTGCGGTTGCCCTCGGCAGCGGAGAGAGTGGGAAGGGCGGAGAGTGGACCGGGGCCATGAGTGACCAGTCCATGTCCGAGCCGTCATCCAAGATGCGCTGGAGCCTGTGGGGTGCCGGAGATCAGCAGGCTTTCAGTGGCGGTGAGTCCAACTCGTACGAGGGCGATCTGCGCTCGGTGTACCTGGGCCTGGACGGCGAATTCGGAAAGAGCTGGCTGGGCGGCAGTCGCTGGCTGACCGGGGTCTCGGTGGCCAGCAGCAGCGGAGAGGCGGAGTACGATTTCAGCGATTCCGACATGAGTGGCAGCGGTATCTTCAAGACGAGTCTGACGAGCGTCTATCCTTACATGCGAGGTGCACTGGCTTCGGGTCTGGAGCTGTGGTCCATCGCCGGGGTAGGCTCGGGTGAGGTAACAAACGAACGCGCCCATCTGGGCGGCACGACGGACGAGGGAGACCTCACCATGGGGCTGTTGATGTTGGGCATGCGCAAACCATTGACTGGCATGGAGACTCGACTGACCCTGTTGGGAGATGCTGCGCAGGAGTGGCTTTCCGCCAACGGCACCGGTTCCCTGTCCTACAGTCCGGTGTCGTCGGTACAGCGCGCTCGTATGGGTGTGGAGCTGGCGCGCCAAATGGCAAGCGGTCTGGAACCGTTTGGCGAGTTGAGCGGCCGTTACGACGGCGGTGACGGGGAGGCAGGATCCGGCGTCGAGGTGGCGGCCGGTTCGCGCTACCGCAGCGCCCGCCTCGACATTGAGGCCCGGGGACGCATGCTGGCCATGCACTCGGCCTCGGGCTATAAGGAAACCGGCTTCGGAGCGCGCATTCGGGTGCGGTCGCACGCGGATGGCACGGGGATGTCGATGTCGCTGTCGCCGCGCTGGGGCCGGGCCGAAGGTAGCGGCGCCTTGTGGAGGGATCAGGCACTGCAGCTGAAGAGCGGGGTGGCTGGCGCTTCCAGACTTCGAGCTCCGACGCTGGGGGGCGGGATCGGTTACGGTCTCGCTGCAGCGCGGGGTGTAGTGACCCCGGTGCTGGAGATGGACCGCAACGACTATGGCCGCACGCGGTTGCGGCTGGCGCTGGGTTACACCCCCACGCCGGCATTGATGCGAGCCTTGGACATGCACGGTGCGATGCTGGACCTCTGCATCAGCCGGGCAGAAGGCCACGGTTCTGACCCGGATCACGAGATCCGTATGAGGGGCCGGCTGCGGTTGTGAGCTGACCGGGCCTTTCAGTCGAATCGAAACCCGCGCGGAAGTGATTCCGCGCGGGTTTTTCAGTATGGTTCCCGATCCTCGGTGAACGCCTTCACATGGCTCCAACTTTCCAGGAATGGACCCATGCCTAGGTGGCATAACCTGCGGGCCAGGCAACAGGGGCCACCATCGGTTGCCAATCACGCGACCCAGCAAAGGAAGTTCCATTGATCGACCGAGAGCACACCCTGTCCCGGCCGCGGGCAACCGAAATTCTCGCCTGCTGCCTGATTTCCCTCGCAGTCGGCGCCGATGCCCGCAGCAGTCGGGTTGCCCAGATTCCCAACGGAGGGGAAAACGGCTGCGCCAACTGCCACGTTAACTCGTCCGGCGGGGGCGCCCGCAATTCTTTCGGGGAGATGATCGATAATGGCTTCCTTTCCGAGGCTGGTCTTTCCGGTTCGGTCGTCTGGGGTCCCGAGCTCGCCGGGCTCGACGCCGACAAAGACGGCTTCACCAACGGCGAAGAGCTCGGAGACCCGGAGGGAACCTGGACCTCCGGCAACGATCCCCCGGGAGACCCGGAAGCGGCAACCAATCCCGCGGATCCGGACAGCCACCCACCGGAACCGGAAACGACTGCAGTCGCGATGTCGACGTGGGGCCGGATCAAGGGCATCCTGCCGCTTCTTCGTTAGAAGGGCCCCCGGCCTTGCACGCAGGTAAAACGCTCCCCGTTACAGGGGACGCCTCGGACAGTCACCGGCCCGAAACGCCTTGACAGCCGAGATGCAGGCGGCGATCCTCCTGCCTTCTGCCAAGGCGGGAACAGCGCCGGTTCAAACTCCTTCATCCGGTCCGTGGACGGCATTCGCTCAAGGGCGAATTCCTTCTGCCTGCCGGTAATGGAGAAACGCGGATGAGCAAGACAATCCTGCTGATCGGAGCATTCGATACCAAGGGAACGGACTACGATTTCGTCCGCTCCGAGATCACAGGACGGGGGCACTCCGTACTGACGGTGAACTGCGGCGTGCTCGGGATCACCGATCTGTTCCCCGTTGATGTCGAGGCCTCCGAGGTCGCCAGCGCCGGGGGTGGCAGCCTCGGGGAGCTGCGGGCAAGCCGGGACCGCGGCGCGGCGATGAAGGTCATGACCGCCGGGGCCGGAGTCATCGCCGCCAGACTGCATGCGGAGGGCCGATTCGACGGCGTAATCGGATTGGGAGGGAGCGGCGGAAGCACGGTAGTCACCTCGGCAATGCGTGCCCTTCCGCTCGGTGTCCCCAAGCTCTGCGTCTCGACAGTGGCTTCGGGCGACACGTCGGCGTACGTCGGGCTCAAGGACGTCACCCTGATGCCGTCGGTCGTAGACGTCGCCGGGCTCAACCGCGTCTCGCGGATCATTTACACGCGCGCCGCGGGAGCGATCTGCGGTATGGTCGAGGCGGAGCCGGAAACAGGAGGAGGCCGCGACAGGCCGGTGGTCGCCGCGTCGATGTTCGGCAACACCACCGAATGCGTCGAAGCGTGCGTCGAGGCGCTTTCCGACCACGGCTATGAGGTTCTGGTTTTCCACGCCACGGGAACCGGCGGGAAAACGATGGAGGCTCTCGTCGACGAGGAACTGGTCGACGCCGTTCTCGACATCACGACAACCGAATGGGCTGATACAGTATGCGGCGGGTTTTTCGACGCCGGTGAGGGTCGCCTGTCGGCCCCGGGCCGCCGCGGCATACCGCACCTGATCGTGCCCGGATGTGTCGACATGGCCAATTTCCACGGCATCGGGACGGTGCCCCGGCACTACCGGGATGCCGGCCGGACACTGTACGAGTGGAACCCATCGGTGACCTTGCTGCGCACGAATGTCGAGGAAAACCGGCGCATGGGGGCCGCCTTTGCAGAGAAGGCGAACCAGGCGCAGGGCCCGGTTGCCTTCCTGCTGCCATTGAAGGGAGTGTCGATCCTGGACGGAGAAGGGCAGCCGTTCTGCGATCGCGAGGCGGATTTCGCCATGTTCGAGGCGATCAGGTCCGGGCTCAGGGAGGACATCCCCGTTCACGAGATCGATGCAAACATCAACGATCCCGAGTTCTCCGCTCGGGCCGTCGAGCTGATGCTGGAGCTGATAGCGCGGACCCGGGATTGACTGCAGGGTATAGCAGCCGAAACGACAGAAAGGGGCTCGTGCATCCTACACCCTTTCCGGATGCGTTGGATGCCCCAACCCGAGCTGTCGGAAGCGGCCGGCCGAATCCGGCAGAAATGGTTCCGGACAAGGGGGAATCACACCCCGCCATTTGTCAGCATCTGTATGAAGCGGTGGATTTTCAGGGGGTCGTCGAATCGGCAACCCGCCTTGAGGATAAGGAGATCGGGAGAGAATCCATGTCCAGAAAACTGACTTTCGTCCAGCCCGAAGATGTCGAGACCCAGATATTCGACTGGGGCAGGCTTTCGTGGCTGTCCGAGCCGAACGTCACCGCTGCCGAACGCTTTAGTGCCGGCGTCGTCCGGCTCGAGCCCGGCAAGGGGCACGAGCGCCACAACCATCCGTACAGCGAGGAGATCCTCTACGTGATTTGCGGCACCGGCCTGCAGACGGTCGAGGTGCCCGAAGGCAAGATAGAGGAAGAGATCGGCCCTGGAACCCTGGTCCACATCCCGACGGCGCTGTACCACTCGACGATCAACAGCGGCGAGGATGCCCTGGAGATGATCGCCATCTACGCCCCCTTCGGGCCGGAGGCGGAGCTGCGCCGCCTGGATGGAGTGGCACTGGAACCCCCGCGGCGATTGCGACAGGAGTAAATGCAATGGCTTTCACGAGAGATGAAGTTCTGGCGCGCCTGCGAAAGCTGATCGATCAGGGGACGCCGATCCTCGGTGCGGGAGCCGGCACCGGAATCAGCGCCAAGTTCGAAGAGGCAGGTGGCGTCGACCTGATCATCATCTACAACTCCGGCCGCTTTCGCATGGCAGGCCGCGGTTCCCTAGCTGGCCTGATGCCGTACGGCGACGCCAACGCCATCGTCATGGATATGGCAGGAGAGGTGCTTACGATCGTCGAGGACACTCCGGTGCTTGCCGGAGTCTGCGGCACCGATCCGTTTCGCCGCATGGAGGTGTTCCTGAAACAGGTCGAGGAGGTCGGTTTCTCGGGGGTGCAGAATTTCCCGACGGTGGGGCTGTTCGATGGCATGATCCGCCGGAACCTCGAGGAGACCAACATGGGGTACGGCCTCGAGGTCGAGATGATCCGCCTGGCATCAGAGATGGGGATGCTGACCACGCCGTACGCCTTTGACCCCGGCGAGGGTGCGCGGATGGCCGCGGCCGGGGCCGACATCGTCGTCGCTCACATGGGACTGACCACCAGTGGTTCGATCGGGGCGGAGACCTCGCTGAGCCTGGAGGAATCGGCAGAGCGGGTGCAGGCGATATGCGAAGCCGCGCGGGAAGTGAATTCCGAGGTCATTGTCCTCTGCCATGGCGGACCGATCGCGATGCCGGCCGACGCCGAATACGTCCTCCGCAACACCGACGGAGTCAACGGTTTTTACGGCGCCTCCAGCATGGAGCGGCTGCCGGTGGAAACCGCCATGGTCGAGCACATCCGCAAATACAAGCAGATCGAATTCTGAGACCGCACCGGTTCCGGTAACCGGGCAAGTGATGTTTCCTCTCCGCAAGGTAGAGATCCGCCGGCTCTTCGAGCAGACCCCCCGTGACTACCCACCCCGGTGCGAGATCTCCTTCCTGCTTCAGAACTTCGATGACCGCAACGTCGGTTCGATGTTCCGCATCGCCGACGCGGTCGGGGCCAGCGAGATCGTCTGCACGGGACAAACCCCACTCCACCTCACGAAGAGATCGACCGCACTTCGAGAGGACACGACCGCCGCGTTTCCTGGCGCCGCCTTCCGAGGATCGATGAGGCACGAAGAAACTAAAGGCGGAAGGGCATCATCTGGTGGCTCTCGAGACGGCGCGGGAAACCTGTTGCTATCTCGACTATCCGTATCCCGAGCGCACCTGTCTGGTCCTCGGCAACGAAACGAAGAGAGTCCTGGCGGCGGACCCTGGGGGACTCTGCGACGGCGCAGTTTTCGTCCCGATGTACGGAAAGGGGCCGTCGATGAACGTCCACGTCGCCGCCGCCATCGTCGCCTACCAGGCACGGATCGGACACCGCTGATCAGCGGGCAGGACGAATCGGTTGGAGAGTTATTCAGTTGGCGGGCAGCCGTGAAAACCGGGTAAGGTTACAGCGGCATCCAGATAGAAGAAGCACCAACCTTCCCATCCCTGGGGTTTGATCGAGGTCATCCCGCGAGCTGGTTCTCCAGGCGGCGGTACTCCTCGGCCAGATCGTCGTAGACGGCCCGGGCAGCAGCGTCAGGCTGCAGCGTCGAACCAGGAACCGGTTTTGCGAACGGAGCGACTGTGTCGGGCCAGCTGCGCTCCGTCCCCACCTGCTTGAAGTGGCCGTGGGCGGCGCGCAGCGCCGCCCCAAGGGCGGCGGAGTTGGTCGTCTGGAAGCGATGCACGGGAGCTCCGTGCACGTTGGAGAAGATGCGCAGGATTTCGGTGTTTGCCGATGCCCCTCCGGTCACCGAAAGCGAACCTACCGGCACCTGCATCCACTCGCAGTGAATCCGCGAGGATAGGGCCTGCGCCTCGATTACCGCCCTGACGTTTGCGTCGGCATCGGTGGGGTCGAGTCCCTTGCGAACCACCCCTGGCAGGGTGACGCGGGGAACGATCTCGGCGTCGAAGTAGGGAAGCATGAGGGCGCCTCCGTTCCCCGCTCCGGTGCGCTGCAGGGCGGCTGTGAACGTCGTCCAGTCGAGGCTGTGTTCGTCCCTGACGGCCTCCCTCGCAAGGCTGCCGTTCATGAAACAGACGAGGGCCATATAGTTGCGCCCATCGGGAGATGCGAAGACCGCCCCCTCTCCCGAAGCGGAAACCCGCGGTTCCCCCATGCAGGCAAACAGCGTGTCCGAGGTGCCGAGACTCAGCGCCACCTGCCCCGGCTCGACCAGCCCCAGGCCGATCAGGCTGCTGGGGTTGTCCCCCGAAAAAGGTAGCACCTGGCATCCAGGAGCGAAGCCGTAGCAGCCGGCGAACCGGGGGCTGATGGTGCCGGCAGAGCGGTCGGAGGGGGTGACCGGAAGGAGCTTGGCGGACAACCCGGGTGCGGTCGCCGCCATCGCCTCGGGGCTCCACCGGCGCGTTCGGATCTCCATGAGGTTGGTGCCGCTGCCGTCGCCGGGATCGACTCCGATCAGCCGTCCTGCAAGGAGACTGGCGATAAACGAGCTGACCAGGCAGACCGTTGCGGTTGCCCGGTAGCCTTCGGGGTCGGTCTGGAAGAATTTGCGAATCTGAGGGCCGCTGAAGCGCTCGAATGCGGCGTTGCCGGTCAGCTCCAGGAGCCATTCCCGGCCTCCGACGCCAGCCTCGATCTCCCGGCACTGAGCCGCGGTCGACGAGTCCATCCAGATCGGAGCGGTGGCGCGCGAGAAGATGCCGGAAAGCGCCTCGACAGGGGACTCCCCTGAATCGAACCGCGCCAGGGAAGAGCCTGCGGTTGCGTTCAGGTAGACGGTTCCGTGCTGTTGTCCGCAGCCGGAAACCGCGGCTATGGAAGCGAGATCGCATCTGTCTCTCAGCCTTTGGAGCAGAAGGTCGAGGGCCTCGACCCACATCAGGGGAGGGGCGTGCACTACTCCCGGAGCGAGCTCGAGGACCCCGTTCTCAACGCCGTAGCGGTCGCCGAAGTGCTCGTCGAACAGAACGGACTCCTCGGCGACGATGGCTTCCGTCGCGCAATCGATGACCAATCCGGTCATCGATTGCGTGCTGGCATCGATGCCGAGAAACTTGCTCATGAAAATGGCCTTGGTTAGGTTGACTGGCCCCCCGAAAACGTCCAGCAGCGAAATACTCGCACAGATCAGGCTGCATGCCAAGCCTCAGAGAGACCGATCCGGATGTCGCCGGCATCCTGGACGCCGAGAACCGCCGCCAGCATCAGAAAATCCGCCTGATTCCGTCGGAGAACTACAGCAGCCGCGCGGTGCTCGAGGCGACCGGCTCAATCCTGGCCAACAAGTACTTAGAAGGGTACGCCGGCGACCGCTATTACGAGGGGCAGCAGCAGATAGACCGCCTCGAGGAGCTGTGCGTGCAGCGGGCGAAGGAGCTGTTCGGAGCAGAGCACGTCAACGTCCAGCCGTACTCGGGATCCCCGGCAAACCAGGCGGTCTACGTCGCCTTCGCAAAACCGGGGGACAAGGTCATGGGTATGTCGCTGGCTCACGGCGGCCACCTGACGCACGGGGCCGAGGTCAGCGTCTCGGGCCGGTTTTACGAACCGGTGTCCTACGGGGTCGATCCGGCGAGCGGCCGGCTCGACTACGGTGAAATCGCCGACCTGGTCCAGTGCCACCGGCCGAAGCTCCTCTTCTGCGGCGCCACTGCCTATCCGCGCGTCATCGATTTCGAGCGCTTTGCCGAGATCGGGCGGGAGGCCGGCGCCGTCGTGGTGGCCGACATCGCCCACATCTCCGGCCTCGTCGCCGCCGGTGTCCACCCCAGCCCGGTGCCGCACGTCGACATCGTGACGACGACGACCCACAAGACCCTGCGGGGTCCGAGGGGCGGCATGATCATGTGCCGCGCCGAATACGCGGAGGCGGTCGACAAGGCCGTGTTTCCCGGGTTGCAGGGAGGTCCCCACAACCACGCGACTGCGGCGACCGCGGTGGCGCTGAAGGAAGCGGGGTCCGAGGAATTCCGGGAGTACGCAGCGCGGGTGGTCAGCAACGCGAGAACCCTTGCGGGCGCGCTGAGCGCGCGCAACTTCGACCTGGTCTCCGGGGGCACCGACAATCACCTGCTGCTGATCGACGTGACCAACAAGCGGCTCACCGGCCACCAGATGGCCAAGGCCCTCGACGCAGCCGGCATCGTCTGCAATCGCAACCTGGTACCGGGAGATCCGCGGCCGGCGCGCCGGCCCAGCGGTATCCGCATCGGCACGCCTGCGATCACCAGCCGGGGCTTCGGTGACGAGCAGATGGTGCAGCTGGCGGGCTGGATGGAGCAGGTGGCGGCCGCCAGGGCTGATGACGCCTTGGACCTGGAGGGACGGCGGACGCTATACAGAGAGATTGCCGGGCAGGTGAGGAAACTGTGCGACCCCTTCCCGGCGCCCGGTCTGGACTACCCGGCGGGCCGGGCGAGTGAGAACCGCGGTTGCACGGATACCCAGGAAAGGGCGGATCCCAGGAGGCGGCACAGTCGATGAGCAACGTGCGAGGAAACGTGTACTCCCGGCTCGGAGTGCGCACCATCATCAATGCCGCAGGGCCGTCGACGCGCCTCAGTGGTTCGATCATGCCTCCGGAAGTAGCGGCGGCGATGAGCGAGGCATCGCAGTTCTGCGTAGATATCGCCGAACTGCAGGGGAGGGCCTGCGAGAGGATCGCCGGGATCACCGGGGCGGAGGCGGGCTACGTGACCAGCGGGGCCGCCGCCGGGCTGCTGCTCGGCACCGCTGCCTGCGTCACCGGTCTCGACCCGGACAGGATGAACCGGCTTCCCGACACGACCGGCATGCGCAACGAAGTGATCATGGCGCGCAGCCATCGCAACTTCTACGACCACGCGATTCGCACGACCGGAATACGGTTAGTGGAGGTGGGCATTGCCGACCGCTTCAGCGGCGCCGGGGTCAGGGACGCCGAACCCTGGGAAATCCAGGCGGCGATCAACGACAAGACCGCGGCGATCTGCTACGTAGCGTACAGCCATACGCAACCGCCACTGCCCGAGGTCGCCGTTGTCGGGCGCGCCGCAGGGGTCCCGGTCATCGTCGACGCCGCCGGTCAGCTGCCGCCGGCAGGTAACCTGAAGCGCTTCATCGCCGAGGGCGCCGACCTCGTGGTCTTCAGCGGCGGCAAGGCGATACGGGGTCCGCAGAGTTCGGGCATACTGTGCGGACGACGTGACCTCGTCCAGGCCGCGGCCCTGCAGCACCTCGATCTCGACATCTACTGGGAGCAGTGGAATCCGCCGGCGGTCCTGATCGACAAGGAGCGCCTGCCCGGAGCGCCGCATCACGGCATCGGACGTCCTTGCAAGGTGGGCAAGGAGGAGATCGTCGGACTGCTGACGGCGTTGGAGTTGTTCGTCGAGGAGGATGGGGAAGCGCGCCGGAAGCGCTGGTTCGACCTGATGCAATCGCTGCAGGAATCGCTCACCGGCCTGCGGTGGAGCGAGGCCCTTCTGGTCGACGATCCGAAGCGCTCGGAGATTCCGGTGGTACACCTGAAACTGGACGAGGCCAACCTGGGAAAGACGGCGATGCAGGTCGTCTGCGAGCTTCAGGAAGGGGACCCGGCCATTCACGCCAACCCATCGCATGTGCGCGACGGCATCGTCGCCTTCGGGCCGCTCTGCCTGAAGGAGGAGGAGCTGGGCAAGATCGCCGCCCAGCTGGTCCGGATCATCGGCTAGCGACACCTCTTGGGATGTCGGGAATCAGGGTTCCCGCAAGGCCTTGCGGTTCACCTTGCCCCGTATTTGGCCAGCACTACCCCCCAGGTCCCCTGCGCCTTCATCACCAGCTCGATTACTTCCCTGATCGCCCCGCTGCCCCCCGGCGTGGTCGTTACGTAGTCCGCCCGCTCCTTGACCTCCGGACGAGCGTTGGCCACGGCGACGCCGAGGCCCACCCTGTCGATGAGGGGAATGTCGGGAAGGTCGTCTCCTAGGTAGGCGACCTCCTCGTCACCCACACCGGCGGCGGCGCAGATCTCCTCGTAGGGAGGTGTTTTCTCCAGGTATCCCTGGCGGATGTAGGTGATGCCGAGCATCTGCGCGCGATGGGTCACCCCCGGGGAATCGCGCCCGCTTATCAGACCGCTCGGCAGTCCCGACCCGTGCGCCCAGCGCAGCGCCATGCCGTCCTGGGCGTGCGACTGCTTGACCTCGACCATGCCTCCGTCCGGTCCGGGAACGTAGAACAGGTTCCCGTCGGTCCAGACCCCGTCGACGTCCATAAGCAGCAGGCGGATTCCGGCTGCCTTTCGTTCCGCGTCGTTCATGTCGCCGGTCCGCCGGGCTCAGGCCGGAGCGGGACTGCTCCGCTCTGCGATTCGATGGCAGCGAGAAGCTTGTCGAACGGCTCGACGAACAGCCGCACCGCGTCCACCTGGAGTTGGTCGGTCACCTCCTTCATCGAGATCCCCAGTTCCTCGATCCGGTCCATGATTCGCTGCGCCTCGTCGAGGTTCTCTTCCAGGGAAGGCCGCACCTCCCCGTGGTCCCTGAATGCCTTCAGCGTCGCCTCGGGCATGGTGTTTACCGTGTCTGCTCCGATAAGCTCCTCGACGTACATCACGTCGCGGTATTCGGGATTCTTGGTGCTGGTGCTTGCCCACAGCAACCGCTGCGGCCTGCCCCCCTGCGCCGCCAGGGTGCGCCAGCGCTCTCCGGCGAACAGTTCGCCGTAGCGGCGGTACGCCAGCTTGGCGTTGGCAACGGCGGTCTTTCCGATCAGGCTGCGCAGCTCCTCCGCTTCGGAGGCGGACGCTCCTTCCATGCGCTGCTCGATGAGCCCATCGACCATGGTGTCGATGCGGCTGACGAAGAAACTCGCGACGCTTGCCACCGCACCCGGGTCGCCGCCGCGGCTAATGAGCTTTTCGAGGCCGGCCATATAGGCCTCGACGACCTCGACGTAGTTCCGGCGCGAGAACAGCAAGGTGATGTTGATGTTGAGTCCTTCTCCTATCAGGCACTCGACAGCCGGCACTCCCTCCGGGGTGCCCGGGACTTTTATCATCAGGTTCGGGCGACCCACTGCGGCGGCCAGTCTCAGGGCTTCGTCGATGGAGGCCTGAGTGTCCCTGGCCAAGTGTGGCGAAACTTCGAGAGATATGAAACCGTCCCACCCTCCGGTCTCTTCATGTACGGGCAGCAGCAAGTCGGCTCCCCACTGGATATCCTCGACAGCGATCGTCTCGTAGATCTCCACCGGCGACCGGCCCGACCCCGCCAGGTGTCCCAGGGCTCCTTTGTAGTCACTCGATCCCGCGATCGCTTTCTCGAAGATCGCTGGGTTCGAGGTCACTCCGCGCACGCCGTCAGCGGCGATCAACCGCTGCAGCTCGCCGGCAGTGATCATGCCGCGGCTGATGGTGTCGTACCAGACGCTCTGCCCGCGACTTTGGAGGTCCAGCAGTGGGTTCGACATTTTGATTTTCTCCGGGTCGCCGTCAGGACGCGGCACCGGAAAACCGGGGCAGCGACAGAGGGGGACGGCTGTTGTTAGGGTCCGAAATATCCCGCTTGCAGCCCTCCCTCGCAAACGCCTGAGGCCCCCTGCGGCAGTCCTTTCCGGAGCGGATTTCCCGCTCCGGCATCAGGCGGCAAGCCGGGCGGCCAGCAGCCGGGTCGAACCGGGAACGCTTCTTGCCCGGCCCGCCGAAGTCGATGTATACTTACCACAAACAACAACATATGAATATTTGACCCCGGCAGTTTCTCGCGATTCACGCGGTGGTATGGCGACCATAATCGACGGCAAGAGGCGCATTCCCTTCATGCGGGGAATGCTCGTGCATCACCTGATTCAGCTCGGTTTCGATTACGACCAGGCCTACGAGCTGGCGGATGATGTGCGCGCCGCTCTGCGCGAGAAAACGGATGTCGACAAGAAGGAGATCACCCGCGTCATCCGGCAGCTGCTCGTCACCCATCACAAGGACCAGCCGGTTGGCGACCTCGTTTTCTGGGAACCGCGGCCCATGAGCGTTACCGTCGGCAGCAGGCCGTTCTCCGGGGAAATGTTGTCCAACTCGATCCAGGCTTCCGGCCTGCCGGCGGACCAGTCGTTCGAAATCGCCCGGGACATCGAGACCCCGCTGATAGACAGCCGGCGCGGAAACATACCGGACGGGGAATTGCAGCTGCTCGTCGCGGGCCTACTCGCGGAACGGCACGGCGTGGACTATTCCGATCGCTACCAGGTCTGGCGGGCGTGGGGAGACCTCGACAAGCCGCTGGTAATTCTCATCGGGGGAGCGAGCGGGGTCGGCAAGACATCGCTGGCGACCGACCTTGCCCACCTGCTGAACATCCCCCGCGTGGTGGCCACCGACGATATCCGGCAGATCATGCGTCTGACGCTGGCGCCCGAGTTCGTGCCAGCGATTCACACCTCCTCCTATTCGGCGTGGTCCTCCCTTCGGGATTCAGGCACATCCGATGCCGTCATCGAGGGATACAACGAACAGGCCCGGGTCGTCGCCGTCGGCGTTCAGGCCATCCTCGCCCGTTGCATCGAGGAGAACAGCAGCGTCATCATCGACGGCGTGCACGTCCTTTCCCCGTACATAGATCTCTCCTCGACCCGGGACGCGGCGTTCGTGGCTCCTCTCTGCCTGGCCGTGAGCGACCGCGCTTCCTACGCGGCGCGTTTCGCCAAACGCGCTCGCGAAGCCCCCAGGCGGCAGCGCAATCGATATCTCGACAACCTCGATCATATCATGCACATCCAGGAATACCTAGTTGGCCGCTGCGTGCAGGAGGACATTCCGGTGATCGACGCCGATGCGGTCGAGGATGAGACGAGCGCCGCGGTCATGGTGGTGGTAGAGCGGCTGCAGGAGCAGGAGGAGGTGCGCGCAAGGCTGGCGGTAACCGGAAAAAACGGCAAATCCGCGGGAAAGAAGAAGAGGCAAAGGCAAAACGCAGGCAGGCAGTCAAGGCCGCAACAAGGGAAAGTGAGGGCGTAAAATGCTTGGAAGGAAAGAGAACGGCACCGCAAACGGAAGCGGACAACCCCTCAACACGATCATTGGCAGCGGCACCTTGTTCGAGGGCACCATGAAGGTGGACAACAGCGTCCGCGTCGACGGCATCTTCAAGGGCGAGCTATCCTGTTCCGGAGCCCTGACCATCAGTCAGTCGGGGGAAGCCTACGCCCAGATCGAAGGGGTGGACATCTACATAAACGGCACAGTCAGGGGTACCGTGCGCGCCGAAAAGGTCCGCCTCGACAGCCAGGCGCGCTTCGTCGGCGATGTCCATACCAGCTCCCTGTCGGTCTCCGAAGGAGCCGTCTTCCACGGCAACTGCGTCATGGAGGCGGCCGGCGAAGTCGAAGAGCCGGAAAACCTGGAGCCGGCAAAGCTGCTGCCGATGGAGGGGTAGTATTCCGGCGTCGGGCGGCCATCCCGGAGCACGCCGGCCAGACGATCCGTCCGCAAGGGAGAATCCGCAGCTCCCGCCGCCGTTGACCGCCTCACCTACCTGCGCATCAGGAAGAACCTGAGATCGGGGTACACCCGGATCGCAGGGGCGGGCAGGTGGATCCAGTTGAGCTGGGATTTCAGCGGTTTCAACCAGGCCGCCTCACCAGGGAATGGACGGACATCGAAGTCGAAGGCGATCAGGATCTCCGGTCGCCCGTCCGGCAGATCTTCGTACTCCCGGAAAGCCCCCTTGCTTTTGACGTTGCTTCCGTGGAGGCCGATGGCGCTGTATCCCAGCGCCAGTCCGAGAAAACCAGGCCAGATGCGAGCCCCCCGTTCCGGAAGAAGCTGCTCGACGGCCACTGTCATCCAGAACGTCATGCCCTGGTAGTCGTCGATCAGGTGATCGGTGTGGGGCCGCTCCGCTCGCGAGCGCTGGATGCGCTCGCGATAGAGTGGGGACGGCCAGTAGCTGAATTTGAAGCCCAAGGCGCGGCTCGGTGGACAGGTGGCGTAAACCAGCGGCACCGCCGCTCCCAAGGTGTTGAAAACGAAATCCGGGACGCTGAAGCCCCAGTGGACGAAATAGGCGTCGCGCATTTCGATTTCGAACAGGGCCCCCCAGCTCGTGAGGGTACCTAGGGCCGTAGCAGGCATGGGGCGGAACCCCGCCCAGGAATAGGCATTGGTGAACAGGCTCGACAGAAACAGGCCGCCCATGAAGTGGCCGCCCTTGTCTAGGTTGAGGTAGGTGTCGCCCGACCAGTCGTTGATCCAGCGGATCGAGTTGCGCTTTTCCCCCTGGTACCAGGCGCGGTCGAAATAGCGGAACCCGAGATAGTGGATGGCGGCGCCGGCACCGCACAGGGCAAGCAACCGGTTGAGGCGGACGCGATGGTTTCCCGCCGGTTCGTGCTCCTGGCCCTCGATACCGGACGCCTCATCGCTGGAGGCGGCTTCGGCGGCAACGGGGCAGGCGGTGGCGGCGACCGCCAGGAACAGGGCAGGAGAACACCGCAAACAGGCCGCCAGCTTGTATCGCAATCGTCGGAACCGCTTTACCTTACAGGTGTTCAAGTAGTTGTAGTTAATGTATTAAGGGACAACGGCAATCGAAAACGCCGCCGACAGACCGGCAGCCGGGTAGATGGCCGGGAGCGAGAGCATCAGCTCCGCAGGTGTCCGCCAGCGGGACAGGGGGACAGAGAGCGGTGCACAGGTCCGCAGGCGCCGCCGTCCCGGCAGCCGGACCGATTCTCCGCCGCCGTTTGCTGCCCCGGAAGCCGCCCGGTCGTCTCGAGCGCGCCGGTGGCTCTCGAAGATTGTGTCTTCATGGGGGCCGTCACCGACCTTCCGCATCTTCCTCTTCCTCGGCGGCATCGTCGCCATCATGGGTTTTTTCCTCTACAACGAGTACGTCATCGGCCAGCTGAGGCGGCAGGAGAGAAACAGGGCTGCCCTATACGCCAACCTCTACGGCCTGGCCTCTTCCCATCATCTGCACGAGGACTTCTCCGAGCAGATCTGGAACACCGTTATCACCAATCCGGAAATCGACTTCCCCATAGTCGTCACCGACCACCGGGGAGAGATCGTGCTGGTGAAAGGCGAAGGCCTCCCCGCGGCGGGCGACACGTCCGCAGCGGCCGCGGCGCGCCTGCGCGGGATCGTCGAGCAGATGGACGCCCGCCACAAACCAGTGCGCTTTTTCGAGTCCCCCCTGGCCCTGGGCCTGGTATACTTCGACGGTGGCAACCTCGTTCTGACCGATCTGTCGGGCCGGGTCGTCACCTGGGGGGGACCGGACCTTCCCGCCGGTGATTCGACAAAGGCGGCAGCTGCAGAGGCGGCGGCAATGCTGCGGGTTCTTGGCGCTACGGTGACTCCGGATTCGCTGGCAGTCGCCGCAGACGGCCGCAGCAGTCTGTACCTGGACGAAAACGGTTTCCTCGTCGTCGATGCCTCGGGAAAGGTCGCGGCATGGGGCGGCGGCCGGCTTCCCGTCGATCGTTCTCCCGCTGCCCTGGAGGAGGTACAGCGCGCCGCCGCGGCATGGCCAGCCGGGTCCCCGCCGGTTTCGTTCCGCGTCCGTACGGAAAAGTTCATCCACTTCGGTCAGTCCGACATGATCGGGCAGATATCTTTCGCACCACTGGTCTCACTGGCAGTCCTGGGGATCTTCAGCCTGATCGGCTACATCGGTTTCCGCAACATCCGCCGCAGCGAACAGCGCTCGATATGGGTCGGCATGGCGAAGGAGACTGCGCATCAGCTCGGCACCCCCCTGTCGTCGCTGGCGGGGTGGCTGGAGCTGATGTCGGGAGGTCGCGGGGAGATGCGGGAGGAAAGGGATGGCATCGTTCAGGAGATGCAGAAGGACATGCGGCGGCTGAACCAGATCGCATCCCGTTTCAGCCAGATCGGCTCGGTGCCGGAACTGCGCCCTTCCGACCTCGGCTCGGTTCTCAGGGAAACCATCGGCTATTTCCGCGGACGCGGTCCCCAGTTCGGGCGCCATGCTTTCGAAGTCGACCTCGGCGATCTTCCTCCGGTTCCGTTGAACGCGGAGCTGATGGGCTGGGCATTCGAGAATCTTTTCAAGAATGCCATGGATGCCATCGGCGGGAACAACGGAACCATCGCCGTGCGCGCCCGCCTGCGCGACCCCGACACGGTGTGCATCACCGTCCGCGACAACGGGCGCGGCATCGATGCGGACAGCATCGCCCGCGTTTTCGAACCGGGATTCAGCACCCGCAAGCGGGGTTGGGGACTGGGCTTGGCTTTTGTGAAACGAATCGTGGAGGAGTACCACGGAGGCCGCATCCAGATCGCCCACAGCGCCGCGGGCTGGGGGACGACCTTCGAGGTAGAGCTGCCGGTACGGGGTCCGGGCAACGGCTCCGCCGACGAACCGCGGTCAAGGGGGGAATGATGGAGTCGAATCGGCGCAAGGTGCTGTGGGCGGACGATGAGATCGACATGCTCCGCTCACACTGCCTGTTCCTCAACGAGCGCGGCTACGAGGTGACCCCGGTCAGCAACGGGGAGGACGCGATAACACTGATGCGCCGCGAGCATTTCGATATCGTGCTTCTCGACGAAATGATGCCCGGGCTCGACGGCCTCGCTACCGTCGAGGAAGTGAAAAACCAGGATCCCAACGTCCCTGTGATCATGATCACCAAGAACGAGGAAGAGCACCTGATGGACGAGGCCATCGGCCGCCGCCTCGATGACTACCTGACCAAGCCGGTCAACCCGAGCCAGATCTTCATGGCCTGCCGGAAAATCCTCGACTCCAGGCAAATTCGCCAGAGCCAGGCCGGCCCGGCGTATGTGTCGCATGCCAACCAGATCCGCGAATGGCTTTCAGGAACCCAGACTTGGCACACCTGGATCGACATCCACCGTCTGCTGTGCGAATGGGACATCGAGATCTCACGGATCGGCGACCGCGGACTGATGCGGATGATCGAGGACCAGCGGCGCGAGTGCAACCAGGAGTTCGCCCGTTATGTCGAGCGGGAATACCCGACCTGGGTGAAGAGCGAAGAGGACTCGCCGCCCTTGTCGGTCGATGTCGTCTCCGAAAACGTCACACCGCATCTGCAAGCCGGGAAGCAGGTCTTCTTCATCGTCATCGATTGCCTGCGGCTCGATCAGTGGATAACGGTAGAACCATTGATTTCGGAATTTTTCAACGTGCGGCGGTCGCACTACTACTCGATCCTGCCTACGGCGACTCCCTACGCCCGCAACGCCCTTTTCAGCGGCCTCTTTCCAAGCGAGATAGCGTCGAAGTACGCAGAGCAGTGGTCGACGGGAACCGACGACGAACAGAGCCTCAATCGTCACGAGCACCGCTTTCTCGACGACCTGATCGCCGCCGCGGGGATTGAACTCGCCGGGCCCACGCGCTACACCAAGATCCTCGAGGCGGGAGAGGGGCGGGATGCGGCGCGCCGAGTGGATTCGATGGGGACCGCCCCCTTGGTCGCGCTGGTCTACAACTTCCTCGACATGCTGGTCCACGGCCGTTCCAACTCCGAGCTCCTGCGGGAGATAGCCCCTGAGGAGAGTGCCTTCCGCTCCCTGGTGCAGTCGTGGTTCGAGCACTCCTCGCTGTTCGAGCTGCTGAAGAAGGTTGCGCGTATGGATGCCGTCGTCGTCCTGACGACGGATCACGGAGCCGTGCGCGGCAGGCGCGCGACCATGGTCCACGCCGACCGTCAGACATCCCCGAGCCTGCGCTACAAAAAGGGGCGGAACCTGCGCTGCGATTCGAAGGACGCCCTGCTGATTGCGGAACCGCTCACGTACGGACTCCCCCACGCCGGGTTGGGGGGCAACTACCTGATCGCAAAGGAAGATTTCTACTTCGTGTATCCCAGGAAATTCAATGAGTATCAGCGCCACTACAAAGACAGCTTCCAGCACGGCGGCATCTCCCTGGAGGAGATGATCCTGCCAGTGGTCACCCTTGAGCCGCGATGACGAGCGGGACCTCTGCGGAGGTATCGTCCTCCTGGCCGGATCCGGGTTTCACCGGCGGCGTGAAGACGACCCATTCGGCCGCCCAAACGCGGGCCTTGGGGGCTCGATTCGCCGCTCTGCTCAGTCCCGGAGAGCTGGTGGCTCTCAGCGGCGAACTGGGGGCCGGCAAGACCTGTTTCATCCAGGGAATCTGCACCGGGCTCGGCGTCGAAGAGACCGTTAACAGCCCGACATTCATCCTGATGAACCAGTACTCCGGACGTCGCCCCGGCATTGCGATTACCATCTCCCACTTCGATTTTTACCGCCTCTCGGGCGCTGGCGAGCTCGACAGCTTCGGGGCGGATGAATTCTTCGACGGAGATGGCATATGCTTGGTAGAGTGGGCGGAGCGGGCGTCGGAGCGGCTGCCGCCGCGGCGCTGGCAGGTTGAAATGGAGTACGACGGTGCCGGCTCGCGGTCGCTTCGCTTCTGCAAGCTCGGCATAGGGACCAGCTGACTATGGAGAGTGCCAGATTGCCACGCCTGCAAGGAAAGCCGGCCAGCATGATTTTCACGTTGCTGTTGCTCTGCGCGAGCGCCTGGGCGCAGGAGGCGGAGCCGGTACGGCTGGTCGACAGCCCGACCGCCGGACTGACCTCCAAGGGGCGCTTCGGCATCGACCTGCGGCTGTTTTCGAACGGCGGTGTAATCGGCGAGGTGAACGCCGGGATCCTGAAGCGCATTGCGATCGGCCTTTCCTTCGGCGGCACGGAGATCATCGGCGACGACGCGGTTTCCTGGTATCCCCGTGTAGAGGCCGCGGCTCGCTATCGCGTGATCGAGGAGAGTTCGGCAATGCCGGGGGTAGCCATCGGATACGAAACCCAGGGGTACGGCGCCTACGAAGAGAACCGCTACCAGATAAAATCGAAGGGACTGTTCGCGGCGTTCAGCAAGAACTACTCCTCCGCCGTGGGCCAGTTCGGCCTTCATGCCGGAATCAACCTGACGCGCGAAGACGCGGACGACGGGGATCTGTCCGGGTGGTTGGGCGTCGACAAGAGGATCGGCAGGCAGCTGTCGATCGTCGGCGAGTACGACCTGGCCATCAACGACAACGGAGATGACACGCTGGGATCGGGAAAGGGCTACCTGAATTTCGGTGCATACTGGTCTGCGGTACCGAACATCGGTATCGGCATTCTGCTGAAAAACGTTCTCAGAAATCGGGACGCGCCGGAATCCGGAGACCCGGTTTATCAGCTATTATCTGCGGATCCCGACATCAGCCGAGAGATATCCATCCGCTATACCGAGGAGTTCTGAGAGGATGCTGACATCCCGGTTGATCATGGCATTGACTTCGCTGGCGCTGGCGATCCCGGTGTTTCCCCAGGAGGAGCGCGCTGTAGACCACTTCGCCGGGGTAGGGGTGCGGGCGATGGGGATGGGGGGAGCCTACGCGGGAGTAGCGGATGATTTCACCGCGATCTTCTGGAATCCGGCCGGACTGGTGCAGGTGCAGGAGCGGGAAGTCCATGTCGCCTTCCTGCGCAACGGGGTCACCAACGAATCGGAGCTGGAAGGCACCGGCTCGAGCTCCGAACTCAGCAACACGCGCTTCGGTTCGCTCGGATTCGTCTATCCCTACCCGGTGTACAGGGGCAGTCTAGTGTTCGCCGCCGGCTTCAATCGCGTCAAGGATTTCGATTGGAGCTTGCGGGAGCGCGGCTTCGTCGCCGCCGACAGTCTGTCGTTCGACAACCACTTCAGCCATGAAGGGGAGCTGGCCATGACTTCGGTGGCGGCTGCGGCGGACGTCTCCCCTTCGATCTCCCTCGGGGTCGCAGCCAGCCTGATTTCCGGGGAGGACGAGGCGGTCAACGAATACGAAACGCTGGATAGCGAAGACTACTTTCTCGAAAGGCGGTTCACGGCGAGAGAGGTCTTTGTCGACGACTACCAGACGACCTACCAGGTCACCCTGGGCGCCATGGTCCGGTCGCCCGTGGTGCGGTTCGGGTTGACGGTCGGGACCGGACCGACGCACGAAGTACGCTACACCTTCAAAGCACCTCCGGAGGCCGGCTGGAATTCGATCGAATACGACGACGGCTCGTTGGTGGAAACACCGAACGAGCCGATAAAGGATTCGTACGAGATCTCGTTGCCGCTCGAGTTCGGGGTCGGCGTGTCGCTACGTCCCGTTCCCGGGCTGCTGCTCGCCGCCGGTGTCCACGTGGCCGAGTGGACGCAGACCGAGTACCGCGGAAAAGACGAAAGCGAAGTACGGGCAAACACCTCCTTCGAGTCTCAGTACCGGGACGGGACCCGCTACCACTTCGGGGTTGAGTGGCAGGTGCCGGTGGTGGCCCTCGACCTGCGCGCGGGGTACTACACCGACCCGCTACCCTTCCTCGGTCCGCGCGATGCTAATCGGGAGGTCGACAGCGAGACGAATCCTCTCGTAATCGCCAAGCGGGACCGCGCCTTCCTGACCTTTGGCGCGGGCCTGGAAATGGAGGAGGCGGTAGAGGTGAATCTCGCCTGGAACCGCGGAACCTTCGAGCGCCTGGAGCATCCCTTGCAGGAAGAGGTCACCGTGGACCGGGCCTTCATAGGGTTGTCCTATCACTTCTGACCTCGCGGGAGCCTTGGATCGAACCGATACCGGGTGTATATTGAAAGAAAATTGCCTGTGAAGGGTTGGGCAGCCAGTGCGAAAAAGACACAACAGGCTGAAAACAGGAGGTTGTGTTCATCATGAAAAAAGGGACAGGAATTGTGATCGTCGGCCTGGGCGCCGTCAGCTTGTCGTTGAGCGGATGTTACACGGTGCTGAGTTCGCCGTACGCCGCCGATGATGCCAGGGAAGATGCCCGCTACGCCCGCTGGGAAGAGGAGATCATCAAGGACGGGTACGCACCTACCATCGGTCGTTTCGACGACCGCGACCGGTGGGACAGCCCGTACGACTATGGCCGCCAGGGTTTTCCGGTCTTCGGGTACAACTCCCAGTACGGCGCCTACGGAATGGGAGCCTTTAGCAGCCCCTACGGTGCGTATGGCGGCTACGGGGCGCCTTACAGCTACGGCAATGATCCGTACTACAACAACGGCTACGGTCCCTACGGCTACGGCTACGATCCGTATTACGTGAACCCCGACGGGGTCTACGTGCCTCCAGGGTACGAGCTGGTGACCACGTCGGAGCTCCTCCAGCTGAGGGAGGATGTCCGGGCCCTCACCAATACCACCCAGGATCATCTGCCCACGATCGATGAAGAGGCCTTGCGGATGCAGAGGATCGAGACCGACAGGCAGAACTGGCAGCGCCGCAACACTCCCCGCGCTACCAGAACCGCACCGACGACCAAGCGGGAGACAACCTCGACATCCTCCGCCCCGGCCGCCAAGCAGGCGACGGAAGAAGAATCTTCGGGCGAGTCGAATGCCGGGAGTAGACGAGGCCGCCGTTAGCTGCCGGTTCAGCTCCGAAAATCGCACGACGAGAAGGCGGATGACCCGTTCCGGGCCATCCGCCTCTTTTTGGTCCTTGGAGACACCTGCGGGCGGCTCGGCTCACTCTCCCGAGAGATCGAAATGCCGGCCTTCCAGCGTCGGCGGAGGTGCCACGCGTATCAGGAACTGCCTCAGCGGCCCCGTCAAGGCGGACAGCAACTGGCGCTCCCCGCCGTCCCCGCCGCCCAGCAGGTTGACCTGCATCGGTTGCCAGTTGCTGCTGCGCTGGCGTTGCTGGGTCCACGACCCGCCGGTCCGCAGGTTGATCAGCGAAAGTTTCAGGTCGACCGAGATGTTCATACCCGGCGTGTGCACCATCCCGTACCGGCTCGGGGATACCGGGGTCATCTGCGCCTGGAAGCTTTCCAGGACGAGGTAGATCACCGCGTCGATCTCCAGCTCCTCTCGCAGGCCGGTGCGATTCTCCTCCGCAGCAAGCCAAGTGGAGTCGAAGAAAACTTCCTTGAAATGCCAGCGGATCTCGTCCTGGGCGATCACGCGGCTCTCCGGGAGGTTGTGGCTGATCGACTTGGCCGTCGCATCGGTCAGGCGGCCCATCACCTTCTCTATGTCCATGCCCCGAACCTCCTCGATGTTGGTTCCGGACAGGACGCCGATGGTCTCCACGTCCTTGAGCAGCGGGGAGAGTTCCGGATCCGGCAGCGCTGGCGCCCGGAACTCGACCTGCTTGAACGAGCCTTTGCCCGAGCGTCCGGCGCAACCGGCCAGCCCGAATACGAGCGCGGCGCCTACCAGGGCGACACTAAAAGCTTTTGCCAAAGCTGAAGTGCATGCGCCAGTCGGAGAAGTCCTTCAGGTCCGTCTGGCGGGCAAACTCGAAGTTCATGGGAGCCAGGAAGTAGACGAGCAGGCCGAATCCCACTCCGGCGCGCAGTTTGCGCGGCTCTCCCTCTTCTTCGCGCGGGGCGTCCGGCTGCATCAGCGGCCACGGTTCGAGTGTGTCTCCGTCCTTCCAGGTCCCACCGAGGTCGAAAAAGAAGCTGCCGTCGACCGCGGGGATGGCGAAGGTCCCGGGCCACCCGAAGGTAATGTTGCGGATGAAGGGAACCCGGACCTCGCTGTTGACCAGGAGGACGCGGCTTCCGGTGAACTCGGAGAACGGGTACCCTCGCAGCGGTCCGACGTTGAGGTTGTAACCCGGATAGAAGGGCAGAACCCAGGAGGGCCCGCCGAGATTGTAGGTAAGCCCGTCTCTACCCAGCGAGCCGACGCCGACCCCGCGCAGCCCCAGCACCGACCACCTGCCCAAGCGGACATAGTGACGATAGTCCGCTTCGATGTGGGAGAATGAGCGGTCGCCGCCGGTGAGAACCAGGGTGCGCCCGACCGAAAGGTAGTACTTGCGGCCCGACGTCGGACCGAGCAGGCCGTTGTTGAGCGAATCGTGGACGTAGGCGGTCTTGAACAGGTGGGTGCTGAAGCTCTCGATAGTCTCCGTTTCCGGCCAAATCAGCTCCCGCCTCTCGTCGACAAAAGAGTAGCTCAACTCGACGCGGCGGTATATGTCGAGGGGATAGGTCGCGTCGGTCAACAGGCCCCCCTGACGGCTTCGTACCAATCCGCGCACCTGGCGGCCGCGAAAGAAAAACAGGCGGTTTTCGGTGTCGTTGAAATACTGATTCCAGTTGAAGATGGTGGCGCTGTAGGTCGGCCTTTGGCCGAAGTAGCTGTAGCCGACGGCAAAGGTTAAGTCGTTGTTGATCTCCCGCGAGCCGACGTAGTCGGTGAACATCACCAGCGAGTGGTTGCCGAGGAGGTCGCTCATGCTCAACTGGGCGATGCCTGACAGGAAGCCGTTGAAATACCCCATCTGAAACGAAACGCCGTCGAATTCCAGCGTGGGTGTATAGCGCCGTCGCGGCATTTCATCAAGGGCGAGCGCCCCGTTCCCTGCAAGGCCGGACTCGAGCTGAATACCACCGGAGGCCGCAACCGGTGGGACCGCCTCCGGGGAATCGGGTACTTCGGAAATCCCGGTGACAGCGTCCAGCGGCTGAGATGCCTCCGCCAGTTTGACCGCCTTCCCCTGACCGAAGGCCGCCTGATCCAGGAGAGAGGGAGCCGCATCGGCGAGGCCGTCCAGCGGCGTATCTCGAAGGACCGCCGCCAACGCTGACGTGTCCGCGGCTGCGGGGGTCACTGGCTCCGCCGCCTGAGGGGAAGCGGCCTCCGCCCCGCCCGGCCCGGACACCCGGGCAGCCAGCTCGGCATCCCTGCCCTTGATCTCCGGCCAGCTCGGCATGTCGAGCCGGTACAACTCCTGGCGGCCGTGATAATAGGTTCCCAGCACGATCTGCTTGCCGTCGGGGGACAGCGCCGGCGACATGACGCCGCTGATGGTGCGCGTGATGCGGAACTCCCGACCCGTCTCCAGGTGTTGGACGAAGAGGTCGTTTATGCGCTCGCGCGTCGAGACGAAAAGCATCTTGTTGCCTTCGGGCAGCCACTGGGGCCACATATCGTCGGTCGGGCTGGAAATGAGGCCCCGGGTGCGGCCGGTCGCGACGTCGTACTCGCGAATGTCGAACTGGCCGTCGCGCTTGGCGCTGAACGCGATCCTGGCGCCATCCGGAGACCATGCCGGGTAGTCTTCGCGGGTCGGAGTGCCTGTCACCTGGGTCAGCTGCCGGGAGTCGACGTCCACATAGTAGATGTCGCTCTGGCCGTACCCCGTGCCGACGAACGCCAGGCGCCGGCTGTCGGGAGCCCAATCGAGGCCCCTGATGACCTCGAGGTCTTCGAAGACGATGGTCCCGGTTACTTCCTTGTTGTAGAGGTCCCACAGAAGCAGCAGGTCCTTGGGCCCTTTTTTGGCGACGAAGGCGATGGTGCGGCCGTCGGGAGCCCAGGCGACCGAGCCCTGGCCGAAGGTCAGGTCGTCGAAAATCGCGGTGCGCATGCCCGTGGTGATGCGCTCGATAACCGTGCCGTTGCGCAGCCTGATGATGTCGATATGCTCCTCGACGCCGTCGGTGGAGAGCACGGCGAGCATGTCGCCGCTGAGGGACCAGCGCGGAGCCGCGTAGAGCGAATGGACGTCGTCGTCCTGCACGACCCGGGTGGCGAATTCCGAGACGTAGTCGCGGTTCTGCAACAGCGGCCAGTACTTCTTGCGCATGTGCGCCTGCCAGCGTTCGTCGAGGGTCTTCATGTCGACGTCGAGCAGCCGTTCCAGGAGCTTGTCGGTGTCGGTCCGGCTGTCCCATACGCGGAGAATTCTGCTGATCTTCTCAGGGCCGTAGTTCGCCTCGATGTACTCCATCAGGCTGTGGCCCTGCTTGTAGGCGAGGAACGCATTGGGCAGGTAGTCCCAGGAAGAGTCCATCACCTCAAGGGGAATCAGCTCGTCGGTGAGGACGGCGTCGCGCAGCACCATCTCGTCGATGGTGCCCATGCCGGCCTCACCTTCGGCGAACTGCGCCAGCCCCTCCATGATCCAGGTGGGCGGGTGGGCGACCGGGTTGGTGATCCGTTTAACGGGTCCGCGGTTGACGATGTCGTACTGGAAGATGTGCATCAGCTCGTGCACGAGGACGTTGCGGAAGTTGTCGAGGTCGCCGTCGAAGGGGATGACCATGCGGTAGCGCAGCGGCTCGGCGAAGCCGGCCACCCCCGGAGGCAGGAAGGCCTGGATGATGTTGGTCTGCTGAAACTCGTAGTGCGACTTGAAGATTACGATCGGCGGTTTCGTCGAAAGCTCGTGGCGCATCAGGCCGCTGATGTGATCGTAGGCCTCCTCGAGAAAGAGGATGGCGCTGTCGGCGAGATCCTCGAACTCCGGCTCGTAGTGAAGCAGCAGGTGCTCACTTTCGACATAGTGCCAGTCGAAGTCCTTGTAACGCACCTTGTTTTTGCCAAAGCCCTGGCGCAGTTGGGAAGACACGACGTCCTGGGCGGCCACCTCGCCGGCGCCAAGGAGGAGGCTCGCCAGAAGTGCTCCGAAGGGTCCGATGTATCGAATGCCGGGTTTCAAGACTCTCACCTGCTTTCCGGTTCAGTGCCGGGATTTTGTCCGTCAGGATCGCCGCTCTCGCCGGCGTCGCCGCCGGACCCGACAGGGGCATCCAGTCCGAGACCCTCAAGCCCCGTCGCCAGTGAATCGACCTGTTCCCCGTCCTTCAGGACCTCTCTCGACTTGCGTCCCTGCAGCCGCCGCAGGTTGGCCCTGTACGCCTCTCGCCTGGGATTGAGCGCGCGCGCCCGCTGATAGGCGAGCTCGGCTTCCTCCCGCTCTCCGAGGCGCTCGTACACGACGCCGAGATTGTTGGACAGACTGGCCGATACGCTGTCCGCGGCGAGCGCTTTCTCGAGGTGGAACCGCGCTTCCTTCCACATACCGTTTTCGATGCACCAGAGCGCGTATTCGTTTACTCGCTCGACGTTTTCCTTCTGCCTGCGGCTGCGCGCGGCGTGAAGCGATTTCAGCCTGCGATCCAACTCGGGGTCCCGTCCACCGGAGATCTCACTTCCGCCCGTGGCCCCGGCCCCGGGAACGCGGCTTCCCGATGCCTCCGGCGTTGAGGCGGGTGCGTCCATCCCTGCTGCGAAGGCCGGATCCGGAACCGCCGGCTTCACCGGCAGAGAGTCCCCGGCACTGACAACCTCGCTCGTAGCATCGGCGCCGCCCTCGGGCGAGCCCGCCACGTCTCCACGGGCGGTATCTTCTTGGACAATCTCACCATTCGGCCGGTTCCCCGGGCCCTCCCACCAGGGCTTCTCGGCCTCGGGGCGGCGTTTGACCACCTCGAAACAGCCGCTCCAAACCAGGCATGACATGACAACCAGTGCGGCGCACAGGGACCGGGCGAGGCGGGTGCCCGGCCGGCAAGCGTCGATTCCGGATTCTGTAGCGACCTTCGAAAAATTCGTTGCCATGGGCTGTCTGCAATGCCGGAGACGGCTGAATTCCGCCTTCGGAATGGGGACGGGGATGCTGCCGTTCAGCTACCCCCCGATGCGGCAACCGCCCGAAGTGTGGGCCGGACCGGTGCCGGTAAGTCCTGGGCGCCCCACTCGTCGATGTGCTGCAATTGGGGCATGCCTTCCCGGGGCCGCTCCAAAGGGGAGGCCAAGTCGCTTCGAGAATATAAGCAGTGACCTGCCGGACCTCATAAGTGCCGTATGAAAGCCGCTCCTGTGGGCGGGGCGAGCACAAGCCGAGACTGGAAAGGGCGGCAGAGGGCACGGATACAGAGGTGAAGACGCCGATTCATTCGCAGGATCGGACGCCCGGAGGAACAACAGGTTTCTGGGGGTCTGATAATTTCCTGCCACGGAGGTCTCCCTGAGATATCTCAGGGAAGGATCGGGGCTCCGTTCAGTCCGCGTCCGGGGTGGTTTGCTGCCGGAAAGAAGGAAGCCGTCCGTGCAGGATGGGAACCGCGACGAGCAGGAGGAAAAAAGGGGCGAACTCCACCCACCGCACCCAGACCTGCTCTTCCCAGACGCCCAGGTGGAGGTAGCGCCCCAGTACCTCGTAGGAAAGGACTACGAGGCCAGAGAGGCAGAGCCAGGCGGGGCTGGGGAAAAACGGCAGGAAGGGGAGAATCCAGAGCAGGTACCATGGGTGCAAAGTCGGGGAAAACAGAATGAAAACGGCCAGAACCGCGAAAAGCACGCGCAGTGGATTGGCGATGAGCACGGGAGCCGCAAGGCAAGCGAGCGCCACCGCGCCTGCGCAGATCAGGCGAGCGGCTGCATGGGCTGCATCGGTCTCGACTCCGGCAAGCTGCAAACCTTCGGATACGAGAGAGAAAACCGAGTCGTTGAAGCGCCATCTCGCTGAGTACGCCGACAGGCCGTCGAAAAGACCGGTGCCTGCACCGGCGTAGGGAGCGTACCCGGCAAGGACTCCGAGAGGCAGAAGCAGAAACGGCAGGCGGCCTCCGGGACGAAACCAGGCGCGCAGGTCCCTCCCTTCATGCTTTCCGAACTCGCGCCAGAAGAGCGGTGCCGCCAGCAGCGGGAACAGCTTGCCGAGCACGGCCGCAGCCAGTGCCAGGGCCGCCGCGGCCCGGCGGCCGTCCAGCATCAGGGCCGCCGCTGCCATCAGCAGTGCGGTGCCGAGGGCGTCGATATGGCCGCTGCCGGCGATCTCGAGCACGGCGAGCGGGTTCCAGAGGTAGAGGAAGACCCATCTGGGGTCGCGCCCGGTGCGCCGCAGCAGGAGAATCAGGGTCGCGGCCAGCAGCGCCTCGCAGCAGAGAAGGGCGATCTTCATCGCCGGCACGGTATGGCTGGCCGCGGAAACACCGAGAAAGAACAGCTGTGCCAGGGGCGGGTAGATCGTCGACACGCTCTTGTGGTTGATGTGGGGGTAGTGGGCGTCCCGCAGTTCCTCCACGGCGGCATCAGCGGGGGCGTGCAGATAGGGGTTGATCCCGGCGAGCTGGACGCGGCCGTCCCACAGGTAGCGGTAGATGTCGTCCGACAGGTTGGGAACCGCCGGCAGCAGGGTGAGGCGGAAAACCGCGGCGCCGATCAGAATGAAGGCCAGTGAGCCGCGCCGCCGGGCAACCGAAGCGGCCCCCAGGAGATACCCGGCGAAGGCGATGGCGAACAGCATCCAGAACCGGGGTACGACGGGGCGCAGATCTCCTTGTGCGGCGAGTACCAGCCACGATCCCTCCACCAGGGCGGCGCAGCCCCAGAGCGGAGCCTCCCGTCTCGATCGCTGCAGCAGGGCGCGCACAGGTGGGTGGGAAGTCAGTGGGTCAGCCGGCGGCCGCCGGCGTAGCGGCTGCCGAAATAAGGCTGGTTGAGACTGTCGATCACCCCGCCCCGGCTCAGGCTTGCGTGGATGAAACGGTCGCCCCCGACGTAGACGCCGACATGCGAAATGCCCGGTCCGGAGGCGGCGATGCGAAAAAAGAGGAGGTCTCCAGGCCGCAGGTCGTCACGGCTGCTGATCGGGGCGCCGACGACGAACATCTGCTTCGAGGTTCTGGGGAGTTCGATGCCGTAGGCCTCGCGCACGATGGCCCGGGCCATGGCCGAGCAATCCATCCCTCCGCGGGTCGTACCTCCCCATTTGTAGGGTATTCCGAGGTACCCGTCCGCAACCTCGAGCAACCGCCGGGGACTGCTGTTGCGCAGGGCCTGCTGGCGGGCACGCAGCTCCTTCACGACCGCACGGCCACCAGTTGGCTCGCTCGTGTAGCGCGGTGCCGGTGCGCAGGTGGCCAGCAGGGAGAGCAGCGCGAGGACCGGCAACAGACGGCGTGCAATCACGCCTGCCTCCGCAACAGCTCCAGGACCCTTTCCATATCTTCCGGCAGCGGCGAGGAAAAGCCCGCGGTTTTTGCGGTGGAAGGGTGTTCGAAAACGAGCCTGCTCGCATGCAGGGCCTGGCGCCCGATCAGCTCGAGCGCCTGCCGCGCGAGGGAGCGGTGCTCCGCGGCGATTCCGCGCAGTCGGGTGCGTCCCCCGTAGACGGGATCGCCAAAAACGGGATGACCCGCGTGCTGCATGTGGACGCGAATCTGGTGGGTTCTGCCGGTTTCCAGCTCGACGCGAATCAGGCTCAGGAACGCGAACCGTTCACAGGTCCGGTAATGGGTGACGGCGCGGCGTCCCTCTTCGCGGACCGCCATCTTCACCCGGTCCCGGGGGTTGCGGGCGATAGCGGCTTCGATCCGCCCCGCGCCCGGATCTCCCCAGACGATGGCGGTGTAGACCCGGCTGAGGGTCCGCGCCTCGAGCTGGGCGGCGAGGTGGCGGTGGGCGTGGTCGTTCTTGGCGACGACCATCAGGCCGGTGGTGTCGCGGTCGAGACGATGGACGATGCCGGGCCGCAAAGCCCCGTTGATGCCGGAAAGATCCCGGCAGCGGTGGAGGAGGGCGTTCACCAGGGTTCCCGTACGGAATCCTGGAGCCGGGTGAACGGTCATCCCGGTGGACTTGTCGACAACCAGAAGATCCTCGTCTTCGTACGGGACCGAGAGGGGGATCTCCTCGGGTTCGAGGTCGAGCCTTGCAGGGGCGGGGATCGTCATGTCGACGAGGTCACCGGCCTTGACCCGGTAGCTGGCGCGCCGCGGTTCCCCCCCGACGCGAACGGCTCCTCCGTCGATCAGCGTCTGAATACGGCTCCGGGATAGCGGGCCGCAGCGTTCGGCGAGGAAGCGGTCAAGACGCTCTCCTTCCTCCTCGTCGGTAATGACAACTCGAACCGGGGCGCCGGGATGGGACATGCGCAACGGAGTTTGCAGCGTCCCGACGGGAGACCGTGCGGGGGGGTGGAGGGGGGTGGCGTCAGCTCCCGGCGACGCGCCCGGACTCCGCGACGGCCGGCTCGCCCTCACCCGGCCGCGGCTCGGGATCCTTTCGACGGCTGTAGCCGATGGCGAGGATGACGATGCCGACGGTCACGAACGAGTCGGCGACGTTGAAGACCGGCCAGCGCCAGTCCGGCCCGATGCCGAAGTCGAAGAAGTCTATCACCTCCCCCAGGCGAATGCGGTCGATAATGTTGCCGAGCGCCCCGCCGAGAACCATGGTCACTGCCGCCCGCAACAGCCTTGAATCGGAAGGCAGGGTGCGGAACAGGTAGGCGAGAACGACGAGAGCAACTACCGACACGAAAGTGTGGATCTCGGGGCCGCCCAAGCTGAGGCCGAAGGCGGCACCGCGGTTGTGGATGTAGGTCAAGCGAAAGAAACCGCCGAGAACCTTTATCGAGTCGTTCCGAGCCATCGAGGTCGCGACCAGGAGCTTGGTCGCCTGGTCGAACGCCAGAATCAGGGGAACGAGAAGGAGGGGGAGGGAAACCCGCTGCCACGGGGATCTTTCGCCGCCGCCCGGGTTACCAGCCGCTGACCTTGTCATCCTTCGACTTGCAGGCGATGCACTGGGTCGCCGTCGGCACCGCTTCCAGTCTGGGGAGGCCGATCTCGCCCCCACAGACGCGGCAGATGCCGAAGGTGCCGGCCTCGATCCGCTGCAGGGCCTCGTCGAGGTAATCGATGTAGTTCCCCTCGCGCTGGGCGAGCAGCAGGTTCTTCTCCCGCTCCATGGCGTCGGTGCCGCGGTCGGCCATGTGCAGGGAGTAGGCGGAGCGGTCTTCCGACGACTCCTGGGCGTCGTCGCTGCGGGAGACTCTTTCCAGCTCTTCGAGGTCGGCATTCGCCTGAACCCGTTTTTCGGTCAGCAGGTTCTTTAAATACCCCAGATCTTCGGCATTCATCGGTCTTCAGCTCTCTGTGGTGGTCATCTGAAAGTCGCGAAGGCTCAGGCGCGGTCGATCGCGAAAATAACGGTCTCGCCGTCGATGTCGCTCTCCTGGCGCAGCAGGGCATCTCCGGGAAGTTCGTCAAGCCGAATTTCGATTGCCAACGTCTCCGCAGCAATGTAGCAGCGGTGGTGCCGGGAGGCGTTCACAATTGGTTCGGAACCCGCGATCCACAGGCGGATTCGATCCGCAACATTGAGCCCCGCAGTCTTGCGCATGTTCTGCACCCGGTTCACCACTTCGCGCGCGGTCCCTTCACGGATCAGCTCTTCGTCGAGAGCGACGTCGAGGCCGACGCACAGGTTGCCGTCGACGGCAACCACCACCCCTTCTTTCTCGCAGCGCGTCAGCTGCACGTCATCAGCGCCGATGGTACCTCCGGCGACGGCGAAGCGTTCGCCCGCGGCCAGGCGCGTCACCTCGGCGCGAGTCAGCTTCTCGATGAAAGCCGCCACCTCCTTCACGCGTTTGCCGAAACGGGGTCCGAGAGCGCGGTAGTTGGCCTTGCAGGAGACCTCGCTGATCTCCGCCTCGTCCTCGACGAAAACGACCTCCTTGACGTTGAGCTCGTCGGCGACGAGGTCGGCAAGGGCCGTGAGCTTCTCCCCGCCGGTCTCGTCGGGGGGGAGAAGCAGAACGCGGCCGAGGGGCTGGCGGATCCTGATCTCGTGCCTGCTGCGCAAGGAGCGTCCCAGGTTCACCGCCCGCGCGGCCAGCGCCATCTGCTCCTCGAGTCCGGGATCCCGCATCTCCTCGTCGGCCGCGGGCATGTCGCACAGGTGCACGCTCACCGGTGCGTCGCCGTCCCACGAGCGCACCAGGTTCTGGTAGATCTTCTCGGTCGCGAAGGGCAGCACCGGCGCCAGGCTTTTGACGAAGGTCACCAGTACGCGGTAAAGAGTCGCGTATGCCGACGCCTTGTCGTCGTCGTCCTCCGATTTCCAGAAACGGCGCCGGCTGCGGCGGATGTACCAGTTGGTGAGTTTCTCGACGAAGGCGACCATGGCCGGCACCGTCCGGTACAGCCGGTAGGCTTCCATCTCGGCGTTGATGTCGTGGACAAGGGTCTGCAGCTCCGAGAGGATCCAGCGGTCGAGCAGGTTCCCCGCCCCGGGGTCGCGCGGTTCGGCCGGCGACCAGCGGTCGACCCCGGCGTAGGTGACGAAGAAGCTGTAGGCGTTCCACAATGGGATGATGACGTCGCGCAGACTTTGCCTGATGCCGGTCTCGGTGAGGCGCATTTCCTCGGCCTTCAGGGCCGGAGAGTTCAACAGGTAGAGGCGCAGCGCGTCGGCCCCGTAGAGGTCGAGCATCTCCGTCGGCTCGGGGTAGTTCTTCAGCCGTTTGCTCATCTTGCGGCCATCTTCGGCGAGCAGCATGCCGGTGACGATGCAATTGCGGTAGGCCGGTTTATCGAACAGGGCCGCGGCGAGGATGGTCAGGGTGTAGAACCACCCCCGCGTCTGATCGAGAGACTCAGTAATGAAGTCGGCGGGGAAGTTCTGCTCGAAGTACTCCCGGTTCTCGAACGGATAGTGATTCTGCGCATACGGCATCGACCCGGATTCGAACCAGCAGTCCAGCACCGCGGGGACCCTCTTCAGCACCCCGTTGCCCGACGGCGCGGGGATCTCGATGTCGTCGACGAACTGCTTGTGCAGGTCGGCGACCGTCCGTCCGCTGAGCCGTTCGAGCTCCTCGACGCTGCCGACGCAGACGGCTTCACCTGTTTCGTCGTTGCGCCAGACCGGCAGCGGCGTTCCCCAGTAGCGGTCGCGGCTGATGCACCAGTCGCGGGCTCCCTGCAGCCACTTTCCGAAGCGCCCGCCGCGGATGTGCTCCGGGATCCACCAGATCTGCTCGTTGGCGCCCAGCATCGAGTCCTTGATGTTCTCGACCCGGACGAACCAGCTCGAAATGGCGCGGTAGATCAGGGGGGATTCGCAGCGCCAGCAGAACGGGTACGAATGCACCAGGGAGCTTTCGCTAAACAGCTGGCCCCGGCGCCGCAGGAGGCGGATGATGTCGGTGTCGGCGTCCTTGACGAAGCGGCCGGCGAAGTCGGGGACGGCGACGGTAAAGCGGCAGTCCTCGTCGATCGGGCAGACAGCGGGCAGTCCCTCCCGAAGGCCGAGCTGATAGTCGTCCTCGCCGAAACCAGGTGCGATGTGGACGATGCCGGTGCCGTCGTCGGTCGACACGAAGTCCGCGGGGACGACGCGGAACGCGCCCTCGTTCGCGAGCCCTGCGAAACAGTCGAACAGCGGCTCGTAGCGGAGGCCGAGAAGAGTTTCCACAGGCTGCTCCTCGACCGCGGCGATCTCGTCCTCGTGCTGGCGGAAGACCGGATCGATGCGCTCGCGGGCAAGGATCAGGCGTTCGCCGTCGCGCAGTTGCACGCGGACGTACTCGCAGTCCCTGGCGATCGCCAGGGCCATGTTGGCGGGAAGCGTCCACGGCGTCGTGGTCCAGGCGAGGATCGAGGTGTTTTCCGCCTCCTTCACCCGGAAGCGGATCGTGATCGAAGGGTCCTGGGTATCGCGATACCCCTGGTTGACCTCGAAGTTCGACAAGGCAGTGGCGCAGCGCGGGCAGTAGGCGAGCGACTTGTAGCCCTCGTAGACGAGGCCGCGGTCCCAGAGGCGCTTGAACACCCACCAGACCGACTCCATGAACTCAGGGTCCATGGTGAGGTACTGGTTGTCCCAGTCGACCCAGCGCCCGACGCGGCGGACCAGCTGCTCCCACTCGGCCGTGTAGCGCAGCACGAGCGAGCGGCAGTAGTCGTTGAAGGGCGGAACGCCGTATTCGAGAATGTCCTTACGCGATCGAAGGCCGAGCTGTTGTTCCGCCTCGTTCTCCACCGGCAGGCCGTGGCAGTCCCACCCGAAGCGGCGCTCGACCCGGTAGCCGCGCATGGTCCAGTAGCGGGCAACCACGTCCTTGACGATAGAAACCAGCAGGTGTCCGTAGTGGGGCAGGCCGCTCGCGAACGGCGGGCCGTCGTAGAAGATGAAAGGGTTGGACCCCGGTCTCGACTGCACGGACCGCTCGTAGGCGGCGGTCTGATCCCACAGCTCCAGGGTTTCCCGCTCCTGGGCCGGGAAGTCGACCAGGGAGGGGACCGGATCGAAGATGGGGGTCGGACTCTGTTTTCGGAGGGATTCCACCATGTCTCTGGTGCCGGTTATTGGCCGGCCGTTGGTTTTCTGTCTGCGTGTCGGGAGCTGAAGTGGTTCGCGGATTCGTTCCTTACAGATGGATGCTGCGCAGAAACCAGATGACGATCTGCAGCAGCAGGATCAGGAACAGAGGGGTGAAATCCAGTCCGGTCGACCACAGGACCTTCGGCACGTAAGGGCGCAACCTGGCGAGCGCAGGCTCGGTCACGGCGCGCAGAAACTGAACGATCGGGTTGTTGGGGTCGGGATTGATCCACGAGATCATCACCGCGACGATCACCACCCACATGTACACGTTCAATAGTGAGGTAATGATCCCGATGACTCCCATCAGAAAGTAACTGTGATCGAACAATGGAAACTCCTATGGCGCCGCACGCGGTCCGAAAATCGCCGTTCCTACCCGCACCATGCTGGCGCCCTCTTCAATGGCGATTTCGAAATCGCCGCTCATGCCCATGGAGAGAACCGACGCCTCGACGCCTTCGATAGCGGCCGCGGCCAGGTCCTCGAACAGGGAACGCACGCACCCGAAACAGGAGCGCAGGCGAGTCTCGTCCGAGGTGAACTCCGCGATCGTCATCAGGCCTAGAACCCGCAAGTGGGACATCCCGGCGACCTGTTCCGCCAAGGCCAGGGTCTCCTCGGGGGGGACACCCCCCTGCGCTGCAGCCCCGGAGCTGTTGATTTGAAGCAGCACGTCGAGTGAGCGCCCGGCCTGGACCGCGCGCTGTTGCAGGGTGGCGGCCAAACGGAGGCTGTCCACCGACTGCACGACATCGAAAATTTCCACGGCCCTGCCCGCCTTGTTCGACTGAAGGCGGCCGACCAGGTGCCAGGTGGCGGCAGATTGCACGAACCCCCGCTTCGATTCCGCCTCCTGGACCCGGTTTTCCCCCAAGTGGGTAACCCCGGCAGCAATCGCTGCCTCGACTTCCTCGGCGGAGCGGGATTTGCTGACGGCTACGAGCGTTACGGCACCAGGAGGCCTTCCGGAGCGAACCGCGGCGCGCGCGATTCGCTCCTCGACGCCTTGCAGATTGCGGGCAATCTCTTTCACGAAGGACTGTTTCGTCGAATAAACCGCAACACCCGAATGTAGGGATGCCTCCCTCGGGGGCACAATTTGAGCGCGACCCGGTCCAGGGAGCGGCTGCGGCCGGCGGCGGCAATTGAGGCCGGGTTTCAGCTGTCTACGCTGGTTTGGCTGCTCCCCCGGAGAAACGCAGGTCCGCGGTTGCCGAAGCGAGCTTCAGCGCTCGGCGTTCTCCGTGGGTTCGGCCGCGGATCCCAAGGAGGGCTCGGCTGGCTTTTCCGGGTCGAAGAAGGCCAGATCCCCAGGCGGCATGAGCAGCCGCCAGAGCGCCGGCAGCAGGACCACATACAGCAGCAAGTCGGCTATCGCGATTTGGCGCACCAGCTCGGAAAGGGGTGGGGCAAACAAGGAGGCGACGCCATCGGGCTGGAAGGCGACCTCGTACAGCAGCGCTCCCGCCGGCAACAGCAGCAGGCCGTGGCGACGGGAAAAAGCGTGGGGGGCCAGCGGCAGCGGATGCCAGGCCGAGGGTGCGAGCAGGCGGGCGGCCACCACCGCGAGGAGCTGCAGGAGCAGGAGCTCATACAGACCCGGAGCCCTGGAGGTCACCAGCTGGAAAGGATCGAGGGATGCGCCGGCGAGGGAAAAGAAAACCAGCCCCGCCGGGGAGCCGCCCGGCTCCAACATCTGGCGCAGACGGCCGGACCCGTCCAGTGCAGCGAGCGCCACCCCGGCGCCCAGCCCGGCGATCAGCGCAAACAGGTGGGCGTCGCGGACGAGAAGCGCAAGCAGCAGAAAGCCGGAGCTCAGCGCAACAACCGACGCCGTGCGCGTGCCCAGCAGCCGGAGCCGCCACAGCACCAGGGCCAGTGCGGGTCCGACTGCGGCCGAGGACCACAGCCGCAACAGAACCTGCCCGGCGCCGCTGGCGAACGAATCCTGTTGCGCAGCGAAGAGCAGGACGGCACTCAGCAGGATCAGGCTGAACCCGGCGCCGAGGGCAGCGGCCAGCACCGGTTCGTTTTTCCGGGTCAGCGTCGAAACGACGATCGGTCCCCAGAAGGTCGCCAGGGCCCCGATGGCAAGAGCGGATTCAACGGAGAGCCCGGCAAGCAGGATCGCCCCGCCTCCGAAAACGGCGGCCGTTCCCGCGGTCGACAGGAAGATCGCCAGAGGAAGGGGAGGTCGGCGCCGTTCCCAGCGCAGGTCCAGGCCGAGGCCGACTAGGCAACCCAGCCACAACGCCGCCACCGCGTAGACGAGACCGAGACTGCCAGAGGCAGCCGGCAGAACCGCCCGCATCCCCCCTTGTCCGAGGATCAGTCCGGCGGCCATCCAGCCGACGACGTCGGGGACGGAGATGCTGCGGACCATCTGTTGAGCGACGAAGGCGAGCGCCAGGAGCAACCCGACAGACCACGCAGAGTCGATACCCGGTCGCGGTTCCGGCGTCACCATCGCCATGAAGAGCAGCAGGCAGACTACCGCCCAGCGGGAGTTATGGGGAAATCGCGAAGGAATTCCTAGGGAGGACCTCGCCCTTCGCAATCCTCCGACTCCGATCTTTTTCATCCGCCGGCCCTGGCAGGCAGGTATTCGCTCCGCGCATCCGGCGGGGAGCTAGCCAGCCTACCTGCCGCCGCGCTGCTGCCGCCGCGCCCGCTCCTGTCGCCGCTGCGAACGTTCGTGCCCGGCCAGGAGAACCGGGCTGGCGACGAACACGGAGGAGTAGGTTCCTACCAGGATACCCACGGCGAGGGTAAGGGTGAAGTCGCGAATCACCTCGCCGCCCCATATCATCAGTACCCCGACGGCGATCAGGGTGGTCAACGATGTTACTACGGTGCGGCTCAGGCACTCGTTGATGCTGATGTTGAGGGTGTCCCCGAACTCGGTACGCGCGCCGCTGCGCAGGTTTTCGCGGATGCGGTCGAAGACGACGATGGTGTCGTTAAGCGAATACCCGACGATGGCGAGGATCGCCGCCACCACCGCGAGCGTGATCTCGATGTCGAGAATCGAAAGCAGGCCGAGGGTTATGAGCACGTCGTGAGCGAGGGCGGCGACTGCGGCGATGCCGAACAGGAACTGTTTGAAGCGCCAGGCCATGTAGACGAGGATCAGCGCCAGCGACACGATCACGGCGCGAATCGCCGCCCCGGCCAGCTCCTCGCCGATCTTGGGACCGACCTTTTCCTGTCGCCTTACCCAGTCGGCCTCCTCGGCGATGTTGCTGCCCAGTCCCGACCTCAGAACCTGCTTGATGCCGTCGGCGACATCGGTGCCCACCTCCGATTCGGTGACGCGAATCAGGATGTTCTCCGGCGCTCCGAACTGCTTGATCTCACTCGAGCTGTAGTCGCGGGTGCGGTCCCCGACCGGGACCGAGCCGAGATTGGACCTGATTTCCTCGACCGGAACCGCCGGTTCGAAACGCAGCTCGAGCAGGGTGCCCCCCGCAAAATCAATACCGGGAGTCAGCTTGTTGACCGCGGCCACCGAGACCAGGCCGAGGGCGAGCACCGCGGTGGACACGAGCATGGCGATCTTGCGGAAGTGGATGAAGGGAATGCTCAGGTTCGACAGCACCCCGACCGGGCCGATGCTCAAAGACTCGACCCGCTCCCTGCCGGTGTACAGCTCGAAAAGGCTGCGGGTGATGACGAGGGCGGTGAATAGACTCGAGACGATCCCGACGCACAGGGTGAGTGCGAAGCCGCGGATCGGACCGGTTCCGAACTCGTAGAGTACGATGCCGACGATGAAGGTTGTGAGGTTTGCGTCGATGATGGCGGAGAGCGCGTTGCCGTAGCCGCTGTCGATCGCCGAGCGCACCGTCTTGCCGGAGCGCAGCTCCTCGCGGATGCGTTCGAAGATCAGAACGTTGGCGTCGACCGCCATTCCGATGGTCAGGATGATACCGGCGATTCCCGGCAGGGTCAGGGTGGCCGAGAAACCGGCGAGAACCGCAAACACGAAGAGGATGTTCAAGGCCAGGGCGACGTTGGCGACGAGGCCGGCGAAGCGGTAGTAGAGGAGCATGAAAACGGCGACGATGGCCATGCTGATCACCGCGGCCACTCGCCCCTGGGCTATCGAGTCCTTCCCGAGAGAGGGGCCCACGGTGCGGTCCTCGATTACTTCGACCTTGGCCGGCAGGGCTCCGGCGCGCAGCACGATGGCGAGGTCCTTGGCTTCTTCCTCGTTGCTGAGACCGGTGATTTCCGCGCGCCCGGTCATGATCTTGGTCTGCAACACGGGCGCCATGTAGACGGCGCCGTCGAGGACGATGGCGAGCCGCTCCCCGATGTGGGCGCCTGTGATCTGACGGAAAAGGCGGACGCCGTCGTCCGTCGTCGACAAGCCGACGACCGGCTGCCCCAGGTTCTCGATCTGTTGGCTGATCTGGACCTGGGCATCCTCGATCATGTTGCCGGTCATCTCCGGTTTCTTGCGCACCAGGAACAGTTTGTGGAACCGCTGCCCCGGGACCCCTTCGGATTTGCTGCTGAAAAGGAACTCCACGTCCTCTGGGATGAGGGCTTCGCCGCGGGGGTCTTCGATGTGGGCCTTGACCGCGGGGACGTCCTCGATCCGGATGACGACGTCGTCGCCAAGGCCCTGCAGGAGCGACGACAGCTCGCGGTACCCGGGGTCTTCCTTCTCCGGCTCCTCGAACAGTCCCTCGGCATCCTCGGCACCGGTTTCGAACACGCTCACCGGCTCCTCCCCTGCTGCTGAGTCCGCCATTGCGGCTGCCTCCCCTTCGACTTCCGGTTCAGCGTCGCTCGCCGCGGCCGCGCTGTCTTCGCTGCCGACGGCGAGCAGGCCGCTTATGCGCTGCAGCAGGCGGTTGCGGTCCTCGACCGGCTCGACGAGCTGGAACTCGAGCAGGGCGGTCTGTCCGATCAGGTTCTTGGCGCGCTCGACGTCCTGCAGGCCAGGAAGCTCGACGATGATGCGGTTGACCCCCTGGCGCTGGATGGTCGGCTCGGCGACGCCGAACTGATCGACGCGGTTGCGGATGACCTCCTGTGCCCGCGCCACCGCATCCTGCGCCTCGTCGTCAGTCATCCCCTCGATATCAACTTCCATCACGAGATGGATTCCCCCTTGCAGGTCGAGCCCGAGAGTTATCGCGCGTCCGTGGAGGTCGAAATACTCGCCGGGGGAATTGAGCTTCATCGTCTCGCGGCCCGCGCTCGACATCCCGTAGAAGTCGAGCGACGGATACAGGTGGAAAACGGCGATGGCGATCAACGCCAGACTCAGGAGAACCTTCCAGTTCTTTCTCATCTTCTCACGTATCCCATAGTTGCTTGTCCGCGAAATTGCCGGGACACTACTCCAGCGGATTCAGCGGAAGTTTCATTTCCTCAAGGCGGCCGTCGAGGCCGGACGATACCCGGTGGAGAACCGCCCCGTCCTCGATGTAGAAAATCACCGCCTCGGCCCTGGGGAGCGTCTCGACGAACTCGATACCCTCGACCGGTCCCATCACGAAGACCGCGGTCGCCAGGATATCGGCGTCGAGCGCGGTTTCCGTCCATACCGAGGCGCTGATCGCCCTTGCGGCGGGATACCCGGTGGCCGGGTCGAGCAGGTGGTGGTAGCGTCTGCCCTCGAACTCGAACGCCTGCTCGTAGTCTCCCGAAGTCGCAAGGGCCGGAAGTCCCACCTCTTCAGCTACCAGGTAGCGTTCGCGCTCCCTGGGATGCAGCAGGCCCAAGCGCCAGTCGCTGCCGTCCGGCTTGTCCCCCCAGTAGCGGATGTCGCCGCCGGCCTCGACGAGCCCCGCCTCGACACCGGCCTCGCGCAGCGCCTCGACGGCGCGGTCGACGGCGTATCCCTTGGCCGATCCGCCGAGGTCGACGCGCATCTCCGGCGCCGCCAGGGCGATCCCGGAGGGGCCGACCTGCAACCGGCGGAAGTCGACCAGGGCACGCGCCGAGTCGACCCGTGACGAATCCGGCGGGACCGCGGCTTCGGGAAAGTTCCACAGCACCGTCAAAGGGCCGACGGTGGGGTCGTATGCCCCGCCGGTTCGGCGCGACCAGTAGAGACCCCGTTCCACCACGAACCGCAGTCCGGGCGCCTGGTCGTCGAGGCCGACACTGTCGGCGCTGTTGAGGCGACCGACGGCGCTGTCCGTCCGGTACCGGCTCAGCGACGAGTCGATGGCGTCGATCTCCCCTGCTGCCAGGGTGAAAAGCTCACCGGCTTCCTTCTCCGCGGCGTACATCGAAATGCGCACGACCGTGCCCATGGCGACATGGTGCTTCTCCACGGGAGGCGCGACTTCCGCGGGCGGCAGCAGTAGAAACAGGAAAAGCAGTCCCGCGCCGCCCAGAAGGATGCGCGCCCTCAAATCTCAATTTTCGCGTTCGACCACGAGGCGGGCCGCGGTTTCGAGGATGGCCAGCGGCACGGACGGCTCGAGACCCCGCAGGCACTCCCGCGCCATGCCTGCGTATCGGCGCGCCTCCTCGGCGGCCGAGCCGAGTCCGTCCCGCGCTTCGACGAAATGCACGACCTCCTGCCAGTCGGACTCCGCCTGCTCTTCGCGCCTGAGGATCGCCTCGATCCGCTGGCGCTCGCTGTCGCCGGCCGCGGCGAGGGCGCGAATCAGCGGCAGGGTGATCTTGCCCTCGCGCAAATCGGAGCCGACCGGTTTCCCCATGGTGTCGGCGTCACCCGTGAAATCGAGCATGTCGTCGGCGATCTGAAAGGCGAGCCCGAGGTACTCGCCGTACTTGCCCAGTGCCTCGGCTGTACGCGTCGGCGCCCCGGCGATCAAGGGACCGATCTTGCAGGAGGCGGCGATCAGCGACGCGGTCTTGTCCCCCACCATGGCGAAATAGGAGGACTCTCTCGTGTCGCGCTGCAGCGAGATCTGGGACTCGTGGATTTCTCCCTGGATGAGACGTTCCGTGGCCCTGGAAACCGCGGCCAGGGCATCGCGGTTGCCGAGGTCGACGAGCAGGGAGAGCGACCGGGCGAACAGAAAGTCGCCGATCATCACCGCGGTGTGGTCGCTCCACTTCGAGTTGACGGACGGTTTGCCCCGCCGCGTCTCGGCGCGGTCGACGACATCGTCGTGGATCATGGTGGCGGCGTGGATCATCTCGACCGCGACTCCAGCGTCGATGACGCGATCGTCCCACGAGCCGGTCGCCTTGGTGCAGACCACGGCGAGAGCCGGCCGCAGCCTCTTCCCCTTGAGGGTGGCCATGTAGCGGGCAACCTGGTTCACCATTTCGACATCCGACCGCAACATCTCGTCGAGGCGGCGTTCGAAGATGTCGATCTCTTTCTGGATGGGGCCGAGCAGCTGGTCCATGTAGGGTCGGGAAATGCCGCGAAACGGGGCCGGCAATCGGCGCCGGCATCGCGAAACAGCGTCTGAATTGCGGAGTAATTTGGTAATTAAAAGAAAGACAGATAGGTGGAGTGTCAAAAAGGGTGCGTACAGCCGTCCTCCGGCCGCGGTCCGGTGTCACAGATCGGGGTACATGCGCCCCCGGTTGAGGATCGAGCGGGGATCGAGGGCTTTCTTCAGCGCCCTGTTGGCAGCCATCAGCGGCGGCGGAAGGGGTGTGAAGGCTTGGCTGTTGTCGTCCTGAGGGCCGGTAGAGAACCGCCATGCTCCACCCCCGCAGTCGAGGGCGCTGGCGTGCAGGGCGGCCCCGTCGCAGGCGGAACGCATCAAGGCCCACACGGTGGCCCCGGCCTGGTCGAGGCCGCAGCGCACCAATCCCTGCGGCCGCAGCCGTTCGATCAGGGAAACCGCTGCGCTCGGGGGAACCGAAAAGCGCCACAGCTCCTCGCCGGCCCCAGGTTGCATTGCCGAGAGCTCGCGGATTTCCCCCCAGGTCCGGCGGGACTGGTCGGCATCCAGTATCCCGGCGGCGCTTCCGGTCTCCCGCGCCAGTGCTTCCGCCTGCTCCACAACCGCTGCCTCCAGTCCCTCGACGCGGGCGAAGGTGCGGTTGTCCTCGCCGCCTGCCGGGAACCAGGCCAGGCCGCTGATTTCGCAGGGAAGACGGGCCCACGACATCAGTGTTTCCGCCGCCTCGCCGATGCCGAGCCCTTCAATGGGTACGGTGCGCTCGCTCTGCGGCCGCGGCCACAGCTTCAGGCAGATCTCGGTCAGCACTCCGAGAGTCCCGAAGGATCCGGTAAGTGCGCGGGGCAGGTCGTAGCCGGTGACGTTCTTGACAACCTTGCCGCCGGCGCGCACGAGCTCCCCCCGGCCGTCGACGAACTCGATCCCGAGGACGAAATCGCGGGCGGCCCCGGCCTTGAAACGCCGCGGTCCGGAAATGCCAATGGCGATCGTGCCGCCGAGCGTTGCTGCGGGGGACCAGTGCGGCGGCTCGAAGGAAAGGTGCTGGCCGCGCTCGGCGAGGAGCTGCTCCAGGGCGGCCAGTCTCATTCCGGGCCGCGCGACGACTATCAGCTCGTCCGGCTCGTAGCTCACGAGGCCGTCCAGCCCGGACAGCTCCAGCCGGTCCCCCTGCAGTCCTCCGCGGCCGAGAAAGGAACGCGTGCCGTTGCCGGCGATCACCAGGCTGCGCCCGCGGGCGGCCGCCTGGCGCACCGTCTCGGCCAGCTCTTCCGGATCTCCCGGCAGCGGTTCCCGCGCGCGAGTCGCCTGGGTCATCCCTCAGAAACGCTCGAGCCCGGGAAAGGAGAGTTTCCCCCCGTGCACGTGCATGCGCCCTTCCGCGCAGCGCCGGAGCACGGGATACACCTTTCCCGGATTCAACAGGTGGCTGGGATCGAACTCCGCCTTGACGCGCTCCTGGGCGTCGAGGTCGGAGTCCCCGAACATGCAGGGCATGAGGTCCCTCTTCTCGATGCCGACGCCGTGCTCTCCCGTCAGCACGCCCCCGACGGCGACGCAGAGCTTGAGGATCTCGGCGCCGAGATCCTCGGCTGTCTCCAGCTGTCCGGGCTGGTTGCCGTCGTAGAGGACGAGCGGATGCAGGTTGCCGTCCCCGGCGTGAAAGACGTTGGCCACGGCGAGACCGTACAATTCCGAAAGCTCCTGGATGCGGCTCAGGACCTCCGGCAGGCGCCCCCTCGGAATGGTGCCGTCCATGCAGTAGTAATCCGGAGTGATCCTGCCCATCGCCGGGAACGCCGCCTTGCGGCCCGTCCACAGCTGCAGCCGCTCCGCCTCGTTCGCCGACTTCTTCATCTGCCCCGCCCCTGCGGCCAGCAGCAGCTCTTCGAGCCGCGGAAACTGGGCCTCGACCTCGGCGCGGGGACCGTCGAGCTCGACGAGCAGCAGCGACTCGACCCCGCGCGGGTACCCGCACCCGAGAAAGTCCTCGACCGCTTCTATCGCCAGCCGGTCCATGATCTCCATACCCGCGGGAACCATACCGGAAGCTATGATGTCGGCGACCGCGCGCCCGGCGGCCTGCACGCTGTCGAATACCACCATGACGGCGCGCGCCGTCTCCGGCTTCGGCAGAATGCGCAGCGTCGCCTGCGTGATGAGGCCGAGAAGGCCCTCCGATCCCGTCATCAGGGCCAACAGGTCGTAGCCGTTGCGCTCCAGCCCCTTGCCGCCGATCTCGACGACCTTCCCATCCGCCAGCACGATATGCAGTCCGAGGACGTTGTTGGTCGTCGTGCCGTACTTGAGGCAGTGCACGCCGCCGGAGTTCTCGGCGATGTTGCCCCCGATCGTGCAGGCGAGCTGGCTCGAAGGATCCGGGGCGTAGTAGAACCCCCGGTGCTGGACCGCATGGGTCACCCCGAGGTTGGTCACCCCCGGCTCGACCGTGACCGTGCGGTTGTCGTAGTCGATGTCGAGGATGCGGTTCATCGCCGCCATGCTGACGACGACGCCGTCCTGCAGCGGCAGGGCGCCCCCCGACAGTCCGGTGCCGGCCCCCCAGGGGACGATCGGGATGCCGATGTCGCAACAGGTTTTCATCAGGCCGGAAACCTGTTGCGACGAGCGGGGCAGGACGACGGCCATGGGAACCTGGCGGTACGCCGACAGGGCGTCGCATTCGTAGGCAACCAGATCCTCCTGCCGGTGGATGACCTGGCTTTCGTCGAGGAGCCCGCGGAGTCTGCGCACGAGCTCGTCGCGGCGCTGCAGGCGGGCGGGATCGGGTTGCGGCAGCTGCATACGGCGAACGCGAAGATTAGCCGGAGCTTTCGAGTCCGAGCTCTTCGGAGTAGGCGAAAAGGGCGGGGGTGCCGCCTGTGTGCACGAACAACAGGGTGTGTTCGCGGGACCACCAGCCGCGCCCGATGTGGGCGATCAGCCCGGCCATGGTCTTTCCCGTATACGAGGGGTCGAGCAGGAGCCCTTCGGCGCGGGCGACCTGCTTGATGGCAGCGCGACTTTCTTCGGTGACGACCCCGTAGTCCGGTCCGACGAACTCGGCGTAGCTCTCGAAGTCCTCCGCCTCGAACTTGAGGTCGAGGTCGAGAATGCGCGCCTGTTCGGCGGCCAGGGCGGCCATCCTCCCCGCTGCCTCGGCATCGTCGCGCGGGGCGGAACTGATTCCGACGATGCGCAGGCCGAGTCCGAGCGCCTTGCTGGCGACCACCATGCCGGTGTGGGTGTGGGCCCCGGAGCAGAGGTAGACGGCGTCGGGCCGGATTTTTCTGCTCTGCAACTGTTCCCACAGCTCGAGGAAGCCGTCGACGTAAGCGATGCCGCGATAAATGAAACCGTCCGTGCTGGTGTTGAAGGGGCGGTGGCCCGCGGCCCGCAGCTCTTCCATGCGCGTGGCGATCGCCGCGGTCTGGGAGTCCGGCGGTTCCAGGAAAACCTCGGCCCCGAAGAGACGCGATAGCAGCAGATTGCCCTGGCTGTGGGCATGGGCGTCCCGGCGGCCGACGACGACGGAACGCAGCCCGAGCCTGGCGGCGACGGCCGCGGTCTGGCGCGACTGGTTCGACTGCGCCGCGGCCCCGTGCAGCAGCACGTCGCAGCCCTGTTCCACCGCCTGCGCCAGCGAGTACTCGAACTCCCTGATCTTGTTTCCCCCCATGGCCAGGCCGGTGAGGTCCTCCCGCTTGACCAACAGGCGGGGCCCGAGCTCGGCGCTCAGCCGCGGCAACGGCTCGAGCGGGGTAGGGAGGATCGCGAGGTTCAAGCGGGGCAGGCGCCCCAGGCGCTCGCGGATTTCTGACGCCGTGAAGGTCAAGGGGGTTCGTCCCAAGCTGCGGAGAGGGTATTAGTTTAGAAGATAGGTTCGGGCCGAGCAGGGAGCCATCGCCGCCCGTCCGCACGACTTTAGATAAATTCAATGCAGCAAACAAGTTGTCGAATTCAGGAGGCGTCCTTAGGTTAAACGGATGTAACGTTTCCCGCCGCTTGCTTTACAGTTCGGCCTCTTCTCGCTGCCTTCCTCCCCCACCGCGAGACCCAGGCGCCGGACTGAAACCGACTCCACGGCGACATGGACCTGGTAGAGCCGATTCCCCCCGAACTCGAGGGGCACCTGCGCAAAAAGCTGCGACCCGGGGAGCTGCTGATGGTGTTGCTGTCGTCGGACATCTCGCAGCAGGGCCGCTTCGACAGCTCCTGGCTGGCGATGACGGACGAGCGCCTAATGGTGCTGCGCTCGAACGGCGCCGGCATGGAGGAGCTGGAGGAGGTCCCCCTCGCCGACATCGAGAAGGTTCGCACCAGGAGCTACGTCGGCAACGGCACTCTGGTCGTCGACCTGCCGGGGGGCAGCCGCGAGATCGTGCGTTTCTCCCAGGGAGCGTTCTACAAGTTCTCCGCGGTCCCACAGGTCGTCGAGGCAGCCCTCCTGTATCCGGCCGCCGAGGAAACCGCAAGCGAGGACGCCTCTCCCATACGCCGCGTCGAGTACTGCCGGACATGCGGCCGCGCCCTGCGTTCGGGCTCGACGGTATGCCCGAACTGCATTCGCAAGACCGAGACCTTCTGGCGGCTGCTCTCGTACATCCGCCCGTACAAACGGATCGCCGCCACCGGGTTCCTGCTGACCGTCACCGTCACCGCCATCAGCTTGCTGCCGCCGCTCCTGAACGAGAAGCTGATAGACGAGGTTCTCACCCCGGCCATACACGAGTACACCAGCCTCGAGGAAAGCGGCGCCTCGCTCGAGCACTGGAGCCCTCCCGCCGAAGCGGTGACGCTGCTGGGTTGGATCGTCCTATGCCTGCTGGGAATCCACCTCGGCCGCACCCTGCTCAACAGCCTGCGCAGCTACAGTCTCGGCTGGCTCGGGCAGCGCGTGGTGTACGACCTGCAGACGGAGATCTTCGAGTGCCTGCAGTTCATGTCGCTGAGCTTTTACAGCCGCATGAGCACCGGCCGGGTGATGAACCGCGTCACCGGGGATACCGACCGCATGCGCCAGTTCATCACGCGCGGCTTTCAGGACATGGTGATCTCCGGCCTCACCGTCATCGGGATCGGCGCGGTACTGCTCTACAAGAACTGGGAGCTGGCCCTGCTCGCCCTGGTGCCGACCTCGATGATCGCGATAGGGACCATCCTCTACACCCGGCGCGTGCACTGGGTCTACCACACGATCTGGCGGCGTGTCGCCACGCTCAACGCCCACCTCGCCGACACCATTCCCGGTGTCAAGGTGGTCAAGGCGTTCGCCCAGGAAGACAGGGAGCGCAAGCGCTTCGACCGGCGCAACGACCAGCTCGTCGAGGCGCGCATGGCGTCGGTCAGGATGCGCTCCCTCTTCCTGCCCGGAATCGCCTTCTTCACTTCGGTGGGATCGGTGGTTCTCTGGTGGTTCGGCGGCCATCGCGTCCTCAATGCGACGCTGACCCTCGGGGAGCTGCAGGCGTTCATCTCCTACATGATGATGTTCTATTCTCCGGTGGGAACCCTCTGCACCCTTTCCGACGACCTCGAGTCGGCCGCCACCTCGGCGGAACGTGTATTCGAGATCCTCGACACCGAACCGGATATCGTCGACGCCCCGGACGCCATCGACCCCGGCGTCATCGCCGGCCGCGTCGAGTTTCGCGACGTCAGCTTCACCTACGACGGCTTCGCGCGCATCCTCGACCGCGTCTCCTTCGCGGCCGAACCCGGGGAGATGATCGGCATCGTGGGACCGAGCGGTGCCGGCAAGTCGACGCTAGTCAACCTCGTCTCGCGGTTCTACGACGCCACCGACGGCGCCGTCCTGATCGACGGCATCCCGGTCACCGGGATGAAGCAGCAGCGGCTGCGCGCCCAGGTCGGCGTGGTGCTGCAGGAGCCGTTGCTGTTCCAGGGCACCATCGCCGAGAACATCGCCTACGGCTGCCCCCAAGCGGAGCCGGAGGAGGTGATCGCCGCCGCGAGAGCGGCGAACGCGCACCAGTTCATCATGAATTTTCCCGACGGCTACGAAACCGAGGTGGGGGAGCGCGGGGGGCGGCTGTCGGGCGGCGAGCGCCAGCGGATCTCCATCGCCCGGGCGCTGATCGGCGACCCGCGCATCCTGATCCTCGACGAGGCGACCAGCTCCGTCGACACCGAAACGGAGTACGAGATCCAGGAGGCGCTGGAGAGACTGATCGCCGACCGCACCACCTTTGCGATCGCCCACCGGTTGTCGACCCTCAAGAACGCCGACCGCCTGCTGGTGCTGGAGCGCGGCAGGGTAGCCGAAGTCGGCACCCACGCCGAGCTGCTGGGGCGCGAGGACGGGGTCTACCGCAGGCTCGTCGACATGCAGTCGGAACTCGCCAGGGTGAGAGCCCTGTAGGAGAGATGGCATGACCGGACACCAAACTGGCGGCTCCATGCTGGATGAGAAAGAGGTGACGCTGGCGCGCAACGCCGCGGGACAGCTCTGCCTGTCGGCAGCGGGAAAATCGTTCGCGGACATCGGCGTGCGGCGCGCCTTTCCACTTGAATTCCCTTTCCGCTACATCTCGTTCCTCGACGGCGAGGGGACGGAAATCGGGATGATCCGCGATCTGGAGATGCTGGAACCGGACAGCCGGGAGGTGCTGAGAGAGGCGCTGCACCGCATCTACTTCCTCCCGGTGGTCGAGGCCATCCCCCATATCCGGGAGGAGTACGGCGTCATCCTGGCGGACCTGGAAACCTCCAGCGGCCCGCGGCGGATCGAGGTCCGCGGCTACCGGCGAAACGTCCGGCCCCTGTCGCGCGGCCGCGCCCTCATCGAGGACGTCGACGGCAACCGCTACGAGCTGCGCGACTGGTCGCGGCTGCCGAAACGGACCCGCGAGATGTTTGGTCTGTAGATGAACGTCCGGCCCGCGGCCGGCGTCAGAGGTTCTTCCTGGAGGGCAGCTCCGACTCAGCTCCCGCCGGCGAAGAAGCGGCGCATCTTCTCCATGCCGATGCGCACCGTTTCCGCCGGGTCCCGCTCCCACCACTCCCGGTTGAACAGCTCGAGCGAGACGTACCCCGCGTAGCCGGCGGCGATGGCCTGCCGTTCGATTTCCCGCAGCTGCCCGGCGCCGTCTCCGGGCATTACGCGGTCGGCGTCCCCCTGCTGCGGCAGCGGCGTCCCCGAGGGGACGTCGTTCCAGTGCCAGATGGCGACCCGGTCCCCCGGGACTTGGGCGATCTCCGCGACCGAGCCGCCCCCGCGCAGGATATGGAAGGGGTCCATCACCACGCGGGCCTCGGGATGGTCGGCGGCGCGGGCGATCTTCCAGGCCTGCGTGATAGTGTGGACCGAGCCGGCGAACCCGAGGAACTCCATCGCCGGCCATACCCCGAACCCGCTTCCGAGCTCGATAAGCTCGCGGTACTGCTCGCCGGCCCCGTCGAGGTCGCACCGTTCCTGCGGCGGCGAGGCGACGATGCGCCGGGAACCGATGGCCGCAGCCTGCTCCATGCGCCTCCCTGCTTCGGCCAGGGCCGCGGTGTGCTCCTCTCCGCGGGAACCGAGCCAGCCGTGAACGGCGATGACCCCGGGGACCTCGAGGCCCCTGTCCTCCAGCGCCCTGCGAATGTCGGCGAGCGCACCGCCGGCCCGCAGGAAGGCGTCGATATCGTCGCTCCACAGCTCGATGGCGCGGAAGCCGGCCTCGGAAGCCAGGCGAATCTTGTCGAGCAGGGGAACGGGCTGGATCGTGCTGCTGTTGAGGCAGTACTGGAAACACGGCATGCGTGCTCTCCGGCGGATGAAACCGACTTCGAGCTGTCAGGCGACGTGCAGGTAGTCGCGGCCCTCGGCAAGGGCCATGCGCTGCAGCTCGCGGCCAATCTCGACCCGGGCACCCCGCGAGGCAACCGCGGACAGCAGCATCGGGTTGCGGCAGCGGCGCCAGCGCCCGGCGAACTCCGCGGCCGAGACGATGTCGACCCGGCGCAGGGTGCTGCCGATCTTGGCCGGGGCGATGTCGATGAAGGCGGCGAGGGGGCATCCCCCCCTGGCCAGGTGCTTCGAAAGGCGCCTCCCGGTCTTTCCGGCGCCCCAGATGAATACCGCGTCGCGTCCCTTGAGCGGACCGGCGAGCAGGTAGTGGGCTTTGGCGCGGAGGAAGTTCTCCACCGAGTAACGGCTGTCGGTGCGGGTGAGGCGGCCGGGGTGCTCGCGCCAGCGCAGCAGCACCTCGGGGACCTTGGCGAAGCGAACCCCCGCGGCGGCGAGCCGCAGCCACAGATCGTAGTCTTCCGCCCAGCCGCGGTCCTCGTATCCCCCCGCCTCCTCCAGGACGCTTCGGCGAACGCAGGCGCTGGGGTGGGTGATCGGACTCTCGATGAAGAGCTCCCTGAGGATCTCCTCGTGGGTTCGCAGCCGGTTCTGCCATCCGAGGTACACCCGCATGCCCTCGCCCAGCTGCGCCCGCGGAAAGCCCTCGACGAGACAGCCAACCACCCCGAGCCCGGGGTCGCGTTCCAGCATTTCCACCTGTCTCTCCAGGCGTTCCGGGAGGGAGAGGTCGTCGGCATCCATGCGGGCGACACAGGGAGCGCGGCAGTACCGCAGGCCGGCGTTGAGTGCGGCGATCAGGCCGGCGCGGCCCAGGGTCACGGGGCGGACGCGACGGTCGCGGGCGGCGGCCTCCCCCAAGATGCGGCTGCTTCCATCTTCGGAGCCGTCGTCGACGGCGACGATCTCGAGGTCTCGAAGGGTCTGTTCGCAGATGCTCCGCAGCGCCTCGGCAAGGGTCGCTGCGGCGTTGTGAACCGGCATAAGGACGGAAACTCGTGGCAGGGACATGGTGGTATTCATCCCCAGGCGGCTCTGGTTGCAGGTGGCCGGAGGAACTTCTGCTTTCGAAGTTGAACCGGGGAAGGCAACTGGGACCGACCGGGATCCAGGGGAAGAGCGAACAGGCGATCCGGTCCGAGCGGACGGTTGCGATTCTCCAAAGGATGCGCCGTCAGCACCTATATTGAGTGGCTCGGTATACGCAAAGGAAACCAGCAAGGGCCTCCATGATCCACCTGAAATCCGCCAGGGAAATCGAGAAGATACGCGCCAGCTGCCGCATCGCGGCCGAGGCGATGATGCAAGTCCGGGAGGCTGTCGCTCCGGGAGTGAGCACTGGCGAGCTCGACGTTGTGGCCGCCGCGTACATCCGCAGCCGGGGGGCGGTTGCCAGCGCCAAGGGGTACCGCGGCTACCCGGCCAGTATCTGCGTCTCGATCAACGAGGTCATCGTTCACGGGATTCCCGGCCCGCGCCGGCTCGCCGAAGGGGATATCGTCGCCGTCGACATCGCGGTCAGGAAGGACGGCTTCCACGGCGACATGAACGTTTCCTTCGCGGTCGGCGAGACCTCCGGGGAGGCCCGGGACCTGCTGGCGACGACCCGCGAAGGAATGGAGATCGGCCTGCGCGCCTGCGTCGCCGGCAAGCGGCTCGGGGACGCAGGCCACGCGATCCAGGAGTTCGTCGAAGGCAGGGGGTACTCGATCGTGCGGGAATACTGCGGCCACGGCATCGGGCGGGAGTTCCACGAGGAGCCGCAACTGCTGCATTTCGGCACCCCGGACACGGGCCGGCGGCTGCAACCCGGAGTGGTGTTCACCGTGGAGCCGATGGTCAACGCCGGCGGGCCGGAGGTGCGCCTCCTCGACGACGACTGGACCGCGGTTACCCTGGACGGAAGCCTCTCCGCCCAGTTCGAGCACACCGTGGCGGTGACCGCGGACGGCCCCGACGTGCTTTCGAGATTCGACGACCTGCCGTTCTGAACCGGGTTTGCCGAATTCCGGGCGGCTCCTAGATTTTGTCGATGCAATCTGTTACCGGAGTTCCTGGCATCCTGCGGCGTTCGCCTGAGGAGGACGCGGCCCCGGGCTGCAGGAGCCATGCCGGCCGAGTCCCGCCCCGGCCTCGACTGCCGGGACGGCACCCAAGCGAGAAAAGGAAACCGAGATGGCCCAGAATTTACGGTCCCGCAACGAAGAGGAAGCGACCGATTTTTCGACCTTCGATTCGGGAAGCACACGCGAGCTGGAAGTAGAGGACGTCTGCTGCATCACCGGCGAGGAGGTGCCTGCCAGCTTCTGCCGGTTTCCCGACTACCGGCGGGGAACGATGATGGTGATGTCGAAGAAGCATGCGATCGAGCATCTGCGAAAAGGAACCACCATCGAGAAGTTCAAGGAGGTCCTTGTCGAACGGCACGGGCAGGAGGTCCTCGACGAATACTGATCGAGGCATTTCCTGACGGCGCCTTCATCCGGCGTGATCGGAACGGGCAAGCAGGCCCCGTCTCCGGTCTCGCTGGCCCCCCTTTCCACCTGATTTTCCGCCGCGTCGGCGGCGGTCAGACCCTGTCCAGCAACATCTGAATATCCTCCCCCAAGGCCGAGAATGGGGAGAAGCGCCCCGATCTGTCGCGGGGAACGCCGCGGTGCACGGCCCGGGTTTCGCCGTTCTGGTCGATGACGATCGTCAGCGGTATGGAGACCATCGGGGAGGAATCGTAGTTGCGCACCCAACGCATGTCCGCGTCGTAGTAGATCGGGTAGTTGATTCCGTACTCCCCCGTGAAGCGGCGCAGCCTGGCATCGATCTGCTCGGGCGTGCCGTGTTCGCTCATCGCGATGCCGACGATGGCGACGTCGTCCTCGGCGAACCCCTGGCGCAGCTTGACGAGGTCGGGTATTTCGATGCGACAGGGCCCGCACCAGGTCGCCCAGAAATTGATGACGAGCACCTTGCCCATGTGGGCTTCCGGCCTGAAGTCGGCGGCGTCGCCGACGGAGCCGGGGACGTTGGCAGGGGCCTGCTCGGAGGTGTCGGCGCCGCTGCAGCCGAATAGGCCCGGGAGGGCGGCCAGAAGGGGCGGGAGGAGGTGTTTCAGGATGATTCGACGTGCTGATCGCTGCATGGAAGCGAATATAGAGGCGGCCAATGGGGGCTGCCACTGTCTGAGGGGCGACAGTCGGGGGGCAAGTCAATCCCATGTGAAGGAAGTCAACGACCTTTAGCGGATCCGAAAAATCTGCCGGGCGCAGGCAGCCGTACCGATGGCAACGCCGTGGAAAGCGCCACTTTGGCTCACATCAAGGCCAGCCTGTCCAAGTAAGCCAGCCTGTTAAACCCCTCAGGCTCGCGGTGCAGCCCCCCTGGTGTTCGGCGCTTCGGTGAGCCATGGTTTCTCCGGCTCGATCAGCGTTCCCACCGCCTTCAGCAGCTCGTCCGACGGATCGACCCGCAACGACCGCGAGCGCACCACCGCGTCCTTGCCTCCCCCGTTCCTCAGGTGGATCAGCAGCTCGCAGTTCCCGGTGTGCTGGTCGACAAGCCGGCGCAGGCGCTGCAGCAGGTCCGAGCTGCTTTCGTCGTCGAACTTGAGGACGAAGTTCACCGCCTTCGTCAGTTTCTGCCGCGCCTCGTCGAGGGGGATCAGCGACTCGGCCTGGAGGCCGAGGTTGCCGTTGCGGCGCGACACGCGGCCTTCGGCGAGCACCGCCCGCCCCTGCTCGATCAGGGGGCGGAAAGTGGTGTAGGCGTCGGAGAAGAAGACGACATCGATCTTGCCGCCCTGGTCTTCGATGGTCGCGAAGGCGATGCTCTGGCCGCGGCGGTCAGTCGACGTGCTGATCCGGGTGATGAGCCCGCCGATGCGCACGGAAGCCCCGTCGGCGTAGCGTTCGAGCTCCCCCACAGGGGTGGCGAAATAGCGCAGGTCCCTGGCGTGCTGGTTGAGCGGGTGGCTGGAGACGTAAAACCCCAGCAGCTCCTGCTCGCGTTCGAGGCATTCCGACTGGCTCCACTCCGCCGTTTCCGGAAGCGACGGCTTGTCGACCTGCGCAACCACCTCTTCGGCATCGTCGAAGAGGCTTCTCTGGCCGCGCAACTTCTGCTCGTTGGCGATCTGGGCGTTCCTCAGCACCAGATCGAGACCTTCCAGCATCTGGGCGCGGTGCGTTCCCTGGCGGTCGACGGCCCCGGCGGCGATCAGGCTCTCGATCACCCGCCTGTTGACCGCCTTGAGGTCGAGGCGCTGGCAGAGATCGAACAGGTCTGCGAAGGCCTCCCCGTCGGCCCTGGCCTCGACGATGGCCTGCGCCGCCCCTTCGCCGACGTTCTTGATTGCGGCGAGACCGAAGCGGATGCCCTCCGGGGTCGGTGTGAAGTTGACGGCGCTCTTGTCGACGTCGGGGGGCAGCACAGGCAGGTCCATGTTCCGGCACTCCTCCAGCAGCACGGTCAGGCGATCGGTGTTGGTGCGGTCCGTGGTCAGGCTCGCGGCCATGTACTCCCTGGGATAGTGGGCCTTGAGGTAGGCGTTCTTGTAGGCCACCTCGGAATAGCAGGCCGAGTGCGACTTGTTGAACCCGTACCCGGAAAACACCTCGATATCTTCCCACACCTTCCCGGCGACCTTCTGCGGCACGCCGTTTCCCTGCGCCCCTTCGAGGAAGTCGTGGCGGTATTTCTCCATGACGTCGGCGAGCTTCTTGCCCATCGCCTTGCGGATGCCGTCGGCCTGGCCGAGGGTGAAGCCGGCCATGTCGCGGGCGATGCGCTGCACCTGCTCCTGGTAGGTGATGACCCCGTAGGTCTCCTCGAGTATCGGCTCGAGCAGCGGGTGGTCGTGCTCGACCGCCTGCTCCCCCTGTTTGCGGGCGATGAAGTCCGGGATGCGCTGCATCGGTCCGGGGCGGTAGAGCGCGTTCATGGCGATCACGTCCTCGATCTTGTCCGGCTTGAGCTGCACGAGGTACTCGCGCATGCCGGCGCTCTCGAACTGGAACACCCCGATGGTGTCGCCCCTGCTGAACAGGTCGAAGGTCTCCGCGTCGTCCCAGGGGATCGCCGAGAGGTCGAAGCCGGGCTCGTGCAGGCGGATCAGGCGCACCGCCTCGTCCCTCAGCGACAGCTCCTTGAGTCCGAGGATGTCCATCTTGAGCAGGCCGACCGACATGCAGGTCTCGCCGTCGAACTGGGTGGTGACCGTGCCGTCCTTGGGAGCGCGGTAGAGGGGCACGTAATCGGTCAGCTCGGAGGGGGCGATGATGACGGCGCAGGCATGGACGGAGGCGTGGCGGGCCATGCCCTCGAGCTTGCGGGAATACTCGATCAGCCGGCCCTCCGCGCCCGGCGCCTCGGCGAGCTGCTGCAGCTCCGGGACCCGTTCGATGGCGCTGTCGAGGGTGATCTTGAGCTCGTTGGGGATCAGCTTGGCGATGCCGTCGACCTCCCCGAAGGGCATTCCGAGAACGCGGCCGACGTCGCGCACCACCGCCTTGGCTCCCATGGTCCCGAAGGTGATCACCTGCGAGACGTTGGCCTCGCCGTACTTCTCGACGATGTAGCGGACGACCCTGTCGCGGCCGGTATCGGCGAAGTCGATGTCGATGTCGGGCGGTTCGATGCGCTCGGGATTGAGGAAACGCTCGAACAGCAGGTCGAACTTCATCGGATCGGTGTCGGTGATCTCCAGGCAGTAGGAGACCAGGCTGCCGGAGGCAGAGCCGCGGCCGGGGCCGACTGAGATCCCGCTCCTGCGGGCGAACTTGACGATGTCCCAGACGATGAGGAAGTAGCCGGCGAATCCCTCCTTGATCAGCAGGTCGAGCTCGTAATCGAGCCGTTTCTCCAGGCCGGGATCTGATTTGCCGTAGCGCCGCTCGAGCCCTTCCCGGGCGAGCCGGGTCAGGAAATCGCCGCTGCTCTCGTACCCTTCGGGAATCGGGAAGTTCGGCATGTGGGATTCCCCGAAATCGAGCTCGAGGTCGCATTTGTCGGCGATCTCGACCGTCTTTTCCAAGGCGTCCGGCAGGTCGTTGAACAGCTCCTGCATTTGCGCCGGGTTCTTCATGAACAGCCCGTCGGGGTAGCAGAGGCGGTTGTCGTCGTCGACGGTCTTGCCGGTCTGGATGCAGATCAGGGCGTCGTGGGCGTCGTGGTCGTCGGCGCGGAGGAAGTGGAAGTCGTTGGTCGCGACCAGGGGCACCCCCAGCTTCCGGTGCAGTTCGAGCAGGCCCTCGTTGACCTTGGCCTCGGCGGGGATGCCGTGGCGCTGGATCTCGAGGTAGTAGTCGTCACCGAAGTGGTCGGCGAACCAGCGCGCCGACTCTTCGGCCGCGGCGAGGCCGTCGTTCTGCAGCAGGTGCGGGATCTCGCCGCTGACGCAGCCGGAAAGGCAGATCAGGCCTTCGCAATGTCCGGCGAGCAGTTCCCGGTCAATGCGCGGGAAGTAGTAGAAGCCCTCGAGATACGCTTTCGATACCAGCTTGACGAGGTTGCGGTAGCCGGTGCTGTTCCTGGCGAGGAGGACGAGGTGGTTGGAGGCGTGGCTCAGCCCTTTCGCCGCCTTGCGGTCGTGCCGGCTGCCGATGGCGACGTACACCTCGCAGCCGATGATCGGCTTGATGCCGATCTCCCGGCAGGCCCGGTAATGCTCGACGGCGCCGAACAGGTTGCCGTGGTCGGTGACCGCCAGCGCCGGCATCTCCAGCTCGGCGGCCAAGGCCGCCATGTCGCCGATGCGGCAGCCGCCGTCGAGAAGGCTGTACTCGCTGTGGCCGTGGAGGTGGACGAACTCGGCTTGAGGCATGAAGGAGCTACCTCCGGACGGGGAGTCGCGGTGAGAGAAGGCCGGCCGAGAAGGAACCGGGCATCGGCTGCGGGACGCGCCGGGGAAACCGGAAGAACCGGAGGGGGGATCGCAACGGCGGTCGCGGAAATGGGAGAGTTGTGCCGGTCCCGGCGCGTATCGGGGAAATCGCCGAAAACGCGGAATACCGCGCCTGCACAGGCCTTGAAGCGCAAACGTATCAAGGCGGTTCCGGCGCGTCAATCAGGCCGTTTCCCGAAGAGGGAATCCCCCTGCCCGGGGTGCCCAAAACCGGTTCGGGGCTGTATTATCTATAAAATATTTCAGGCGTAATTCGACCATTTCCCCGGGCGCAACTCCGATCGTTTTTCGCCGCCGCCTACCCGCTGCCCGACCCCGCCTCCTGACTCGAACATCGATTCTGCAAACACGTGAAGCCCGTACTCGTCGCCGGGACGCGACCCAATTTCGTCAAGATCGCGCCGCTGGCCGCGGCCCTGCGCCGCTACCCGGAGGAATTCTCCCCCGTGGTCGTGCACACGGGGCAGCACTACGACTACAACATGTCCGAGGTGTTCTTCAGTGACTTCGGGATGCCGCCGCCGGACCATTACCTGGAGGCGGGGACCGGCACAGGGGCGGCGCAGATCGCCGACATCATTGCCAGGTTCGACCGGGTCCTGCAACGGGAAGAACCGGATCTTGTCATCGTCCTCGGAGACGTCGCAGGCACCCTGGCATGCGCCATGGCCGCCGCGGTCAGCGACATCCCGCTTGCTCACGTCGAGGCCGGCCTGCGCTGCGGGGACCGGCGCCTGCCGGAGGAGATCAACCGCGTGGCGACCGACGCGGCCGCGGACCTGCTCTACACCTACTCCGAGGATGCCGACGCCAACCTCCTCGCCGAGAACGTACCGGCGCGCTGCATTCACCGGGTCGGCAATCTGATGATCGACACCCTGCGCAGGCTGCAGCCCAGAGCGGCGAAGTCGAGCATACTCTCCGATCTGGGGCTGGCCACGGGGGAGTACGGGGTCGTGACCCTGCACCGCCAGTCCAACGTCGACGCCGCTGCCTCGCTCGAAGGGATCCTGCGCGCCCTGGTCGAGATCCAGCGGCGCCTTCCCCTGGTGTTTCCCGTGCATCCGCGTACCCGCAACAGCCTGCGCCGCTTCGGCCTCGACGGAATGATCGCCGAAGCCGGGAACCTGCGTCTACTCGAGCCGCTCGGCTATCTTGACATGCTGAAGCTGCTCGCATCCTCCGCGGTCGCCCTTGTGGACTCGGGCGGCATTCAGGAGGAGACCACCGTGCTCGGCATCCCCTGCCTGACCCTGAGAGAATCGACCGAACGGCCGGTCACCGTCACCCAGGGGACCAACAGGCTGACGGGAACCGTGACCGGGCGGATCGTCGAGGAAGCGGTCCGCGTCCTCGACGGCGAAGCCCCGAAAGGGAGGATACCCGACCTTTGGGACGGCCGCAGCGCCGAGCGCCTGGTCGAGCACCTGCGGCAGCCGATCGAGCGTAGATGAGGCGGAATACAGCAAGCGAACGGAGCGCCGAATGAGAGTGCTGATTACGGGGGGCGCCGGTTTCATCGGCTCCCACCTGTGCGACCTCTTCCTCGCCGAAGGGTGCGAGGTGATCTGCATGGACAACCTGCTGACCGGCAGGGAGGAAAACATCGCCGCGCATCTCGACAATCCCAGGTTCCGCTTCGTCCGTTGCGACGTAACCGAGTACCTCGATGTCGAAGGGGAGCTCGACTACATCCTGCATTTCGCCAGCCCGGCCAGTCCCGCCGACTTCGAGAAACTGGGGATCCGCATCCTCAAGGTGGGGGCCCTCGGGACCCACAAGACCCTCGGCCTGGCGCGGGCAAAAGGGGCGAGGTTCCTGCTGGCCTCGACCTCCGAGGTCTACGGCGACCCCCTCGTCCACCCGCAGAGCGAGGAGTACCGGGGCAACGTGAACTGCATCGGCATCCGCGGCGTCTACGACGAGGCCAAGCGCTTCGCCGAATCGATGGCGATGGCCTACAACCGCACTCACGGCATCGACGTGCGCATTGTCAGGATTTTCAACACATATGGAGAGCGCATGCGCAGGAACGACGGCCGCGCCGTTCCCAACTTCATTACCCAGTCCCTGGCCGGGGAGGATGTAACCGTCTACGGGGACGGCAGCCAGACGCGCAGCATCCAGCACGTCAGCGACCTCGTAGCCGGGATTCGCGCACTGATGCGGTCGGACGAGACCACACCGGTCAACATCGGCAACCCCGCGGAGATGACGATGCGCCAGCTTGCCGGGAAGATCATCGAGCTGGCCGGGAGCCCCAGCCGCATCGTCTACCGGCCCCTGCCCGAGGACGACCCGAAAATCCGCCTGCCGGACATCGCCAAGGCGCGCACCCAGTTGAACTGGGAGCCGAAGGTCGGCCCGGACGAGGGGCTGCGGCGAACCATCGAGTGGTTCAGAAAGGAGCGCTCGTGAGCCCTGTCGGCAGACTTGGTTCGCTCCCCGGGCGCGCGCTGGAGGGGAGCCTGCGGGAAGGCAGGCGTGACCGGTCCGCCAAGGTGTGGAAAACCGCGGGGAACCTTGGCGCCTGCTTCACGAGGAAACGCGGAGGACCGGTTCTGCTGCCGCTTTTTCTTGCCCTGGCAATCTGCGGCTGCGCCTCGGCCCCCCCGGTGAAGATGCAGGGGCACAGGCTCGAATTGCCCCTGTCCTGGAACGAGCGGCAGACCGGTTCCGGCCCGGTGGACGAGCTCTGGTGGCGGCGCTACGACCCGACACTGAGCCGGCTGCTCTCCGAAGCGCTGCAGCACAACCACAGTCTCGAGGCCGCGGCGTCCCGGGTAGCGGCGGCGGCGGCGCAGGCGCGCATCGCCGGCGCCCCGCAATGGCCGCAACTGGGGGCTACAGGGACCGGATCCCGGCGGCGGCAGAACTTCGCCGGCTTTCCGTTGCCAACAGGCGGCCGGGAGGTGCTGGCGACTACATCGAACAGTTTCGGCGTCTCCCTCAACGTCAGCTGGGAGGTCGATCTGTGGGGACGGCTGCGGGCGGGCCAGGCCGCAGCGCTCGCCGAGGTGATGGCGAGCCAGGCTGATTTGGCGGGTGCGCGCCTGTCGCTGATCGCGCAGACCGCGCGCGCCTATTGGGCGGCGACCGAAGCCCGGAAGCAGGTGGACCTGGCGGCGTCGGCCGCGGCGGCCGCGCGGCTGTCTACCGGGCAGGTCGAGGAGCGCTACCGGCGCGGCCTGCGCTCGGCCTTGGACCTGCGCCTGTCGCGGTCGAGCGAGGCGGCGGCCGCGGCCGTGCTGAGCCAGCGCCGGCACCGGCTCGATCTGCTCAAACGGCAACTGGAGATACTCCTGGGCAGGTACCCGGCCGCCGAGATCGAGACCGGGGCGGAGCTGCCGGAGGTCACAGATCCGATACCCCCCGGCCTGCCGGCCGATCTGCTGGCGCGGAGGCCGGACCTGGTGTCCGCGGAGCGGCGTCTCGCCGCCGCGGACGCCCGTCTCGGCGAGGCCCGCCGGGCGCTCTACCCGCGCATCAGCCTGACCGGCTCCGGGGGCCGGTCCAGCGCCGAGCTGAGGGACCTTCTCAACGGGGACTTCGGCGTCTGGAATCTCGTGGGCAATCTCACCCAGCCGCTGCTCCAGGGCGGCCGCCTGCGCGCCGGAGTCGATCTGGCGAAGGCCACCAGGGAACAGGCCGTTGCGGGATTCGCGCAGCAGGTGCTGCTCGCCTGCGGCGAGGTGGAGAGTGCCCTGGGGGCAGACGCCTACCTCGCTGAGCAGGAGACGGCGCTGCAGCGCGCCACGGAGGAGGCGGTGGCGGCCCGGAGACTGGCGCGGGAACGCTACGACCGGGGCCTGGCCAACCTGATCGCCCTGCTCGAAGCCCAGCGCCGCGCCTACGACGCCGAGAGTCAGCTCGCCTCGGTGCGGCGGCAGCGCCTGGACAACCGCACCGATCTGCATCTCGCCCTCGGAGGGGATATCAGCGCCGCGGCCGTGTCCGAAATTCAAAGCGAGTCCAACTAATTTGGAACAGACTGAGGTGATGTCGAAAAAGCCCACTGGATCGCGCCTGTGGCGGATCCTGATCCCGATCACCATCGTCGCCGCCGGCGCCGGGGTGTACGCCGGGATGGTCGCCATGCAAACCCCGCCGCCCCGCCGCCCGCGTGTCCACATGGGCCCGTTGGTGGAAACCATCTCCGCCCCGGCGCAGTCCCTGCGCGTGACCGTGAAGGGGCACGGGACCGTGCGCCCCGCCGAGGAGATCGACCTGGTTCCGCAGGTCGCCGGGGTCGTTGTGTGGAAATCGCCGCGGTTCGAATCGGGCGGCTTCTTCAAGCGCGGCGAGCTGCTGGTGCAGATCGATCCCAGGGAGTACCGGCTCGCCGTCGAGGTCGCCCAGGCCGAGGTGGCGCAGAGCCAGTACGCCCTCGAGGTGGCGCGGGGAGAGGCGGGTATCGCCCGCCAGGAATGGGAGCTGATCCAGGGAGCCGAGGGGGATTCGAACCCGCTGGCTCTGCACGTTCCCCAGCTTCGCGCCGCCGAGGCGAGGCTGCAGGCCGCCAGGGCGCGCGCCGAGGATGCGCGCCTGCGGCTCGAGCGCACCGAGTTGTACGCGCCGTTCGACGGGCGGGTGGGAGAAACCCGGCTCGACGGCGGGCAGTTTGCGTTCGCGGGGCAATCCCTGGCCCGCATCCACGCCACCGGGGCGGCCGAGGTCGTCGTGCCGGTAGCGGACGAGGATCTCGCCTGGATCGAGCTGCCGGTTGTCGATGGCAACGGCAGCGGGAACCGGGGCGATCGGGCAGCGGTGGTGACCGCCATCGGCGGGGGCCGTGAGGACGCCGCCGAACCGGTTTTCCCGGGCGCCGCAATCAGCGGCCGTTACGCCGGCCGCGAGCGCCGCTGGCAGGGCGTGGTGCGCCGCATCGAAGGGGAGCTCGATCCGCGCAGCCGTCTGGCCAACCTGGTGGTCGAGGTCGCCGACCCCTACGCCGACCCGGAGGCGCCCCTGCTCGTGGGGGCGTTCGTCGACGTCGAGATCGCCGGCCGCGCCGTCGACGGGGTGCGCGCGCTGCCGCGCTACGCCCTGCGCGATGACGGCAGCATCTGGGTAGCGGCCGTGGACAGCACCTTGCGGGTGCGCCCGGCCGGCGTCGTCCACCGGCGCGGGGAAGAGGTGCTCGTCTACGCCGACCTCGAGCCCGGGGAGGAGGTCGTGGTCTCGGCCCTGCAGGGAGTCACCGACGGCATGCGCATCCGCGTCGCCGGGGAGGAATCGCGATGAGGGCCCCCGTCACCTGGATGGCCCGCAACCACGTCGCCGCCAACCTGCTGATGTGTTTTCTCCTGCTGTCCGGGTTTCTCGGCATCGCCGGAATGCGCAAGGAGACCTTCCCCGAGTTCTCGTTCGACCAGATCCAGATACAGGTTCCCTACCTCGGCGCCAGTCCGGAAGAGGTGGAGGACGGGGTCTGCCGCCGCGTCGAGGAGCGCCTCGCCGGCCTTCCGGGAATCCGCCGCATCCAGTCGACGGCTTCGGAGGGCATGGGAATCATCAACGCGGAGCTCGAGCAGGGGGAGGATTCCAGCCGCATCCTCGACGACATCAAGGCCGCCGTCGACCGCATCGAGACCTTCCCCGTGGAAACCGAGAAGCCGGTGGTCAAGGAGTCGGTGCGGCGCAACCAGGTGATCGACGTGGTCGTTTACGGGGACGTGCCCGAGAAGACCCTGAAGGTCGTCGCCGAAAGGGTCCGCGACGATCTGCGCGCGACGCCCGGTATTTCCCAGGTCGAGCTCTCGGGGGTGCGCGTCGACGAGATCTCGATAGAGGTGCCGGAACGCACCCTGCGCGAGCACGGCATGACGTTCAGCGAGATCTCCGGCGCGGTGCGGCGCGCCAGCCTCGACATGCCGGGGGGGAGCGTGCGCAGCGAGGACGGCGAGATCCTGGTGCGCACCAAGGGGTTGAAGTACCGGGGAAGGGAGTACGCCGACATCCCCGTGCTGTCGCGCGCGGACGGCACGGAGCTGAGACTCGGGGACATAGCGACGATCGTCGACGGCTTCGAGGACAGCGACCTGATCTCCCGCTTCAACGGCCAGCCTGCGGCCGTGGTCCAAGTGTTCCGGACCGGCGAGCAGAGCGCCCTGGAAATTTCGGAATTCGTGAAGGAATACATCGCGGAGCAGCAGGGGCACCTGCCCGCGCGGGTGGGCCTCGACTACGCCAGGGACGACGCCCGCCTGCTGCTCAGCCGCCTCGACCTGCTTCTGCGCAACGCGCAGCTCGGACTGGTGCTGGTGTTCATCTGCCTCAGCCTGTTTCTCGACCTGCGGCTGGCCTTCTGGGTGATGATGGGCATCCCGATTTCGCTGCTGGGCAGCTTTCTGCTGATGCAGCCCTTTGACCTGTCCATCAACATGCTGTCGCTGTTCGCCTTCATCGTCTCCCTCGGCATCGTCGTCGACGACGCCATCGTCGTCGGCGAGAACATCTTCGCCCACCGGGAGCGCGGCAAGGATTTCGTCACGGCCGCGGTCGACGGCACCCTGGAGGTCGGCAAACCGGTCGTCTTCGCGATCTTCACTAGCGTCGCCGCCTTCGCACCCCTGGCGTTCGTCGCCGGCATGATGGGCAAGTTCATCGGGATCATTCCCATCATCGTCGTGTCGATGCTCCTGGTCTCCCTGGTCGAAGCGCTGGTGATACTGCCGGCCCATCTCAGCGGCAACGGCGACGGGCCGCTGCAGCGCGTCTGGATGCGTTTGTTCCGCACCCCGCTGGGCTGGCACCGCGCCCTGCGACGCTGGGTGGACCGCAATCTCCGGCGCCTCATCGACGGCCCCTACACCCGGACGGTGCGGGCCGCCGTCGCCAGCCCGGCCACCGCAATCGCCGTCGGCCTGGCCCTGATGCTGGGAACAGTGGGAATGGTCACCGGCGGGCACATCAAGTTCACCTTCATGCCGCAAATCGATTCCGACTGGCTCGTAGTTTCCCTGGCGATGCCCCAGGGCACCACCGCGGCGCAGACGGAAGCGGTGGTGAGCCGGATAGAGAAGGCTGCCCTAGAAGTCCGCGACGAGTACGACGAGGCCAACCCGGGGGAGATCTCGGTTTTCAAGCATGTCTTCACCGTCGTCGGCGACCAGCCGATGGGACGGAGATCGCAGATTGCGGCGCTGGGCCCCGGCGGTGGGCAGGGCCATCTGGCCGAGATCACCATCGAGCTCCTGCCCTCGGAGCAACGCGACGTCGGCAGCACCGAGATAGCTGCCCTCCTGCGCGAACGGGTGGGTGAGATCCCCGGGGCGGAATCGCTGCGGTTTACGGCCTCGATATTCTCCGCCGGCAACCCCGTCGAGGTGCAGCTGTCGTCGGAGGACTTCGATCAGCTGTTGCAGGCGGTGGAGCGTCTCAAGGAGGAAGTGGCGAGCTACCCGGGCACCGGCGACATCGAAGACAGCTTTCAGGAAGGCAAGCAGGAGATGAAGCTCTCCCTGAAGCCGGCCGCGCGGACCCTCGGGATCACCTTGGCCGACCTGGCGCGCCAGGTACGTCAGGGGTTCTACGGCGACCAGGCCCTGCGCGTGCAGCGGGGCAACGACGATGTCCGGGTCATGATCCGCTACCCCGCCGCCGAACGCCGCACCCTGAACGACATCGAGAGCATGCGCATCCGCACCCCGTCGGGTGCCGAGGTGCCGTTCTCGGAGGTGGCCGAATCCTCGATCGGCTACGGGTACGCCGTCATCCGGCGGATAGAGGGGGAGCGGGTGGTCACCGTCACCGCAGACGTCGAAGAGTCGATCGCCAACGCCGAGGAGATCAACCGCGATCTCGAAACGAGGTTCCTGCCGAACTTGCTGGAGGACTACCCCGGCCTGCGCTACAGCTACGCCGGTGAGCAACGGGAGCGCGCCGACTCCTTCTCCAGCCTGGGACGCGGTTTCGTAGTCGCCATGTTCGCCATCTATGCCCTGCTGGCCGTCCCGTTCCGCTCCTACATACAGCCCCTGGTGATCATGAGCGCGATACCATTCGGGATGATGGGGGCGGTGTGGGGACACGTGCTGATGGGGCTCGACCTCGGTCTGCTCAGCATATTCGGCATCGTCGCGCTCTCGGGAGTGGTCGTCAACGACTCCCTCATCCTGCTGAGCTTCTACAATCAACTGCGCGAGCAGGGGGTCGAACGGGACCAGGCCCTGGTGGAGGCGGGATGCCAGCGCTTCCGGCCTATTCTGCTGACGTCGCTGACGACCTTCCTGGCACTGCTGCCGATGATTATCGAGAAGAGCGTGCAGGCGCAGTTCCTGATTCCCATGGCGGTCAGCCTCGCCTTCGGGATCCTGTTCGCCACCGGGATCATCCTCGTCGGCGTTCCCGCGGCGATGAAGGTAGTGGCCTGGTTGCAGGAGCTCTCGGCCGTATCGCGCGTACCGGACCCCCCCAGGACGGCGTCGGTTCAACCGGCCCACAGCGCGCCTTGACACTCCAAAGGCCCCGGCTATCTTAGCCGGTCGCTTCAGACGGAAATTCACACAAGAGGGACCGGCGGCGTCCCGGCGCCGGTGGTATCCAATAGAGGAGCAGGGCTTTGAAGAACTTCGAATACACGGCTCCGCAAACCCTGAGAGAAGCAGTCCGACTGCTGGCGGAGAAAGGGTCCGACGCGCGCCTACTGGCAGGGGGAACCGACCTGATCGTGCAGATGCGGATCAACCGGTATCGCCCCGACCGCGTCGTCGACGTCAAGAACATCCCAGAGGTCAACGAGCTGGCCATCCGGCCGCGCAAGGGCCTGGTCATCGGCGCCGCGGTTCCCTGCCATCGCATCTACGGCGACAGCGAGATTTGCGAGCGCTACCCGGGCCTCGTCGACGCCGCGGCGATCATCGGGGGCATCCAGATCCAGGGCCGCGCCACCTTCGGCGGCAATCTCTGCAACTCCTCGCCGAGCGCGGACACCACTCCGATCCTGATCGCCCACGGAGCCACCGCGGAAATTACCGGCCCCGAGGGCAAGCGCCGCGTCGCGGTCGAGGATTTCTGCACCGGCCCGGGGACCAACGTCCTGGGGGACGGCGAGCTGCTGGTTTCCCTGGTGGTGCCCCTCAATCGCAGGAACAGCGGCTCCCACTATCTGCGCTTCATCCCGCGGAACGAGATGGACATCGCCGTCGTCGGCGCCGGCGCCTGCGTCGAGCTGGGCAGCCGCGGCAAGGTTTTCAAGAGCGCCCGCATCGCTCTGGGGGCGGTGGCACCTACCCCTCTTTACGCCCGGGAGGCGAGCGAGAGCCTCGCCGGGAAGCCGGTAAGCGACGAGACGATCGCCGAGGCGGCCGAGGCGGCCAAGGGGATCGCCCGGCCGATTTCCGACATGCGCGGTCCTGCGGATTTTCGCACCCACCTCGTCGGGGTCCTGGTAAAACGGGCTCTCAACGGCGCCGTTGCCCGCGCTCGAGGCCAGTTCGTCGCCAACGCCGTCCAGGAAGCCGCGGGCTGATTTTCGGTCAGCGGTTCTGTGAGTCGAGACCAGGTGGATCGTGTTAACAAGACAGTGACCAGAATCGTTTCAAGAAAAAGGGATGAGTTGAGATCATGAGCGACAAGATTCACATCAGCTGTAAGTTGAATGGGGAGGCCACCGATTTTCTGTGCGAGGCGCGGCAGAGCCTGCTCGAGGTGGTGCGCGAGGAGTTGGGATTCACCGGCACAAAGGAGGGCTGCAACGACGGCAACTGCGGCGCCTGCAGCGTGCTGCTCGACGGCGTGCTGCTCGACTCCTGCCTGGTGCTCGCCATCGAGGCCGACGGCAAGGAGATCACCACGGTCGAGGGCTTGGCGACGCCGGAGGGACTGCATCCCCTGCAGCAGAAGTTCCTCGAGCACGCCAGTCTGCAGTGCGGCATCTGCACCCCGGGTTTTCTCGTCGCCAGCAAGGCGCTGCTCGACAGGAATCCCGATCCCAGCGAGCACGAAGTCCGCCACTGGCTGGCCGGAAACCTCTGCCGCTGCACCGGATACGACAAGATCGTGCGCGCCGTTCTCGACGCCGCTGAGGAAGTGCGCGGCGCCTGAACGGCGGCCAACAGGAACGAACCGCTTTCAGAAACACGGAGGATGAGAGATGGCATCGTCCCACGGTGAGATTCGCGACTACGGCAACAGGGAGTACAAGGTCATCGGCACCAGGCCGATTCGGCACGACGGCACCGACAAGGTGACCGGGCGCGCCGTGTATGGCGGCGATGTGCAGCTCCCCGGCATGCTCTACGGGCAGGTGCTGCGCTCGCCACACGGGCACGCCCGCATCAAGTCGATCGACACCAGCAGGGCCGAAGCGCTGGAGGGGGTGCGCGCCGTGGTCACTGGACTGGGCGATCTGCCCCCGACCGAAGGGGACGAGATCGTCGACCTCGGAGAGGGGCCGGCCAGGTTGAAATACATGCGCGACAACGTCTTGGCCACCGACAAGGTGCTCTACCGCGGCCATGCGGTCGCCGCGGTCGCCGCGGTCAACCCGCACATCGCCGAGGAAGCGCTCGGCCTGATAGACGTCGAGTACGAGGTGCTGCCGTCGTACACCGAGGTCCTCGAGGCGATGAAGGAGGATGCCGTGCTCCTGCACGAGGACCTGACCACGCAGGAGTTCGGCGAGGACACCGGCAGGAAGAGCAACATCGCCTCCCACAATCAGGACAAGCTCGGCGACGTCGCCGAAGGTTTCGTCCGGGCGGACGTGGTGGCCGAGTACGAGGTCAACACCGCCACCGTGCACCAGGGGTACATCGAACCGCACAACGGCACCGCTTCCTGGAGCCAGGACGGCAACCTGACGGTCTGGACCAGCACCCAGGGCTCCTTCACCGCACGCGGTCAGCTCGGGGCCGTGCTCGATGTCCCGGTGCAGAAGGTCAAGGTCGTGCCGCAGGAGATCGGCGGCGGCTTTGGCGGTAAGATCCCGGTCTACCTCGAGCCGGTGGCTGCGCTGCTTTCGCGCAAGACCGGACAGCCCGTCAAGATCATCATGACCCGGGCGGCCTGCTTCGAAGGCACCGGGCCGACGCCGGGATCGATCGTGCGCGTCAAGATGGGGGCCGACAGGAACGGCCGGCTGACCGCGGCCGAGGCCTGGATCGCCTTCGAGGCCGGGGGGTATCCCGGTTCGCCGGTGTTCGCCGCGGCGATGTGCGTCTTTTCCTGCTACGATATCCCCAACTGTCTCGTCGACAGTTTCGACGTGGTGACCAACAAGCCCCGCAGCTTCGCCTACCGCGCCCCGGGATCGACCCACGTCGCCTTCGCCACCGAGAAGGTGATGGACGATCTCGCCGCCCAGCTCGGGAAGGATCCGGTGGAGTTCCGCCTGCAGAACGTCGCCGTAGAGGGGACGCGGCGCTCCGACGGCGTCGTCTATCCGCGTATAGGGGCGAGGGAGTGCCTGGAGGTGATACGCGACCACGACCATTACAAGGCCGCGCTGGAAGGACCGAACCGGGGCCGCGGGATGGCCCTGGGCTACTGGTTCAACATCGGCTTCAAGTCCGCGGTGACCGCTTCCGTGAACGACGACGGCACCGTAAACCTCGTCGAGGGCTCCACCGACATCGGCGGCACCCGCACCAGCATCGCCATGCAGTTCGCCGAGACCATCGGGCTGGCCGCCGAAGAGATCAACCCCGCGGTGGTCGACACCAACTCGATCGGCTTCACCGACGTTACCGGGGGCAGCCGGGTTACCTACGCCACCGGCTGGGCGGCCCACGACGCCGCCATCGACGTCCGCAACCAGATGATCGAGCGGGCAGCGGCCCTGTGGGAGGTCGATGCGGCGGATGTCGAGTACGAGGACGGATTCTTCCGCACCAGGGACGGCGCCAGGAAGCTGACCTTCAAGGAGCTGGCCGGGAGGCTGGGCGAAACCGGAGGCCCGGTGATCGGCAAGGCCTCGGTCGATCCCAACGCCGGCGTCGGCGGCTCGTTTTCCGCCAACATCGTCGACGTCGAGGTCGACCCGGAGACGGGCAAGGTCACCATCCTGCGCTTCACGGCGATCCAGGATGCCGGCAAGGCGATTCACCCCAGCTACGTCGAGGGCCAGATGCAGGGCGGGTCGGTTCAGGGTATCGGCTGGGCCCTCAACGAGGAGTACTTCTACGCCGACGGGGTCATGGAGAACTCGACCTTCCTCGACTACCGCATTCCGACCACTCTCGACCTGCCGATGATCGACACCGTCATCGTCGAGGTACCCAACCCCGGCCACCCGTTCGGGGTCCGCGGCGTCGGTGAGGCGAACATCGCTCCGCCGCCGGCCGCAATCGCGTCGGCGATCGCCGACGCCACAGGGGTGCGGCTCTGCGACCTGCCGATGCGTCCCGACCGCATCGCCGCGGCGATCGCTGAAAAACGGGAGGCGGATTCGCTGGCGGCCGGATAGCCCTGGGGATATTTGCCCCGGGCTCCGGAAGCGGCACCCTTCTTCTTCATGCCGACCGTTTGGATTCCACCCCTCTGGAGAGACAAGCTCACCGGGGGGCAGGAGACGGTGGAAGTGTCCGGCGGCACGGTGCGCGAAATCGTCGCCGAGCTCGAGGTCCGGTTTCCTGGGATTCGCGAGCGCCTCGTCGACGAGGAGGAAGACCGGATTCGCCGCAACATCGCCGTCGCCGTCGACGGGGAGGTGTCGCGGGAGGGAATGCGCAGGAAGGTTCCCGAGGGCGGCGAGGTCCACTTCCTGCCGGCGATGAGCGGCGGCAGTTAGTTCCCACCAAAAGCGGCAATCCTGCAGTTCTACGTTCGGGCAGCCTTGCGGCTGCGGCAGGCGGGAGAGCGGGGAGAAGGTTGCCTGCCCTCGCCGAGAACCTGCTGATTCGCCCCCTCAGTCCGGATCCGGGATCCGACGTCCGTCGTCCCTGCCTGTCAGGATCCCCTCTTCGGGCAGCCGACTACCCCCTTGAGAGAGTGATAACGAGAATGACGATGGTGGACACCTCGCCGATGACCGCCATCGTCTGGGTGAAGATGGTCCAGTAGTCGCGTACCGGTTTCTCCTTGATCCAGATGCGGTCGCCGGGATCGATCACGCGCACGTTCTTGGCCGGCTTGATCTGTCCGGTGCGCGCCTTGATGACGCGCACGTCGTCCGATGCCCGCCAGCCGTACCCGCCGGCGCTCTCGATGTAGTCCCACACGGAATAGTCGGGGTTGTAGACGACGGCGCCGGGACTGGTCGCAGCGCCGCTGACTATCACCATCTGCTGAAGGCGCGGTATCGCGATGATGTCTCCGGGCAGCAGTGCGATGTCCTGGGATTCGTCCCCCGCCTCGAGGGCGACGAAATCGACGACCATCTCCCCCGGCCTCTCGCGGCTTTTCATGATGAAATACTGGTCCTCGTCTTCCGTCCTGTCGGCGGGGGGGATATAGCGGATGCGCTCGAATTCGGGATCCTCGACGACCTCTTCCCGCAGCCTGACCACCCTCGCTTCGGACAGGGCCGCCTCGGGGGTGAACCCGCCCGCCAGGGCGATCACCTCGCTCAGGGAGGTGCCGTCTACGTGGACGACGTGGAAACCGGGCAGCATGACCTCCCCGACGATCTGGACCGTGCTGCGATCGTGGTACCCAGTCAGCCTCCTGAGGACGATCCAGTCGCCGGCCTGCAGCGGCAGGTCGGCCTCTTCCTGTCCCTGCAGAATCCCCTCGATGTCGATACGGCTCGTGTAGCGGGTCTTGCTGTCCTCGCGATAGCGGAAGAGGAAAGCGTTCTCGGAATCGTGAGAGGGGGCGGCCCCGAGAGCGAGCGTGAGGAGGTCGCTGATGCGGTCTCCCTCCACGAACTCGAAGAATCCGGGCCGCTGAACCGCCTCGCGGGCGGCGATCTGGCCCATCCGCGCAGGGACCAGGACGACATCGCCGTCTTCGATGAACGGGTTGTACCGGGACAGCCCGGTTGCTTCGTACAGGCCCAGATCGACGCGGCGGGAGGTCATCGACTCGAGCTCCCTCGTATCTCCCTGCTGAGCGCGCTCGCCCAGTTTCACAGCCGAGTCGGCATCGAGCCCGGTCTTGATAACGAGGATGTTGCGGCTCGAGGCGACGTTGACCAATCCGCCGGCCTTGCGGATCAACTCCCCGACCCGCTCCACGCCGCTGGTCTGACGGATTCCAGGCTCCTTGACCATGCCGACCACGGAAACGGGGAACTGGCGGATCTGGCTGAGCTCGACGTGGATCTTGCCCACCCGCACGGTTTGCCGGAAGGCATCGGCAATCGCCTTGTGCGCCTCCCGCAGCCGCAGTCCGCCGACCTGGACGGCGCCGACCTTCGGGATGAACACCCCGCCCTCGGAAAGCACCACGCTCACGAGCGGCTCTTCCATGATGCTGGTGTAGATCAGGAATTCGTCCCCGGGCCCTACCAGGTAGTTTCCGTTCGCCAGCACCTCGCGAAAGGCCTCCATGCCGATCGCCACCTCGGTGGACTGCTCCCCCGGCTCTACGGGGGCCTGTTCCTCCTGCTGGGCGGCGGCTAACGCAGTCAGGGCGAGAAGCCATGCCGAAGCGGCCAACAGGGCAAAGGACCACCTCATGGCGCTGTCTCCGGCGATGACCGCCAGCTTTCGTATGCGGTGACTTTCATGCTGCCATCCTCTCCTTTTTCGGCGTACAGGCGAAATCCATCGGCGGCGTAGCTGCCGAACACGCCGGTGCCCTCGTCGACGTGAAAGATCGGACCGGTGTCGCTGTCGGCGCCCGAAATTCCGTTCCGTGAGACCTCGTATTCTCCCTCGAAACGGACCCCGAACCACCAGAAGTCGCTGTGCGTCGAGTCGGCCAACCAGTAGTCGAAGACGCGGTTCTGGGAGAGCTCCCGGCGCTTCCGGCGCCACTTCCGGCGCCACTTCCGGCCTTGCTCCAGTCCTCGCGGTCGATCTCGTCCCAGTCTTCCTGCTCCCGGTCCCGCAGCCAGGATCCCGCCGCTGTCGCCGCGCACCATGGAGATGTTTTCCCCCAGGAAATCTCTCAGCCTCCGGATCTCGCGATCCAGCGCCGCCAGCGAATCGGCATCGACCTGCCCGGAGAGGGGTTCGCGCAGGGCGACCAGCGAGTCGAGGTCAGCGGCTCGGCGGTGAACCGCTCCTTGTTGCCCTCGTCGGTGATGACGTTGAGCACCGACGAGAGGCGGCCGCCGTACCTGGCGGGGTAGCCGCCGCGCAGCAGCTCGGTGCTCTTGGCAGCGTCGACGGGAATGGTGCTGAAGAGCCCGAACATGTGGGAGGCGTTGTAGACCTCGGAGCCGTCGAGGAGGACGAGGTTCTGATCCGGGGTGCCGCCGCGGACGTAGAGGCCGACCGAGAAGTCGGACAGGCTGGCCACGCCGGGCAGGGTCTGTATCGTGCGGATCGGATCCGCCGAAAGCGCTGCGGGTGCCGTCTTGAGCTCGCGGACCTGCAGCGTCGTCCGGCCCGGGGAGATGTCGAAGCTCTCGACCTTTTGCCGCCCTGCCTCCACTACCGTCTCCTCGACCTCGATGGCCCTTTTCTCCATGCGGACTTCGACGACGATGTCGCCATCGGCGATCTCGAGCTCCCGCGTTTCGGTCCGGTAGCCGATGATGGAGGCGACGAGGGTGTAGCGTCCCGGGGGGACGCCAGCGATGGTGTAGTACCCGCTCTCGTTCGAGATGCTGCCCCAGTTGAGGCTTTCGAGGTAGACTGTGGCGAACGGCTGGCTTTCGCCGTCACTGGCGTCGCGAACGAAGCCGCTGATGTCGGCCGCTTCGGCGGTTCCCGTCCCGGCGGCGAAGGCAGCCTGAAGCAGGGCAGCGGGGAGGGGGGCGCTGGACGCGCGCAGGAACCTCCGCAAGGATCAGCGCTCGCCCGTCGACCCGAAGCCGCCGCCGCCGCGCCCCGAAGCGTCGAGTTGTCCGGTCTCGGACAATTCCGCCCGGGTCACCGGCGCGAACACGATCTGCGCGATCCTGTCGCCGTGCTCGATTTCCTGCGCTTCGCCCGAATGATTGATCAGAATCACCCCTACCTCGCCGCGGTAGTCGGCGTCGATGGTGCCGGGGGCGTTGAGCACCGAAAGCCCGCGTCGCAGGGCGAGGCCGCTGCGCGGCCGCACCTGCCCTTCGAAGCCGGCCGGGATTTCCAGGCGCAGGCCGGTCGGAACGAGGGCGCGCTGGCCGGGGGCGAGGCGGAGCGGCTCGCTCAGGTGGGCGCGCAGATCCATGCCGGCGCTGCCGGCGGTTTCGTATGCCGGCAGGGGGTTGTTGGTCTGGCGCAGGACCCGGACTGAAAGCGGGGGACTCACGGGGCCCGGCGGCGCGGCGTTTCCGGGGCCCCTCTCAGCCAGGAGAGGGTGCCGCAATCCGGCTGCTGGCGACCGCACGCACGGTGCGTAGCGGCGCCGTGGCGATCGACGCCGTCCCGGTGCGGCGGCCGGGGTTCAACGGTTCGCATACTGCTTCTCGTAGTAAGCCCGGTATTCTTCCCCGGACTTGATCCGCCGCCACCAGGCCTCGTTGCGGACGTACCAGTCCACGGTGGCGCTCATGGAGGTGGCCAGGTCGCGCCGCGGCTTCCAGCCCAGGGCGGCGATCTTGGAGGAGTCGAGGGCGTAGCGGTAGTCGTGCCCGCTGCGGTCCCTGACGAACTGGATGAGGGCTTCGGGCTTGCCGAGCTGCTCGAGAATCGCGTGCGCGACCTCGAGGCCGTTCGACTCGTTCTCCCCTCCGACGTTGTAGACCTCGCCCACCTGCCCTTCGCGCAGCACCAGGTCGATGGCTTCGCAGTGATCCTCGACGTGGAGGTGATCGCGCACCTGACTGCCGTCGCCGTAGACCGGCAGCGGCCGGTCGTCGATGGCGTTGGTGATGTAGAGCGGGACCCGTTTCTCCGGGTACTGGCAGGGGCCGATGTTGTTCGACGCCCGTGTGATCACCGCGGGCAGGCCGTGGTTGAGGTGGTATGCCCGCACCATGATGTCGGCGCTCGCCTTGCTGGCCGAGTAGGGATTGCGCGGGTCGATGGGGGACTCTTCGGTCCAGGCCCCCTCCTCGAGGCTGCCGTAGACCTCGTCGGTGCTGACTTGGAGATAGCGTTCGATCCCGCAGCGGTTGGCCGCTTCGAGCAGCACCGCGGTCCCGTAGACGTTGGTGCGCACGAACTCGGCGCCGCCGAGCAGGGAGCGGTCGACGTGGCTCTCCGCGGCGAAATGGACGACGGCGTCCGCTTCCTCCACGAGGGGGTCGACGGCCTGCGGATCGCAGACGTCTCCGCGCACGAACCGGTAGCGCGGATCTCCCTCGACATCGGCGAGGTTCTCCGGGTTACCGGCGTAGGTCAGCTTGTCGAGGTTGGTCACCGTGCAGGCAGGGTGCCGGGCGAGCAGGTAGCGCACGAAATTGCTGCCGATGAAACCGCATCCCCCGGTGACGAGTATTCTCTTCATCGCCTCAGGTTCGCAGCGGCACGAAACGGACCGGGGAGGTCCAGTCCGGCTCTTCTCCCGCCTCGCCGGGGGTCCGGGGACGGCGCCCGACGCTGACGTACTCGAAGCCGAGCTCTCCCATGCGCCGCGGCTCGTAGACGTTGCGACAGTCGAGGAACTTCGCCGTGCGCAAGGCCTCCCGCAGGCGCGGCAGGTCGATGTTGCGGAACTCGTTCCACTCGGTCAGCAGGGCGATGGCGTCGCACCCCTCGGCAGCCGAATAGGGGTCTTCGAAACAGTGGATCTCGGGAAATTGCGCCTGCGCGCGTTCGTTGGCGGCCGGGTCGCAGGCGCGCACCGAGGCTCCTCCCGCCAGCAGCGCCGCGATCATGTCGAGGGAGGGGGCTTCGCGGATGTCGTCGGTGTCGGGCTTGAACGACAGCCCGAGGAGGCAGACCGACTTGCCATGGAAAGGGCCGATGAGGTCGGCGAGCTTGGAGATCATGCGCCGCCGCTGCAGCGTGTTGCTGCCGTCGATCGCCTCGATGAGCGGGGCCTCGACCCCTCCCTTGCGTGCGGTGGCGGCCAGCCCGGTGACGTCCTTGGGAAAGCAGCTGCCGCCGTACCCGGCGCCGGCGTTGAGGTAGCGGTGCCCGATGCGCTCGTCGAACCCCATGCCCCGGGCCACCGATGAGACGTCGGCGCCGTAGGCCTCGCAGATGTTGGCGATTTCGTTGATGAAGGAAATCTTGGCGGCGAGCAGTGCGTTCGACGCATACTTGATCATCTCCGCCGACTCGACGTCGGTCAGCACCATCGGGATGTCCCGCTCGTACAGCGGGTTGTACACGTCGAGGATCGCCTCCATGGCGCGGCGGCTCGTCGCCCCGATGACCAGCCGGTCCGGGTGCAGGAAGTCGTCGATCGCCGAACCCTCGCGCAGGAACTCGGGATTGGACACGACGTCGAAGTCCTGGTCCGGTCGCACCCTGCGGATCACCTCGCCTACGTCGACCCCGGTGCCGACCGGAACCGTCGATTTGTTGACGATGATCTTGTAGTCCTCCATGAAGGTGCCGATGGTCTCGGCGGCCGCGGTGACGTAGGAGATGTCGACGTCCCCCGTAGGAAGCGGCGGCGTGCCGACGCAGATGAAGATGATCTCCGATGTCTTGACGGCGAAGGCGACCTCGGTCGAGAAAGTCAGGCGGCCGCGGCTGACGTTGCGGGAGACCAGCTCGTCCAGTCCCGGTTCATAAATGGGGGATTCTCCGGCCTTGAGCCGGGAGATCCGCTCCTCGTCGATGTCGACGCAGACAACGGCGTTGCCGAAGTCGGCGAGACAGGAGCCGGTGACGAGGCCGACGTAGCCCGTCCCCACTACGCAGACGCGCCTCAATGATTTCCGCTCCGGTTGTTCAAAAGGGTAGGTCGTACCTGGCGGGACGGCGCCGCGAAGTGCCCCTCATCAACCTGCGAGCGGCGCCGCCGAATTCGAGCATCTATTTGTTAAAGAAAGAGTTAGCAGGCCATTTACCTTAGGTGTCGCGATACCGGATGTCAAACGGCTGCGGGCCCTTCTCGCTCGCCCCGCTCGGGCGCCGGTCCGTGGCCGCGGGCGCGGAAAAACAGGGGCTTTTTCGACCGAACTTTCAGGCCGCAGTTCAATTGTCGTCCTCGCGTTCGGAGAGCAGATCGCCGCGCTGCAGGCGCTCGGCGTTTTCCGTCGACCAGAGGATCCCCTTCATCAGCTTTTGCGCCGTGATGTAGCGTGTGGCCGCCAGCATGTGCATCCGCTTCTCCTCCTCGTCCCCGCTCAGGTCGAAGTGGCGGAAGGCGACCTCCAGGACTTGGAACATGTGCAGCTCGGCGTCCTCGCGCAGGAGGATGTGGCCCAGCGTATGGCGCAGGCGGGTGAGGTCGTGTCCTTCCTCCAGGTACTGGTTCACCAGCACCTCGGCCTCGAAGACCTTCTGGAAGTCGGCGAACTCCTGCAGCCGCTCGAGCATCGCTTCGGGGCCGTCGAAGGATTCCGCCAGTCGCTGTCCGGGGCGCGGCAGACGCGCCGCCGGCATGTTGAGCCAGCGCAGGTAGGTCAGGAAGACGGCGCCGTGGAAGAGTCCGCGCAGCAGCTCCCTGCGGGGGGCGAGGTGAAAGGCGCGGTAGAGGCCGTGGGCATAGGAGTAGATGTTGGCGACGTCGTGCCAGTCCCCCTCGTTCTTGAGGTGGAAACGGGCGACGCGGATGGCCCCGGCGTAGGTCATGGCGCGGCACAGGTCGCGCGGATCGACCCCCGCACGCAGGCGCGCTTCGATCTCGGCGAGGATCGGCTCGAAGTCGTCGCCGAGCATGACCTGGGCGAAAGCGGATATGTCGAGCGCGGCTTCGTTCTCCTGGTTCTCCTTCCAGATGTCGTCGAGGCGGGTGAAGATCTCCTCGAGGACGGGGACGCTGTCCGACCAGCGCGAGGTCTCTTCGTGCCGCGTGCGGCCGACCAGGTCGACGACGATGGGGCGCAGGATTTCGTGGGCACCTTCCCATTCGACGTAGTCGAGGGCCTCGAACATCTTGTTGGCGAAGTCGAGGGCGTGGCCGTCCCCGGTGAAGTAGAAATCGGTGGCGGTGGTGAAGACCAGGTCGGCGAGCACCTCGGCCGGGTAGCCCCTGTCGTGCAGGGTGAGGAGGATGCGCTCGGCCGGCCCGCGGTCGCGTTGGTCGATGTAGCGGCGGAACCAGCGGCGCATGGTCTCGAGGTCGGGGTCCCGGCTGGCGGGCGGAAAGGGGAAACGCTGCCGCCGCGAGCTCCCCGAGGTGCGGTTGGCGATCTGGCTGAGGCCGTGGACGAGAAAGAGGTTCCGGTCCCCGGGGTCGATGTCCTCCCACAGGTTGGCCGCCAGGGTCAGGATGGTCACCCCGGAGGACCAGCCCTCGCTGGTCTTGTGTGTCCCGTAGAGGAGGCCCTGCTGGATGATCTCGCGCGGCGGAGCCCCGGCCTGGCGCAGGGCGGTCACCGCCTTGGCGATGAGGAAGGAGCTGCGGTCCTTGAGTCCCTGTTCCAGCGCCCTCTTGCCCCTTTCGATGAGGCGGCGAGCCGCGGCCTCGCGCTCGTCCGCGGCCAGGCCGACGTAGAGGCAGGCGTCCTGGCGCTCCTCGACCGGGAAGGTCTTCAGGTCGTCCCCCGACGTGAGGAAGCAGCCGCCGGTGTTCAGGTCGAACTCCCAGTGGTGCCAGTGGCAGATGAGGACGCCGTCGCGGATGCTGCCCTTGGACATCGGGTAGCCCATGTGGGGGCAGCGGTTGTCGACCGCGTGAAAGCCGCCCTCGTAGCGGAAGAGGGCGAGGTGGGTGCCGTTGACACTGAAGGGGCGGCTTTCCCCTTCGACGATGTCCGCGGCGGCGCACAGGCGGTGGTACACCAGAGGGGCGGCAGGGGAAGTATCGTTCGGGCGGGTGGCCTGACTCATGGTCAGCCTCCTCGGCGTGAAGGTGGGTCGGGTTGGGGGACTTCCGGTCCGGTTGCTCCCCGGCGGGAACAGTAGGCAAGTAACGTTTTGCGCTCCCGTTTGCAAGGGGTCGGGATCCCGGGAAACCCCTCCCCGGTTCGGATGGAGGGGGTCCGCCGGGACGCCGCTATCACTTTTCGTCTTGATCCATCCCGGATGCCGCCCTTATTTGCCATCCGCCGGCCCCATCCAAAAAGAACACCCAGGAACCGCCCGCGTTCCCGGACCTTCCTCGACAGGCGGGATCCCCCATGAACGCTTCCTCCAAGGACCTGATCATCGGCGTTGCCGCATGCGCCCTCATCGTTTTTTTCTTCGCCAGCGCCGAGTTCATCGAGCTCTTCTTCGATTTTACGCGCCAGTACGAGGAATGGAACCTCGATGAGGCGATTGCCGCGGTGCCCGCCCTGGCGTTGGTGAGCGCCTGGTTCGCCGGGCGGCGTTGGCGCGAGGTCCGCCGTCTGAACGGGGAGCTGGAGGAGACGGTGGCGCAGCTCGAGGAGGCGATCGCGCAGCGCCGCGACATGGAAGACCAACTCGGGGAAGCGTACAAGATGGCCGCCATGGGCGCGCTTACAGGCGGGCTCGCCCACGAGTTCAACAACGTGCTGCAGCCGATCGTCACCCTCGCCCAGCTGAGCCTCGACCGCGACGGGACGGAAGAACAGCAGGCCCGGATCCGGAATATCCTCAAGGCGGCCGAGCACGGCTGCGAGATCGTCAAGGGGACCCTGGCCTTTCCCGCAGGCGGAACCCAGGAAACGCACGACATGGTCCCGGCCGAGGAGGTCGCCGGCTTCGTCGAGCAGGCGAGGGGCCGTCTCGGCGATGTCGAGATCGACACCCGCATCGCCGCCGGCTCCGGAGCCATCCGCGTCAACAGGGGGGAGTTCAACCAGGTGATGACCAACCTGGTCGGGAACGCGGCCGAGGCGATGGACAACCGGGGCAAGATCGAGATCGGCCTCGGGTCGCGCACCCTCGATGCCGAGGCCGCGCGCGCGAAGGGTCTGGCAGCCGGCAGGTACGTCCGCGTGACCGTGGCCGACAACGGCCCGGGCATGGCCTCCGAGGTGAGGGACCAGATCTTCGATCCCTTCTTCACCACCAGGGAGGCGGGAGAAGGGACGGGGCTCGTCTACAGCCTGGTGCAGGGATGGAACGGCAGGATCTCCGTGTACTCGTCCCCCCGGAACGGGGCGGCGTTCGAAATACTGATCCCGAGGCTGGGACCAGGGGCCTGAACGATGGCGGCCATACTGCTCGCCGCCGCCGACGCGGGAGTGCTCTTCGCGCTGGGGATGCTGCTGCGGGAGGCAGGCCACGAGGTGCTCGAGGCGGACCGCTGCCAAACCGTCCTGGAGACCGCGGCGCGCACCAGGCGGAACTCGCCGTGATCGATGTCAACATGGCGGGTATGAGCGGTGTCGAGCTGATCGAGGAGCTGCGCAAAACCCGTCCCGGAGCCGAAAATCGCCATGACAGCGGCGGCATGCACCAGACACCGGAGCTGGCCGCGACTCTCGCCGCGAATGCCGGGGCGGACAGGGTGCTGCAGAAGCCGTTCGCAAACGACGCGCTGCTGGCGGAAGTCGGGGCCCTGCTTCCCGAAATCGGTTTTTCCAATCCGGAGAGGGTCTCGTGAATTCGGAAAATCAGTATGACGCCATCGCCGAAGCCTACAAGGAGTCGAAACAACTGCCCTTCCGGGAATTCGTCGAAGCCTATTCTCTATTCGAGATCCTGGGAGATATTCACGGGGCGACGGTTCTCGACCTGGCTTGCGGCGACGGCTTCTACACGCGCAGGATCAAGCAGGCCGGAGCCCTGGAAGTCACCGGCCTCGATCTTTCCGGGGAGATGATCAGCCTGGCCGAACAGGAAGAACGGGCCCGGCCCCTGGGCTGCAGGTATCTGCAAGGGGACGCGGCCGGTCTCGAGTTGTCGGGGCAGGTCGATCTCGTGGTGGCGATGTACCTTCTGAACTATGCCAGGGCCAGGGAAGAGCTTCTCAGGTTTGTCGAGGTGGCTTACGCCTGCCTGCGGCCTGGGGGACGATTCGTCGGCTTCAACGACAATGTCCGGCAGGTTCCCAGGGGAACCGTTTCCTATGCCCGGTACGGATTTGCAAAAGAGTGCACCGACTCCCCCCGGGAAGGGGATGTCATCCTGTACAAAATGACACAGAAGGACGGCACGACGTTCGAATTCAAGAAATACTTATGAATTCAAGAAATACTATCTAAAACCAGAGACGTATCGCTGGGCCTTCGGCCGAGCCGGGTTTCTGGATTTTGAATGGGCGGGCCCCTATCTGCACCCCGCCCAGCGCCAGAATCGAAACTGGCATGAATTCATGACCCGTCCTCCGGTCATCGGCTTCAAAACGGTAAAACCGCAGGATGTCGAGGAACCCCGAGGGGAGATGGGGGATCTTCATGGACTGCAGGAATGACACAAGGCCTGACCGGAAACCATCCGGATCGCGAGGAGAAAGCCTGAGATGAAGAAAAATGACCTGATCGACATTGCGCAGGCCCTGGTCCCGCCCGGCAGGGGAATCCTGGCGGCCGACGAAAGCTCCGGCACGATCGCGAAGCGGTTTGCGAGCATCGGAACCGAGTCGACGGAGGAGAACCGGCGCTCCTACAGGGAGCTGCTGTTCACGACGCCGGGCATGGAGGAGTTCATAAGCGGCGTCATCCTGTACGACGAGACCATCCGGCAGGCGGCCGGCGACGGCACGCCGCTGCCGCAGGTGCTGTCGGCGAAGGGGGTGATTCCCGGGATCAAGGCGGACAAGGGGCTGAAGGATCTGCCCGGTTTCCCGGGAGAGCAGACCACCGAGGGACTCGACGGCCTGCAGGACCGGCTGGCCGAGTACCGGGAGCTGGGGGCGCGGTTCGCCAAGTGGCGGGCGGTGACCGCCATCGGCGACGGACTCCCCACTGCGGGCTGCATCGAGGCCAACGCTCACGGGCTGGCGCGCTACGCGGCGATATCGCAGGCGGCCGGGCTGGTGCCGATCGTCGAGCCGGAGGTGCTGATGGACGGCGACCACGACCTGCAGGCCTGCGAAGAGGCTACCGAGGCCACCCTTGCCAGCACCTACGGCCAGCTGCTCAGCCAGCGCGTCGAGCTCGAGGGCACCCTGCTGAAACCGAACATGGTGCTCTCCGGCAAGGACTGCCCGCAGCAGGCCCGGGTCGAGGAGGTCGCCGAGGCGACCCTCCTCTGCTTCCGCCGCACCGTGCCCGCGGCGGTCCCTGGCATCGTGTTCCTCTCGGGGGGACAGAGCCCGGAGCAGGCCACCGCCCACCTCAACGCGATGAACGCCATCGGCGGGGCGCCCTGGCAGCTGAGCTTCTCGTACGGCCGCGCCCTGCAGGAGACGGCGTTGAAGGCGTGGCGGGGGGATTCCGCCAACATCGAGGCGGCGAAGCGGGCCTTCTACCTGCGCGCCAGGCTGAACGGCGCCGCCCGCAGCGGGGAGTACACCCTGGCGATGGAGAGGGAAGCCGCCTGACTCACGGTCGAGCTGCCGTTCCGGATTACCCTCCGGGAAGGCGGATTAGAGCCGAAGATCCTGAGTCAGCAGCATCGCAAGCCAGAAAAAAGGCGCGGTCCGCACGAAAGCGGTCGCGCCTTCTTCTTTTGCAGCTCAAATAACGGCCGGCGGTTGGAATGTCCGCCTCGGGGCCGGCGCCTCAGGCATGGAGCGGGTCGCACTTCTCCGGATCGATGTCGAGGTCGGAGACCGCGCGGCGCACCTCCTCCTGGCCGAGAATTCCCTGGCGGTGCAGGTCGGCGATCGCGGCATAGGCGATCGTCTCGGCGTCGACCTCGAAGAAACGGCGCAGGGTGGCGCGCGACTCGCTGCGGCCGAAGCCGTCGGTGCCCAGGGCGACCGGCGGCCGCGGAAACCAGCGCGCGATCGAGTTCGGCAGCGCCTTGATGTAGTCGGAGGCGATGACGAAGCTGCCGCTTTCCCCCTCGAGACATTCGCCGATCCAGGATTTACGCGGCGAGCCCTCCTGCTGCCGCAGACCGAGCCGTTCGCAGGCGCCGCCGTCCTCGTGCAGCTGGCGGAAGCTGGTGATCGACCAGACGCTGGCGCCGACGTCGAAGCGCTCGGCGAGGATCTCCCGCGCCCGCAGCGCCTCGTTGAGGATGCTGCCGCTGGCGAACAGGTGCGCCTGCCTGTGGAGCCCTTCCGGCGCTTCCCGCAACCGGTACATCCCCCTGAGGATCCCCTCCTCCGCACCAGGCGGCATGGCCGGCATCGGGTAATCCTCGTTCTGAACGGTCAGGTAGTAGACGAGGTCCTCGCCGCGGCCGTACATGCGCTCGATCCCTTCCCGCACGATGACGGCGAGCTCGTAGCCGAAGGCGGGGTCGTAGGCGACCACGTGGGGATAGCTGTAGGAGAGCAGGTGGCTGTGCCCGTCCTGGTGCTGCAGCCCCTCGCCGTTGAGGGTCGTGCGCCCGGAGGTGGCGCCGATGAGGAAGCCTCGCGCCCGCTGGTCGCCGGCGGCGAAGACGAGATCGCCGACGCGCTGGAACCCGAAGATCGAGTAGAAGACGAAGAACGGCAGGGTGTGAATGCCGTGGCTGGAATAGGCGGTCCCCGCGGCGATGAAGGAGGACAGGGCTCCGGCCTCGGTGATCCCCTCCTCGATCAGCTGCCCGTCCCGGGCCTCGCGGTAGTAGGTGAGGGTCTCGCTGTCGACCGGCTCGTACAGCTGCCCGATATGCGAGTAGATCCCGTACTGCCGGAACAGCGCCTCCATGCCGAAGGTGCGCGCCTCGTCGGCGACGATCGGCACGATCAGCGGCCCGAGCTGCTTGTGGCGCAGCAGCTTCGCCAGGATGCGCACGAACATCATGGTCGACGACGCGCGGCGCTCACCGGTGCCGGCCAGGAATTCGTCGAACAGGTCGCGGTGCTGTGCATCCCCCGGCGGCGGCCCTGCCGAGCGGCTCGGCACGAACCCGCCGAGGGCCCGGCGGCGCTCGATCAAGTACTGGCTTTCGGGGGTCTCGGCCGCCGGCTGGTAGTAGGACAGCTGCTCGACCTCCTCGTCGGACAGGGGGATGGCGAAACGGGTGCGGATGTTCCGCAGGGCCGCGGTGTCGAGCTTCTTCTGCTGGTGGGCGCCCATGCGCCCTTCCCCGGCTTCCCCCATTCCGTACCCCTTGATGGTCTTGGCGAGCACCACCGAGGGGGCGCCGCGGAACTCGAGGGCGGCGCGGTAGGCGGCGTACACCTTCTCGGGGTCGTGGCCGCCGCGGCGGATGGTGCGGATGTGCTCGTCGGTCAGGTGCCGGGAGAGCTTCATCAGGCTCTCGTCGACGCCGAAGAAGTGGTTGCGCTGGTAGTTGCCGTCGGAGACGCTGTACTTCTGGTACTGGCCGTCGACGATCTCCCCCATGCGCCGCGCCAGCAGCCCCTGCTCGTCCAAGGCCAGCAGCGGGTCCCAGTCGCTTCCCCAGATCACCTTGATGACGTTCCAGCCGGCGCCGCAGAAAACGGTTTCCAGCTCCTGGATGATCTTGCCGTTGCCGCGCACCGGGCCGTCGAGCCGCTGCAGGTTGCAGTTGACGACGAAAACGAGATTGTCGAGCTGCTCGCGGGCGGCCAGGGAGATGGCCCCGAGGGATTCCGGCTCGTCCATTTCGCCGTCGCCGATGAAGGCCCAGACCTTGGCGTCCGACGGCTGCTTGAGGCCGCGGTCCTCGAGATAGCGGTTGAAGCGGGCCTGGTAGATCGCCATGATCGGGCACAGCCCCATCGACGCCGTGGGGAACTGCCAGAAGTCCGGCATAAGGCGCGGGTGCGGGTAGGAGGACAGTCCCCCTTCCGGGCTGAGCTCGTGGCGGTAGTTGTCGAGCTGCTCCTCGCTCAGCCGTCCCTCGAGGAAGGCGCGGGCGTAGATCCCCGGGGCCGTATGCGCCTGCCAGAAGACGTGATCCCCCTCGAAACCGCGGTCGCGGCCGCGCATGAAATGGTTGAGAGCCACCTCGTACAGGGTCGCTACCGAGGCGTAGGTCGCAATATGGCCGCCGATCGTCGGGTCGGCGCGGTTGGCGCGCACCACCATGATCATGGCGTTCCAGCGGATGATGTTGCGGATGCGCCGCTCGAGGTCGTGGCTGCCGGGATAAGGGGGCTGCGCCGACGGGGGGATGGTGTTGACGTACGGCGTGCTGGCGGCGAACGGCAGCGACACCCCGCGCTGCCGGGCGTGGTCGCGCAGGCGCTGCAGCAGCTTGCGGACGCGCTCCGGTCCCGAGTGCTCGAGCACGTAGTCGAGGGACTCGAGCCATTCCCCGGTCTCGAGGCTGTCGAGCAGCTCCTCGTCGGTCCGCGGCATGCCGGTCATGGCCAGTACATCAGTTCACGACGTTCTCGGGCTCGCCGGCGAGGAACGCCTTGACGTTGTCGACCAGGGTGTTGAGCAGCCGTGAGCGCGCCGACCGCGTCGCCCAGGCGATGTGCGGCGTGACGAAGCAGTTCCTGGCGCTGAACAGGGGATTGTCGCGCGGCGGAGGCTCCACCGAGACGACGTCGAGCCCGGCCCCGGCGATGCGGCCGGCGTTGAGGGCGTCGGCGAGCGCCCGGTCGTCGACGAGGGGGCCGCGGCTGGTGTTGATAAGCAGGGCCGATCCCTTCATCAGGTCGATGCGCCCGGCGTCGACGAGGTTCTCCGTTTCCGGGGTCAGCGGGCAGTGCAGGCTGATGACGTCGCTGCGCCGGAAGAGGTCGTCGACGTCGGTGAACTCGACACCGGGAAAATCCGCAGGGTCGAGAAAGGCGTCGTGGGCGAGCAGCTCCATGCCGAGGGCGCGGCCGATGCCGCCGGTGCGCTGCCCGATGCGGCCGTAGCCGACGATCCCCAGGGTCAGCCCGTCGAGCTCGCGCAACGGGAAGTCCCAGTAACAGAAGTCGCGGCACTCGCTCCAGCGCCCCTCCGTGACGGTGCCGGCGTGGTGGGCGACCCGCTGCGTCAGGTTGAGGACGTGGGCGAAGACCATCTGCGCCACCGAGGCGGTGCCGTAGGTCGGGATGTTGGTCACCGGGATGTCCCGCTCCCGGGCAGCCTCGATGTCGACGACGTTGAATCCGGTCGCCTGGACGCCGATGTATTTCAGATCGGGAAGCCGGCCGATCACCTCGCGCGAGAGCTCCACCTTGTTGGTCATGACAACCTCCGCTCCCTGGGCCCGTTCCACCGCCTGCTCGTTCAGGGAATGGTCGTAGACCGTGAGCTCGCCGAGGGCCTCCAGGCCCTCCCAGCTGAGATCGCCTGGATTGAGAGTGTATCCGTCGAGTACGACAATCTTCATCTATCGCGTCTCCTGTCGCCCCATGTGAGGGGATGGGCTTTCCGCTCGTTGCGGCGCCGCGCTGAACGGCCCGCGTGGTCAGGACAGGATAAACGGATTTAGCGGGGGAGCGGGCAAGGGAGAAGGCGGTCCGCGCCTTTGTCATTGGTGCTGATGGCGGTGTCAAGTCGAGAGCGCGATAGACCCTCTGTACTGACGTGTCATCCCTGGGAAATTCCGATTAGGTTTAGCCTTCTTTGACCGGAGGGGAGCAGAAGCCCATGCAACAGACCCGGATGCATCGCACCGACCAAGGTCTTTCCATGACCAGGGGTTGGTACGAAGACTGCCGGCGGCTGGCGGCGCAGGTCCCCCGACTTGGGATCTGTCTCCTGAGCGCCGGGATGGTTGCATGGGCAGGGTCGGCGGCGGCGCAGGATGGCGGGGCCGCGGAGCTGTGTCGGAACGGGGTTGTCGTGCCTGAGCCGCAGGACCATCCAGGCCTCGTGGCTGATTGTGCAGCGCTGCTGGGCGCCCTGAGCCAGTGGGGGGATTCCGGTTTGAACTGGAGCGCGGAAAGACCGATCCGTCGATGGGAGGATATCTGGTTGTCGGAAACCTCAAACGAATTGCGGGTCACAATCCTGAGCCCGGAGTACCACAACTTGGAGGAGCTCCCCCCTGAAATAGGCCAACTGTCAAAGCTTGAGCATCTGGATTTTTCACGGAATGAACTCAAGACCATTCCACCTGAAATAGGTCAACTCATCCAACTGAAGAGCTTGGACCTGCGTTCCAACAACTTGGAGATGCTCCCCCCTGAAATAGGTCAACTGTCAAAGCTTGAGTATCTGACACTCTGGGCGAATGAACTCAAGACGATCCCACCTGAAATAGGTCAACTCACGCAACTGGAGACTGCAACTGGAGACCCTGGTCCTGTCTACCAACGACTTGGAGGAGCTCCCCCCTGAAATAGGCCAACTGGCAAAGCTTGAGTATCTGTCACTCTCGGGGAATGAATTCGAGATGATCCCTTCCGAGTTAAGCCAACTTGGAAACCTGAGGACACTCTATATCGGCTTTTGTCGACTGAGGGGAGCGATCTTGCCTGATTTGGGCAATCTCGACCAGTTGGAGTGGCTTTACTTGGCGGGCAACTTTTTGTCGGGGGCGATTCCCCCGGAGTTGGGTCAATTGGCCTTGTTAGAGATCTTGAACCTCTCCGAAAACGATCTGACGGGAGAGATTCCACCTGACTTGGGGTCGCATGGCTGCCTTGGAAAGGTTGGACCTCTCCCGCAATGCCTTGAGTGGACCGATTCCGCCCGAGTTGGGTCAATTGGCCTTGTTAAGGGTCTTAAATCTCTCCGAAAACGATCTGACGGGGCAGATTCCACCCCTTGTTATTCATGGAATTTTAGTGGAGAGGGCTGTACTGGGTGCCTCCCATGCTTAGATTTCAGAGGGAAACACAAGGCAGTATCGCCCTTTGAACCCATCACACAGTAGGACACCCAATGGGTGAATTACCGTCACACACCGAGTCCGAGCAAGCCGGGCCGATTCAGCCGTCTTTCAACCGCTCCATCCACATCGAAGCCCGCCCCACCCACCTTGGCAGCGACACCGGTGCGCTGATGTTGCGTCAACTGCTCGAACACAGCCGGGTTCTGGATTGGCTCGACGCCCACTTCGAGGATCTCCGTACCCAAGACCAGATCACGCACCCGCTGCCGGAGCTGCTGCGCACACAGATCGTGCTGCTGGCACAGGGCTGGACCCACGCCGCCGACGCCGACGCGTTGCGCCAAGATCCGATCCTGCGTCTGGCGGTCAGCGATCGCAAAGGGCAGGCGCCGTTGCGCAGCGGCGACGAAGACCGGCCGCAGGGACTGGCCAGTCAGCCGACGCTGTCGCGCCTGCTCGAGCAAGCCTCGACTGCCTATAACCGCGAGGTGTTGGAGGAAGCCGTCCTGCGCAGCGCCCGGTCTCGTTGCCGGCTGCTGGAAGGACGGATGAAATACGAGGAGTTGGCCGTCGACATGGATGCCCTGCCGATGCCGGCGCACGGGCACCAGGCGGGGGTCGAATACAACGGCTACTTCCACGCCTCGGGGTACCATCCCCTGCTCCTCGGCTCGGCGCAGACGGGCGATTTCTTCGGTGCCGTGCTGCGGCCGGGCAACGTGCACGCCCATGAGGGCGCCTCAGAGGCTCTCGGCAAGCGCTTGGACTGGATTCAGTCGCATCTGGCCCGGCGCCTCATCCTGCGCTTCGACGCGGCCTCGGTGAGCGGGTCTTTCCTGAGTGAGCTGGAAGCGCGGGCCGACACCTCGTACGTGGCGCGCATCAAGAAGAATGCGCGCCTGGAGGAGCTGGCTCGTGCCTGGGTGGAAGGCTATCAGCAGGAGCTGGCGCAGCACCCGGAAGAGCTGCGGGAAGAGGGTTTTCGCTGTCGCGAGCTGCGCTATCAAGCCAGGTCCTGGGCGCAGCCCCGGCGGGTGGTGTTGGTCCTGGTCCCTTCCGAGACGGAAGAGCTGCCCATCGCCCGCCACTTCTTCCTGATCACCGACCAGAGTCCCCAGACGATGAGCGGCCGCGACCTGGTCGCCTTTTATCGTCAGCGCGGCCTTTTCGAGCGCATGCTCGGCGAGTTGAGCTCCACCCTCCAGCCTCAGCTCTCCTCTACCACCCGTCGCAAGCAACACTACCGGGGTCGAGAGCCGCGTCAGCGCACCCCGTCCCGGGATGCCTTCGCTGCCAACCAGGCGCTTCTGACCTTGAACCTGCTGGCCTACAACCTGCTTCACCTGGGCCGCCAGGCCGCCGAACGCGCCGAGGCCCGACGCGGGCGGCCCCGCACATACGGACGCTCGACGACGGCCCTGAGCCTGGACAGTTTTCGACGGCGCTACCTGCGCCTGCCGTCCCGCGTCACCTTGCATGGGCGCAGGGTGGGCGTCATCCTGACCCAAGGGACGGCGGCTGCCTGGGATCGTCTGTGGAGATTTCTGGCCACGCTCAAACCGGTGGACGCGGCGATGGCGTAAGCGCAGGCCGGGTCGGTCGGGATGATGGGCTCGCAAAGGCAAGCGTCTTCGAGAAGGCGCGTACAATTTCAACAAGGTCGGTAGAGATAAGGAGACGGCTCTACCCAAAAAGCCGACTATAGAAGGGACGCAAGCCTCTGAGGCTAAGCAAAGGGGTCTCGGAAGCGCCTATGTCCGCTTATGCGCGGGTTGAATGAATAACAAAGGTTCATATGGAGGCCCTCAATCGATCGCTCGGCGATGCCGGAGAAGCATTGGTTATGAATTTCGAGCGCGCCAGGCTCCTGGGTGAAGGCAAGGACCACTTGGCCAGAAACGTCGAGCAGGTCTCCAAAACTGTGGGCGACCATGCCGGTTTTGATATTCATTCGTACGAAGTCAACGGGCGGGACCGGTTCATCGAGGTCAAGACGACGCGTTACGGCAAGCTCACGCCGTTCTACATAAGTGAAGGCGAGGTCCGATTCTCCGATGCGAACGCACAAGCCTACCATCTCTACCGGCTTTTCGAGTTTCGGCAGAGCCCCAAGCTCTTCCAGTTACCAGGGGATGTCAGGCGTCAGGTGCAGTTACAGGCAGTCAACTACCGCGCACACCTCTGAGAACCGCCCTGTATTTATTCCGTCGTCGAGCCCGAATCCTGGGGAAGGATCAAACACCAGTGAGTTACCGGCCCTTTTTCGACAGTTTGGGATTATGACAAGGATTCGGTCGCCAAGGTCGAAGTGTGGGATGTGAGAACAGGCAGGAGAATCGCTACCCTGCAGGGATCGGGGTGCAAGGACCAAGTGCTGTCGTTCTCACCCGATGGGACCTCGTTGGCCTGCGTATCCCCGTATGGGGTCATCCTTTGGGACGAATCCGTTGCCCTGCCCGAAGGGGGCCTGAAAGGACGGTTGCAGTGCATCCCAGAAGGAGTGTCTGACGGGGACCATCGAGTTCGGGGGAACAACTTCGTCCAGCAGCTTCCTGTCCTCAGCCCCCCGCGCGGGCAGGACGTGATCGAATCAGACGTGGTGGTGGGAGTCTCGCCGGGAGAGAAAGAGCCATTGGCTTCGCCCAAGTCGACCCCTTCTACCTGGGGTCCAAGTCAAGGAGTCCGAGCGATGAAAATGCACCGCACTCGAACGTACCGTCTGAGCTTGGTTGCCCTACTCGCATTGCCGTGGCTGCTTTCGTGCTCAGACAAAAGCAAGGTGGTCAATACCCCTGATCAGGCGCGCGGCGAGGACCAGGCGCACGTCGACCTCAAGTCCCGGCCGTCGGTGTTCGCCCTGCCTCCCAAGCGCGACAGCAGCAGCGTGACGGTAAGCGAACCGGTGCGCGCGATCGACAACAACGCCGAACGCCGGGAACGAGCTTCCGCACTGGCTTCTTTGTACAAGGCGACCGAAGGGAAGAATTGGAAGAACAACACCAACTGGCTGAACTACGACGTGCCGCTGAGTAAATGGCATGGCGTCGAGACGGACCCCCAGGGTCGCATCATCGGGCTGGACCTCCGCGACAACGGGCTGGTGGAGGGATCCCTCCCGGCCGAACTGGGCCAGCTAACCGACCTTGAAAGGCTGGACCTTTCCGAAAACTGGATGAAGGGTTCCATCCCGCCCGAACTGGGCCAGCTGACCAACCTGAAACACCTGGACCTAAGCGAAAACGACGATTTGAGGGGTTCCATTCCGTCCGAACTGGGCCAGCTGACCAACTTGGAATACCTGGACCTTGGTAGGCAAATTTACTTTTTGGAGTACGGCGGGGGGGGGTTTGGTCCTATTCCGCCCGAACTGGGCCAGCTGACCAACCTGAAATACCTGAACTTCTCCACTAGCGGCATTGACGGGTCCATCCCGCCGGAACTGGGCCAGTTGATCAATTTGGAAGAGCTGTACTTCTCCAACACCGAGTTTTTGTACATCACCGGGTTGAGGTTTCTCCCCCCCGAACTGGGCCAGCTGACCAACCTGAGAGTGCTGGCCCTTTCCGCCAACCCGTTGAGCTCCCTCCCCCCGGAACTGGGCCAGTTGATCAATTTGAAAGAGCTATACCTCCGCAATACCTGGAAGTTGAGTTCCCTCCCGCCCGAACTGGGCCAGCTGACCAACCTGAAAAAGCTGGACCTCAGCGGCAGCCAGTTAAGTTCCCTCCCGCCCGAACTGGGCCAGCTGACCAACCTGGAAGTGCTGTACATCAGACGTATGGAGGAGTTGAGGGAAATTCCCCCCGAATTGGGCCAGCTGACCAACCTGAAAGTGCTGGACCTTTCCGAAAACTGGATGGAGAGTTCCCTCCCGCCCGAACTGGGCCAGCTGACCAACCTGATAAAGCTGGACCTTACCTCCAACTACTGGAGCGGTTCTATCCCGCCCGAACTGGGCCAGCTGACCAACCTGACAGAGCTGGATCTCTCCGGCAACCGGCACGGGCAACTGAGCGGTTCCATCCCGCCCGAGTTGGGCCAGATGTTCAATCTGGAACGGCTGGATCTCAGCTACAACGACTTGAGCGGTTCCATCCCGCCCGAACTGGGTCAGCTGAACCACCTGGGATCGCTGAACCTCTCCGACAACGAATTGAGCGCCATCCCGCCGGAACTGGGCCAGCTGACCCACCTGAAAGGGCTGCATCTTCACGCCAACGAATTGAGCGGTTCCATCCCGCCCGAACTGGGGCAGCTGACCAACCTGGAAGGGCTGTATCTTCACGCCAACGAATTGAGCGGTTCCATCCCGCCCGAACTGGGGCAGCTGACCAACCTGGAAGGGCTGAACCTCTCCGACAACGACTGGAGCGGTTCCATCCCGCCCGAACTGGGGCAGCTGAACCACCTGGGATCGCTGAACCTCTCCGACAACGACTTGAGCGGTCCCATCCCGCCCGAACTGGGTCAGCTGACCCACCTGGGATCGCTGAACCTCTCCGACAACGAATTGAGCGGTCCCATCCCGCCCGAACTGGGCCAGCTGACCAACTTGAAATGGCTGGATCTCAGCGACAACGACTTGAGCGGGTCCATCCCGCCTGAACTGGGCCAACTGGTCAATCTGCGAGAGCTGCTCCTCGGCGGCAACCGGTTGAGCGGGTGTATCCCCGTCGCGCTGAATGGGATCTACGAAGAGGGGTTGTGGCCGTTCTGCGGGGACGGTAGCGAACCACCTGACGGCGATCCGGAATTATCCGCACTGGCTGCGCTGTACAGGGCTACGGACGGGGGAAACTGGGCGGAGAACACCAACTGGCTGAACTACGAGGTGCCCCTGAGTGAATGGCATGGCGTCGAGACAGACCCCAACGGTCGCATCACCGAGCTGTCCCTATCCGAAAACCAGTTGAGTGGTTCTCTCCCGTACAAACTGAGCCAGCTGGCCAACCTGGAACATTTGAACCTCGGCGCAAACGATTTAAGCGGTTCCATCCCGCCCGAATTGGGCCAGCTGTCCAACCTGAAATTTCTGGACCTCAGCCGAAACCGGTTGAACGGATCCATCCCGCCCGAACTAGGTCAGCTGAGCAACCTGGAAGTGCTGAATCTCGACTCCAACTACTTACGCGGTACCATCCCGTTGGAATTGGGCCAGTTGGCCAATCTGGAAGTGCTGAACCTTGCTTCATCCCAAATGGATTTGAGGGGCGGTATTCCGCCCGAACTGGGCCAGCTGTCGAACCTGAAATTCCTGGACCTCAGCCGAAACCGGTTGAGCGGCTCCATCCCGCCCGAACTGGGCCAGTTGACCAACTTGGAAGTGCTGAATCTCAGGCAGAACTGGTTAAGCGAATCCATCCCGGCCGAACTGGGCCAGATGACCAATCTGGAAGTGCTGGATCTCAGTGGGAACAGCTTTAGCGGATCTATCCCACCCGAACTGGGCCAGTTGACCAACCTGAAAAAGCTGGATCTTTTCGACAACAGCTTTAGCGGATCCATCCCGCCCGAACTGGGCCAACTGGCCAATCTGGAATGGCTGTACCTTCGCCTCAACAGCTTTAGCGGATCTATCCCGCCCGAATTGGGCCTGATGACCAACCTAAAAGTGCTGGATCTCCCCGCCAACCGGTTGAGCGGATCCATCCCGCCGGAACTGGGCCAGCTGGCTAACCTGGAAGTGCTGCATCTTGGCAACAACGGGTTGGAGGGTTCCATCCCGCCCGAACTGGGCCAGCTGACGAACTTGGAAGAACTGGACTTTGACCACAACGAGCTGGGGGAGGGTATCCCGCCCGAACTGGGCCAGCTGACGAACTTGAAAGTATTGGACCTCAGCTTCAACAACCTGAGCGGATCCATCCCGCCCGAACTGGGCCAGCTGACCCACCTAAAAAGCCTTGACCTCCGGGGCAACGAGTTGACCGGGTGCGTCCCCGTCGCGCTGAAGGAAGTCTATGGAGGAGAGTTGCCATTCTGCGGATTTGACCTTTTCCGGCCATGAAACAGGGTCGAGGCGGTGGCGTTTTCGCCGGATGGCACTGCCCTCGCTTCCGGGGTCCCTCGACCACACCATTAAGCTGTGGGAGGTGACGACTGGAGAAGAAATGGCCACTCTGAAAGGGCACTCGCTTGTGGTCTACCGTGTGGCCTTTTCACCTGACGCTACAACCCTCGCTTCCTCATCGCGTGACGGCACGATTCTGTTGTGGGATATGTCCCCGTACATCAACTCTACACCCTCGGAGATCCAATCTCCTTCTCCTCCGTTACCGACGCAGACGGCGCTGCTAGCCAACTTTCCTAACCCCTTCAACTCAGGCACCAATATTCCCTATCAACTTCACACGCCGGCCATGGTGAGCCTTAACATCTACGATATCCAGGGTGCCCTGGTCCGAAAAATTGACCTGGGCTATCGAGTGGCGGGACAAGCCGGGCGGATCGCCCACGTGCGCAAAATGCTTGTCCTGAAATAGCGCGTAGGGCCATTTGCATTAGTTTGAGTTATCCTTTCCAAGCAATTTCTAAATGTGGGAATTGTTTAGCCTGATTATTTCCCTGGCAAGAAACCAATTAACCCCGACACACGTCCGATGTCCGGTCCAGGTACATGCTTTACACATCAGTCCAGGTACATGCTTTACAATTTCGCCCACCTTTATAGCACAATTCCTGTGAATTACTCACTCCGCCGAGGAAACCTGAATGCCCCCTGCCTTTCTCCTGCTCCTGATCCTGCTGCCCGGTGCACTCCCGGGCCAGGAGCGCCCGCCGTCGCCGGTCATCGTCGCCGAGGTTCTCGAGCAACCGCTCGTCGAGGATCTCTCCTTTGTCGGGCGCATCCTGCCCATACGCTCCAGCCGCGTCGCCGCCGAGACCGAAGGGCAGGTGGTCAAACGTTTCAAGGACGCCGGCCAGACCGTGCGCGCCGGCGACCCCCTCTTCGAGTTGGCCAACGATCCGCTCCAGGCCGCCCTGGCCGAAGCAGAGGCCGATCTGGCGCTGCGCCGGTTCATGCACGACGGCAGCCACCGGTTGCGCGCCACCGACACCGTCTCCGAGCAGGATCTGCGCACCAAGGCCTTCGAGCTGGCTCGCGCCGAGACCAGGCTGAGCGGCCTCCAGGCCCAGGTAGACAACCTCCTCGTCCGCGCCCCTTTCTCCGGGCACATCATCCGCACCTTTACCGAGGTTGGCGAGTGGGTCGGGCGCGGAGGTGAGATCGCCCAGGTAATCTCCATCGACACGGTGCGCGTGATCGTCGAGGTGCCCGAGCACGACGTGCCGCAGCTCGCTTTGGGGGACCGCGTCGGCATCGTCGTCGATGCCCTCGGCGGCGATCCCGTCGCCGGCCTCGTGACCGCCATCTCCGCCGAGGGCTACGCCTCCTCCCGCACCTTCCCGGTCATCGTCGAGGCCGCCAATCCGGAAGGCCGGATGCGCAGCAATATGTCGGCGCGGGTGCGCTTCCGGATCGCGCAGGCCAAGGCGTCGCTTCTGGTGCACAAGGACGCTCTGGTCTCCGGACCGCAAGGACAGGTCGTGTACCTCGCCCGCGACGGCAAAGCCCTGAGCCGCCCCGTCGAAACCGGGCTGGCGCACCAGGGCTACGTGGCCGTTACGGGAGACCTCGCACCCGGCGATCTGGCGGTGGTGCGCGGCAACGAGCGGCTGATGGACGGCCAGGCCGTGCGCATCATCCGCAGGCAGCCATAATCCGCCATGCGCCTGGTCGATTCGGCCATCAAGCGGCCCGTCAGCGTGATCGTGGGCGTGCTCTTCGTCGCCCTCTTCGGCCTGATATCCCTCTTCCGCATCCCCGTTCAGCTCACCCCGGACGTCGACCGGCCCCTGGTCACGATCACTACCGTGTGGCCGGGCGCCAGCCCGGAAGAAGTCGAGCAGGAGATCGTCCAGCGCCAGGAGGAACAGCTCAAGAGCGTCGAGGGACTGGTGCTGATGACCAGCGAGAGCAACGACAGCCGCGGGGTCGTCACCCTCGAATTCCACGTCGGCGTCGATCCGGACGCCGTGCTGCTGCTGGTCTCCAACAAGCTCGACCAGGTCTTCGGCTATCCGCTCGACGCCGAGCGGCCCGTGCTCTCGGCCGGCGGCACCGGCCCGGGCGGGGCCATCACCTGGATAATCCTCGACGCTCTGCCGGACCGCGACGAACTGGATATCGAGCGCTACCGCGACTACGCCGAGGAAGCCGTCAAGACCGCCCTCGAGCGCGTGCCCGGCGTGGCCCGGAGCAACGTTTATGGCGGCTACGACCGCCAGCTACAGGTCATCGTCGATCCGCAGGCCATGGCCGCCCGCCAACTCACCGTGCAAGACCTGGCCCAGGCCCTAACCCGCGAAAACGCCAATATCAGCGCCGGGGCCTTTGACGAGGGCAAGCGCCGCTACATCGTGCGCACCGTCGGCCAGTACCAACAGCCCAGCGACATCGAGCAGGTCGTCGTCCGCTCGTCCGACGGCACCCGGGTCACCGTCGGCGAGATCGCCCGCACCCGCCTCGGCTACGTCCGCACCGGAGCCGTCGTGAGGCAAAAGGGCCGGCCCGCCATTGCCATCAACGCCCAGCGCGAGACCGGGGCCAACGTCCTGGAAGTCATGGACGGCATCCGTCGCACCCTCCGGGAACTCAACGAGGGGCCGCTGGCCCGCGAGGGCCTCTTCCTCACTCAGGTGTACGACGAGACCGACTACATAGACAGCGCCATCGGCCTGGTGCGCTCCAACATCCTCGTCGGCGGAGCGCTGGCCGTGACCGTGCTTTTTTTCTTTCTGCGCAGCATCAGTTCGGTGGCCATCATCGCCACCGCCATCCCGATCTCGATTGTCGGCACCTTTCTGGGCATGTGGCTTTTGGGCCGCAACATCAACGTCATCAGCCTGGCCGGGATGAGCTTTGCGGTGGGCATGGTCATCGACAATGCCATCGTCGCGCTCGAGAACATTTTCCGCCACCAGCAGATGGGCAAAACCCGCGCCCGCGCAGCCCTGGACGGGGCTTCGGAGGTCTGGGGGGCGCTCCTGGCCAGCACCTTGACCACGGTGGCCATCTTCCTGCCCATCGTCTTCGTCGAGGACGAGGCCGGTCAGCTCTTCCGCGACATCGCCATCGCCGTCTCCTGCTCGGTGGTGCTCAGCCTGATCGTGGCCATCTCCGTCATCCCCAGCCTGGCCAACAAGATCCTCGGGGGTGACAAGCCGCGCGGGGACGCGCTGGCCGCCTGGGGCGACCGGGTGCGGACATTCATCGCCCAAAGCGTCTTCCGCATCAGCGGCAGCACGCTGTTGCGCCTGGGGGTCATCACCGGACTGACCGGCCTCTCGCTGGGCATCGCCTGGATCCTGCTGCCCAAATCCGAATACCTGCCCACCGGCAACCGCAACCTGGTCTTCGGCATCATCCTGCCGCCGCCCGGCTACAACCTCGACGAGCTGATCCAGGTCGGCCAGACCATCGAGGACGCCCTGCGGCCCCACTGGGAGGCAGCCGCGGCCCCCGACAGCCCCCAGGCCCAAGCGCTGTCGGGGCCGCCGGTTGACAACATGTTCTTCGTGGCCTTCGGCCGCTCGGCCTTCATGGGCGCGCGCTCTGCCGACCCGGCGCGGGTGCGCGAGCTGATTCCACTCATCCAGGGGCCGGTTTTCGGCGGAGTGCCCGGCACCTTCGCCGTCGTGCAGCAGGCGAGCCTCTTCCAGCGCGGCGGGGGCAGCGGGCGAGCCATCGACATCGAGATCACCGGCCCCGATCTGGGCCGCCTCATCGGGCTGGGGGGCCGGGTTTTCGGCCAAGTCCGCCAAGTCGTGCCCGGTGCCCAGGCCCGCCCCATTCCCAGCCTCGACCTGGGCAACCCGGAAGTCCGCATCCTCCCCGACCGCGTGCGCGCCGCCGACCTGGGGCTTTCGGCGCGGGACATCGGCTCGGCGGTCAACGCGCTGCTGGACGGCGCCCTCGTCGACGGCTATCAGTTCCAGGGAGAGGAGATCGACCTGGTGCTGCGGGGCGAGGAGGACTGGTTCCGCACCCAGGACATTGCCGCCCTGCCCATCTACACCCCGCGCGGCCAAGTGGTGCCGCTCAGCGCCGTGGCCCGCGTCGAAGTAACCACCGGCCCCGAGCAGATCAACCACATCGAACGCGACCGGGCCATTACCGTCCAGGTCATCCCGCCGGAAACCATTCCCCTGGAGACGGCCCTCGACGCGATCCAGGCCGAGATCGTCCAACCCCTCGTCGATTCCGGCGATCTGGTCCCGCCCTACCGGATCCAGCTCTCCGGCTCGGCCGACGACCTGCGGCGCACCCGCCAGGCCCTGCAGTGGAATTTCCTGTTGGCCCTGGTGATTACCTATCTGCTGATGGCCGCGCTCTTCGAGAGCTTCCTCTACCCGTTCGTCATCATGCTCAGCGTGCCTCCGGCGCTGGCCGGCGGCATTCTCGGGCTGGAGGTCGTCAACCGCACGCTGACCTATCAGCCGCTCGACATCCTCACCATGCTCGGCTTCGTCATCCTCATCGGCGTGGTGGTCAACAACGCCATCCTCATCGTCCACCAGACCCTCAATATCCTGCGGGACGCGCCGGAAACCCCGCTCAAGGAGGCCATCCGCGACGCGGTTTACAGCCGCGTGCGGCCGATCTTCATGTCCACGATTACCAGCGCCCTGGGGATGCTGCCGCTGGTCATCTTCCCCGGTGCAGGGTCCGAGCTGTATAGGGGCTTGGGCAGCGTGGTGATTGGGGGGCTGCTGCTGTCGACGCTGTTCACCCTGTTTCTGGTGCCCACGTTCCTCAGCCTGGCGATGGATCTGAGAGCCTGGATCGGCCGCGTCGGGAGGGGGGTGTAAGGGCCGGCAGCCCCTCCCCCTGGGGTATTTGAACGTTTTTGGTGGGTGCAGAAAGTGGGAGCTGCTGCGGTCAGCCGCCCGGCATTTCCAGCGGCGAGAACGGACGAGCGGCGCTGGAAATGATCATGGAGGTAAAACTTAGCACACAAAAAGGCATTAGAAACCGTGCTACTTGGTCAAACATAACATAAGGAAACTGTCAATTTGCAAAATTTAATTCAAAGCGGCCGCCTGCTGATTCCACTTTATCATGGTACTTCCACTGTTTTTTTGCATGGGATTTCACAACACGGACTGGGAGGGAGGAATCCCGTCAAGGACTGGAATCTTCTATGCCTCGCAAGCGAAGTATTGGCATTAAGTAAAGCACACTTACAAGACGCTCCTCTGTATAAAGCGCGCAGTGAGACCTTTGAAAAAATGACAAAGCAGGAAATTCGCAGATGGAATTGGCAACATGGAGACACTTATCTTTCTCCCGCAAAATCGACAGCTATAAGATACGCAATAGGTAAAAGATTTGGCTCAGAATTGCTGACATACACAGTGGACTTCCTTGAAGAACTTTACCGCCGAGAGGTGCCCGGAGTCAAAGATGATCTATTCCGTCGATATCCTGACGTTTTTGGCATTATGGAAGCATGTCCTTCACCCATCTTAATTGAGGCAAACAATATACCTATCAAGTCGCTACAATCCGAGGATGGAAGTAATCCCGACTCAAACTTCAAACAGATGAATGATGTCCTACTCGATGGTGATAACAATGAAGAATTACTCTTGCAACAGACGAACTTTCGTCTGACTGGACCTGTTTCAACAGAAAATTTACGGTTCTGGTTAATCAACGTATTGCAGTGGCATCCCTGGAAACCTACTTATAAGCTTTACGAACTCACTGTATCATAGATACAGCCTTTTAGATGTCCCAGAGTTAGTAAAACTGGACTATGGAAAAGCCCAGCTCGTAGTTTCAGATCGAGTATCAGGCGGACCGATACGTACAGCCCCAGCCGCTAACGGAACGCTGACCACGGACGGCCGGAGCGCCCGAGTGGGCCAGCACAGCGCCGGTCTCTTACTGGATTACGCCCAGGGGGTCCACCGGGGCCGGCCTGTGGCTTCGCGGCAACGAATGGGAAGGAATCTTCACACTCCCGTGCGCACCAACCCAGTCATATAGCAAGTCCCCGGAATACAACCGCCGCGAGCACGGGTGGTCCGCCCATTGCTGTTTGGCCGGCACCATGCTGGCCACCGCACCTGTCCGCACGCCCGAGTACCGCCGCCGCGAACCGGAAAAAGAGCCCCTCTACCAGATCCTCGCCGGGCATCTGGAAACCTTTCTCCAGCACACCCGAACGTCCAAGCACCAACTGCCGCTCCACGTGGAGAAGGAGATCCGCGCCTACCTCGAATGCGGCATTCTGGCCTACGGGTTCGTGCGCGCCCGGTGTGAGGACTACGGGAAGAGCCGGGCCGTTGCCTTTTCCTGCAAGAAGCGGGGGTTCTGCCCCTCGTGCAGCGGCCGGCGCATGGCCGATACGGCGGCGCCCTCAAATACCAGATTGCCCCCTGAAACGCGCGAAAATCCTTCACAACGGTGCTCGGAGCATGCCCGAACGATTCGGTGCGACGACAAACGATACATCAGGAACCCTGCCGAACCCTTGACAACAGTTTCAGCGAATTGATACTACCTCCTATAATAGGTGTGGAGGTTTCGAGACAAGTGTATATCCAGCCGTGAGGGTCTCCCGTATGAGGGTACCTGAGCACGTAAGATGCGCTTGCCTTGTTGGGGACCTGAAGCGATCCTGTCACCAGGGAGGCTGCTGGGGTTCGGCTGATGTTTCCTCGGGGCATCGTCCCCTGCGATATAGACTGTCGATGCCAGCATGTTGCACTTACCGCTTGACGGGACCCGGTTCCCTGATACGGCACCCCGGTGTTCCGCAACTTCGCCGTGCCCCACAGTCGCCAGGGCTTCGAGCAGTTGCTGGCCAAGGTAGCCGACACCGCCGCAGCCGATGCCATCCGTGTCGGCATGGAAGCCACCGTCACTACTGGATGGTGCTGTTCGAAGCGATGACTCAGGCCGGGTACGCCGTCGGCAGTCCTCAATCCGCTGGTCATCGCCGCCCGACGCAATATCACCATTCGGGGCACCAAGACCGACCGTGTCGACTCCCATCTCATCGCCCTGGTGCTGCGCGAATCCCACGTGAAAGTGTGCGCCATCGCCGACGACCAGGTGCAACAGCTGCGAGATCTCACGCGCTTGCGTTTCGAATGCGCTCAAACCGCTGTGGGCGAAAAGCAACGTCTCATCAGTCTTCTCGATCTGGCCTTCCCCGAGTATCAGGCCCCTTTCTCCGACCTCTTTGGCGCCTCCAGTCGCGCGGTGTTGGCTGAGTTTCCCACCGCCAAGCAGCTGGCTAAAGTCGACCTCCGCCGGCTGACCCGACTGCTCCGGGAAAGCAGCCGCGGGTGCTTCGGCCGAGCGCCGGCGCAACGACTCAAAGAAGCCGCCAAGAACTCGTGGGCCCTGAGCCGTCGAGCTGAGGCCCTGGCGATGGAGATCCGCTTCGTCGTGGAACGGCTCAATGTGCTCATCGATCAGATCCGCCAGCTGGAGAAGCGTTTCCAGACCCTCATGGTCGACCAGCAGAAGCTGTTGCAAACCATTCCCGGCCTGGGAAAGGTGTGGGCACCCACCGTCCTCGCCGAGATCCTGCCCGTCTTTCAGCCCGACAGCAAGCACGGCGCCCGTACGTTGGTTGCCACCGCAGGCGTCGATGTGCGCCTCACCGAAAGCGGCGACAAGAAGGGATACGGAAAAGGTCAAAGCGGGGCAGTCGATATCTGCGCACCGCGGTCATGCAGGCGGCTGAAATCGCCGTCTTTCGCAGCCACGATCCACTCTTCAGCGAGGTCTACAAACGACAGAAAGATCGTGGCAAGTACCACATGGTAGCGCTGACACATGTCGCCAACAAGATGTTACACGTGATCTTCTCGGTCTTGAAGAACGACAGGCCCTACACCCCAATACTCACGTAACGTGAACCATAGATAAAATGCCCACGATCGGTGCTGACTGTTTACCGCTTGTCTATACTTTGACAGGCCTGAAACAACTTGCTAAGTAACATCGGTGGAGGGAAGCTACCATGGATTACCCCAGCCAATGGCACTTGACGACCGAATCGGGGGCCGACTTGAGCCGTCCGCGAGGGGGCGGGGAGGGTTTCCCTGAGAAATGACTGGTGATCTCTTCACATCTGGATTTGGCCAGGAAGCTGATCCTAAGGGCGATGCCGCCCGGCAAGCAGTCAATGCGCTACGTGGATTCGATTACCAAGTTGTAGCGGCCACTCTCGCATGGGTGGACTTGGAAGAAAGTGGACGTCTGTACCTCGAAGTCGCGGAGGACTATGCCACCATTGCAGAGCAGGCAATTCGGGCAGTCCAAGTCAAGGATACGCAGGCATCAGGGTCCGTCACTCTGAACAGCCAAGACATCAAGAGTGCAATCAAAGGCTTTGTACATCTTGTGGAGATCAATCCCGACTATTCCGTACACCTTCGGTACTTCACGACTGCGAGAATTGGACTTGAGAGAGGGATTTGCAATCCCTTCGGGGGAATGCCGGGCTTGGAATTCTGGAAGTCAGCCGCTCGACCATCTGCGAGTGTGGACCCTCTGCGGTCACTATTGGAGAGCAGTCGGTTTCCAGAACCGGTACGACGGTTTTGCAGCAGTCGCGACGACGCAAGCCTCCGGAGGGATCTATTGGCCCGGATCCATTGGGATTGTGGCAAGCCGGGCATTGGGACGCTGCGGGAAGAATTGGAGGCCCGGCTGATCGTGGTCGGGCGGGACCACTTCGGGCTGCCCGATTCGGAAGCGAGAGGGCTAATGGGTCCCCTAATTCTAAAGGTCTTGACAAGGAGTACTGTCCCCGATGCAGACGCACGGTTCCTTACACGGGCTCAACTCTATACAGCGATCGACGATGCGACTCGCTATTCGGTACAACGCTCCACACTGGAGGCGCTTGTCCAGGCGACGGCGGGAGTAGCGCCATCCATACGCCAGGGTCTCGAAGGCAACTTTCCTACATCCATTTCAGAGACGGGTTGGCTCATCACGGGCTCGAGTCTGCCTGCCCTTGAGAGGATGATTCCGCGACCAGTCATACAATCCGCTGTGGCCAAAGCTCTCGCGGAGTTTGGGGTCGGTGTCCTTGTGGGCAGCAGTGGCGTTGGTAAGTCGGTCGTTGCGAGGGCGGTTGCCGGTAGTCACGGGGCCGGATTCTACTTGGTAGACTTGCAGGGTACTGGTGTAGGTGAGAAACGTAAATGGTTAGACATGCTCTTTGCCCGGATAGGGGGGCTGGGCCCTTCCTCACTTATTCTTGACAATCTAAATCACATCGACCCAGGTGTCGTGTTGTCTCTCGCACGTCTCCTTGAAGCTGGGCGCAGGCATCATTGTGAGGTCCTGATGACCTGTTATCACATGCCTTCCCAAGAAATGCTGGGGCAGTTGGGGCTTGACGCAAATTGCATTGTTCACTCCCCGCACTTCTCCGAAGAGGAGACGTTTGCGCTCGTCCATATGTACGGAGGAGACACGGACAGATGGGGACGGCTGGCCTACGTTGCAGGTGGTGGTGGCCACCCCCAACTCACCCACGCATTCATTCGCGGGATGGCATCTAGGCGGTGGCCAATTGAGGAAATTGGAGAAATCCTTAGTCAGGGCCTTTCCTCCCCGGACCTTCTAGCCACCCGGGATGAAGCTAGGAGGAAAGTAGCCTCCGTGCTTCCACCGGAGACTAGGGATCTGCTATATCGTCTCAGCATTACGATCGGTCGGTTTGATCGGTCCTTAGCTCTCAAGATTGCGAGCATCAGTCCACCTCTGAGTCGGGCCGGCGAGAGTATTGACCAACTTGTGGGGCCCTGGCTTGAGAGATCGGGTGCGAATGTGTTGCGGGTTTCCCCACTTGCGAGTCAATTCGGGCAGGAGATGCTGGAGGTTTCTGAGCAGGAGCTTATCCACAAGACTATCGCAGAGGAGATGGTAAAGAGGGGCCGAGGTAGTGCGGATGATATGAATGTCATCCTCGTCCACGCGATTGCGGGCAAATCGGCAGAAGGCATACGGGCAATTGCTACGGCTGTGCTGACCGCTGATCCTCGTACGCAGGAGAAACTTGCAGAGCTCTTTCTGTTACACTCTTACCGCACGGATAGGCAGATTTACGCAGGGGATCCCGTAGGGTCTCACCTGCTTCGTGTCGCCCAATTCAAACTGACTGCAGCCGCTGGCGATTGGGAGAGGCTCCCAAAGGTCGTGGACGCCCTCATTGATCAAACCAATGAACTACCCTGTGGCGACGAGGGGAAAGCCTTGGAGTCCTTTGGTACAGCCAGTGTCCTGAGCACTATGGCAGTCGGGAACTATCTCGAAGACTGGCTCGAACTCCTTGTGGGATATGTGAATTCACAGGGAAAAAACGAGTATGTGCGGGCTACTTTGGCGGCCGTGGGGGATGGTATAGGTGGAGTCGGAGCAGCCGCCTTGTTTAGCTTCGGAAGTATGGACTTGAAAACCGTAGAACGACTTGAGAAGGTCATCAATGAGCTCGACAGGGTCGAACCCCAGCTCCGACGCCTCTTGCTGACCCCGGTTGATGCAACCTTCTCCGATTACTCTTTATTGATAAACCGTCCGTGGCAATTGCAGGAGAGCCAGGAGCTCGATGCTCTGGACGCTGCAATGCGCTACGAACGGATGGCAGCGAAGACGAGATCCTGGGATATTCAAGCCTTGGCCCTGCAGTGTTCTAAGGCTCAAGCGATCATGCTAGATGAGTACTTGAACGATAGAGATGGTGCCTTGGAGGTCCTTCGTGAGGCCGAAGCAACTCTGGGCAAGGATCCGATCATTACTAGGACCATTGCAGGGATATATCATCGACATGGCGAACATCGGGAAGCCGTGGCGGCTTTTCGTGAAATCGTGGATGAAGTTGGTAGCGATAGTGAAACTGAGCGGGCGTTTGCCCTCCGTGAGGCGGCAATCAGCGCGGCTCTGTGTGGAGAGTGGCCGGAGAGCGAGAGATTGTTCGTTGAGGCGGAGACAGCCGCCTCTGCTGCTGATGGCGAGGACATGCAGGTGATGGCAGTCGGCTTGTGTGGTGATGCGGCGGTGGCTGCATTTCGGGCGGGGGATACCGCCCAAGCATTAGCCCGGCTTGATAGGGCTCTATGTGACTTAGGGGAGATCGACTTAGGTGCGAGCTTTCGCGCCGCATACTGCCACCGAGTGATCCGTCATGCCGTGCTTTGGCTGAAGTCACAGATCAAGGGTTCGAGTCAATCGGCGAGTGGGAGCCCGGTCAGAATGGAGGTGGGTGCCTGCAGTAATCCAGTGCCACCTGCGACAGGAGACCTTCCGCTCGTCCATATCGATTGCGTGTGGTACCTCCTAGTTGAGGCGGAGACACTATCACGCGAGGATGTTGGAATCGCATCAAGACTGGACGAACGGCTAATTGATGGTCCGATTATTACCCAGGAGATTTACATACGTAGGGAGAGAATGTTAGGCGATGTCCAACGCCTGGATGCCGTGGGATTCTCGAAGGGTTTGGTGGAGTACGTGGAGGCAGGGGTTTATTGGGCGGAGAATCGAAGCGAGCTTGAAGAGGAGGATGGGGAAATTGAGCCAAGAAGGGGGGAGGTACCAACTCTGGACGATCCCGGGCGTGTCGATCCCCATGCTGAACGGTTTGCGAGGACGGCCATTCTAGCGTATTGCATCCAATCGGTCATTGGGGGTAAGGCCGAGGCTCTGGAGCATTTTGAGGATGCGTTACGTGAAAGATTCAAGGGAGAGTTTTGGGGCATGGCGGTACTCGATTCTGTTCTTGATCAGTCAGCCGATGAGTTCGAGGATGCTGGCCCGTTGGAGGAAACGGTGTGCACGATCCTTAGAAGGCTAAGGCAAGTAGAACACGTGCGGCCGAGGGAGTTCTGGATGGCGGGGCTACGCCTGCATGAGTGGATTAGTCAATCGGATTTTGAGAATCTCCTCCGGCCTACCCTTGCTAGGTGGATGAAAGTAGGCTGGGAAGGGATACTGGCTCAAGAGTCGTTTGATCTCCTGACGCCGAATCTAACTGTGCCGCCTGTCAGAGAAGTGCTGCGTAGGTGGGCAGATGACGGGGCCTCGGCAGCAAGACTGATTCTTTCAACCTCGGAGGCGGTGGGATGTTCTCTGGAGGAATCATATCGAGAGCTCCTCTCGACAATGGCTCGAGAGTAGCAGGATCAACGAGAGTCTGAAAGGACGATGAGGCTGTCCTCCCTAGTGTCCTGTCGCAGAGATTCGTTCACAAAGTCTCTTGATTTTGGCGAGGATGGAATCCGCCGTAGCCGTCCAGACGAAAGGGTGTGCGTTGGCGTTCCATTTGGCCGTGTAGCGTTCGATTCGCTCGATGAGCTCCGACACCTTGCGGAACGAATCGCGCCGAACCGCCTGGCGGGTGAGGATATTGAACCAGATCTCCACCTGATTGAGCCACGAAGCATACGTGGGAGTGTAGTGAAGGTGAAATCGGGGACGCCGTGCCAGCCATCGCTTGACCTTGGCATGCTTATGCGTGGCGTAGTTGTCGACGACGAGATGAATATCGAGGTCAGCGGGCACGTTGGCCTCGATGTGGCGCAGGAACTGGAGGAACTCCTGGTGACGATGACGGGGCTTGCACTGGGTCATCACTTCCCCGGTGGCGATGTCCAGGGCGGCAAACAGGGTGGTGGTGCCGTGCCGCTTGTAGTCGTGCGTAATCCCTTCCACGTATCCCAGTCCCAGGGGCAGCATGGGCTGACTTCGTTCCAACGCCTGGATCTGGCTCTTCTCGTCCACGCACAGCACCAGGGCGTGCTCGGGGGGATTCAGGTACAAGCCGACGATATCCCGTACTTTGTCGACAAAGAAAGGATCGGTGGAAAGCTTGAAGCGCTTGTGTCGATGGGGCTGCAAACCATACGTGCGCCAAATGCGATGAACCGCGTCCTTGGTCAGGCCGGTTTCTTCGCCCATGGAGCGCACCGACCACTGTGTTTCGTCTTTGGGCTTGGTCTTCAGGGTCTTGTATACCACCTCGGCTACCTGCTCGTCCGTGATCGATCGCGGCGCCCCTGAACGTAGTTCATCATACAAGCCATTGAGTCCGTTGTCGAGAAAACGCCGGCGCCATTTGCCCACCGTAGCTCGCGTCACACCCACCGCGGAAGCGACCGCTTCATTGGGCCAGCCATCGGCGGCCAGCAGCACCATCTCGGCTCGCCGCACCAATCCGTGGGGAAGACTTCGTGATTTGGCCATCGATTCCAGTCGTTCCCGGTCCGACGGACTCAGCTCTAACGGCGTTAATGGACGCCCCGTCACCATAGGTCTCTCCTTTCAGAAGGGGGATAAGGGAAACCTACGGCACTTTCAATTGTTTGTACAGTTAATTACACGACATGACACTAGCTGCGGGACTCTTAACAGGCTGCGGTAGTAATGGGAAGCGTCCACTGAAAAACCCTCGCAGCGCCGCGGAGAGAGAGGGTCAGTGGCGAGAGAAACAAGGCTTATGACTCCGGGAACATCTCAAGTTGATTCTCTGGGTTGCTCGGGGATTGGTTCATCCTGGATTCGTGTCGGGGACGGTCCGAGCCCTGGACGCCCCGAGAGCTGTTTGGGCCTCGGTCAGCCTTAACTTCCCGCATAGTGGGAGGCCGATGCCTACCACCATCCGCCGGTAGGGGGGCGGACTGGTCCTCATCCGGAGTGCCCCAAAGCAAGCCAGGATGAGGGATTCGGTAATACCCGTCGTCCTCCTTCCTTGTTGCCTTTGGTTTTGCCGGGTCCATCGTCTCCTCAAACCGTCCCTTCGCCCCCTCCAGATACGCTTCAACCAGCTCCGCGCATATCCATCTGCGCCCGAGACGCTCAGCAACCTCTCCAGTGACGCAGCTCCCGGCGAAGGGGTCGAAGACAATATCCCGCGGGTCGGTTACCATGCGGCTTTTCCCTGCATGCGGCAACGCGGATCGCAGGCCCTGACCGGCGCGGGCTCGAACGCTTGTGCCGCTACGTGGCCCGGCCGGCCCTGGCGGGAGGGCGTCTGCGCATTCTCGATGCCGACCCTCTTTCCTTCGCGCTCAAAACGCCGTGGTCGGATGGGACCCGCCCTCTCCTGCTGTCTCCGATGGAACTGCTGGAGAAGCGGGCGGCTCTGGTTCCCCCCGCCCCGGTTTCATCTCCTGCGCTACCACGGGGTCCTGGCGCCCCGGGCCCGGGCCCGCGAGCGCATCGTGCCGGCCCAGCCGGTTGCCGAGCCGGCCGCGCGGCGGACGGCTCGGCGAGCCCTGCGTCCTGCGGCCATCGGCTGCGGTGGGCGACCCTGCTGGCGCGGGTGTTTTCCTCCGACCTCAGCCAATGCGCGGCCTGTGGCCGGCGCCTGCGGATCGTCGCCGCCCTGACCGATCCGACCTCGATCCGGATCTATCTGGAGGGGGTAGGGCTGCCGGCGATGCCCCCGCCGAGGGCCCCGCCTGAGCCGCTGTTCGAGTTCGCCGCCTGACCTCCTCCGTGATTCGCTCCCGGCGCCGGGCCTACGGAGGGGTATGCCCTCAACAGTCCCTCAGGCCCCGGATTGATCCGGATACGGGCCGACAGGCAACTAAACTGTACTGCGAACTCGGTCGAAGGACGGGCAAACGATCCTCCGGGAGCTGCCGGACCCTGGCGGTGCGCTGTCCGCCTTGACCGAGAGTTCAAAAAAGGTGCCTCATTTTTCCTATACTTGCCTGGTGTGACACTGCGCTCGACCGTGCTGAAGACTTCCTCGAACAGTTTGGTGGGAAGTACGCAACAGCGGATGCTCAGCGGATCTTCGACGATCCGGAGATCGATGCGGTCATGATCCAGACGGGAGAATTACACCATCCCGCACTTGGCATAGCGGCTGCCCGGGCGGGGAAGCACATGTTCATCGAAAAGCCTATCGCCCGCACGCTCGCGGAAGCGGACAAACTGGTGCATGCTGTTCACGAAGCCGGGGTGAAATTCCAGTTGGGGTTCTGTTTCGAGTACTCACCAACAATTGAACGGGCCAAGCAGTTGATGCCACACCCGGCACTCCGTGTGCCAGTGTGCTGCGTCACTCACCGGTCAGGCCTGCCACAACATCGATCTGATCGTTCACAAGATCCATGATGCGCCACTCACAGCCGTATATGCCTCGGGCGGCAAGTATTTCGACTTCGAGCAGGATTTGCCCATCGACTCCTTCGCCGCGGTATTTCACTTTGACGATGGCTCTACATGCAGCTATGTACAGCATGGTGTGATGAATCCGCAGCTGAGCAAGTTCCAGTTCCAGCTTTTCGGTCCGGAGGGGTGTGTGTATGTAGCTGACCGCTTCCGTGAGGTGCTCTGGTATCCCGCGAGTGGTAGCCCTGCTGAGCCCCATCGCGACGATGTGCTCTACATGGGGCATCTACCGGCGCTGATGTGGAACCCCGGGTGGCCACAGGACAAGTTCGAGGCGTCGTACCAGAAGTTCGCCGAGCGTATGGCCAAGCAGGGTTACGTCGTCCTCATCCCGGACCACGGCCCGTTCGGCGAAACCTCGCAGGTGGGAGAAAAGAAGAGGGCAAACATGACGCTCGTGATGGGGATGGGACATGTGGTCGGCATCAGTCAGCTCGCGCTTCGCTCGGCAGAGGCATCGCGGTGTGGTGAGTACCTGCGGTCGCGCGACGACGTGGACGCTGCGCGCGTCGCCATCTCCGGCCTGTGCCAGGGTGGGATGGACACGTGGCTGACGGGCGGGATGGACGACGGCTTCTGCGCCGTGGCCCCCATGTGCTCCGCCTCCACGATGGCCGTTCACTTCGCCGAGATGCTCTACAGCGCGAATGCCGACGTTTCGCCGTTTCCGTTCGGAATCCTGGACGTCTGTGACATCGAGCACCTGCACGCGGCTGTGGCCCTGCGACCGCTGCTGGTCCGGGCGAATCTGCCCGACAACTGGTGGCCCATCAGCGGGCTCGACGACATCGAGAGCCTGACCCGAAAGGTCTACCGTCTGTACGGGTGCGAGGACAAGGCCGATATCCGGTCCGAGGTGCACGAGCACAACCTGACCGGCCCGTTCGCCGATGCGCTCGAAGCGTTTCTGCTGAAATACGTGTGCCCACAAAGGTCGCCGCGCGGTCCGACCATGCAGCAGGCCGCACAATGAAGGACACAAAGTCCCCCTTCACGATCCGGGGCCTCTTCGTCGGGGCCATCATGTCCGTCTTCGTCGGCGTCGTTGCCCCGTATGGCATGATCATGGTACGGGCGGCCGAGTGGGGCTCTCATGCCTCACAACTGGGCGGCGTCTTCCTGTTCTTCGTCTTCACTTTCTTGATCAACACCCTTCTGGGACTCATCCGCCGTCCCCTGGCCCTGAACCGGGCCGAGCTCGTCCTCATCTACGTCATGATGCTCGTGGCGCTGACTGTGCCGACTCAGAACCTGCTCGTCTACATCATCCCGACGATTTGCGTCCCCTTCTACTCGGCCAGCCCCGAGAACAACTGGGCCTCTTTCATCCACCCCTATCTTCCTGAGTGGATCGCGCCAAAGGATCTCGACTCCATCCGCCACCTCTACGAAGGTCTGCCGGCAGGTCAGTCGATTCCGTGGGAGGCGTGGTTGGTGCCGTTCGTCGCCTGGTTTTCCTTCCTCATTGCCCTCAGCGTGATGATGTTTTGTCTCTGCGCGATCCTGCACCGCCAATGGTCGACGAATGAACGCCTCGCCTATCCCATGGTCCAGCTGCCGCAGCAGATGATCGAGTCGGGCGACGATCCGCTGGCGCGAGTCGCGCCGTTTTTCCGCAGTCCCGTCGTCTGGCTCGGGTTCGCATTGCCGTTCACTCTTTGGAGTCTCACCGGTCTCAATCACTATTTCCCGTCGGTGCCCGAATGGCCCTACGGCTTTGGCAGCTTCGAGCTGTTCAAAGGACATCACGGGGTCCTCTTGACTTTGAGCTTTTCCTGGGTCGGTTTCTTTTTTCTCGTCGACCACAGCATCGTTTTCAGCGTCTGGTTCTTCTACCTGTTTGCCAAGTTGGAGGGTGGGCTGCTCACAACGCTGGGAATCGCCGGCGACGAAGTCCTGAGCCAGTACGAGTTCTACAACACGCCCGACATGAACCATCAGAGTGTGGGCGCTATCCTCGTCTTCGTGTTGTTCGGTCTCTGGGTCGGCCGTGGCCATCTGCGCTTGGTGTGGGAGAAGGCCTGGCATCCCGATCGAGATCGCGATGGCGTCGATGCAGAGGAGTTGCTCTCCTACCGGGCTGCCCTCTGCGGTTTTCTGATCAGCCTCGCGTTCCTGGCCATCTGGCTCTGGCTTTCCGGAGTACCGGGCGTGGCGCTGCCGTTCTTCCTTCTCCTGGTGCTCGTTTACTACATTGCGCTGACGAGGGTCACGGCAGCCGGGGGCATCCCGTCGGCGCGACCGCCGATCGTCGCCCCGTACGCCGTCATCTCGGGGATGGGCAGCTCCTTGCTCGGGAGCAAGGGGATGGTCGCCCTGAATATGGCCATGGGGTGGCAGGGGGAAATGAGGCTTTTCCCCATGATCGCCTGCGCCAACGGCCTCAAGCTCGCGGAGATGGTGCAGGGCCCGAAGGGGCGTCTCTTCTGGGGCATGTTGCTGGCGGTCACGTGCAGTCTCGCAGGAGGGACCTGGATGTTGATGACGCTCGGCTACGAGCACGGCGGCATCAATCTGCTCGGAAACTTTCTCAGCAACGGGTACACCTGGCAGTATCTGAACCCGATCCTTCAGAGCCAACCGGAGATTGACGTGCGGGGCTGGATCTTCACCGGCATCGGCGGCGCTATCGAAGGATTTCTGATGTGGGCGAATCACCGCTGGTTCTGGTGGCCCCTCCACCCGCTCGGGTTAGTCGTCTGCGTCGGTTACCTGGCCAGCCACGTCTGGTTCTCGGCATTCGTCGCCTGGTTGCTCAAGTTGGGTATCCTGAAGTATGGCGGTGGCTCGCTGTTCGCCAGTATCAAACCTTTCTTCCTGGGACTCATCATGGGAGAGGCGACCTGCTCCGGCGTCTGGCTCGCTATCGACTACATGACTGGAACAGTCGGAAACCGTCTGGGTTTTATGTGATAGAAGTGCGATACGTGCGCAGAGATCGATGCGGCCGATCAGTTGAAGGCACTACCTCGAAGCAGTCGGACTGCCAGCTCGGTCACCACCCTTCGCCTTGCCCAAAATACCGCCATCGACACAAATTCGTTTCAATGTAGACTAGCGATCTCTATGTCGCTTATGCTTCCTGTTCTCTAGTGAAGGAACAGCGAGATGAGAACGTCCCTGTGCCTCATTTTGTGCGCCGTCTGCCTGGGTTGGGTCGCGGACTCCAGCGCCACCCTCTACGTCTATCGCCTTGGTGGTGCCGCCGACCAACCCGAACCGGCGTTTCCGGATGCGTGGGACGTGGAATTCGTCTCCCTTCCGTGGACACCTGTAGACGAGGGCAGCTTCGGCTCCGTCCAACTGATCGAGACAGCTGACGGCTCCATCGGCCCCGAGAAGATGGACCCCGAGGTGAATCTGACGCCGACCCTGAGGGGTCGGACCGGAGGGTGGATCAAGTCCTCGGACGGATATGGCTTCAAGGACGAACCGCAGCTGGATTTCATCTTCGACGGCGATCCGACGACGGCCTACGACGGCGGCGGCGGCCACTTCAGGGGCGGCCAGAGCTGCCCGGCGAATGGCTCTCGGTGCAACGACGAGACCAGAAACCTGCCCACGAACAGCGCCAAGGCGAGTTGGGGGGGCTCCAAGGCGGTCTGGTTCGACCTCGGTGGCGCCTTTCCGATCCGCCTGATCCGCATGTACCCGACCACCAAACGCTTCGACGAGCGCGTCCTGAAGGTATTCCTGATCGGCACGAGTGACGGCGATCCGCTCAAGGAGGGCACCAGAGACACGAACTTCTTCTGGCGCGAAGGCCCTTTCAATTTCAATCTGCGTCACCTGATGCTGGAGAACACGGTTCCCTTGCTCGAGCTCGACATGGGTGACGTACCCGCCCGCCACATTTTTCTCGAGACCATCCCGGGCAGGTGGGAAATCGCCGAATTCGAGATCTACGGCGCTGGCGTTGCACCGTCGGCGACGTACACCTCCAACCTCATCCCTCTGGGTGAGCCCGCCAGCCTGGGGAGCCTGACGTGGTCAGGCTCGCGAGACGATGGAGCTGAGGTCGAGCTGACCGTGCGCAGCGGCAGTGACGACGATCCCAACGTTTACTGGCGCCACACGTTTCGGGGGTCGGAGCGGTCGCGGTTCGACGCTTCCGGTAAACCGCTGACGCGAGCGGCGTACCTGAAACTGGAAGGCGGCGAACGGGCCGGCATCGCGCCGGACACACGGAACTGGGAGTTCTGGACGCCGCCACTGGACTTCGATGAGCGCAATGCCCAGCTGGTGACGGAGCGTCCGCGCCAGTTCGTGCAGTTCAATGCCGACTTCCTCTCCGAACGGCCGGCAGATGCCGGCAGCCGACTCGATTTTCTCGAGTTCACGGTCAGCAAGCCGCCGATCGTAAGCCAGCTGGTAGCCGAAATTTCCCCGGCGGCTGTGCTGCCCAGGGAGGTGACGCGCTTCACATATACCCTGCTGCCGGAGTTCGGAAGGGATGACCTCGGCTTCGACAGTATCGAGATCGAGACGCCGGTGCAGGCGGCGAGTGTTGACACGATCATCCTGAGCTCGCCGACGAATCCCCTGGCGATCGACACCCTCGATGTGACAGACATGGCGCAGCTGGGACCCGGCGGTTTCGTCATCACGCTGCCTGGAGCGTATCGCCGAGACCCCCAGAGCTCCCTGATTCCGATCCAAGTCATCTTCCGCGCCCAGGTGTTTCATTACGGCACCCTGTTCGAGGGCCGGGTGTTCGACAGCACGCGTGAGTGGGAGGTGCACCAGCGCTTGGCCGCAGGCGACGCCGATCCGCTGATCGATGGCAACACCTTGAGTGTGACCCTGACCGAGGTCGAAGCCAGGGCGGTGGGAGCGCTGCGTCTATCGTCGCCGGCACTGACGCCGAACGGCGATGGGATCAACGACGAGTTGACGATTGACTATGACCTCGTCAACATGGTCGGATCCGTGCCGGTAACGGTCGGTTTCTTCGACCTCTCCGGCCGAAAGGTGGCCGAGGTCGTCAGCGAGCGGGCGAGCGGGCAATGGACGGATGTCTGGGATGGGACTGACGGGAGCGGCAATCTCCAGCCACCGGGGATGTACATCCTCCGCATGGAGGTGGAAACCGATGAGACGACAGACACGGTGACCGAGGCGGTGGCCCTCGTCTACTGAGGGAGCGGCGAAGCTATGCCGCCCTGTTCAGGCCGGCTGGCATGGCATGGGCGGCCTCTTCTGGCGAACAGCGACCCAGCCGTACATCAGGCGATCCGCGAAGAGCTGGAGCAGGTTATCGAGGAGGAAGGAAATCCCGGAAACAACATCTTGCCGCGGATTCCGGAGCGATGCCGACCCTCTTTCCTTCGCGCTCAAAACGCCGTGGTCGGATGGGACCCGCCATCTCCTGCTGTCGCCGATGGAACTGCTGGAGAAGCTGGCGGCTCTGGTTCCCCCGCCCCGGTTTCATCTCCTGCGCTACCACGGGGTCCTGGCGCCCCGGGCCCGGGCCCGCGAGCGCATCGTGGCGGCCAAGCCGGGTGCCGAGCCGGCGGCGGCGGACGGCTTGGCGAGCGCTGCGTCCTGCGGCCATCGGCTGCGCTGGGCGACCCTGCTGGCGCGGGTGTTTTCCTCCGACCTCAGCCAATGCGCGGCCTGTGGCGGGCGCCTGCGGATCGTCGCCGCCCTGACCGATCCGGCCTCGATCCGGACCTATCTGGAGGGGGTAGGGCGGCCGGGGATGCCCCCGCCGAGAGCCCCGCCTCAGCCGCTGCTCGAGTTCGCCGCCTGACCTCCTCCCGCGATCCGCTCCCGGCACCGGGCCTGCGGAGGGGTGTGCCCTCAACGGTCCTCAGGCCCCGGATTGATCCGGATACGGGCCGACAGGCAACTAAACTGTACTGCGAGCTCGGTCGAAGGACGGGCAAACGATCCTCCGGGAGCTGTCGGACCCTGGCGGTGCGCTGTCCGCCTTGACCGAGAGTCCAAAAAAGGTGCCTCATTTTACCTATACTTCCCCGCCATGGTCTAGGGCATCTAGTGCGGCATTGATGTTTTTGCGAACCGGCAAAGGGCGGACGACCCCCTGGGGCGTCAGTTCGACGCAGATGTTTGGGTTTCATCAAGGCCGCGGGCATTGGGCGCCAAGAGCTCACAGTTTGCTCGAGGGCCATGCAAAAGGGCACCGGCCGTCGTGCCCGTACGTGAAGAGCGCTGTCCGCCTCGGTGACTCAGCCTCCCAGCGGTACGCCCCGTGACAGACCGTCCCTCCCAAAAAGAAGAGAACAGATCCGCGACGCATTGGAATGTGGCGGATCGGCGCGCGCTCGTTGCAGACCCGCACCGAATGCGGTAAGGGGTAGTGCGATTTGTGACTGCCCGGCACTACGACAAATCCGCCATCGTCGGGCCCGACGTCGGTGAGCTGCCAGGCGACGTTGATGCCCGACCTCGTGTGCACGCGCCCGTTTACCATCTCGTAGTGCTTGCCGATGCAGGTCGGGTTGGCGTTCCCCGAGTGCAGCATCTGCCCGCTCGAGCCTTTGACGTGGCACAGGGCCGTGTTCTGAGTTGCCCTGTACCCTGGTCCAATCATCCAGTTCAGGCGCTGGATGACGGCCGGATGCGCCAGCATTTTGAGGAAAGGCGCATTGTGCGGCGCCGGTAACTGAAACAAGTCCTTCAGGTCCGGCCGGCCCGTGCCCGAGATCGTCGGCGCCCCAGGGATGTCGGCAAGCGTCACGTCCCCGTCAAGCTTGTCGCCTGCGCCCCGGTACACCAGACGGTCGAGGTTGGCGTCGATGCCCGCCACGGCCGCATCGACCCAATCATCGTCCATGACGCCCTCGACCAACAGGAAGCCCTGGGTGTCAAACGCCCAGCGCTCGGCATGATCATCTCGGCGTTCGAACTCGAGGGCAGAGGAGGCCCTCTGCGCCGCGTCGGCATCGGCGGCGGAGGTAAGCCAGGTGGCAGTGCCGTCCGACAGGAGCAGGCGACGCGAGTCGCCGCCCGCCAGCACGGTTTGCTCGGCCTCGCCCAGCCCTTCCGCCCATGCGGGCAGGGGCTGCTTGTCCCGCTCGTCAGGTGGCCCCTGTGACCGAGCCGTACGCGAGATGAAATTTGCCACGAGTAGCTCGCCCTCATCACCCTGCGGGCAAATCCCGTGCAGCGTGCTGGCGGCGCACAGCAGCACGTCGCCTGCCGCCAGCGCCGGGCGCTCGGCGAAGCGGCTGGAGGATGAAAGCGGTGGGGCAGGCAGCCCGCTCTTGTGCGAGGAGGGCACGACCACCAGCGGGCACTTGCCTTCTGCGGAGTTCGTGAGGGCGATGGCCACCACCAGCCCCTGACACTGTCGGATGCGGACCTCTTCCCAAGTGCCGCCGGCTCGCGTGAGCGGAGTTCCGTCGGCGTTGCGGCCATTCCACCCCGCCAGGTTGATGTACGCCCGGTCCAGCGTGTGCACCCCGCCTTCCAGTGGCAGCGAGGCTTCGTCGTACCCTCCTGCGGCGGCGGCAGGGACGTGCCTCGCAGGGCCGTCCTGGCGAAAGCCATCGCCGCACAGCTCGCGCACGTAGCGTCCGACGGCGCCGTCCTCGCTGCAGAGATCATCCAGCCCATCGCCGCTGTCGCGGCACGCGGACAGTTCGGCCTGGCTGAGGAGTTGCGGCAACACGACGAACCCGAGCGCGTCGAAGGTGAAGTTCTGCTCTATGGTAAGGATCGATGGCTCGTGTACGTGCGTCGCCTCGTTCCAGTGGTTCACGGTGTAGGTGTCGATGTCCATAGTTAGACCTCGATGGATTCTGGAGGGTGGACGGTGTTTTCTGGCATCTCTCCGTCCCACTCAACCCATTCAACATCCACGCTATGCTACCTACCGAGAACACCGCTATGGCGGCAAACTAAACAAAGTTCGCGTATCTTACAACTACGGCTCCTATTGGGCAAACTTCAGGAGAAAAATTGAAAGCCCAGACAAATCAGCTATTCGAGAATATGGGGGATGGCACCTTTGCCGAAGGGTCCCTGACCTCGAGTTCCTAGCTGTCTACCACCGGTTTGGTCTAGAACTCAAGAAGGACCGGCGGGAACGGCATCGGATGTCGATCGAACTGCCACTCATTCCCGATCGAGTCGCAGCACTCGCAGGCGACCTCGGGTTTACTGAAGCAATCGTCGGCCAGCACTACGAGCCCTTCCGTGGAGAGGAGATCTCTGCCGTTCGGAGCGGACGGTGGCTTCTTGGTTGGATTCGCATTGGTGACTACAAGGTGCACCAGACAGAGGTTTACGTTCAAGACAAGCAGGCGCTACTGGCGGATGCCCCAAGCAACCGCCAGTTCGAGATCGTCCAGAATGGAGACAGGCGTGTTGTGTCAGGACACAACTGGCATCGAGCCGTGTCTGCTCTAGATGCCCGATTTCTGTTCAACATCGCTGATCCAAAGCCAACGGATGTCATCTTGGATCCATTTGCCGGATTTGGCGGGCTTGCCCTTGAAGGGAGACGTCGTGAACTCACAGTCTTCGTGTCCGACATCGATGATAGCCTGTCTCCAAGCCTCTCAGCGAACTTTCGGAACTTGTACGTAGTTGCCGATGCCAGACATCTGCCCATACGAACCGACCACTTCGATCTGATCATCACAGAACCGCCCTTCCGGAGTTCCTGCCGTCAGGCCGTCATGGACTCGTTGCCTGAGCTGTACGCGCCATGAAGCACACGGGACGACTGATCCTACTAATTGCCATGGACATGTGCGATAGGATTCATGGGCAGTTCGAGCAGATGGGAGCGAAAGTCGATGTCATCGGTGTCATTCCCCGCGGAGCTCGACGGAAGTGTCCAGTATTGAGGATAACTCTCGGCTGAATGAGTGGGATTGCACAGTCGAGAGTATGTCTCTAATTGGTGCCAAGATTGGAACTGACACATCATGGAACAGACCAGAATCGGCCTGATCGGAGTGGGACGTTTCTGTCCGAAATATCACATTCCGAATCTCATCCCGCGGAGGGACGTGGAGATCACAGCAGTCTGTGACATCTCGCAGGCTCGTCTGGACAACCTGCCGGAGAGTCTGTGCGCAAGCCAGACCAGTCGGGATTACCGCGCCCTGCTTGACCCCGATCTCGTGGACGGTGTCGTCGTCAGCACCCCAACTTCGTCGATGTGATCCAGGGAAAGAAGGTCATCGAGAGCGCACCCCGTGTGGACCCCACACAGCCGCGACGGACTACAGGCTCTAAGAGTGGTCGAGGCGATTCACGAGGCAGGAAGGACCGGCAGGTCGGTTGCCGTACCTCTGTCGGAGAGCTCGAAATGAATAAAACAGCCCAAAGATCGCGTTAAGGTGAGGGTGCTACGTAATGGGAGGGAATCTTCACACTCCTGTGCGCTGACCGACCCAGTCATAGAGCAAGTCCCCGGAATACAACGGACGCGAGCACGGGTGGTCCGCCCATTGCAGTTGGACCGGCACCATGCCGGTCACACCTGTCCGCCCACCCGAGTACCGCCGCCGCGAACCGGAAAAAGAGCCCCTCTACCGGATCCTCGCCGGGCATCTGGAAGCCTTTCTCCAGCACACCCGAACGTCCGAGCACCAACTGCCGCTCCACGTCGAGAAGGAGATGCGCGCCTACCTCGAATGCGGCATTCTGGCCTACGGGTTCGTGCGCGCCCGGTGTGCGGACTGCGGGAAGAGCCGGGCCGTTGCCTTTTCCTGCAAGAAGCGGGGGTTCTGCCCCTCGTGCTGCGGCCGGCGCATGGCCGATACGGCGGCGCGCCTGGTCGACGACGTGCTGCCCCGGGTGCCGGTGCGCCAGTGGGTGCTCAGCTTTCCGTACGAGATTCGCTACCGCCTCGCCTACGACGGCGAGTGGGTCTCGGCCGTACTGGCGGTGTTTCTGCGCGTGGTGGGCGGCTGGTATCGACGTCAGGCGCAGGCCATGGGCCATGACCGCGCGCGGTGGGGCTCGGTGACCTTCGTCCAGCGGTTCGGTTCCTCCCTGAACCTCAATCCCCACATCCACGTGCTCATGCTCGACGGGGTCTACGTCGATGGGGAGGAGGCTCCGGTTTTCGTTCCCGCCCCGCCGTTGTCCGACCAAGCCGTGCAGCAGATTGTGGAGACGAGTGCGCGCCGCATCATCCGCTTGGGCACCAAACGCGGCCTGCTCGACGACACCGTAGCGGATGGGCTCGCCGACGAAGAGCCCGTGCTGGCGGCTCTCACCGCGGCTTCGGTGCGAGGGATCACCGCCACCGGGGCACGCGCCGGCCAACGCCTGCGCGGCTTTTCCCTGCATGCGGCAACGCTTTACCTTATTTACCAAGATACATACGTTCGTGTCAGATAGGGACAGGACCATTTCCCGAACCAATTGTTCGGATGCAAGGAGAGATACAAAATGAAGAAAAAAGAAGCAGAAGCCTTCCTCGAAATGCCTTATGATAAAAGGAGATTGATCGTTGTAGTTGACGACTCTGCGGAAAAGGATTGGACCGCAGTTGTTGAGGAGGTCATTGAGATGTACTGGCGCTACATGACTATCCCTGGAGCGATCCAAGCAGTGATAAAGGCAGCACGAGATCAGGAGGTTAATGTGCTCCCTGTCCCAAGAAGTGAAAGCACTGTGCTTCAATTCCCTCTAGGGCATCCTCAAGATGGTGTGCTCTACGTTGGTCATCCTGCGATCCGCGAAATCTACTACCCGACTGCTCAGTTCCATCAACTGACGTTCGAACACAAGCTCTCTGAAGCTATTGAATTACTTATGGCCTTGGGTGCCATTGAGGTCAGTGTGGAGCATCAAGTGGGATGGGGAAGAGAGTTCTCAACCTTTGTTATTCATTCAACCCGCGCATAAGCGGACATAGGCGCTTCCGAGACCCCTTTGCTTAGCCTCAGAGGCTTGCGTCCCTTCTATAGTCGGCTTTTTGGGTAGAGCCGTCTCCTTATCTCTACCGACCTTGTTGAAATTGTACGCGCCTTCTCGAAGACGCTTGCCTTTGCGAGCCCATCATCCCGACCGACCCGGCCTGCGCTTACGCCATCGCCGCGTCCACCGGTTTGAGCGTGGCCAGAAATCTCCACAGACGATCCCAGGCAGCCGCCGTCCCTTGGGTCAGGATGACGCCCACCCTGCGCCCATGCAAGGTGACGCGGGACGGCAGGCGCAGGTAGCGCCGTCGAAAACTGTCCAGGCTCAGGGCCGTCGTCGAGCGTCCGTATGTGCGGGGCCGCCCGCGTCGGGCCTCGGCGCGTTCGGCGGCCTGGCGGCCCAGGTGAAGCAGGTTGTAGGCCAGCAGGTTCAAGGTCAGAAGCGCCTGGTTGGCAGCGAAGGCATCCCGGGACGGGGTGCGCTGACGCGGCTCTCGACCCCGGTAGTGTTGCTTGCGACGGGTGGTAGAGGAGAGCTGAGGCTGGAGGGTGGAGCTCAACTCGCCGAGCATGCGCTCGAAAAGGCCGCGCTGACGATAAAAGGCGACCAGGTCGCGGCCGCTCATCGTCTGGGGACTCTGGTCGGTGATCAGGAAGAAGTGGCGGGCGATGGGCAGCTCTTCCGTCTCGGAAGGGACCAGGACCAACACCACCCGCCGGGGCTGCGCCCAGGACCTGGCTTGATAACGCAGCTCGCGACAGCGAAAACCCTCTTCCCGCAGCTCTTCCGGGTGCTGCGCCAGCTCCTGCTGATAGCCTTCCACCCAGGCACGAGCCAGCTCCTCCAGGCGCGCATTCTTCTTGATGCGCGCCACGTACGAGGTGTCGGCCCGCGCTTCCAGCTCACTCAGGAAAGACCCGCTCACCGAGGCCGCGTCGAAGCGCAGGATGAGGCGCCGGGCCAGATGCGACTGAATCCAGTCCAAGCGCTTGCCGAGAGCCTCTGAGGCGCCCTCATGGGCGTGCACGTTGCCCGGCCGCAGCACGGCACCGAAGAAATCGCCCGTCTGCGCCGAGCCGAGGAGCAGGGGATGGTACCCCGAGGCGTGGAAGTAGCCGTTGTATTCGACCCCCGCCTGGTGCCCGTGCGCCGGCATCGGCAGGGCATCCATGTCGACGGCCAACTCCTCGTATTTCATCCGTCCTTCCAGCAGCCGGCAACGAGACCGGGCGCTGCGCAGGACGGCTTCCTCCAACACCTCGCGGTTATAGGCAGTCGAGGCTTGCTCGAGCAGGCGCGACAGCGTCGGCTGACTGGCCAGTCCCTGCGGCCGGTCTTCGTCGCCGCTGCGCAACGGCGCCTGCCCTTTGCGATCGCTGACCGCCAGACGCAGGATCGGATCTTGGCGCAACGCGTCGGCGTCGGCGGCGTGGGTCCAGCCCTGTGCCAGCAGCACGATCTGTGTGCGCAGCAGCTCCGGCAGCGGGTGCGTGATCTGGTCTTGGGTACGGAGATCCTCGAAGTGGGCGTCGAGCCAATCCAGAACCCGGCTGTGTTCGAGCAGTTGACGCAACATCAGCGCACCGGTGTCGCTGCCAAGGTGGGTGGGGCGGGCTTCGATGTGGATGGAGCGGTTGAAAGACGGCTGAATCGGCCCGGCTTGCTCGGACTCGGTGTGTGACGGTAATTCACCCATTGGGTGTCCTACTGTGTGATGGGTTCAAAGGGCGATACTGCCTTGTGTTTCCCTCTGAAATCTAAGCATGGGAGGCACCCAGTACAGCCCTCTCCACTAAAATTCCATGAATAACAAGGGATCAAGTAACCTCGACGTGCCAATCGGAAAGACCGGAGAACAAGCTGGCACCACTGGGGGTGGGAATACCGAGAAACAGCGACGGTTACTCTTCCAAATTTCCCTAGAAGGAACTTCAGATCCGTCAGTCCCAAGTGGACTGGTTTGGTACCCCCACGAGCCTACATGGAAAAAAGTCGCAAAGAGTAGGATAGAATACGGCATGAAGAATTTTTCGTTTCGCTTCCAATATAAGAGCGACTTCGGCGTCAATGCGGATCTCGGAGTTAGGGCTGGAAAGGCAGGGCTTGACCTAGGAGGGAAATTTGAAAACCATGAATCGACTATCTGGAATGTTCAGGGTTCTTTCAAGACCTCCTAGTGTCGCGTCCCACGGATAACTTGAAAAATTCCGGCGCTGAGGGGCCCGGCTCGCAAGGCGCCTGAGCGAGTCGTACCGGGGGTGTACGGCGAGCGGAGACGGGATTGAGGGAAAAAATCGCACAGGATGAGGTTTCATTTATAAAACCGCTAAAACCGCGATTTTTTCCCTCGAACGGATCCGCGGCGAAAATTGCATGGGATTCCTGGGACGCGACACTAGGGGGTTTCCAAAATGGAGCGCAGAGACAACCAGGTTTACCAATCGGCACGAGGGCACTTGAAGGCAGCCGAAATACTACGAAGCGTCAATGAAAATGATCCTTCGGTGAATGTAGTAGGCATGACGTCGTATCTCGTATCCATTGAGCAATACCTAAATCTTGTCACAAAACTCTGGGTGTTAGACGGTGTACCAAGGGACCGCGGCAAATCCCACCCGATAAGCAACAAATTCAAAAAAAGCAATGAGGAACGAAGACCTCAGACTAACCATTAAACACGAATGGCATGCCCTTGTACGTTGTATCCAACTGCAAAATCAAGGTTGGCGTGCCTCTGATTGGTTACACGTTGAAGACACCATACAGAGACTGGGCAGCAAATACGTCAAACTTCGCAACTTTAACTTTCCCACGTGGTCGGTACGGGATCAACAGTGCCTGGCCTCGTTGGCGGTAGCGTTGGATTCGGTCGTGCGTAGTAAAGGAGGATTCTCTCCCCTTGTCCGTGATCCAGAGTCAGATATAGCCCTTTCACAAGAGGACGCCGACAGGGCCAGGAGCGAGGTTGGCTATCTGATGCGCCTTGTTAGGGGCAACACAAAGGACTAGCCGTCCAGAAGTGTTTCCCCGATACGCTGGTCTGCAGTACGCTACCACGGGGTCCTGGCGCCCCGGGCCCGGGCCCGCGAGCGCATCGTGGCGGCCAAGCCGGTTGCCGAGTCGGCGGCGGCGGACGGCGATGCGAGCTGCGGTGGGCGACCCTGCTGGCGCGGGTGTTTCCTCCGACCTCAGCGCATGCGCGGCCTGTGGCGGGCGCCTGAGAATCATCGCCGCCCGGACCGATCCGGCTTCGATCCGGACCTGTCTGGAGGGGGTAGGGCTGCCGGTGATGCCCCCGCCGAGGGGCCCCCTGAGCCGCTGTTCGAGTTCGCCGCCTGACCTGCCTTCTCGACCCGTCGCCGTCGCCGGGTACGGCTGGGTGTGCCCTCAACGGTCCCTCAGGCCCCGGATTGATGCGGATACGGGCCGACAGGCAACCAAACTGTACTGCGAGCTCGGTCGAAGGACTGGCAACGATCCTCAGGGGAGTTGCCAGACCCTGGCGGTACGCTCAGCCCCTTGACCGAGAGTCCAAAAAAGGTGCCTCATTTTACCTATACTTCGATCCCGAACTCAAGGCCGGAGACCTGCTGCTCGTAAACGAGCATACCTGGCACAAAGCGCCGAGCGGCACTTCCTCGGAAGATCGGTGCGGAATCTTCAACAAGTATTGTGCAGTCGACGCGCCTCCAGCTGCTGGCTACTATCCGTATAGCCCGGCAGCCCTCGACGCCCTGAGTGATGCCGGCAAGCGTCTCATCCCCGTCTGTTTTGACAAACCGATCACGACGACGCGCCTTCTAATAGAGCATCCATCCGGTCAGGAATCGAGATACCTGATGCTGCATGACGACGAGCACGACCGCTGGGAACTTCCGGGGGGAGAAGGCTGGGAAGAGGAAGGGGTTGGCTGGGATATCGGCGCGCGGATCGGCTCTCTGCAGGAACTCACAAAGACACAGCTCGGACTGGACATCCCGTGGATGTCCTACATCGAGGATGTTGAAACGAAAGACGGTGTCTGCCGACTGTACGGCTACTCCGATGAAACATTGCCTCCTGACCAACTGGCCCGCGATCGGCATGAGTGGTTCACGAAAGACCAGCTACGGCGACTCCTCGGTGAGAGCGACTGGATCTGTCGCGCCGTCCAGACCTGGAAACGCCGGGATATCATTCGAGGCAAAGGCAAGGCGGTCCGCCAGAGCGAACGGCAGTTCGAGTGACGCACACTGGCTTACCGACCGGCCACAGGATTCACATAGTTGGGAATAGCTGCGCTGGAAAAAGCACCTTGGGAGCGCAGCTGTCGGCCGCCCTCGGCGTCCCCTTGGTGGAGTTGGACGCGCTCAATTGGCAACCTGGCTGGGTCGCTCTGAGCGACACAAACCCCGAGGAACTCGAACGGAGAATAGGCGAAGCAACCCGTGGTGATGGATGGGTTGTGGCCGGCTCCTACATGCAATTTTCACAACGCATTTTCTGGCCACGCCTGGAGACGATCGTCTGGCTGGATTTGCCCATGGTTCCACTCATCTGGCGAATGCTGATTCGATCGTGGCGTCGCTGGCGGTCGCAGGAGCCGCTTTGGGGGACAAACTACGAGCGTTTCTGGCCCCAGCTCATGGTCTGGCGCAAGGAGGATTCGCTGCTATGGTGGATTGTCACGCAGCACCGGCGCAAGCGTCGCAGTATGCTGGCATATACTACTGAATCGTCTTGGAACCACATACGATTTGTGCGTCTTAGATCTTCTGCTGAGGTCGGGGCGTTTTCACAGGCTGTGGCACTCAGGACTGACAGCCTGACAGGCCTCAACGAGCTTTGATCACATGAAGGAGTGAAGTGGAATACCGGAGGCTGGGCAATTTGGGTATCGAAGTCTCGGTGATGGGTCTGGGTTGCTGGCCCTTCGCGGGCGGCTCGATCTGGGGCGATCAGGACGACGATCAATCGATTGCGACGGTGCGCGCCGCACTGGACGCGGGCATCAACCTCTTCGACACGGCAGAGGCATACGAGAAAGGTGAGTCCGAGCGTGTTCTCGCACGTGGTCTTGAAGGGAGGCGCCAGCAGGCGGTGATCGCAACCAAGGTAGCTCCGAACCACCTGACTGCGGAAGGGATCGCGTCCGCCTGCGAGGAGAGCCTCAAAAATCTGAATACGGACTACATCGACCTGTACCAGATCCACTGGCCAAATCACGACATCCCGATCGACACGTCCTGGCGCGCGCTCGAGGATCTGGTGAGGGAGGGCAAGGTGCGCGCGCTCGGTGTCGCGAACTTCGCCGTCGGCGACCTGTCCGATCTGATCGAGGTTGGCCGGCCGGAGACGAACCAGCTGCCCTTCAGCCTTCTGTGGCGGGCAATCGAGTTTGAAATCCTGCCGCTCTGCCGCGAGAGCGCGATCGGGTTGATATGCTACAGTCCGCTGGCGCAGGGGCTGCTGACGGGAAGGTATGCGACGGCTGACGAGGTTCCGGAGGGGCTGGCCCGGACGCGATGGTATGCGAGCTCCCGCGCGCAGGCCGGACACGGCGAGCCGGGATGCGAGGCAGCTGTTTTCAGCGCCATCTCCGGCATTCGCGAGTTGAGCCGCCAGGTTGGCGCCCCGATGGCGAGCGTGGCACTCGCCTGGGTGAGACAGCAGAGGGGAGTGACATCCTTCCTGGTCGGCGCCCGGGATGCGGACGAACTGGAGACCAACCTGCCGACGCTTTCGTTGGAGCTCGACGCAGCTACGATGGCCGAGTTAGAACGCCTGACACAACCTGTCAAAGACGCCATCGGCCGGAACCCTGACATGTGGATGTCCGACTCCCGGATGCGATGAGCCGGGCTGCGCCAGCGCCTCGGGGCTCGTTCGACCAAAGAGGAGGTAGGCGAACATGATCAAACAAACTCACACCGTCGTCGACATCGCCATCGTCTGCAGCGACTTCGACAAATCGCTGGAGTTTTATCGCGATCATGTTCCGCCGCTGCGTGTTTCGCGGCGGCGCAGACACCATGGCCGCGATCGGTGCAATCGATATCGCGCTATGGGACATCAAGGGCAAGGTAGCCGAGCTACCCGTCCATTCGCTGCTAGTGTCCTGTCGTGTAATTAACTGTACAAACAATTGAAGGTGCCGTAGGTTTCTCTTATCCCCTTTCTGAAAGGAGAGACCTATGGTGACGGGGCGTCCATTACCGCCGTTAGAGCTGAGTCCGTCGGACCGGGAACGATTGGAATCGATGGCCAAATCCCGGAGCCTTTCCCACGGGTTGGTGCGGCGAGCCGAGATTAGTCTGCTGGGCGCAGAAGGCGGGCCCAATGAAGCCGTCGCCGCCGCCGTGGGTGTGACGCGTGCTACGGTCGGCAAGTGGCGCCGGCGCTTTCTCGAAAACGGGCTCCAGGGCTTGCATGATGAGCTGCGCTCAGGGGCGCCACGATCGAGTACGGATGAACAGGTAGCCGAGGTGGTATACAAGACCCTGAAGACCAAGCCCAAAGACGAAACACAGTGGTCGGTGCGCTCCATGGGCGAAGAAACCGGCTTGACCAAGGACGCGGTTCATCGCATTTGGCGCACGTATGGTTTGCAGCCCCATCGACACAAGCACTTCAAGCTTTCCACCGATCCTTTCTTTGTCGACAAAGTACGGGATATCGTCGGCTTGTACCTGAATCCACCCGAGCACGCCCTGGTGCTGTGCGTCGACGAGAAGAGCCGGATCCAGGCGTTGGAACGAAGTCAGCCCATGCTGCCCCTGGGACTGGGATACGTGGAAGGGATTACGCACGATTACAAGCGCCATGGCACCACCACCCTGTTTGCCGCCTTGGACGTAGCCACCGGGGAAGTGATGACCCAGTGCAAGCCCCGTCATCGTCACCAGGAGTTCCTTCAGTTCCTGCGCCACATCGAGGCCCACGTCCCCGCTGACCTCGATATTCATCTCGTCGTCGACAACTACGCCACGCATAAGCATGCCAAGGTCAAGCGATGGTTGGCACGGCGTCCCCGATTTCACGTTCACTACACCCCCACCTATGCTTCGTGGCTCAATCAGGTGGAGATCTGGTTCAATATCCTTACCCGCCAGGCGGTTCGGCGGGACTCGTTCCGCAAGGTGTCGGAGCTCATCGAGCGCATCGAACGCTACACGGCAAATGGAACGCCAACGCACACCCTTTCGTGTGGACGGCTACGGCCGATTCCATCCTCGCGAAAATCAAGAGACTTTGCGAACGAATCTCTGCGACACAACACTAGGGAATGACTAATTATGTCAACTCTGTTTTGTATGCAGCGGTCTTTTGCGTTTTCAAGGTCAACCAAATTCCCCACTTTAAAGAGGTAGAGCTCGGCTCCTTGTGCCATGTCGTGGATGATCTCGGAACATGCCGTGCCATGAAAAGAATCTCCGGCGTACATTCCTTCATCCGTATAGTCGAGATACAACCAACTCGCCGGCATTTCTCCAGGCATTTCGTCAGCCCCTCTGAATCCCACATCGACAATGGCCACCTTGACCCCTTGGCCTCTTACACCCGCGAAGTAATTATCATACGCATTGATGAGCCACCCGCCTTCACTCCAAATCTCCTGCTGCGCGTGCGGCCGAATCGGCTTGCGGACAAAGCTGACCCCCGGTATCTCCGAAATTGCCAGCAGCGACGATGCCGGGACGGAAACCCGCATCAGGCTCTTTGACCGGGCAAGCATATTTACCCCGAGGCCTGCGTAGGAGGAGGTGTCGATGGAGGCCGAGCCCATTTCGGGATAGGGGACCAAGGTGACGACGACCGTATCCTCCGTGGCCGAATCAGTTGCCTTTGCCGCGGCCTGTTCCGTTGCGGCCAGATTCCACAACGAGCTCTGAATTTTCGCGGGTCCCTCTGGCCGTGGGGGAGTGAAATCCAGGGACTGGGCACATAGCAGCGGCACATATCCAGTCCCTACCACAAAGAACACTTGAATCATCCAGGGCGGGCAGGACCGGATTGACAAGTTGAGATTTCGGAATTTGTGCACGAAACATCCTTTTGTTGGAGTTTCCACCACAGTCGCTAACATACCATGCTCGCACCTGAACTTCGAGCACCGACCATGAAACCGGAAACAGGCGCGAAAATGGTCCACCACCTTCCCGGAGCAAGAACACCGTGAGATTCGGAATCATCGGCTGCGGCTCCATAGCCGAGCACTCGTTCGGGCCGAGTCTGCTGGCGTCGCAACGGAACGAGTTGGCCGCCGTCTGCCGGCGCGACCTGTCGGCAGCCCGGGCCTTCGCCGCCCGCTTCGGCAGCCCGCGCGCCTACGCTTCGGCCGCCGAGCTGGTGCGCGACGAACGGGTGCAGGCCGTCATCGTCTCGACCCCGACCGATACCCATCGCGACTACACCTGCCTCGCCGCGGAGTACGGAAAGCACGTGCTCTGCGAGAAGCCGATGGCGAGGGACGCCGCCGAGTGCCGGGAGATGATGGCCGCCTGCCGGGACAACGGCGTCACCCTGGCGGTCGCCTACCGCCGGCGCACCTGCCCGCAGGTGGTCGCCGCCAAGCGTCTGATCGCCGCGGGGCGCATCGGCCGGGTGGTTTTCGCCCGCACCCATTACAGCGGCCGCTGGGACCCGCAACCGGGGGACTGGCGGATCGAGCCGGGCATCGGCGGCGCCATGATGGAGATGGCCTCCCACCGCATCGAGGTGCTGCTGAACTTCGGCGGCCGGCCGCGGTCGGTGAGCGCCGCGGTCGGCACGGTCGACCACGACTGGCCGGTCGACGACACCGACGCCCTGATCGTGCGCTTCGAGGACGGCGGGATCGGCATGCACTCGACGATCCTGACCTCGCCGCCGCGCCACGACTTCGCCCAGATCGACGGGGACCGCGGCAGGATCCTGATCGACCCGCTGGAGCTCAATGCCGATCACCTGCTCCTGGAGCTGCCGGAGGGGACCGAGCGGATCGCCGTGGAGCCCCTGCAGGAGAAGCTGTTCGACCTGCCGATGGTCGAGGATTTCGCCGCGGCCGCGGAGTCGGGTGAGAAACCGGTCTGCGACGCCGAGAGCGGCTACTGGGTGCAGGCGGTCGCCGACGCCGCCCGCGCCGCTTCGGCCTCCGGCACCGAGGTCGCGGTCGAACCCCCGGGCCTCTGAGGGTGGCGGGAAGCGACGCCGCGCAAGCGCCCGCGGCCGGCAGCGCCCCGTTCGACCGCAGGTCGGTGGTCCTGGTGGCCGCCGCGACCTTCGCCTTCTGGCTGTCGCTGTACATCTACGTTCCGGTGTTCCCCCTGCACGCCGAGGAGCTCGGGGCCAGCCTGTCGATGGTCGGCCTCGTGGTCTCCTCCTACGCCATCGCCCAGCTGCTTCTGCGCATCCCGATCGGGGTGGCCGCCGATATCCTGGGGCGCCGCAAGCCGTTCGCCGCCGCGGCCCTGGCCTGCGCCACCGCCGGGGCCATCGGGTTGGCCCTTGCCCCCGGTCCGTGGTCCCTGTTCGCCGCCCGCACCCTGGTCGGGGTCGGGGGCGCCGGCTGGGTGGCGGTCAGCGTGCTGTTCTCCTCGTACTACGCCGCCGACCGCAGCGGCCACGCCATGGCCCGGGTGATGACGATCAACTCGGTCGGGCTGCTGGCGGCGACCTTCAGCGGGGGACTGATCTCCGAGTATTTCGGCGCCGACGCGGCCTTCTACACCGCCGCGGCCTGCGGCGCCTGCGGCACCGTGCTGATGTTGATGGCGCGCGAACCCCGGCAGATCCGCTCCGGCTCCTACTCGGCCGCGACCTTCCGGCGCGTGGCGCGCATCCCCCTGCTGCTGCTCGCCGGCGCCATCGGCATTCTCGCGCAGTTCGTTACCTTTGCGGGGAGCTTCGGGTTCGTGCCCCTGTACGCGGAGCGCATCGGCGCCAGCGACGCCGAGGTGGGGTACGTCACCACGGCCATGCTGATCGGCCAGCTCTTCGGCACCATGGCGACGACGCGGATCGCCCGCTGCTGCGGAATTCGCGCGGCCCTGTTTCTCGCCTCCGGGCTCGTCGGCGCCAGCCTGGTTGTCGTTCCCGCCATCGCCTCGGTGTGGCTGCTGATGGCCCTGCAGGGGATGGGAGGGATGGCGCGCGGAATCGTCAACACCCTGCTGATCTCCCTCAGCCTGCGGGCGGTCGCCCCCGAGGATCGCGCCACCGGAATGGGGATCTACCAGGCAATCTACGCCGCCGGCATGCTGGCGGGCCCGGTGGCCTCGGGGTACCTGGCGCAGGCGTCGTCGCTGGCCGCGGTCTTCTACCTGCTCACCGCGGTTTCGCTCGCCGCAGGTCTTCTCGGGCTGTTGCCGGCGATCCCGCGGCGCCCCGGGTGAGGGGCCTGCGGCCAGACCGGAAAAACCCCGGATCCGCCGGAATCCGACAGCCGCACCATCCGCGAGCCGCAGGGCGCGGGGCCTGCCCATTCAAAACCAACCACGGACTGGCAGATGAACGAAATGACCCTCGACGAGCTGACCTTCGACAACCGCTTCACCCGCGAGCTGCCGGGGGATCCGGAGCCGGCGAACCACCGCCGCCAGGTGACGGGGGCCTGCTACTCCCGGGTGCTGCCGGTGCAGGTGCGCGCACCGCGGCTGGTCGCGCACTCGCGCGAGATGGCGGCCGAGCTCGGCCTGTCCGACCGCTTCGTCGCTTCGCAGGAGTTCGCCCGGATCTTTTGCGGCAACGCCGTCGCCGAGGGCATGGACCCTTTCGCGATGTGCTACGGCGGCCACCAGTTCGGCACCTGGGCCGGCCAGCTCGGGGACGGGCGCGCCATCAACCTCGGGGAGGTGGTCGTCGAGGGGGACCGGCGCTGGGTCCTGCAGTTGAAAGGGGCCGGGCCGACCCCGTACTCGCGCAGCGCCGACGGCCTCGCGGTGATGCGCTCGTCGGTCCGGGAGTTCCTCTGCAGCGAGGCGATGTTCCACCTCGGGGTGCCGACGACGCGGGCCCTGAGCCTAGTGGCGACCGGGGAGGAGGTGGTGCGCGACATGTTCTACGACGGCCACCCGGAGAACGAGCCGGGCGCGGTCGTCTGCCGCGTCTCCCCCTCGTTCACGCGCTTCGGCAACTTCGAGATCTTCGCCGCCCGCGGCGAGACCGCGGTGCTGAAGCAGCTCGCCGACTACACGGTGCGCACCGACTTCCCCCACCTCGGGGCCCCATCGCCGGAGGTTTACCTGCGGATGTTCGAGGAGGTCTGCCGCACCACCGCGGAGATGATCGCCCACTGGATGCGGGTCGGGTTCGTCCACGGCGTCATGAACACCGACAACATGTCCATCCTCGGCCTCACCATCGACTACGGCCCGTACGGGTGGCTCGAGGGGTACGACTCCGGCTGGACCCCGAACACCACCGACGCCGGCGGCCGGCGCTACCGGTTCGGCGGCCAGCCGCAGATCGCCTGGTGGAACCTCGGGCAGTTGGGGCGCGCCCTGGTCCCCCTGCTCGAAGAGGTGGAGCCGCTGCAGGAGCTGCTCGACGCCTACCCGCAGGTGTACGAGGGGAAATACCGGAAGATGATGGCCGCCAAGCTGGGGCTGAGCGCCTTCGATGCCGATACCGACCCCGCCCTGATCGAGGAGTTGGAGGCGGTGCTGCAACTGGTCGAGACCGACATGACCCTGTTCTACCGCGGCCTCGCCGACCTCGACGCCTCCCCGGAGCAGGCAACCGACGACGAGCTGATCGCTTTTGTCTCCGAAGCCTGTTACGAGCGGGAAAAGCTGTGCGGCGACCCGCTCCATCGCACCGCGGAGTGGCTGCGCAACTATCTGCGCCGCTGCGCCCGCGATTGCATCCCAGCCGCCGAGAGGCGCCGGCGCATGAACGCCGTCAATCCCAGGTACGTCCTGCGCAACTACCTGGCTCAGCTCGCCATCGACGAAGCCGAGGCCGGGGAGTTCGCCAAGGTCGCAGAGCTTCTGGAGGTGATGCGGCGGCCGTACGAGGAGCAGCCGGAAAGAGAGGCGGAGTACGCGCAGAAACGGCCGGAGTGGGCGCGGCACCGGGCGGGCTGCTCGATGCTCTCCTGCAGCTCCTGAGCGGCGCCGGAATCCGCACGGGTGGAAACACCAGGACCAGGATTCAAGCTGCTCGCGAGACCGCTGACGATGAGACCACGCTGCCCGGCAACCTGCCTGCCACGAACCCTCCTCCGGGCCGCCTGGTACCCTGCGCGCGCAAACAAGCGTACGATCGAGGGCGGCCGAATTCACGCGAAATTGCGCGCATAAGCACTGGACCCGGAAAGGAACCGCAGCCCGCGGACTGATGTCGCAGCAGACGACCGGAACCCTGGAAGAGCAGCGTGCGGCGCGGGAGGCTGGCGAGCGCGGACAGCGGCGCTTGCTGCAGTACCTGGCCACCGGGTCGACGGTCGGCGCCTTCATGATGCAGAGCGGGCCGCTGTTTCTGCTCGCGCTGGGAGCCGGCCCTTTCCTGATCGGGCTGCTGGCGACGGCGACCAGCATCGGCAACACCTCCCGCTTGGTGGGGGTGAAGCTGATGCCGCGGTTTGGCAAGGCGCGCCTGATGGGAACCGCCCGTCTCGCCAGCGGTTTCTTCCTGCTGCTGCTGGTGCCGCTGGCGCTCTACGCCGGCCCCGGAATCGCCTGGGCCGCCCTCGTGCTGCTGGTCCTGCGGCAGTCGATGGTGCAGGTCGGCGGCAGCGCCTGGTGGCCCCTCGTCCAGGACAACACCCCGAAGTCGGGACTGGCCTCCTTCATCACCCGCATGCGCGCGACCCAGCGGCTCTGCACTCTCGGCGTGCCCCTGCTCGCCGGCTGGTACCTCGGCACGCAGCCGGACGCCAGCCGTTTCGCCCTGCCCTTCGCGCTCGCCCTGATTCTGGTGGTTGCCAGCAGCCGGGCCGTGATGCGGGCCCCGGAGAAGCCCCTGCCGCGCCCGCGGGAAGCGCTCTGGAAGCGGATCGCCGAGGTCCTGCGGGAGCCGGCAATCCGCCGCTACTGCGGCTGTTTCGGCATCACCTGTTTCGTCGAGACCGCGACCTTGCCGTTCTGGGTGGTGGCGCTGACCGAACGCGGCCTGCCGGTCAACTACTACGTCTGGATGCTCTCGCTGATGGGTGCCGGCGAGCTGCTGACGCTCTACCTGTGGGGGCGGCTGGTCGAGAGGCACGGCAGCCGGCCGGCGTTGACCGCGTCGCTGCTGCTGATGGCGGCCCTCGGGGGGGCCTGGCTGATACTGCCCTCCCGGACGGGGCCGCTGGCCGCGTGGGCCGCGGTCTATTTCCTGGTCTGGGGGATGCTGCACGCCGGCTACACCTTCGGCCAGACGCGGGCGATGATGGATGCGGTGCCGCAGGGGAACCAGGGGGAGGGGTTCGCCGTGCCCAACTTCGTTCTCGCCTGGGCCTCCGGGCTCGGCGGCTTCGCCGGGGGGCTGCTGTTCGCCCAGCTGTCGACGCTGGAGATCGAATCGAGTACCGTCGCAGCAACGCACTGGTACCTGGCCGGGACGCAGCTGCTGTTCGTCGCCGGCTGGGTGGCGAGCAGGAAGCTCGTGGGCCGCGATCTGCAGACTCCGATGAAGGAGCTTATGCAGCGGGCCGTGCGGCGGCGGCGAAGAATCAGGCAGTGACCGGACCATCGCAAAGGAGGATGCAGATGCACGTCGGGACGCAGCAATTCAACACCTCGGACGAAGACCTCGAGTACCTGGCGCGCCACGGGGTATTCAACAAGAACGAGAACTTCATCACCTTCCACCGGGAATACGGCTGGGACGTCGCCGAGCTGAAGCAGAAGAAGGAGAAGTGCGCCCGCTTCGGCATCGACATGGAGATGGTGGCGATCCCGATCGCCCAGCTCAACGCCTCCGGTGGCGAGGTCCCCAACTACATGCTCGGCAACCGCGAGGAAGGGGACCGGGAGATCGAGCTGGTCTGCAACATGCTCCGCCAGGCCGCCGAGGCCGGCATCCCCGCGGTCAAGTACTACCTGTGCGCCATGGAGAACCAGCGCACCGAGAGCACCCCTCCCGGCCGCGGCAACTCCGTGTACAGCACCTGGGATCTCGAGCAGGCGCAGGACCGCGGGCCGCGCTTCGACAACCCGGTCACTGCGGAGATGAACTGGGAGCGGATCACATATTTCTTGGAGCGCGTGGTCCCGGTGGCCGAGGAGTGCCGGGTGCGCATGGCCTGCCACCCGTGCGATCCCTGGCTGCCTCCCGGGTACCGGGGCGTCGACCGGGTCCTGGGCGGGCCCGAGGGGTTCAAGCGCTTCATCGAGATCGTCCCGAGCGACTACTGCGGGGTCAACCTCTGCCTCGGCTGCATGGCCGAGGCCTCGACCGATCCCTGCAACGAAGTGCCCGAGATCATCCGCTTCTTCGGCAGCCGCGGAAAGATCTTCCTCTGCCACTTCCGCAACATCGTCGGCGGCCGCAACAAGTTCCAGGAAGTCTGGCCCGACGAGGGGGTGATGAACATGCACCGCAACATGCAGGCGCTGAAGGAGGTGGGGTACCGGCACATGTGCGTGCCCGACCACGCCCCGGGCCACAAGGAGCCCGGTGCAGGGCGCCAGGCGTTCGCCTACGAGTTCGGCTACATCAAAGCGATGATACAGGCGGTGATGGACGAGTAGGAGGCACTGCGGAGCTGCAGGCGAGGGCGGGCAACGAACAGCGGCTCAGGGACCTTGGTTCCTTCGTGCGAGTGAAAACCGGGACTCACCAAGGCTCCGTCGACGAGGGCAACCATACCAACTGTCTCGACGAGTTTGTGTTCCGCTTCAATCGCCGCCGCTCGCAGCCGGGTCATGGGGTATATCGCGCGCTCGAGCTGGCTGTCGCCCACGGACCGGTGCTCTATCAGGACCTCGTCGCTAACCGGCGCCCCCGCAAAGTACCACCCGTGCCATCGACCCAACGTGGACGCCCGGCGGCAAGCCGACCGTGGCGGGCCATCAAGAGCGGGTCGAGTTGAATGGATACCTCAAGCAGCCTTATACGGCCTCTCCAATGGACGCCCTTGGAGCCCCAAGCACTTAAAAAACTTTCTCGAAATTCCTGTGTGCCCCGAGCAGGTGTGCAAGCCGAGATGTCGCTGGCAGTGTCAGCCCTCGCGGTCGTATTCTGTTCGCCCGGCGTCCCCGCCTGTGTGGTACACGTACACGCCTAAAAAAACCGACCAGTAACGGACATTTCCTGTCCGCTTGGAACGTAACTTATGACCGCCGTAAGGCAGATCAGCCAGGGACAGTTCGCCTTCCTGATCTTCGGACGGCTGCCGGATCACCTTCGTATCCGACCGTGACGGACATGAGGAGGTGTATGTGAATGGAATAAACCTGCGCTCTCCGACAGCTAGTCCCTCTTTACAGGAGAAAACGCAGAAATGAACCTACTCAAAAGCAGACTGGCCCCCTTGGGGGGGGTGTTGGTGTTGGCCCTGGGTAGTGGGCAGTGCAGTCGTTCCGAGGACGACCACCCGGTGGCCCCGGAGGAACCGCCTCGCCTGTCGATTTTGCCGCCGACGCTGGACTTTGGCAGCGAGAAGTCCCGCCTTTCCCTGTCGCTGAAGAACGTCGGTGGCGGCGGGCTCGAGGTTGAGGTTGAGGCGAGCGTGGACTGGATTTCCCTGAATCCGAGCGAAGCCCTTCTGACCGCCGGGGCGGTGGTGGAAGTGCATGTGCAGGTTGACCGGAATCGGGCCCTTTTTTCGGACCGGCCCGTTGTGGTTATCACCACGGGTGGGGGCGACACCCATGAGGTGCCGGTGCAGGCCGACGTCGCCGGGTCCCTCACGAGACTGACCCACCACGATGCCTCGGACGGGTGGCCCTCTTGGTCGCCGGACGGTAGCCGGATCGCCTTCCTGTCCGACCGCGACGGCAACTGGGAGGTGTACGTAATGGACGCCGACGGGCACAATCCAGGCCGCCTCACCCACCACGATGCCTCGGACGGGAGGCCCTCCTGGTCGCCGGACGGTCGCCTGATTGCCTTCTCCTCCAGGCGCGACGGCAACTGGGAGGTGTATGTGATGGACGCCGACGTCCACAATCCAGGCCGCCTCACCTACCACGATGTCTATGACGGGAGGCCCTCCTGGTCGCCGGACGGTGGCCGCATCGCCTTCCACTCCGAACGCGACGGCAACGCGGAGGTGTATGTGATGGACGCCGACGGGCACAATCCAAGCCGCCTCACCCACCACGATGCCGATGACTGGTCGCCCTCCTGGTCGCCGGACGGTGGCCGCATCGCCTTCCACTCCGAACGCGACGGCAACGCGGAGGTGTATGTGATGGACGCCGACGGGGGTAATCCAATCCGCCTCACTCACCACGATGCCTGGGACGGGTCGCCCTCCTGGTCGCCGGACGGTGGCCGGATCGCCTTCCAATCCGAGCGCGACGGCAACGTGGAGGTGTATATGATGGACGCCGACGGGGGTAATCCAATCCGCCTCACCCGCAACGATGCCTGGGACGGGACGCCCTCCTGGTCGCCGGACGGTCGCCGCATCGCCTTCCAATCCTGGCGCGACGGCAACTGGGAGGTGTACGTGATGGAGTAACCTGCGCTCTCCGACAGTAGTCCGTCTTCCGCAACATCGTCGGCGGGCGCTACAAGTTCCAGGAGGTCTGGCCCGGACGAGGGGGTGATGAACATGCACCGCAACATGCAGGCGCTGAAAGAGGTCGGGTACCAGCACATGTGCGTTCCCGACCACGCGCCCGGCCACAAGGAGCCGGCCGCCGGCCGCCAGGCGTTCGCCTACGAGTTCGGGTGTATCGGGCTCTGTCCACGGCGCGCGTTTTCCGGGATCGTCGCTCCAGTCCCTGCGCCAAACCAAGCGGACCAGCAGCTGCCGGCCCACCTTCAAGCAGCCCCGCTCGCCGGTCAGCTTGAATCACATAGCCGAGGCGGCGACGAAAGCTCCGGGGCTCCCGCTCCTCCAAAAAAAAACCAAGCGCTGGACAAAACGGACAGTGCCTGTCCTCTTTGCGCGTATCTTATCTTGATCCTATGGGGCACAGCCCATCTGCTGTTCCATCTGGCCCATCCTCGCGCCGATCTCCGTGGATGAAATGGCGACTTGATCCATCTGAAGGAGTCAAACACATGAAAAAGCTCATTCTCCATTCGGTTCCTTTGGTGGTTCCCGGTCTCTTGCTTTCGACGCCGGCGGCACCCCGTGTGTCCTCTTCACCGGCTGACACCATGCATTTCTGCGCGCCACTCGATTCCGAGCAGTGGCAGCGCGACAGGCTCCGCCCTGCCGGCAAGCGGCTGGCGGGTCTGAACGTCGGCGAACCGCGCACGGTGCGGCTCATCTACTTTTTCCCGAACGATCGCACGCCCCAGCAGGACATGGACGCAAAGATGGATGAGTTGATAAAAAACGTACAGCTATCGTACGAGGAGATGATGGAATACCACGGGTTCGGCAGAAGAACCTTCAGGTTGGAAGCCGATGCAACTGGTAAGGCTGTGGTGCATCATGTGAAGGGGAAGTTCAACGATGAGTATTATCATACGGACACTTTCCGCAAAGTCATCGACGAAGAAACGGCTGAACAGTTTGACCTGTCAGCGAATATCTACCTCGTCGTGCTGGATGTAAGTAACGCAGTCATCGACAACGCTGCTTGCGGGCAAGGCGCATCTTTGGGCCCCGAAGGTGGAGCGACGCTCATACCCGCTCCCAACAGTGCCCGCCAACGCGAACGCGGCTGGAGTTGTTTCAATGTTGCCGTTGCTGCCCATGAACTCGGACACGCCTTTGGATTGGCGCACGATCACTTCAGAAATGCCACGCGCAGTCCATCTTCATATCACACCGACTGGATGGTTACATCGTTCTGTGCCGCCGAATGGTTGGATGCTCATCGCTACTTCAACATGGGCCAAACCTATCCGCAAGCAGACGAACCAACCACAATCCGGATGCTTCCGCCGCTCGCAGTCCCATCGAACGCTATCCGCCTTCGCTTTGAGGTAACCGATCCAGATGGACTCCATCAAGCGCAGTTGCATAACAGCACTGGTGAAGCAATTGATTGTCAAGGGTTAGACTTGGACGGCGAAAGTGCCTCCGTTGAATTTGTCACGCCTGAAGTAACAGAAGCTCCCGGTAATCAGGTGAGTCTCAGGGTTGTCGATGTGTATGGAAATGTCGCAGAGCAAAGGCATACAATCGATATTACGGCGCTGCTTCCCCCCGAAGTCGTGTCGATACCCGATGCGAATTTAGCCGTAGTGGTGCGGCAAGCTCTCGACCTGACACCGGGAGATGCCATCAGCCAACTGGATATGTTGAAATTAGGGGGGCTTGAAGCCAACGGTCGCCAGATAACAGACCTTACCGGTCTTGAGTATGCAGTTAATCTAAAGGGGTTACTCCTTGGCGATAATCAGATTAGCGACATCACACCCCTGGCGGAATCAACCATCATAGAGGGGTTGGAGCTTTACAACAACAACATCTCGGACATCTCGTCGCTGGCCGGGATGGTCAACCTGACAAGTTTGTATCTCTATGGCAACTCGGTCTCGGATTTGTCGCCCCTAACAGAGTCAATCAACCTGCATGAGCTAACTCTCGGGGACAATTCGGTATCGGATCTGTCGCCCTTGGCGGGGTTAATCCACCTAGTGCGGTTGCAGCTTTACAACAACAACATCTCGGATGTCTCATCGCTGGCAGCGATGACCCATCTGTCAGGTTTGAATTTTGACCTTAACTCGGTATCGGATTTGTCGCCCCTAGCGGAGTTGAACAGCCTGACATCTCTACAGCTTGTGAGAAACCTGGTCTCCGACCTCTCCCCCCTGGTGGGATTGACCAGCTTGGCAGAGCTCAATCTCAGAGATAATCTTCTCAGTTACCCCTCCATCATTACCCACATTCCCGCCTTCCAGAGTCGAGGGGTCACCGTACAGTTCGACATGCGCACGCCGACAACCGCCCAAATTTCCGGCGACAGGCAGGTGGGCATGCCCGGGTCGGTTCTGACTGAGCCGTTGGGCGTGGAAGTGCGGGATGAGTACGGGGTGGGGTTTGAGGGCGTGCCCGTCGCGTTTGCCGTTACTGCTGGCGGTGGAAAGCTCAGTGCCTCGACGGACACGACCGATGCCAACGGCCGCGCCGCCAGCACGCTGACCTTGGGGAGCGATCCGGGGATGAACACCGTTGAAGTAACTGTGGCCGGTCTGGAGCCGGTGACCATTGCCGCCATCGGACAAGCGGTTCCCCTCGATGTTCCGGATGCGAATCTGGCAGGGGCGATCCGGAAAGTCCTTGGCCTTGCTCCGGGCGATGCTTTCACGCAGTGGAATATGATAGATCTGACTGGGCTACACGCCGAAGACCTGCAGATAACAGATCTCACCGGGTTGGAACATGCGACGCAATTGCGGGAGTTACATCTCGCAGTCAACTCGGTCTCGGATTTGTCGCCCCTGGCAGGGTTGACGAGTCTGGGTATTCTGGGCCTTTCCGACAACCGCATCTCGGATCTGACCCCCTTGTCCGGGCTGACCAATCTGGTCGAGCTGCATCTTGTGAGAAACTCGGTCTCGGACCTCTTGCCGTTGGCGGAGTTGAAGGGGTTGAGAGTGCTATATCTCTGGGAAAACCCGATCTCCGATTTGTCGCCCCTGGCGGGGTTGACCAACCTGAAAGAGCTGTATCTCTGGCACAACTCGGTCTCGGATCTGTCGCCCTTGGCGGAGTTGAACGGCCTGACAGACTTGCAACTTGTGGGAAACCTGGTCTCGGATCTTTCGCCCCTGGTGGGATTGACCAGCCTGACAGAGCTCGATCTCAGAGAAAATCTTCTCAGCTATCCCTCCATCAATACCCACATTCCCGCCTTCCAGAGTCGAGGGGTCACCGTGCAGTTCGACATGCGCACGCCGACAACCGCCGGAATTTCCGGCGACGGGCAGGCGGGTGCCCCGGGATCGGTTCTGGCTGAGCCCTTGGGCGTAGCAGTGCGGGATGAGAACGAGGTGGGGTTTGAGGGTGTGCCCGTCGCGTTTGCGATCACCGCCGGGGAAGGGACGCTTTCTGTTGAGACCGCCGCAACCGATTCGAGCGGGCGCGCCGCTGCCACCCTGACCTTGGGCAGCAAACCGGGGACGAACACCGTTGAAGTAACAGTGGCCGGCCTCGCCCCGCTGACCTTCACCGCCACCGCCAAGGCCACCCCCGACTTCGACGGGGACGGGGAGACCGGCTTCGGCGACTTCTTCCTCTTCGCCGACGCCTTCGGCGGCAATGACCCCCGCTTCGACCTCGACGGCAGCGGCAGCGTCGATTTCGGCGACTTCTTCCTGTTCGCCGACCACTTCGGGGATCCGGCCCGGGGCAAGCTGCTGGCGCTGGCCCGCGAGATGATCGGACTGCCCGACGGCCCCCAGCTGCAGCAGAACGCCCCCAACCCCTTCAACAGCGAGACCCTCATTTCCTGGTTTCAGCTGCGACCGGGTCCTGCCCGCGTGGAGGTGTTCGCCCTGACCGGGCAGCGGGTGGCGGTGCTGCACCAGGGACCGAAGAAGGCAGGGGGCCACCGCGTGCACTGGAACGGGCGCGACGACCGGGGCCGTACCTTGGCCAGCGGGGTATACCTGTACAGGCTGGTTACAACCGAAAGCATTCAGGCGCGCAAGCTCACCCTGCTGCGGTAGAAACGCAGGAGGTCGATAACCCAGTCCCCGGGGGGATCCGGAATTTCGGGGTCCGTCCCCCGTCCCCCGGCTACATCCCTTCCTTGCCGATGCGCACGAACCCCTCGGCGCAGGTGCACTCCATCATCCCGGCGACGATCTGCGCCTCGAGGCCCCGGTAGCGGGCGAGCTTGGTGTACTGGTCGACGAGCGACGGCTGCGCCGCGAGCTTGGCCATCGCCGCGGTCTTGCGCTCCATCGTCGAATCGATGTCGACGTAGAAGTCGGGCAGGAACCGGGTCACCGGCGAGGTCGCCAGCTGGGCCTCGTAGCAGATGTATTCCGGCGTTTTGCAGGGGGGATGCCGGGTCTCGATTCCCGGGACGTTGCAGTAGCTCCGCGCCCACAGCACCGCCTGCGCCGTCTCGACGTGGTCGGGGTGCAGGATGTCGTCGATCCAGTGGCAGAGCAGGACCTCCGGCTCGAAGGCGCGGATGGCGTCGAGGATCTCGAGCCGCCGTTCGGGGCCGAGGAGCAGCGGGCTGTCGCCGAAATCGAAGCAGTCGATGGTCGCCCCGAGGATCGACGCGGCCGCCTCGATTTCCTCCCTGCGGATCGCCTTGATCTCCTCGAGTGAGGGGACCGGGTCGAGCGCGTACAGGGCCGGGGCCTCGCAGCGCTCTCCGTAGGTCAGGTCGTGGACGTGGAGGACGGCCCCCTCGTCGCCGAGGCGGGCTATGGTGCCGCCGGCGCGGGTGCAGAAATCCGCGGCGTGGGCGCTGAAAACAAGCACCCTCTTCTTATCCAGAAAGGACATCGCTTTCTCCTTTTTGCCGCTTTTCAGGCGGTCAGTACGGGGAATCCGCCGTGGTCAGCGGGCACCAGCGGGCGGTCAGCAGGTCTTCGAACAGGGCACGCTCCGCGGCCGGGCTGCCGATCCGGTGCAGGGCGAGTCCGGCGTGGAAGCGGACGTAGCGGTTTTCGTCCTGCAGGGCCTTCACCAGGGCGCCGACCGCTCCTTCGGCCGCCGGTCCCATCCTGGCGAGGGCGCGGGCGGCATTGTCCCGGGCCGGGATATCGCTGTCGCCGAGTTGGCCTGCCAACCCCGTCACCGTTTCCGGCAGGGGATCGCGGATGGTTCCCAGGGCATCGGCGGCGTTGCGCCGGACCTGGTCGGACTCGTCTCGGAGGACCGCGGTCAGGGCCGCGGCAGCGCTGCGGTGGGCGGAGGGGTCTGCGGGGAGGAGGTCCTGCCAGGCTGACAGGCCGAGGTCGGCCAGGGCATAGGCCGCGTCGGCGCGCACCTGGCTGCTGTCCTCCCCGAGGGCTTCCACCAGGTCGGGTACTGCGGCCCTGCCGACCGCGCTCAACCCGAGGGCGGCGTGGCGGCTGATATCCCCGGATCCGGCCCGCAAGGCGGGGATCAACTGCGGGAGGGCCGCGGCGCCGAGGGCTCCCAGCTCGCAGGCGGCATCGATCCTTGCCGGCTCGTCTCCGTGCAGGAGATCCTCCGCCAGCGCTTCGGCGGGCTTCCCGTTTCGTCCGCCGTTCCGTGCGGCGCCGGCGCCGAGGTTCCAGTGCCACAGGTCTTCGTACAGGCGCTGGTGCCGTCCGGGGTCTCCCGCAGGGGCGGTCCAGTTCGGGTCCTCGTTGCGCCACCACGGCCGCGAGGGCTCCGCGGTGCGCTCGAACAGGAACTTGAGCATGTAGCGCTGCCGGTCGCTGCGATTCGGCGAAGCCCGGTGCCAGATGTCGTAGTGGATGATCGCCACCGTCCCGGCCTCCCCGTCCAGGGACAGCTCCGACTGCCCGTGAGCCGCTTCGGAGGTTTCGTAGTACTGGCTTCCCGGCAGGATTGCCGAGGGTCCCATGTCGGCGCCGGTGTCCTGGGGGTAGTAGAAGGCCATCGCCCAGCGGCAGCGGGGATGGGTCACCGCTGCCTCCGGTTCGTAGGAGTCCTTGTGGAAATCCTGGCCCTTGCTGCCCGGGGGGTTGGGGTGGCAGTAACGGTGCGGGTGCATGACGTATCCCCGCCCGAGGATGCTGGTCATTGCGCCGCGCACCGCGGGGTGGTCGAACACCTGCGCGATCTCCGGAATCAGGGGCAGGATGTTGTTGCCGGGGTTCCCGTGGGTCTCGAACATCTCCTCGACCCGGCGGTGGATGCCGGCGTGGAACCCCGGCGGCAGGTCGGCCTTGACGACGACGTAGCCGTCGACGAGAAACCGCCTCATGGCCTCGTCATCGAACAGGTGATCCGTTTCGATCATCAGCTTCGATCTCCTTGGTGATGCGTTGGTTGCAACAGGTACCGGTCGGCGAGTCGCCCCTGTCGGCCCGCAATCAGTCGGCAGGCGGTTCCGCGGCCCCCTCCTCCGGCAGCAGCACGACGCGCACGTAGTTCTCCATGTCGAAGTACTTCTCCGCGGCTGCGCGCACGTCTTCGAGGGTCAGGCTGTCGACCATCTCGTCGTACTCGAGGGCCCGCAGGGGATCAATGCCGTGGAAGTCGACGTAGAGCAGCCCGGAAACCCAGAAGCCGTTCTCCTTCAGCTGCACTTCCCGCTCCCTCTTGGCTGTCTCCTTGATCTTGGTGAGGTACTCGCCGGTGGTGCCCGCGGTCTTCAGGCTGTCGATCTGCTCGAAGATGACCCCGGTCAGCTCTTCGACCCGCTCAGGATCGCAGCCGAAGCTCAGGGTGACCTGGTACCGTTCCGCCGGATAGTGCGAGCCGCTGCCGCCTACCGAGACGTGGTAAGTACCCCCGAGGTCCTCGCGCATCACCTCGCGCAGCTTGATCTCGAGCACGTCCGTCATCGCTCCCAGGACGAAGTTGTTGCGCCAGCCGTCGAACTCGAACGGGCCGGTGAAGACGATGGCCGAGCGGCTCTTGGGCTCCATCCCCCTGCGCACGGTTTTTTCGACCACCCCGGATGGGGGCCGGATGCCGACGTCGCGCCAGGTCTCCTCGCGCCCGCTGGCCGGCAGGCCGCCGAGGTAGGTCAGCACCAGCGGCTCCAACTCCTCCGGGGTGAAGTTGCCGACGAAGCAGAAGGTGAAGTCGCCGAGGTCGGCGAAGCGGTCGCGGTAGACCTGCATCGACTTGTCGAGGTCCATCTCGTCCAGGATCTCCAGCGACGTCGGCCGCGCGCGGTGGTGGTACTGCGCCAGGGTAACGGCCAGGGTGTCGAAGAAGGCGGTCTCCGGGCGCGCGCTGCGGTTCTCGATCGAGCCCTTCATCCGTTTTCGCATCGCGGTGAAGGCGGTGCTGTCCTGGCGCGGGGAGGTGACGTACGCATGGACCAGCTCGAACATCGTGCGCAGGTCCTGCGGCGACGCCGAGCCGGATATCCCTTCGCGCAGGCCGCCGATCCAGGGTGAGACCGACACGATCTTGCCGGCCAGTTTCTTGCGCAACTCGATGAGGTCGAACTGCGCGACCCCCCCTTCGGTTACCACCGAGGCCGCGGTGGATGCGGCCACGTAGTCCGGATCCTCGACGAGCGAGTGCCCTCCGGGGCTGTAGGACCTGAAAAGCACCTGGTCGTTCTTGAAGTCCGTCGGCTTGAGGAAGACCCGGATGCCGTTGGACAGGGTCCACTTCGTCACCCCGAGCCCGGGGAGGGAGTCGGTCTCGACGATCTGCGCCAGCAGCGGCAGCTCCGGGGCGATCGGGTCCTCGGAGACGTCGTCCTCGTAGGGCTCGATCGGCTTCTCCGAGACGCGCGCGAACACCGCCAGCAGCTCCTCCTCGGAGGGCACGTGCAGGCCCTCCTTCTCCGGGGCGTTCAGGGCGATGACGCGGTTCCAGTCGCCGGTCCAGGCCGAGGCGAGGGCGTTGACCTCGGCGAGCTCGATGCCCGGCAGTAGCTCGCGGTAGAGCTCGAGCTCCTTCTCGATGCCGGGAACCGGCTCTCCTTCGATCAGGTAGCGCACGTATTCGGAGGCGAACCCGGAGGAGCGGCTCTTGTCGCGCTCGCGGTAGGCCTGCTCCATGCCGCGCAGGGACTCCTTCTTGAGGCGTTCGAGCTCGCTGGCGGTGAAGCCGAACTCCCGCACTCTCGCCGCCTCGGTCAGCAGCGCCTCGAGCCCGGCGTCGAAGCCGTTGTCCTGGACGCCGGCGCCGAGCTGGAAGAACTCCTTCGAGCGCAGCAGCCGCCCCTGGCCGGAGTAGCCGTAGAGGAACGGCGGTTCCGGCAGCTTGGTCAGCTCCTGCAGGCGCCGGTTGAACATGCCGTGATACATCCCCTCGATCAGGGAGCGCCGGTAGGCGCCGACCGTCTGCTGCTCGCGCACCTCCTGCTTGTAGTAGATGCTGATGGAGTTGCCCGTCGCCTCGGGATCGGTGGCGATGGCGAACAGGGTCTCCTCGTGATCGGGCACCGGATGGACGATCCGCTCCGGCGCATCCTTCCGCGGCTGCAGGCGGGAGAAATGCGCGCGCACCTTGGCCTCGATCTCTGCCGGGTCGAAATCTCCGACGGCGACGAACCCCATCAGCTCCGGCCGGTACCATTTCGTGTAGAAGTCGCGCAGGGTGGCGTGCTCGAAGGTGTCGAGCACCGCCTTGACGCCGATCGGCAGGCGCTCGGCGTAGCGGGAGTCCTTGAGGATCACCGGCAGCTGCTCGTCGAGCATTCGCTGGCGCGCCCCCCGCCGTCCCCGCCACTCTTCGATCACCACGCCGCGCTCCTTGTCGATCTCCACCGAGTCCATGCTGACCTGGTGGGCCCAGTCCTCGAGAATCTGAAACGCCTTGTCGACGAACTCGGAGCTGTCGGTCGGCACGGTGAGCATGTACACGGTCTCGTCGAAACTGGTGTAGGCGTTGAGATCCGGACCGAAGCGCATGCCGATGGTCTCGAGATAGTCGATCAGCTCCTGCTTGGCGAAGTTCGCCGTGCCGTTGAAAGCCATGTGCTCGGCGAAGTGGGCAAGCCCCTGCTCCTGCTCCTCTTCAAGGACCGAGCCGACGTCGACCGTCAGCCGGAACTCGGCCCGCTTCTCCGGCTTCTGGTTGGCGCGGATCAGGTAGCGGAAGCCGTTCTCCAACTGTCCGGCGACGATCTGCGGATCGAGCGGAATCTCCGCCTCGAGGGCGATCTCAGGCGCCGGTGCGGCCTGCGGAGCGGGGGTGGTCTCCTTTTTGGCGGCGCAGGCTGCCAGGGCCGCGGCGGCCAAAAGGAGCAGGGTTCGCGGGAATCTCGTCATCATCATCTCCTGGATGTTTTGAAGGCGCGGTAGTTGAACGACGTGCCGGCGGCGCTGGTTTCTAGTGGCGGGAGGTTGGGTGCACACGCTGCCGACTACTGGCTCACGAGCGGGGCGTTCGACTTCTGGCCGAATAGGGGCGGGTCCCGGAAGGGCACTACACCCCCGGGGGATTTCAAGGACGCAGGGCAGCTTTCAGACCGCCCCAGGTAGTCCGGGCGACGGCGGTGGGAGTTTCAATGACGACCTCCATGCGCTGGAATTCCCAGGCGGTCTCCGCAGTCGTGGTGAGAACCAGGGCGTTCCCTTCGACGGCGTAAGAGCTGCTTCCTCCTTCCTCGAAACCGGCGAGGAAGTCGATTTCATCGATTGCAGCGAGGAACTCGGCGACGAACGCCTGTTCGAACTCCGGGTATTTCTCCTCGGATATTTCGCTCAGGTCCGCAAAGTAGCGGGCGAGGTCGCGGGCCGCCTGGGTGAAGAATTCGTCGAAGTTCTCACCGTCGACCAGCAGGTCCAGCTCGACTATATCGACCCTGAGGCTGTCCCCATCCACTCCGTAGGTCCCGGTGCCGTGAGCGGTGATCGTATCGATGGCGATTGTTTCCGGGATCTCGAGGCCGGCGAGGAAATCCTCTTTCAGCTCGATGACCTGGTTGATCTCGAAGGCTCCATCCGCCTCGAAGGTCAGGCTGGTGGAGATCTCGCCGATCTGGTCGTCGAGGACGGTGCTGTCCCAGGTTCCGTGAAGGGCTTCATCCTGGGCGAAGAGGGGGAATGCGAGCAAGGACAGGTAAGGAATCGGGGACGGAAGCTTCCGCATAAGGGCCTCCTTCAAGGCAATAACAGGACTGCGGACACTGAAAGGTGTACCTGAGGAATGCATCCGCTACCGGGATATGGGCTGGCTGCCAGATGCAACTCGAGCCCAAGGGGAAGGGAAGACCCGGTTCTGCAATCCGTCTTCACTGAAGAACTGCCGGAAGAATCACCCGTACAGATGGGCGACGTACTCCCCGTATCCGTTGTAGAGCAGGGTCTCGCGTACTTGCCGGTCTTCAAGGTCGTCGGTGATGAACTCTTCCCTGGCCTGCGACCAGCGGCGGTGGGGGACTCCAGGATCGACGTTGGAGAAGAACTCGTACTCGCTCGGCGTTCGCGTGGGCCAGAACGTCGCCGGCTGGTCCTCGGTGAACTCGATTCGGGTGATCGACTTGAGGCCCTTGAAGCCGTACTTCCACGGCGTCACCAGCCGTATCGGAGCACCGTGCTGCTTCGGCAGCTCGTGGCCGTATATCCCGGTAACCAGCAGGGTCAGCTCATTGGTCGCCTCGGCCAGGGTCAGTCCCTCGGTATAGGGCCAGGGGTAGTCGGGCTGGTCCCACTGATTCGGAGCCACCTCGGGATTGAAGAAGGAATTCATGCGCACGTAGCGGGCCGACGACAGCGGTTGGACCAGGTCGACGAGGGCTTTCATGGGAAAGCCCGTCCACGGGATGGCCATGGACCAGGCTTCGACGCAGCGGTGGCGGTAGAGGCGCTCTTCGAGCTCCATCATGCCGATCAGGTCCTCTACGTCCCAGGTCTTCGGATTTTCCACCAGGCCGGCTATTTCCACCGTCCACGGAAGGGGTTCGAATTCGTCTATGTACCTCGTCACCCACTTGGTGTCGGTAAACTCCCAGAAGTTGTTGTAGATGCCGGCCACGCTTTCGTCGGTGAGCGGCCGGTCGAGAGTGGAAAAGGAGGGGTTCAGGGGAGCCGGGTAGCGCTGCGCCGGCTCGACGTTTACGGGAGTGAGGAAATCTTTCGGATCAACGAGCTGCGCCGGATTGAGGAGCTTTTCCGGGATGCATCCCGTGAGCAGGCCGATGCTGCCGAGCCCGGCCCGCCCGAGGAACTTGCGGCGGTTGAGATAGACGGCTTCGTCGGTGGCTTGACGTTCGGGGATCTTCCATTTTCGGCGAGGCACCTGAGCCTCCTTTCATTTATCGATCAAACAGGGGTAGTGCATAAGGGACCGCATTGCATTCCGGGGCGGTTTTCCTGGTGCCTGCGCGCGTGAGCGGCGAGAGACATTCACGCGGAAGTGCGCGGGCACTAGCGCTTGAAAGCCAGCCCCAGTGCCCAGGTCGTGCCGGCCGCGGTATTGCAACCGGCGGCGATGTGAAACAGATCGGCCCCGATTTCCAGCCGCTCGTTCAGGGACCAGATCACCCCAGGCGCCAGTTTCAAGCTGTTCTGGTCCCCTATCAGCATTCCCATAGCGCCGGTGGCTCCGCAGTCTCCGAAGGTCCGTACTCCCTCGGCCACCCCTTTCACCAGCAGGTCCTTGTAGGTGAACCCCGCCTCGAAACTATAGAGAAGCTCGTCGCTGAAAATGCCCCGCCGCCGGCGATAACCGATTCCGCTCGTCACGTACCCCGGTAACGGGTACAGTGATTTGCCGACCAGCAGGCGCGTGTCGCCGTCGATCTCCGCGGTGCCCAGGGGGACGTTGCTCTCCTCCTGCATTTCGTAGCCCAGCGGCAACTTGCCGCCGAGGGTCACGGAGACCACGGCGGGATCCTGCAGCACCCGCCAGCGCAGGCGCATTTCCAGATCGGCGAAACCGGATTCGTTCTCGTCGGGGAATATGCGGGTTATGGTGGTGTCGAGACTCTCGAAGTGCCTCACCTCCGTCTTCTTGTGCACCAGGCGCTTGTAGGGAAGGGAGGCCACCAGGGTCAGGCGCTCTCTCACACCGTATTCCAGGTAGAGCGAGGCGTTCCTGTCGCTCAACTCTTCCATGCTGGGCTTTTCCAACCGGTCCAGCCGCTTGCCCTCGGCGTTGAGGTACTCCTGAGAACGGAAAGAGAGCCCGGCTATCTTGAGGTACAGACCTCCGGGAGCCTGGGTCCAGGCGCCGGCTCCCAGCTGCGCCGGGACTGCAGCCAGCAGGATGGCCAGCGGCATCCATCGCCACCCCGGCCGGGAGGATTTCCGTCTAGTACAGCGCATCATGAACTTCTTTCGCAGCATGAACTTTTATTGGTGTTATGGTATTGGTGTTGGGGTATTTCATGAAACCGCCGGCTGTGCCAGTGGTTCCGCAATCGCCACCAGGTTCGGCCCCAGGCCGGACCCCAGCGTCAGCAGACATTTCAATGGTGAGCCCGGGGCTGAAAGAGAAGGGGAATCATCGCTGAAGAACCCCGCCTGGCCTGCTGTGTCGTGGATGATGGAGAAGGGATGGGCCGGCGGAGGTATTGTTTCCTGTCGCGTCAGGAAAACCAGGAGAAAGATATTGGGCCCCGCCGCCGGCCGGGTCAACTTTTTGCCGCCCGTGCCGGATGGCCGTGGTGCCGTCGCCCGAAACAAAGAGAACCCCGGCGCGGTCTCGGGCCGGGGGATTGATTCGGCAGAGTCTACCCGGAGGCCACCTGCAGGCTGCGCAGGCGGTTGAGCGCCGCGGCGATCTCGAAGCGGCGGGCCCGGGCCCGGTCGCCGAAACCAGGCTCCGTCAGCGCCTCCAGACCCCCGGCCTCCATCTCCTCCTCCAGAGCCGCCAGGATCCGCGGAAGGTCGCGGCGCCCGTCGCACAGCCCGCGCGCCAGTCGAAGCAGCGCGTCGCCGATCATCCGGCACTGTGCCGGGTCGACGATCTGAAACAGGAGGCCGACGTCGATCTCTTCGGTCCCGAACTCGATCGACCGCGTCCTCACTGCCCGCACCCTTTCCGCCCGGCGGCCCCGGCGCGGGTCGAGACCGTCGGGCAGGGGAACCCGCGCCGCCGCGGGAGGCCAGTCGTCCGGTGGGCGCGGTTCCGCCTCTCCCAGCGGCCGGCAGGCCGCGACCTCCCGCGCCCGCGCCGTGACGTCGCGGGGCTGGTAGTCGTCCATCCGGATGACGCAGTCGGCGACGTCGAGGTAGTCTCCGGCCCCGCCCACCACGAGCACCGAGGACACCCCGCGGCTTTCCCGGAGCTGGCGCACGCGGTCGATGAATGGGGTGATCGGCTCGCGGTCGCCGGGGACGAGGCGGCGCATGCGGGCGTCGCGGATCATGAAGTTGGTCGCCGCCGTGTCCTCGTCGATCAGCAGGCCGGTCGCCCCGGCCTCGAGCGCCTCGACGATGGCCGCGGCCTGGGAGGTGCTGCCCGAGGCCTCGTCGCTGTCGAAGCAGTGCGTCTCCCGCCCCAGCGGCAGGCCGCGGATGAAGGGGGTCAGGCAGACGCCGCGCACCGAGCGGCCGTCCTCGGCGCGCACGCTCACCAGCTCCGCCGCGGACACGCAGCGCTCGCGCCCGTCCCCCGGGACGTGATCGTGGATGCCGAGGGCGAGCGCCCGCAGCAGCGTCGACTTGCCGTGATAGCCGCCGCCGACGATCAGGGTGACGCCCGCCCGTATCCCCATACCGCGCAGTCTGCCGGCGTGGGGCGCCTGCAGCTCTACCGCCAGGGCGTCGGGAACCTGCAGCCGCAGCCCATCCTGGAGCGGCCGCGGGTCGACGCCGCTGCGCCGCGGCAGCACGCTGCCCTCGGCGAGGAAGGCGATCAGACCGTGCCCGCCCAGCTGCGAACGCAGGGCGACCTGGTCCTCGACGACGTCGACGTGGGGCCGCAGCGTCCCGGAGTCGAGGCGGCCGACCGCGGCGAGGAGCGCGGAATGCAGGCGCCCGGCAAGCAGGTCGGCGGCCTCCTTGCCGAGGATGCGGCGGCCGGCCGCGGGCAGTCCGGCGCACAGGCGGACGCGGGCGCCGCCGTCGGCATCGACCACGACGCCGGTCCGCTCCAGGACTTCCTGCCCGGCCGGGCTGATCTCGAGGAGACCGCTCCTGCCGCTGCCGGCACTGCCCGCGGCCCCGGCAAGCGCGGAGCGCAACTCCCGCTGCAGGAAGTCCGCGGTGGCGCGGCGCGCTTCCCGGCCGTGGCGAGCCCATGCAGGCAGCCCCAGCACCTCGGACGGGACATCGATGCGCAGCCGGCTCGGGGCGGCGAACGGGTCTCCCTGCACGTGATCGAAGCGCAGGGTGCAGGGTCCCAGCGCGTAGCCGCGGCCGCGCAAGTCGCGGTAGTGCCCGTACGGCCTGCCGCCGAGACGGACAAGGTCGCGGGAAAGGGTGTCGTCGCTCATGCCGGTTTCCGCGTTTGAAACGAGCAAGGTTTCTCCTGCCCGGGGCCAACCGGGCCCGGCACCTCTATCGGCACCGCAATGCAGGCTGGCAGGGCTTCGTGGCGGAGTATCGGGAAAGAGTGACTAAATTCCAGTGCGTTGCGAATCCTTCCTGTCCCCTCGAACTGATTGAGGAAACCGGATGCAAGGTCCAGTTCCCGCAAAGCAGCTGCCCGCCGAAAGGTGGGCGGAGGTGCGCTCCCTGCGGATGCGCTACCTCGACTGGGGCGGCCCCGGCGCTCCCGTGCTGGCCCTGCACGGGCTCGGCTCTTCCGCTCACTGGTACGACATCCTGGCACCGTTCCTGTGCGAACAGTTCCGGATTGTCGCCCCCGACCAGCGCGGCCACGGCCGCACGACCCAGGCCGGCGGCGGCTACGACTGGCCTGCGCTCGCATCCGACGCGGTCGGCCTGCTCGACGTGCTCGGTATCGAGCAGGCGGTCCTGTTCGGGCATTCCTGGGGCGGCAACGTCGCCGTCGGCACTGCCGTGCACTTCCCCGGGCGCATCAGGGCCCTGGTACTTATAGACGGCGGCTTCGTCGGTCCGCAGATGGTGCCGGGCGGCTGGGAAGACTTCAGCCGCAGGTTTGCGCCGCGCGACGTGTCGGGGGCCCGCGCCGAGTTCCTGGCGCGCATCCGCGGCCAGCTCGAGGTCTGCTGGAACAGCGAGGTCGAGCGCATCGTGCAGACGATGGTATACGAGCTTGACGGACAGACTTACGACATACTGCGCCCCCCCAACCATGCCCAGGTCCTGCGCGCGATGTGGTACGATCCTTCCTCCGATTACTGGCCGCGCATCGGGTGTCCGACGCTGATCGTGCCTGCCGGTTCCGGGCCCCCCGAAACCGACAGCGAGTTCGACCGCGACCGCCGGCGCCTGGTGAAACTGGCCGCCGATGCCATCCCCGGCTGCCGCGTGCACTGGATACCGGACACCATCCACGATATCGGCTATCACAAGCCGCGGGAGCTGGCGCAGGCCATCCTCGAGTTCATCGAGGCGGTGTAGTGTCACTGGAACGGATCTTCTCGAACCTCTATCGCTTCAGCTTCGGAAAGAAGGGAAGGGGCGAGCCGGCCGCGGCTGTTCGCCAACTACATAAGCCGGCACCTCGGGTCGACTAGCGACGCCCTTGACCAGTTCGAGACCGACGAGGCACCTCAGGTGCTCGCGTGCTGGTACGGCCCCAGGTCCGGGTCGGTGTTGTGCTCCCCGCGGTGATAGCTCCTGCCGCGCAGGTAGCGGATCTCGAGCTCGACGTCGCACACCGCCATTTCCGGGGTGACCTCGGGATCCCGCTCCAGCAGGGTCACCTCGATGTCGTTGCCCCCGCGCCGCGGCCGGAATTCGGGGCCGAGCCTGAACACGAACCAGTAGCTCGAGTGCGAGCGGAAGCGGGGGGCGCTGAGCTGGTAGACGTGGTCGATCCTGCGCAGGCAGTCCGCGGGCAGCTCGCGGCCGTTGAGGGCGAAACGGAAGCGGTCGCGCTCGGTGACGCGGGTGATGCGGATTCTCAGGATCACCTCGTGCAGGCGTCCGGCGGCCTCCCACCGGGGCAGGTCGTCGCTGACCGGTAGCCGCATGCGCGCGGGCCTGCCGGGTTCGAGGGGGGCCGGCAGCGGGTTGCCGTCCGCGGGCTCGGGGGAGCGCCCGGTGACCGTCGGGATCGCGTAGATCTTGTCCTTTGCCGCCATCACCTCGGGGAACGGCAGCTCGCGCAGCTGCTCGTAGAACTCCGGCCCGTACGGCCAGTTGCCGTACCAGTGGGCGCAGCACAGCCCGTCGATCCCCTGCTCCCAGTAGTTGCAGGCCGCGGCGCGGATCATCTCGATCGGGGCCGTGTACAGGCGGTCGGAGTCGACGTGATTGCGCAGGACCCCGTGCACCCGGCAGCCGCTCCCCTCGGCGCACTTCAGCAGCGGCCCGAAGTCGACGCTGGGGTCGATGATTGCGGCCCCGGCCGCGCTTTCCCCCAGGATGACGTCGACCAGTCCCTGACGGCACCACTCGGCCGGGTCGAATCCCAGCGGCTCGTACCGCTCCGGGCTCGCCGGCAGGCGGACCGCAAACTCGCGCCCCTTCCCGCTGCCGCGCACCGCGGCGCTGACCTCGGCGAGGAACCCGGAGAAGACCTCCCGCCCCTGGTTCGCGGCGAGTTCCGGGTGGAAGAACCAGCTGCCGGCGTAGTGGCCGAGGTTCAGCTCGAAGCCGTCGACGTCGTAGTTGGCGACCACCTCCTCGATCAGGGCGAGTCGGCGGGCGCGCACCTCGGCGTGCCTGAAGTCGCCCAGCTGCGCCCCGGCGAAGCCGTCGTCGAGGCCGGCCCCGGCGCCGATGGTGAGCTCCTCTTCCGGCAGGGCCGCGTTGGCCTGCAGCGACGGGTAGAGCAGCAGCCCGTGCTCGTGGGCGCGCTCGCAGACGAGGCGCAGCGGATCGTTCCCCTCGGCGATCAGCTTGGCGGCGTTGCGGTAGGCGCGCATGAAGACGACATGAGCCCACTGATTGTCACCTTTGGGACGGAACGGTTCGGTAGCGAAGGCGTCCGGGCCCCAGCGCTCGCCGGCCTCGGTGCCGTGCAGGAAGGCGTTGCCATAGCCGAGGTTGAAGAGCAGCGCTTCCACCGGGGTGCCGAGCAACTCGTCGACCGCCTGCCGGTGATCCTCCACCGCAATCGGGGGCTCGTACATGTAGATGAGGGTGTGGCGCGAGTCGTTCTCGAACAGGATGCGCGGCTGGGGCATGGCGGTTCTACCTCAGGATCAGGAGTTTGCGCGCGGCCGCGGCGCGGTCGGTTCGCAGGCGGTAAAAGTAGACGCCGCTGCCGAGCTCTTTGCCGTCGTCGTCGCGGCCGTCCCAGCGCAGCGTCCAGGAGCCTGCGGGCCTGCGGCCCCGAAGCAGGGTCGCCACCCTCTGTCCGGCGCTGTTGAAGACCTCGAGAGCGGTGCGCTCGCTGCCGCGGTCGAGATCGAAGCGGATGACGGTCTCGCTGTTGAACGGGTTGGGTGCGTTCTGGTGCAGGGCGAAGGCGGCCGGGGCGGCTCCATCGAGGGGCTCGACCACCGCGGTCACCGCAGGCGGCGACAGGGCGGCGAGACGCAGGTCGTCGATGTAGAAGGTCCCGCGCATGAACCCGGAGAAGAAGAACCTCTCCACGACGTAGTCGGCGCCGAAGGGGGCCAGCGGCACGACGACTTGCTGCCACTCCTTGCGTTCCAGGTCGATGTCGGAGCCGCCGTTATCCAGCAGCAGCTGCGTCTCCCACAGGGTCGACCTCCTGCCGAACGAGACCTTGAAGCTGGTGCCGGGGGTGAACTCGACGTCTCCGGGATGGAAGGCGAAGCGCAGCTCGTACCCGAACCCCTTCAGGGGCAGGTCCGGCTCGAACTCGAAATCGTAGAAGCCGAGGGAGGAGGTGACCGTCAGTCCGCTTTCCCCCTCGAATACCTGCTCGGAGTCCGGTTCGGGGCGCAGCGACCCGAAGTCGAAATCCCACGAATCCGCCAGCTCGTCGCCGAACAGCAGAAGGTCGCCAGGAGGCAGCAGGGCCACCGGTTCGAGGTGAGTCTTCATCTCTCCGCCTGCCCCCTCGATGCGGAACAGGACCGGGGCCAGGCCGTTCTCCCGACCCGCGGTGAAGCGGACCTCGAGGCGGTGGCATCCCCCGCCGAGGGGCTCCAGCGGCTGATCGGAGGGGCCTCCGAGCCGGCCGAGGTCGGCGCGAACCTGCGCCTCTTCCACGAGCAGGAGAACGGCGTCGAGATGGACCTCGCTGCCGGCGGCGACGGTGCCGGGCAGGGGCCGCTGCCAGCTGATCTTCAACGCGGGCTCCGCGTCCGGCGGTTCGGCCAGAAAGAGGTGCTGGTTGGACTCGACCTCCTCTGCGACCTGGACGTGGCCGGACGGCCAGGTCACGCGCACCCGGTCGACCGAGGCCGCCCCTCCGAGACCGAAATGCAGCCATTGGCCGTCCATCGACAGGAAGCCCGAGCCGGCGTACAGCTCGCGAACCTGGATGCCGCCGCCGCTCTCGACCTCGACGCGGGCGCCGACGGCATCGCGGTTGGCCGCGGTTCCCCGCAGCTGAACGGTGAGCCAGCTTCCCCCGGTTCCGAGGTTGCGCAGCAGCACCGGCCGCGACGTGAAGCCGTTGAAGCTCTCGGTGGCGACTACGAGGTCGATCCAGCCGTCGCTGTCGTAGTCGGCCGCGGCCACGCCGGAGGTGTAGTGGCTGCTGAGGTCGACGGGCACGGCATCGGAGGCATCGGCGAAGGTCGCCTGCCCGCCGGGGCCGACCCCGTTGTTGCGCAGCAGCCTGCCCGGGTTGCCCCATCCGGGGCCCACCTGGCCGTTGAAGGGGTCGGCGCCGGCGAAGAACAGGTCGATGAGCCCGTCGTTGTCGAAATCCTGCATGGTGGAGCCCCATCCGAACTCGTAAGCGCCGGTACCGGCGGCGGCTGTTCTGTTGGCGTAGGTGCCGTCGCCGTTGTTCAGCCACAGAGCGTGCGGCCACAGGAGGCCCAGAAACTCCCTGGCTCCCCCGTAGTTGGTGACGAAGAGATCGATGTCGCCGTCGTTGTCGACGTCGCCGGGTGCCCACCCCATCCAGGCGCCGATGTCGTTCAGCCCGGCCTCGGCGTGTACGTCGGTGAAGGTGTAGTCGCGGTTGTTGCGCCACAGGGCGAACGACTGCGAGCCGCTGAAACGGGCGCTGAACAGGTCGGGCCAGCCGTCGCCGTCGAAGTCGCTGAACAATCCGAGGATGTTGCCGTCCGACACGTCGATTCCGGCCAGGGCGCTGATGTCGGCGAAGGTGCCGTCGCCGTTGTTGAGGAACAGGCGGCTGCCCTGGGCGGCGACCTCCCCGCCGCCGATGAAGAGGTCGATGAGGCCGTCCCGGTCGACGTCCCCCCAGGCGGCGCCGACCATGGTGCGCAGTCCGGCGATGCCGGAAGCCGCGGTGATGTCGGCGAAGGTCCCGTTTCCCCGATTGTGGTAAAGCCGGGCCTCGGTAGTGCCCCCGGGTCGGCTGCGCCGGGCCCCGGTGACGAAGAGGTCCTGGAAGCCGTCGTTGTCGATGTCGCCGGCCACGGCGGCGCCGCTGCCGCTGCTGTTGGCGACCCCGGCGCCGGCGGCGACGTCGGCGAAGGTGCCGTCCCCGAGGTTGCGGAACAGGGCGGGGCTCTGCGAGGTGCCGCGCGCGACGAACAGGTCGAGGAGACCGTCGCGGTCGAAGTCGAACCAGGCCGCCCCGTTCCAGCCGATGTCGCGGGAGCGCTCTTCCGGGTGGTCCCCCCGCAGGTTCGCCGAGGCGTCCTCGAAGGAAAGCGGCCCCGCGGCTTCGGGGCCATGGGGGATCGCGGTCAGGATGGCGATCGCGAGCGCCGCTGTCAGGCGAACTTCCAGCATCGGTATCCGCGGCGGCGGCCCCGGCCTACGGTGCATTGGCGCGTATGCAAGCGAACAAACGAGGGCGCCGAAGCGCCCGGTTCGGAAAGCACCCGAGCGAGTAGTACGAGGTAGTGAGTGCGGCAAGCAAAGGCAATGTAGCGAGCGGGTCGGCAGCGGGGGACGGATTCACGCGGAATTGCGCGCGCAGGCACCGGACCGTGCATGGCTCTGTGCGGTAGGAATCGCACCTGGCCGCGGTTTTCCCCTTCAGAAGTTGGAGAAAGGGTAGATCTTCCGCCCCAGCCGCTGAAACTCCACCACGTCGGCGGAGTGCACCGAGGGCTCGTCCACGACCTGGATGCTGCCGGCGAAAGGCTCGAACCCGGCGCGGAAGTGGGCGGACGACTTGATGCCGAGGTAGCGCATCTCGCGGGGGTCGAGGGCCAGCGACTCGCACAGGGCGGTGTCGAACGGCTGCTCGCGCTCGCTGACGAGGATGACGTGCACCCCGTCCTGGACGATGTGCGCGCACCGCCCCATGAAACCGTCGAGTCCGGCGTTGCGGGGCCCGCGGTAGGTGAAGTGCCCGTCCGACAGGGCGACGACTTCGGCCCTCATCTCTACCGGCTCTCCCTGCAGCGGCGTCGACTTGGCCCCGACCTTCATCTCAACGGTCGCCCCGACACCGGCCTCGTGGCATATCGCCGCGGCCTCGGGATCGACCATGTAGAGCACGCAGGCGTCGCGCAGGCCGGCCTCGAGGAAGGTGCGCAGTTGCCCGGTGCTGTCGCCGGGAGAGCCGCCTCCGGTGTTGTCGTTGCGGTCGGCGAAGATCGCCGGGTAGCGCCCGATCCTGTCGGCCTCGACCATGGCTTTGGAAGTGGACTGCGACGACCCCGGCCACTGGGCGCGCCGTTCCCAGATCCAGGCCCCCAGCTCGTCGGCCAGCTCCTGGGCGCGGCCGCGGTCGCCGTCGGTGGCCAGGTAGACGGAAGCCCCCATGTCGGGGTGGTCTGCCAGGGGGTAGCAGGTGGCGATCGAGCAGCAGAGCACCTCGGGCAGGGCCTCGATGCGCTCGAGCTCGGCGATGGCGGCATTCATCGGCGGGTGCGCGGTCACCTGGTTCAGCCCCCAGCAGAGCGGCAGCTGGTGCAGGGCGAGAGCCGGTTTCAGGCCCTCGCTCAGCATGCGGTGGAGGATGCCGGCGCACTGGCGGGCGCGCTCGTCCTGGTCGATCTCGGGATAGGTGCGGTGGCCGAGCAGCACGTCGATGGTCTCCACCATGCGCGGCGACACGTTCGAGTGGATGTCGAGCTGGGCGATGACGGGAACCGACGGGCCGACGAGGTCGCGCACCGCGGCGAAGATGTGACCCTCGCCGTCGTCGATCCCCTCGGCGACCATCGACCCGTGCACGTCGAGGAGCACACCGTCGACGGGGCCGATCTCCCGCATGGAGGAGAGCATGTCGTCGAGGATCTCGTCGAAGATCGCCCGCGGCGTCGGGCCGCTCGGGTGGGCGTTGGCGAAGATCGTCGGCACCAGCTCGAAGCCGTGCTCCTCGGCGCCGGCGAGAAAGCCCCCGACCGCGGAGTTGGTGCCGCGGAACTTGGCGAAGACCTCCTGGCCGCGCAGGTACCCGAAGCGCTCGTTGCGGTAGCTGTCCCAGTTGGTCTCCACGGTCGTGAAGGTGCTGGTTTCGTGGCCGATGGTTCCCGTCGCGACTTTCATGCGTCCCTCTTTCCGGATGGGCGGTGCCTGCCTTCTCTTGCGATCACCCGCGGCCATGAACTTGATTCAGCGCGCGGCACGACACCAGAGCAGCGCCACTTCCGAGAGAAAGGTTTTCCCATGAGAAAGAGCAAGGTGCTGGCCCGCATCCGCGCCGGAGAGACGGTGCGCATCTGCGGCCTCGGCAGCTTCATTCCATCCTACGTCCGCCACGCCGCCCACTTCGGGTTCGACTGCATCTGGTTCGATCTCGAGCACCGGGCCATGGAACAAAGGGAGGTGCAGGGGATGTTGGGGTTCTTCCACCTCTTCGACATCGACTGCATGCTGCGCTCGCCGACCCTGGAGCGGGTGCGCCTCTACCGCTATCTCGAAGACGGCGCCACCGGCCTGATGTTCCCCCACGTCACCACCGAGGAGGACGCGCGCTGGATCGTCGAGGCGACCCGGTTCCCGCCGCTGGGGAACCGCGGCTTCGACGGGGCCGGCCTCGACAGCGACTACGCCCTGCAGGGTGGAGCCGACTACCCGCGGCAGGCGAACGAGGAGACCTTCATCGTCGTCCAGATCGAGTCGCCGCAGGCGGTCGCCAATGTCGATGCCATCGCCGCGGTCGAAGGGGTGGACGGCCTGTTCGTAGGCCCGGGCGACCTGTCCCTGAGACTGCAGCACGACGGCTCGATGACCCTGGAGGAGGCCGAGGACCGCGTCGCCGAGGCTGCCGCGAAACACGGCAAGGTCTGGGGACGTCCGGCGCTAAACCGGGAAATGATCGGGAGCCTTCACGAGCGCGGGGCCCGCCTGATCGCCCACGGCGGCGAGTTCCCCGCCATCCTCGAGAAGCTCGAGCAGACCCGGAAGTGGTTCGACGAGGTCCTGAAGTGAGCCTCCGACGCAGCCTGCTGCTCAACGGCGAGTGGGAGTTCGCCGAAGGGGGGGACGGCGCCGCCCCCGAGGGGGGCTGGCGGCGGGTGCGGGTGCCGCACCGTTCGCGCGAGTTCGAGGAGGATCCCCCCGTCTCGGGGTGGTACCGGACCTCGCTCGCGGCCCCGGAGGGCTGGGAGACCGGCGACGGCCGGCGCCTCTTGCTCGATCTCGACCGGGTGCGCCACTACGGCCGCGCCTGCCTCGACGGCGAAACCGTCGGGGAGCACCACCACCTGCGCCTGCCGTGGCTCATCGACCTGACGGACCGCGCCGCTCCCGGCACGGAGCACGAGCTGGTCCTGTTCACGCACGCCTGCCGCGGCCGCTATGCCCATCCCGATGCCGAGGAGCTCAGCGAGGCCGCGGAGATGGCCCTCGACACCCGCTTCTGGCGCACCAGCGCCGCCACCGTCGGCATCGAGGGGGACGTCTGGCTGCGCTGCCGGCCGCTCGTCCACTTGGCGGATCCGTACGCGACCACTTCCGTTCGCGGGAAGACCCTGTCGGCCGAGGTGACGGTCCGCAACGACGGCCCCGAGCGCTTCAGCGGCCTGGTCACCTGGGAGGTGGCGCGCGCCGGCGAGACGGTGCTGCCGCTGCCGCCGCGGGAAGTCGAGGTAGGGCCCGGCGAAACCGCAACGGTCGCCTGCGCCGAAGAGTGGACGGATGCCGTGCCCTGGGGGCGGCCGCCGTACGGGGAGCCGGTGCTCTACTTCCTGCGCATCGACCTTTCCTCGGACGAGGGGCAGGTCGACGGCGACATCGCCCGCTTCGGCTTTCGCGAGATCCGCGCCGACGGGGAGCGGCTGCTGCTCAACGGCGAGCAGTTGATGCCGTGGGGGGACCACACCGTCCCCTACGTGTACGAGCGCCAGTGGCTGACGCGGAAGTTCAGCGACCTCGCCGCGGCCAACGTCAGCATCGTCGAGCACCACCGCTACGACCCGCCGTCGGTCTTCTACGACGTCGCCGACGAGTCGGGGACCTTCGTCGTCGGCGCCAACTTCTGCGTCGGCACCGGCCAGGTCTTCCCGGAGGATCTCGAAGAATCGGAAGCGAGCCTGGTGATGGAGAACCACCTCGTCGTCGCCGACGCCTGGATCCGCCGGACGCGCAACCATCCCTCGATCCTGTTCTGGGACGTCACCGACGCCCGCGACCCCGCCTTCTGCGTGCCCCTGCTGCGCAAGGTGAAGGAGCTCGACCGGACCCGCGTCGCCGAGGTCACCTTCGACCCCGGGGTCGCCGACTCCGAGCTCGTCGAGCTGATCGACTGCTACCGCCTGTTCAGCGGCCTGGAGCAGATCGAGGCAGCCGTCGAGGCGGTGCGCAACGACCCGGCGCTGCCGCGCAAGCCGGTACGGGTCGGGGAGGCCGGCATCTTCGAGTCCGGCCGCTGGGACCTGGATGGAGAACCCCCGCTGATGGAGGGGTGGTGGGACTTCCTGCTGAGCATGCCCGGGCGCAACATCCACGGCCTGCAGACCTTCTTCCTCGCCGACATGGATTACCGCGGGTTCACCGGCGACGTCCCCGGGAGCCTGGCGGCCCCGGTGGAGCCGCAGGTCAGCTGGCCCTCCCAGTCCGGCGCCGACGCCCGCATCGACCCGTTCGGCGAGGGCACGCAGGCCGCCTGGGGCAAGGCCGCTCTCTACCTCAACTGGTGCGACCCTGCCCAGCCGCTCGTCGTCGAGACCGCGACCCGCCAATGGTCGCGCGACCTCTACCGCCGGCTCGCCGGCCGGGACGTCGGGCCGCTCAATTCCCGTCGTCCGCCCGAAGTGATCGTCGAGACCGCCCGGCCGCGAGCCCCGGTGTTCGTCGAGCCGCTCGCCGGTCAGGCGGTGGCCCCGTTCGGGGTGCGCGCCGACGGCGACGGCAGGAGCTGGTTCGTGCTTCCCGAACCGGGGCCGTACCGGTTCACCTGCGGACCCGCGGCAGTCGAGGTGGCGGCGCGGGATCAGCCGGTCGACGCCCCGCCGGGGTACGGCCACGTCCAGTGGGTCTCGATGGACTGAACTCCGAGCATCGCCCCGGCCCGCAGACCCGAGCCTCAGCTTCCCATCCCGACTCTGCGCCCTGCCTGTGTCGTCCGCCATTCGACAATTCGACGCTGTCCAAACCGGCAATTGGACGCTACATTAACCGGCAATTGGACGCTGAAATAACCGACAAATGGACGCAGATCGATCTCTGTTTCACCGCTCGCTGGCCCCCGTCCTCGGGGAGGCCCTGGCCGACACGCCGGTGGTCTGTCTCCTCGGGCCTCGGCAAAGCGGAAAAACCACGCTCGTGCAGCAACTTGCTTCCGAGCGTGCGTTCGTCAGCCTGGACGAGCACAACTACTACCAGAACGCCGGTGCCGACCCGGACGGTTTCGTCGCCAGCCTGCCGGAAGAGGTGACCCTGGACGAGGTCCAACGGGTACCGGCACTGCTCACCGCCATCAAACGGGCAGTGGATCAGGACCGGCGTCCAGGCCGTTTTCTGCTGACCGGTTCGGCCAACCTTATGCTGGTGCCGACCGTTACCGAATCCCTTGCGGGACGAATGGAAATGGCGCAGTTGCACCCATTGACCGAATCGGAGAAGGAGCGCCTGCCCGGGCGTTTCCTCGGCGACCTGCTGAACGGGGCGCTCGAACCGGGAATCCGGCCCGGGGCGGAACCTTCCGGGCCATCGTTGCCGGAGCGACTGGTTGCCGGCGGCTATCCGGAGCCGCTGACCCGCGCACCCGGCCGCGCCCGGCAATGGCACCGGCAGTACCTGCGCAGCATCATCGAGCGGGACGTGCAGGAAGTGGCGCGGGTGAGAGATGCCCGCGAGCTTGCCCGCCTGCTGGAGCTGTTGGCCCTGCGCAGCGCCGAACTGCTCAACACACTCAACCTGGCCAGCATCCTCGGACTGCACCGGGAAACGGTGGATCACTACATCGCCGTGCTCGAGCGGCTCTTCCTGGTGCGGCGACTGCCCGCGTGGAACCGCAACCCGGCCAAACGGCTCGTCAAGGCGCCGAAGGTCCATCTGCTCGACAGCGGGCTGGCGGCGACCCTCGCCGGCCTGAGCGGGGTCGACTGGCTCCGCCGCCGGGACCGCATGGGACATCTGCTGGAGTCCTTCGTTGTGCAGCAGCTCATCGCCCAGGCAACCTGGACGGAACCGGACCTGCGGTTCTGGCATTATCGGGACAAGGACGGCGTGGAGGTCGACGTGGTCCTTACGCGAGGCAGCAGGACCTGGGGTGTCGAGGTCAAGGCCGGCCGCACGCTCGGCCCCGAAGACGGGCAGGGCCTCATGCGGCTGGCTTCCCGCTGCGGGGAGGATTTCGAGTCGGGGGTGCTGCTCTACGCCGGCCGCGACCGGCTGCGGTTGGCCGGCGGGCGCCTGCTCGCCGTGCCGCTGAGCGAGTTGTGGGAGCGGTAGGTATGGACCCCTCCTGCATCCATCCGGAGGCAACCGGCAAATCGAGCCGGAATGCCTCCATTATGGATATTTGACGTACTGCCCACGCCCACCCTGATGCCATATTCTGGCAGAAGGAGAACAACCCCTAATGGATATGGATATTGACGTACTGGCCCACAGTAGCGCGGATTCGGCGCCTTCTCATCCCGGTTGCCTGCCCGATCCGGAAGGCGGCCAAGCGGCAGGGGCAATTGGCGGCTCCCCCTGCCGCAAACGACTTCATCCACCGGCAGCCTGAGCGGAGCAAATACCAATGAACGATGATGGACCGACCCCCCTGCGCCTGCTGACGATCACGGCGCACCCGCACGACGTGACCTACACCCTGGGAACATCCGCCCACCACGTCGAGCGCGGGGACAGCGTCACCGTCGTTTCGCTGAGCGACGGGGTCACCACCCACGACGAGGAGCTCGAAGACGAGATGCGCAAGCCCGCGGAGGAACGCCGCGCCGAGATCCTCGAGCGCCCGCGCGGCGAGCAGGCGGAGCGCAAACAGGAAGAGCTGCAGCGGGTCTGCGCCCTGTTCGGGATCGAGGACGCCCGCGTCCTGCCGTTCGCCGATCACCCCCTCGATTCGTCGCCGCAGCTGATCGAGGCCCTGACCGACATCTTCTACGAGGTCCGCCCCCAGATCGTCATAACCCACGCCCCCTACAACTACCCCCACAGGAACATGTTCAGCCTGTGGGACGGCGATCACCCGCTGGCGGGCAAGCTCGTCCAGCAGGCGATGCAGCGCGTCGCCCAGCCGGACAGGCGCCGGGAGCGCTCGCTGCACCAGGTTGCCCAGGTCTACTACATCGGGGTGGAGTTCGGCTGGACGGACATCGACCTGTTCGTCGACATCTCCGACCAGGTGGCGCGGCGGATCGAGGCCGAGGCGCTGTACGAGACCCAGGGCCACACCGCCGGGTTTTCACGCAAGCGGATCGAGTCGTTCGCCGGATACCACGGCTGGTTCGGGCGCACGGGGTACGCCGAGCCGTTCATCAGGCAGAGCGGGCAGACCAGCGACTGCCTCACCGTCACCGCCAACGATCTCAGGCGGGCGCAGATGACCGGCAGGGAGAATCTCGATCAGATGGGGCAGTTCGCCAGCGCCGATTCGCAGGAATAGTCCTGATTCTGGGTCGGTGGCAACACCAGAGGCATTTTTCAGATGCTGGACTTGTGGGCGTTCATACGGTGCACGGGGGCGCTGCGGCCGTTCTTCTCTGCGGGGGGACAGCTCCTTGACGGAGAATCCCCAAAAGGACCTTAGTTTATCTGATTCCTTGTCATTTGAAGATGTTGTGGGGATGATATCATGATCCGACGCATTCAGGCACTCAATTTCCGGTGTTTACGGTACGTCGATGTCGAGCTTGGCCGCTTCCACATCCTGGTGGGCCCCAACGCTAGCGGCAAGAGCACCCTGTTTGATGTTATCGCTTTTCTCGGCGATTTGGTATCGAATGGGCTCGAAGCCGCGGTGGAAAGCCGCACAAGCAATTTCCAGGATCTGGTGTGGGGGCGGCCAAGGGACCGTCTCAGTTTCGAGCTGGCGGTAGAGTTCGACATCCCGGAGCATCTCCGTGAACAATTACCGCGGGACAGAGACTATCGGGTCTTTCGTTACGAAGTGGCAGTTCGAGAAACAGATGGCGACATCAGAATCGACTCTGAACGAGGTTTGCTCGCCCCTGCGCAAGAACGACAATCGTCGATCCAACGGGAGATGTTCCCCGATCCGATGCAGCCACCCCGGTCCATACTGGTAGGAGGCAATCGCCGTGGGCTACGGACTATATTGAGCAAGTCAAGTCAGGCGAAGGACAATTTTAACGTGGAAACGTCCTCCAAGTCCGGAAAGGGATGGGCGACAAGTATCGCCTTCGGACACCGTCGTTCGGCGCTTGGAAATCTCCCCGAGTCTCCGACGAGTTTTCCCGTCGCGACGTATGTGAAGAAGATATTGGGGAGTTCGATAAAGTTGCTCTTTCTTGACAGTCTTCGCATGCGAGAGGCGAGTCCGCCGGCCAGGCACGAGGCTGGCATCGCACAGGACGGATCGAATCTTCCTTGGATTATCAAGAAACTCGAACGGGAGCACCCCGAATCTTACCGGGAATGGTTGTCACACATTCAAACGACGCTCTCGGAATTGGAATACGTCGGCGTCGTCGAGCGCGAAGACGACCGCCACGCGTACCTGAGGCTTCGCTACAAGTCGGGGGTCGAGGTTCCGTCGTGGATGGCATCCGACGGCACGCTCCGACTTCTGGCCTTGACGGTTCCTGCGTATTTACCCGGATCAGATGAGATATACATTCTAGAAGAACCCGAGAACGGGATTCATCCACTGGCGGTCGATTGCGTCTTTCAGTCACTAAGTTCGGTCTACGAATCACAAGTTCTGCTTGCTACCCACTCACCCGTCGTGCTGAGGATGGCCGCTTTGGAAGAAGCGCTCTGCTTTGCGAAGAATTCCGCCGGCGCAACCGATGTCGTGCGGGGTGACGATCATCCACGTCTCAAGAACTGGAGGGATTCGCCCAACATGGATGTCCTTTTCGCCTCCGGCGTGATTGGATGATCAGCGCGGATCCCAAAGATCTCTTCGTGCTTGCGGCCGACTTGGAGTTGGCTAATGCTCTGGAGGGGTTACTGTCTCGCTCAAGGGATCTAGGTATCGAAGATATTGAATTCGACATTGAGCGCCACATAAACAGAGACAGTGGTTGCCGTAGTGAGGCGGTCGAGTATTTGAGACCATATCTTGGCAGGTATCGATATGCGTTGATAGTCTTTGATTATCATGGTTGCGGAAGTTCGCTTCCGAGAGAGGGTATTCAACGAAACCTCGAAAAGCAGCTGGCACGGAACGGATGGGAGAATGGTGCGAAAGTAATTGTAATCGATCCGGAGCTCGAAGTGTGGGTCTGGAGCCATTCTCCTACAGTTTCTCGAGTGTTGGGATGGGACGATCGCTACCCTGAGTTGCGACGATGGCTGGGTGACCAGCAATTGTGGCCGCCTGGCGACTCAAAGCCGACCCATCCAAAAAAGGCAATGAGAGAAGCAATGCGGCATGGAAGAGTGCAAAGATCCGCACGCAAGTTTTCTGAACTTGCGACCGCGGTAGAACTTGACGGTTGTCGGGACCCTGCTTTCAACGAGCTGAAGACAACCCTGCGCCGATGGTTTTCGCTCGAAACTCGTAAATGAGTAGGTAGGAATGCGAGAGTTGGCGAGGTGGTTGACCGATTCTGGATGTCGCTGGCATCAGTGATCAGTGATCTGATCGTTTAACTAGCCAAGGGGGAGTCAAGGTCCCACTACCTCGCTTCGTCCTCTATCATCAACGATGATCCCGGTCACTGTCCGATAACCGAAGCGCTGTCAAGGAAGTTTCTCGCAAGATTCTCTGCGTCGAAGTTCTTCAGTGGAAAAATGATCTTTTCACCGTCTTCCATCCGAAACAGGCCATAAATGTTATACCTCCAAATACAACCGATGCTTCCCCCACCGTTACCGCAAAATTCGACAAGATAGGATTTGAGGCATTTCCCCGGCAGATTGGGGGCGAGCTCTTGACATAGATTTGTGGATACATCCGACAAGATTGTGTACTCATCGTAGGCGCCTTGGTATTCCTCAGAAACATCCCTGACAGTCAAATCCTCGATCCTTAATTGATCGGAGTCTCCGGCACAATCAATTACGTTTCCCCAGAGACTGATTTTTTGGCCATAGAAATCAATTGGGTCAAATGGAGAAATTGGATCGCCGAAATACTTGCCCGTGTTGTGTGCGAAATCTTCGAATTCCGGAGAACCGTATGTATCGGCTATTGAGAACCGCTTAGCAAATTCCTCGAAATTATCACTTGACAACCCTTCAACCACAAAACACTGAGGAGGTAAGAGCCTGCCGTCAACTTCCCAACCCGCAGAGATGGGAGGGAGTTCTTCTTGCACCCAATCATTTACTGAAACAATCCTGAAAGTATCGCTGCCCTTATACCAAATCAGACCATTCGCGAGCATGAATCCGCGCAATCCGACAGGAGTACAAGGAGGCTCATCCTTTAAAACTTTAGCTCCCCAGGAATCGGGAAAAATCTCCCGAAAGTCTTTATTCTCGGCATGTTTCCGCCTGGGTCCGTGCTCCAGTTCGCCATCCACCAAAGAGAAAAACGCAAGGAGATCCTTTTTTCGCACCGCATCTTGAATCGCCAATCCAAATCCATATGCCTTTTCAGGATCATACCCCCAATAGTCCGCAGATTCTGCGAGGGTCATGTCAATACCTGGCAATGGACCTGTTCCGTGGTTATCTGCGCAAACGGATGATTGCCCGGGATTCGGCCGTAGATAAACATCAGGGTCTTCGACCGGGCCCATTATTTTGACGTTTACGGGCTCTTTGCCTCGATCCTTCCATGATATCCCGCGCACCTGGTGCGTGCCGAAGAGCTGTTCGAGCACCCCGTCATGGGCCTGCTTCCAGCGTTCCTTCGCCCCCGGAGGCGTCTCGTCCCACACCCGCACGTAGAAAATGCACGAGTAGGTCCGGACTTGGGATGCCTTTCCCATCTCGTACAGGGGCAGCATGACGTTGCGCATCTCTGTGTCCGTCAGCGGCGTCCCGTAGGGGATGGTGTCAAGCGCAAGGCTATCTGCTTTTTCAGCGTAAGGTGCTCCACTGTCGTCCTCGGGGCTTCCCTCGGGGATCGGAAGCCTCTGTACTTCCATGTGATCCTCGCGGATGGCGATGTCAAACAGATAGTATGGCTTTTCCCGCCAGGTGGCCTTCGTGATCGGGTTGGTCTCTTCGATCCGTTGGTACCAGCACGGAGGTGTGATTCCCTTGCCGAAGATCCGGATCTCTTTTTCGAGGGAGCCAATTTTTTCGTTCAACGTTTCGATTTTGCGCTCGGCGTCCGCAAGTGCTTTCTCGCGTTCCGTGTCCTCCAATACTCGTATTCGTTCCTGCAGTCTGGCCTTCTCTTTTTCTAAGGCTTCGACCTCCTTTTTGAGTCTTTCAATATCGCGCCCGCGTTCGTCCGAATGTTTCAACGCCACCTCGACCTCCTCGGGAGTGGCCTTCGCCATGATCTCCTTCCAGGAGTCGAATTTCTTGCCCCAGTAGCGGTTTACCCCCATGAGGGCAAGCAGCATCAGAAAGACGAGCAGGATGAATATCTCAGCGATCGTCAGCCCCAGTACCGCACCCCGCCTGTATCCCTCCTCCGTTTCCATGGACGTGTCCCGACTGCCTACCGCTGCAAGACGCGGTCGATCCAGCTTTTGGTGCTTTCGTCGCCTTTGGCCTCGTCAAAGGCGACGATGGCCTGCTTCAGCACTTCGGCGAGCCTAGTCCCTTCGTCTTGAAGCGCAGTCTGCACCCCCTTTAGTCCCTTATTGATCCGTTGAATCTCCCGTTCGGTGTCCTTCAGATTCTCTGTGTATCTGCCTGCTGTGGTCACAACTTCCGCGATTTCGGCGATGGCCTCCGTGAGTTTTGCCTGACCTTCAAACTCCCTGCCCCCAGCTTCGGCAAGTTCCTGGAGCTTCTTGACGGTAACGTCGAGTGCCTCCTCATGTTGCTTGCCTGCGCCGGCGATTCCGGCGAGCTGATCCGTCACCGCCTTGGCGTTGGCCTCTAAATTCGAGATCGCGTTGCTCGCGCTGGCGACATCGGCCAAGTGCTCAATCGCCATGCTGGCCTTGCGGACCCCGTCTGGCAGAATGGTGAGTTCCGTATTAGTGCGCTGCGCCTCCTGGCCAAGTTTCGCGAGTTCCTGGTTGGTCCGTTCCATTTCCTCCAGAGCCGCCCCTGCCCGACGCTGAATTTCCATCCACTCCTCCGCCTGCCGGTTGAGCATCTCGCCTATCTCGCTGGCGAACTGTTCTCGGGCGGCCTGGTTGGTCCTCTCAGTGGCGGTCGCCTCAGCCAGAGAGTTCAGGCCTTCGGTGACTGTCTTGCTGCTTTCCGCAAACGCCTCGGAACTCGCCTTGGCCTGGATGCCGATGGCCGCAAGATTTTCGGCCGTCTCTCCACTCCCCGCCCGGATGCGCTCGATGCTTTCGTCCATGTTCTTCACTTGCGCTTCGAGTCTCTCCAGCGCGCCCTGGATTCCCGCCCCCTGTTCCTCCGTCCGCTGCCTCGCCTCCTCGGCCTTTTCGGCGACGGACTCGTAGATCGCTTTCAGGCTTTCGAGCTCCGCCTTCGCCTTCTCTTCCAGCCCGTCATGGAACGCCTGCATCATCTCCTCCATGTGGGCGTGGGTGGTCTTTGCCTGCAGGATGGTCTGGTTGGCGTGGGAATTGAACGCATTGGTTGAGCTCTGGAGTTGCCTGCGCAGCTCATACGCATAGCGCTCCAGATCGATGGTGGCGCCTTCGATCTCTACGCCAGCGGCGCCGGAACCGCTGGCTGAATGGGGGATCCGGATGATTGTCTCCTGTCCCTCCGTCCCCTGGCGTTGCAGGGTCATGCGCATGACGATCCCTGCCATGGTTGTGAGAAGGGCGATCCCGAAGCTGCCGATCATCTCGTCGGTGCGTTCCTCGAGCGACTGCTCACCCCCGAACAGGAGAAACAGGCTAACGAGCGCTGTGCAAAGTGAAGTGAGGGTATACAGCAACCCGAGGTAATAGACCTCGTCTCCCAGGCGCGGATGCTCGTCCTCGGCCCGGACCCGTTTTTGGTCGTGTCTGTACAGCCCCATGATGCCGATCCCGAGCGCGGAGGCAACGATCCCTCCGAGGATCGGCTGGCTTTGCGCGATCAGTTTCGCCATGAAGATCAAGACAGATCCGATCCCGAATGCCCACTCGAAAGCATGCTCTGTTTTCAACACGCGCGCCTTCTCCATCACAGCGCCTGCTGCCATAGCACCTTTCCTCCCATCTCCTCTACCCAGTCCGTCCACCAGTAGTAGTGCTCCGACGTCTGATAACTCTCATACTTGTGCCTTTCTAGTCGAAACAAGCTCACCTCCACTCGTGAAAGATCGGTCCTGAGTTCGCGAGGAATCTCTTCCGGGTTTGGGTACGGCATGTAATGTGACAGCATCCCCGTGTTTTGCAGCAAATCCGAGATGATAATCAGGTGCGTGGGTTTCACCGCCTTTTCCGCTCGCCTGCTGCTCGCGTGGCGGGCCGAAATAACCGCAATGGTTTCCAAGATCGGGGATGACGGTTGCGCCTCGCGTTCTTCCGCGGGGAACATTGCTTCGATCACTTTGACGAACTTTTCCCAGCGCCACTCGGTGATCACTGTGCCTGTCGTCAACTCTTCAAATCGCCGCCTTTCCTCGGGATTGCCCCCAGGGTGGCAGATTTGCGCGATCGGTGTTTCGGGGGCTCCGGTGCTTTCCAGACGGTAGAGTGTCACCCGTTCCCCCTTCCTCACCGCAAGGGCGTCATGACGCCCGCTTGCCGACGGACTCGTCATCTCCCGCACAATGCGCCTGAGTTCCTCCTTGTGCTTGTCGCCCAGCGGATCCGACGTATCGAGCAGTACGACCACCTCCCGGGATCGCCTCTTCGGCTTGGTGAAAGCCCTCCCAGTCCTCGTCATAGTCCGAGGGTGGAATCTCCTCCCACTCCGGCGCTTCCAGCATCTCCTGATCGATAAGGAGTCTCTCGGCGAAAAACTCCGGGTTCGGTGTTGTACGGGCCATCTCGTTTGCCGAGCGATATGCCGCGATTATGAAGTCCAGGTGGTTCTGGTACTGGCGAAGCTGCATGGGGAATTGCCGTACGATCCCTCTTGCGGAGTCAGTGATCAGCCGGTGGTTCCCCTTCTTGTTTTCCACTTGCTGCCGTTGGTCCCGGATTCTTTCAGTGTACTCCTCGTAGATCCTTTTCAGATTCGCTCGCCTTTGCACGTTCTCATCCTGGTACTCCTCAAAATGCTCCGCTTCAGTCCGATGCACCTTTCCGTAACCTGGATACACGTCGTCGCGGTTCAGCCACTTGGTTGCGGCGAAGATGCAGCAGCCTGCTCCGATTAGGGCAAGCAGCCATGAGAGCATTCCTTCGAGTCCGAAAAGATTATTCGAGAACCTCTCTGGGGTGTCGTCTGCCAGCAATTCTCCCAAGGAACTTGCTCCCGACGCAGCTTTGGTCGCCACGGCGAGCATGCTGTCACGGAAATGCCCGACGAGCAGGTTCCAGAGAAACATGCCCGTTGTCCCCAGCGCCACCAGAGTCCAGCCTAGCGATTTTGGCAGTAACTCCACCGAGTTCTTCTGGCGCCATCCTTCTCCGATTAGCCCTCCCAGGATGCCCGCATTCACCACGCCGACCGCCAGCATGATGACTATTGCGCCAAGAAGGCCGTATTCGTGCACGCCGGCGAGCATCATGGCGTTTACAAGCGCTTCGATAACCACAATTCCGCCCAGCCACCAGTACCAAGTCTCCCTTTCGTTATACTCCGGCACACGTTCGAGGTTGGCCTTTGTCTTGAACGCGGCCAATGCCGCCCGTGCGTCCCGGGCTTCGCGCTGCTTTTTTACGAGAATGGATCGATCTTTCTCGGCCTGATCGGTCAGTTCGACGATACCCTGGTTTTTCAGGCCTTCCACAGTGTGCTGAATTGGAGCCATACCTTCCCTGGTTTCCAGTTCCAGGGCGTGCTGTTGCTGCACGAGGTACCTGCTCACGGCCGCATGGCACGCTTTCCCACGCTGGTTAACCCAGGCGAGAATCTTGTTGTACATATCGTCCGGCTGGATCGCTTCCGACGGCGGAAATTCCTGTTCGCCCTTCTCGCGTCCTGCCTCCCGGATCTTGTTTTCTCTGATCCACCGCTCGCAATCGAGTTCGGCGTACTCCTGCTTCGCTCCATCCCAACCCGGTAATGTGGTCCATTCTCCAGTATTCACACTTGTAATCCTCATCTTTCGGTTTAGTTGTAGGCCAAGGGTGTGTGCGAGTTCCCTCCACAACCCGGGGGCGTTTCAAGTCCTCTGTCTTCTAAATGCGCACCCTGCAGAGCCTCCAGGCTAATGGCCTCAACAGTTGCCTCGCTCGCTCAATACCGGCGCAAGAGCCTTTGTAACTTGCTTCGCGCCGTTTCGGTTTTCCCGGTGACGGCCCGCTCCACGGAACGGTACGAACCTATCAGTCGCAGATACCTACTCCGGTTCCCAGATCGGCTCGTCCCGCTCCCGGAGCTGCCTCCAGGCGCGGTCGAAGGCCTCGCTGCCGTCGTCCTCCCACTCGTCGAGGCGCACCCCCGGGGCGAAGGCCTCGTCGTCGCCGAACTTCATCAGCCCCTCGGCCTGGCGCAGGTCGCGGTAGTAATGCTTGAGGCCGCCGGGGAAGGAGACTACCGAGACCCAGCGCGGCCACTCCGGGACCGGGGTGTGGCGGTAGCGCGCCACCGCGTCCTCGTCGAGCTCGACCCCGAGACCGGGCCCCTCCGGCACCTTCATGAAGCCGCGCTGCACGGTGTGCGCCTCGGTGATCAGGTCGTCCTCGTAGGAGTGGCTGGCGGTGACGCCGGGCAGCATCGCCGTGTGCATGACGGCGCCGAGCTGGCAGGCGAAGGCCGCGGTGATGCCGGTGCCGACGTACTGCAACAGGATCGGGGTGTTGGCCGAGGCGAAGGTCCAGGAAGCGGCCATGGCGTTGCGGATGTTCTCGTGGCTGCAGAGGGCGCCGTCGAAGTCGCCGGCGCGCAGGCCGATCCAGGGCCCCGACGGCTGCCGCGAGGGCCCGTCGAGAACAGTGCCGACCCCGTGCAGGTAGAAGGGGATGCGGATCTGCCGGTGGAGCCGCCGCCAGCCTTCGATGTCGTGGGCGAAGATCGGCTCCTCCACCCCCTTGACCACCGGGATGTTCTCCAGCTCCCGCAGGATCGGCAGGGCCTTCTCGACGTTGATCAGGGCGCCGTTGAAGTCGAACTCGACGCGGAAATCCGGGGGCGCGGCCTCCTGCATCGCCTGCGCCTGCTCGACGACGTCGTAGAAGGCGCGCGCCTTGCACTTGAGGCCCCGGTAGCCGCGCGCCGCGGCCTCCTCCACTTCGGCGGCCGAATCCTCGGGGGACATGCAGGGCATCCACCAGCCCATGGTCACCCACCGGCGCCGCTGCTGCCCGAGCAGCTTCCAGGCCGGGATGCCGAGGTGCTTGCCCATGAGGTCGTAGCAGGCCATGTCGAGATTGAAGGGGCCGGTGCCCATCACGTGGTCGAAGGGGTCGCTGCCGAGGTAGGGGTCGAGCGCCTCCTGCGCGAACGGCGGGCCGGGGTTCTCTCCGAGGCCGGTGAGACCGGCGTCGGTGTGGAACTTGTAGACCGTCACCTCCTCCTTCATGGAGAAGTGGTGGTAGCACTTGCGGATGCGGGCCTCGTACGGCAGGCGCAGGGGGATCGCTTCGATATCGGTGATTTTCATCTCGATGGCTCCATGGGTTATTCGAAGATGGGGGTGGACGCCGGCGGTCCGAACCCCATCTCCACCAGGGGTGCGGCGAGCTTGCGCAGCCGCGGGCGGTCGCTCTCGATAAGCTCGGGTACCGGGTGCAGGGAGTAGAGCCAACTCTCGTAGTTGCTCCTGAGGTAGGCGCGCTCCTCCCCGGTCTCCGGGTTCTTCATGAAGTTGATGGCGTGCTGGCTGCGCCCGGGGGCGCCGCCGAAGGCGCCGTGCCAGGTGCTCTCCGGGAAGATGACGAGGTCGCCCGGCTCGGTTTCGGCGACGTGGCAGGGCAGGTCGGGCCCCGAGACCCCGAGCGGCTGCTTCGAAGGGTCCTCCCCCTGCTCGTTGAGGACCTGGAGATGACGCCTGTACTCCGGGTTGTTCGAGCCCGGGATCAGGCGGACCGCGCCGGTGTCCCGGGTGGTCGGCTCGAGGTAGAATGCGATCTTGATCGAGGCCAGCGGGTCCGGCTCCGGCGTCCCGCCGTGCCACCTGGTGTCGCCGACGTGCAGGTTGCCCTCGGTTGCGTTCAAATGGAACTCCGGCCCAAGCAGGTCCTCCCCGATCCCCCAGATGCGGTCGTCCTCGATGAAGTCGCGCAGGCGGGGGCTGTACTCGAAGAAGGGGATCATCGCCTGCCGGCTCTTGCCGTTGAACGGCCGCCCTTCGCGGTTGGCCGCCAGCATGTGTTCCGACTCGCGGCGCAGCTCGTCGATCTCCCGGGTTTGGAACACCCGGCGCAGGACGAGGAAACCGAAGGTCTCGAAATACCGTTTCTGCTCTGGTGCCAGCATGGTTCCTCCTTGCCAAGAGGGCGGAAATATGGTGCATATTGTGGGGAGTCCAAAAGGAGGCGCGGCTTCTGGAAAGCCGCCAATTCAGGAGGCGGATCATGGACAACAGACTCGACCTGCAGGGGCGTGTCGCCGTAATCACCGGGGCAGCGCGCGGCATCGGCAAGAAGATCGCCGAGGATTTCGTCGCCCACGGGGCCACCGTCGTCATCGGCGACATCCTCGACGATCTCGGGGAGGAGACGGCCGCCGGGCTCGGGGAAGCGGCGTCGTACGTGCACTGCGACATCAGCCGCCTCGACGAAGTGCGGGCGTTGATCGATCACGCGGCGGCGTGGGCGGGCAGGATCGACATCCTCGTCAACAACGCCGCCTACAACCCGTCGAAGCCCGGGGAGCGCCGCACCGTTGAGGAATACGACGACGATCTCTTCGTCAGGATGATGGACGTCGACATCAACGGCACCTACTACTGCTCCAAGTACGCCGCCTTGCGGATGATCGAGCAGAAGTCAGGGTCGATCATCAACATCGCCTCGGTCGCCGGCATGGTGCCGATCCGCAACCAGATCGGCCACGTCGTCGGCAAGGCCGCGGTGATCAGCCTCGCCGAGGCCATGGCCCTCGAGCTGGGGCATCACGGCATCCGCGTCAACGCCATAGCCCCCGGATCGACGGTTACCGACGCCACCCGCAACCTCTTCTACCGCGCCGACGGCAGCTACAACGAGAAGGGCAGGCAGCTGCTTTCCTTCGTGCCGAGCGGCCGTCCCGGCCAGGTGGAGGACATCGCCAACGCGGCGCTGTTCCTCGCCTCGGACATGGCCTCCTACGTCAACGGCCACACCGTCGTCGTCGACGGCGGCTGGACATGCGGCTTCACGCGGGATTTCTGAGGGCGCTGGAAACCGGCCGGGAGGCAGCTCCTCCGCCCCGGCGCCGCGCAGCATGGGGGCCGCCGAGCGGAGGCCCGGGTCCCCTGCGGTGCGTTCCCGGGATGCGCCCGCTTCCCGGGTCCTTCCGGGCGCTGGCCCTCTGCCTGGCGCTGGCCGGCTGCGGCGGCGAGCCGCCCCCCTCTCCCGGGGAGGTCTCGACCTGGGAGATCATCCGCGACGACATCCTCGCGGCCAACTGCGCCGGCTGCCACGCCGCGGGCACTTCCTTCGCCCGCCAGTCCGGCCTCGTGCTGACGCAGGACGTCGCCTGGGAGCAGCTCTTCAACAGGGTCCCCAACAACGAGGCAGCCGCAGGCGACAACCTCCTGCTGGTCAGCGACCAGGGCCTCGCCGGTCTCTACCGGAGCTTTCTCTGGGAGAAGATCAACGCCCCCAACGAGGCCCACTTCTACGCCGACCACCCGTTCTACGGCGCCCTGATGCCGCCCGGCGGGAAGCCTCTGACCAACGGCGAGATCGAGTTCATCCGCCGCTGGATCGTCGCCGGGGCCCCGAGGGAGGGGGTGGTCGCCGATCCCGCCCTGCTCGAGGACGAGGAGCGCTGGGAGCCGCTGCCGTTCGCGCCGCTGCCGCCGCCGGTACAAGGCATCCAGCTCCACCTGGGGCCGTTCGACGTCCCCACGGACTACGAGCGCGAGTTCTTCTCCTACGAGCCGCTCGACAACGCCGAGGACATCTACATCAGCCGCATCGAGATCGCCGCCAGCGACGGCAGCCACCATTTCGCCCTTTACACCTTGCGGGAGAACATCCTCCCCGAGGCCTTCCCGGAGCCCTTCGTGTTTCGCGACGTCCGCGACCGCGGCGGCTACATCCCCCTGAACATGGTGACCATGCTCTACCACGTGCCGGTCGCCATCAGCCAGTGGCCCCGCGTCGATCTGCATTTCCCCCCGGGAGCGGCGCTGCGCCTGCCCGCGGGGGAGGGACTCGACCTCGACAGTCACTACACGGCAAGCAGCCTCGAGGGGGCCAAGGGGGAGATCTACATCAACCTGCACACCCTGGATCCCGCCGACGTCGAGAGGAAGGTCGGGATCTTCTCGCTCAGCAACAGCGACATCCGGCTGCCCCCGAAGCAGGTCACGACCCTGACCGACGAACGGATCTTCGAGGAGCGCCGCCTCGTCTTCCAGATGTTCTCCCACGCCCACGAGCACATGGTGGAGTTCCGCGCCGAGATGATCGGGGGGCGGCGCGACGGCGAGCTCGTCTACGTCTCCTACGACTGGGAGCACCCGCCGATCCTGCGGCTCGACACGCCGCTGGTGATCGAGGCGGGGCAGGGGCTGAGGCTCTCGGCGACCTACGACAACTGGACGGACCGCGAGCTGGGGTACGGCCTGCTGAGCGAAGACGAGATGATGATCTTCTACGGCTACTACCTGAAAGACTGATCCCGAGGCGTTGAGCCCCCACCTGGAGCCTTGCACCAGCAGCATGCCGTAGAGGCCGCCGCCGGCGGCGATCAGGGGACATCGCCATGCCAACGGCAAAGCCCTTGTACGTGAAAGGGGAAACCACTGCCCAGGCTCGTTTTTTGACCCTGCTTTCCGGGAGTGGCAGATTGGCCTCGAAATATTCCGAGGATCGGCAAATGGGAAAAACTGGCTTGCGTATCCGCGACCTGGCACAGCCTGTCAACGGGCGGCCATGGTCTTTGGCGATGAACCGCTCCGTCCCGGCAGCCTGCTTTTGGCTGGCGCTTGTGTGTCTTCCGGCCACCCCGGCATCGGCCGCCGCTACGGCGAGCTTCGAATCGCAGCTTCTCACTCTCGGGCACGCCCGGCTGACCGCTCCGGAAATGGGCCGGTCCGACGACTTCCTGAAGGAGCTGGGCGTCCTGACGGGCTTCGAAGTCGCGGAGGTGAGGAGCAACCTGCTGGCGCTGACCGACAGTCTCGAGGTGCGGCGCAAGGGGAAAACCGCGGACTGGGAAGCGCTGCTTGCCTTGCGGCCGGAAGGGGTGGAGAAAAGGGAGGCGGAGGATTTCCTCAAGCACCTTCTAAAGGAGTCGCGCAAGCTCGTGAAGGAGGAGGAGGAGAGCAGATCGCTGGGTGCCGCCATTAAAAAGGCGGGCCGCAGGGCGCAGCTCTCCTACGACGGGCAGGCGCTGCTGCTGGACCTCATCGGCGAACCGTCGCGCCGTTCCGCCCCGGGTCAGGCCGCCGACCGCAAGGTGGGGATTCTGGTCGACGCCAGGCCGGTTCCTCCTGCGGAAGGACAGCCCCCGCGAGGGCCGGCTGGAGGCCATGCGGGCGCGCCTTCTCGAACCGGACAACAACTATTACATGTTCTTCGGAGTCGGCACGCCGCAGGAGGTCCTCGACAAGTCGGATGAGCTGTTCGCCGCGGTGAAGGGCGCCCTGATGGAAGCGCTTCCCAGGTCGGGGAAGGTGAAGTGGGCGGTCGCCACTGCCGGCAACCGCCTGCAGCCCGACTACCGCCTCGAGGTCCCTTACAGGTACGACCTTTCCAATCCGGAACAGACGCGGGTCCAAGAGTGGATGATCAACTTTGACATTACCGCGCTGGGGTTGATCGATGTCGAGACCGACAGCAGGGTGTTCCACGAGGGAGGGTACGGGGTCCAGCTGCCCATCCGGCCCGGTGAGGAGGGGAATATCGAGCGGGCCGCGGCCGGCTTGGCCGAGCGCCTGGCCAAGGCCGTGGACGGCTATCTGGAAAACCGTTGAAGGCCCTCCGGCCCCATGCACGGGGGTGCGGCAGATGCGCAGGTGAGGAGCAGCAGCTCGGCAGGCGTTCCTTGTTTCGCAGGGCGGTTTTTAGGAGCCCCTTCGTTTTTCGCGCTATCTTTAGCAACAGCAAGGTGGTCGTCCCGTCCCCGGTCTGCAGGCTGTTTCCCGGTTGCCGTGCAGGGGTGACGGGATCCACGGGTCACCGTCAAGTGAACGACCGGGAACTATTCGGGGAGAAGATCGGATGAAGTCCTCGTCGAGAGCTTCGCGAACGAACCGGAGCCGGTTGCGGCTGCCAGGAACGGCCATGCCCGTCGCTCTGGGGGCCCTGCTCGCCGCGGCCCTCTGCGGCGACCTGTCGGCGCTGACCATCTACCGCTTCGGCGGCGAGGAACTGCCGGCCCCGGAGGAAGCCGGGCTCGACGGCGTCGAGTTCATCCAGCGAAGCTGGCTCGATCCGGTGGACGCCGCCGCCGGGGGCGAGGTCTTCCAGGTCGATCTCAGCGACGGCACGATCCGGGCCCAGTACTACGGCGTCGACGACAACATCGCGCTGACCGCCGCGGCCAGGGGGGAGGGGGTTCGCGAGTCGACGCGGAAGGAAGAGCAGGAAGCCGCGGTCGACGGGAACCTGGCAACGGGGTGGTACCCCGAGCAGTACCTGTGCGCCAGTTTCGATGCCCGCCAGGTCGCCAGCGGCCGCTGCACCGGCGACTACAAGGGGATCGACCGCTGGACCTTCGGGCTGGGGGGATTCTTCTACGTCGAAAGGATCAGGATCATCTCCGGTCTCGGGGAGGAAGCGGCGATCATGACCAACTTCCGGGTCCTGGCCGCCTCGGGCCGGGTCGCCAGCTCGTCCTACGGCATCGCCTCGACGCGGCAGGTCTTCAACGAGATTGCGGAGATCCGCGGCAACCGCAGCGAGTTCCTCGACATCGAGTTTCCGCCCCACGACCGGGTCGATTTCATCGGCATCCAGGCTGCCGAGCACAACAGGGAGTGGGCGGTCTACGAGATCGAGGTGTACGCCCGCGGCTACGTCGAGGAGTCCTCCTTCGTCTCCGAGGTGATCGAGTTCGAGCGGCCGATGGCCTGGGGCGACCTGAAGTGGTCGGGCAGCGAGGACCCCGGCGCGGAGGTGCGCATTCACACCCGCAGCGGCAACACCGCGGACCAGAACCTCTACTGGCAGTATTCCGGGCGCGGCGAGAAGATCCCGGTGCAGGACGCCATGACGTACAAGCGCCTGAAGCTCGGGGAGCGGGCCGGCACCACCTACGACCGGGACAACTGGACCTTCTGGTCGGCGCCCTACGATTTCGCCGACAGCTCCGGGACTCCGGTGGTCAGCCTCGGGCCGCGGCAGTTCTTCCAGTTCAAGGTCGACGTGATTCCCTTCAACGAGGCGGGGGGTGAGCTCGGTTTCCTCGAGTTCCGCATGTCGGAGCCGCTCGCCTCCGGCCTGATCGGCGAGGTCTCCCCAAACCGGGTGAACGTCGCCGAGTCCTCGGCCTTCACCTATTACCTGCAGCCGTTCCTGGGATCCGACGCCTCCGGATTCGACGGCCTGGAGATGTCGACGTCGTCGATAATCAACGGCGTGCGCGCCCTGCGCATAGGGGAGAACGACCGGCCCTTCGAGGTCAGGCCCCTCGACGAGAACGGCGTCGAGCTGTCCGGTTTTCCGGCCAACCGGTTCGAGCTGACCTTCACCGACACCCGGCTGGTGGCGGCCGACAGCGGCACCCCGGTCGAGATCGACTTCGACGCCCGCGTGTTGAGGTCGGGGGCGGCCTTCGAGGCGCGGGTCTTCGACTCGACGCAACCTCTGGCTGTGCGCCAGAAGATCGCCGCCGGGGACGCGAACAATCTAGTCGAGGGGAACACCCTTTCGGTCTCGACCACGGCGAAGGCCGAGCTGCTGCTGCTGACACAGGTCTCGCCGGCCGTCATCACCCCGAACGGCGACCGCGTCAACGACCTGGCGCGGATATCCTACGACCTGCTCGAGATCATCGGCGCCGCCGAGGTCAGCGTCGAGATAAGCGATCTGTCCGGGCGGGTGGTGAGGCAGGTATACGAAGGCCAGGACCTGGTCGGCAACTACGCGCGCGAGTGGGACGGCAGGAACGATGCCGGCGAGGCGGTCCCTCCGGGGATCTACCTGTACCGGATCAAGGTCGACAACGACCAGGACCGGGAAGCCGTCAGCCTCGGGTTGGTGAACGTGGTCTACTGAACGATCCCCCACCGGGCTCACCGGTCCGCGGGGGCGTTCGCGACCCGGTCCGTGCGATCACATCTTGCGACGGCCGTTGCGCGTGCCGGAGCTCCAGCCTGACGCAGGTTGGCCAACCCGGCGGCCTTTCCAGGGGGGACCGGCGATGGATCGATCAGCGACAAAGGCAAGCCCGACGGCTCACGCCGCGGCACCCTGGCTGACGGCGCTGGCCGGCCTCTTCATGGCGGCGATTCCCCTTTCCTCTGAACAGGGCTACACCTTCCACGACAACCAGATCGTCGCCGAGACGCAGGAGCACTGGGAAGCCTGGGACGTCAATGCCGGCATCTCCTGGATAACCCCCGAGGGATCGGTCTCCCCCCGTTTCGTGCGCAAGCGGGTCAACGCCGCCCTGGAGGCTCCGCGGTACGAGGTCAAAGTCCGGGGCGGGGTGTTGGCGGGTTCCAACGAGCACCTCGCCCACCACCTGATCGACGGCGATCCCGGCACCTACTGGGAGCCGGATCTCGACCGGCCCCCTGAGGACTGGTGGATCCAGCTCCGCCTCGGCCGCCTCGTCGTGGTCGAGAAGATCGTCCTGCGCTTCGTCGAGGAGGACGCCGGGGAACCTTTCCTGCAGTTCGACGCCCTCGGATGGCGGTTTCCCCCTCCCTGGGGCAGCGTCCAGTACACCCTGCTGGGGACGGATGTCGCCAGGTTCTGGTCCCTGTACAAGACCGACAGACCGAACCGGACCCAGCGCGTATTCGAGATCCAGCCATTGGCAACAACCTCCAGCAGCGAGGAGTTCCTGGGTGAACCGCTGGACGTCCTCCACATCCTGGTCGCCGACAGCGCCGCCGACCGCCTGCGCGAGGTTGCGCCCGGCACGTACGAAGCCCTGCCGGAGGACACCAGGGGCGCCGTGGAATACTACCGCAAGGGGGGCGTCCGTCAGACCCTGACGACGCGGGAGAGCTACGAGGCTTTGGCTCCGGAGCGGCAGGGGCGGATACGGTACTACCAGCGCGAGCGTCCGCGCTTGGCGGAAATGGAGGTCTGGACGTGGGGCGACAACCTCAACTACAACCGCGGGAAGCAAGGCGGCAAGACGTTCCTGTGGCTCGACGTACAGCAGGAGGAGTCTAGAGGCAAGATCTACTCGCTCGCAAACGTGGTGACGGACGCCAACTACGCCACCGGGCCGAGCTTATGGTCGAGAGGAACCACCTATTTCCTCGAAGATCTCGGCACCCAGTTCTGGGTGGACAGGGTGCAGTACCTGACCCAGAGAATCCTGGGTCAGCGGGCTGGAAATTTCCGACGGGACCCTCGCCCCCGATGGCTCCGTCGAGTGGACGGAGGTGGTCGAAGGGAAACCGTACCGTCCCGGGGGACAGGATTTATACCAACAATCGAGCGCCTTCCAAATCGAGCCGACCCGGGTCCGCTATCTGCGCTCGCGCATCAGGTCTCGGGGCGCCATCCTCGAGGTGATGATCTACGGGGAGGGGTACGTCGCCGAGGTGGCGCTGACCTCCGAACCGATCGAGATGCGCCGGCACAAGAGCTTCGTTTCCATCGAGTGGGAGGCGGACACGCCTGTGGGCACCTGGGTCGAGATCGCCACCCGGACCGGCGACCGGCTGCGCGAGCAGCTGACCTACCACGACAGCGACGGCCTCGAGGTCACTCCGGAACGGTACAAGAAGAGACTGCCCCGGCCGAAACAGGGGGAGATCGTCTCCCGCATGGTGCCGGACAGCGACTGGAGCCCGTGGACCCGTCCCTACCTGGAATCCGGGGAAGAGGTCAAGTCGCCGCTGCGGAAGTACCTGCAGATCCGCGCCCGGGTCATGGCGGACACGGTCAGCAAGTACGGTTCTCCGGCTTCCCTGCACGCCATTCGCGTGAACCTGACGGATCAGTACGCCGAAGAGCTGATCGGCGAGGTGTGGCCCCGCTTCGTCGAGAAGATCGGCGAACCGGAGGAGCGCTCTTTCTTCATTCGGCCGAGGTTCGCCCGAAGCGACCAGAGCTTCGACCAGTTCCGCATCACGGCGACGGCTCCGACGACGATGGAGCTGCTCGAGGTGCGCTCCGGCACGCTGGAGGATTTCGCCAGCGGGGAGACGAAGCGCTGGCTGCCGGAGGAGCTGGAGATCACCGCGGCCGCCTCCGACACCTTGTTGTTCCGGCTGCCGTCCCCGATCCGGCAGGGGGTGGAGCTGGTCGAGGTGCGCATCAGGCCGACCATATACGGTCACTCGGCCGCTTTCGAGGCGGGGGTGAAGGCGTCGGGGGCCGCGGGAACCTGGCAGAGGGTGGAGATCGGCAACGCCGCGGACCATGCGCCGAGCGAGTCCAACGTCGTCGTCGCTCTGGGAGACAACGCCGCGCTGACTGCCCTGCGGGTCGAGCCTTCGGTAGTGACGCCGAACGGGGACGGCGTCAACGACGCCGCGGTGTTCCGCTTCAGCGTCAACCGGCTGCACTCGGAAACGGCGGTTGAGCTTTCGATCTACGACCTGGGTGGCAGGTTGGTGTACCGTCGCCTGGCCGAGCGCGCCGACCCGCGTGGCCGCTACGCCATCGAGTGGCGGGGAGAGGGGATGAAGGGGGTGCTCATTCCCCCCGGGACCTACCTCGCCCGGGTCGAGCTGCCGGCCTACTCGGAGCGGGCGCAGCAGACCGCCCTGACCCGGATCCTGCGCGTGGCCTACTGATGGCGAATCCGCGGTACCGGTGGGTGCTCGTCCTGTACTTCGGCCTCCTGCCGGAAAGTTCGCCCGCGGTAACGATCTACCGCTTCGGCGGCGGCGACCTGCCCCCGCCTGCGGAAAGCGCCCGGGCAGACGTGGAATTCCTGCAGATGGACTGGGGGGAGATCGGCGCCGAGAGCGGCGGGGAACAGGCAGGCATCCGCATGGAGAAGGGGACCATCGAGCCTCGGAAGCTCGACCCGGGAAGGAACGTCGCCGCCCTGCTCTGGAAGGGAGACCCGTCGCTCGAGCTGCTGTTCGACAACCACCCCGGCACCGCCTGGATCGCCGACGCGTACAAGTGCGGCGATACGTTCGCGAGCCGCTGCGAAGGCCGCTACGGCCCGCGCGGGATCCTCAACATCGACTTCGCCGACAGGGTCCTGATAAACCGGATTCGACTGTTCTCGGGCAGCAGGGACAATCCCCTGGAAATCGTGAGGAACTTCGGGCTCTCCCTCTCGCCGACCCGTCTCGGAAGCAACAGGACCCTGCTTTTTCCCTTCCTGGTGGAGGTGGTGGAAAACGAGGACAGGAGGCTGGAGCTGGAGTTCCCGGCCGACCTGCCCGCGGCGTCGGCGCTGCAGATCGTCATGAGCGACCACGCCCAGCCCTGGAAGATCGGCGAGATCCAGATATACGCGCGGGGGGTGGCGGGAAAGGCGACGTACACCGCCGACATCCTCGACTTCGGGCAGCCGGCGGTGTGGGGGGAGATGTGCTGGTCCCTGAAGCAGGAACCGGAGTCCCTCCTCCATGTCCGCACCCGCAACGGCGGCAGCTCGCAGCTGTTCCGCTACTGGAAATACACCGGCATGGGGGATCACAAGGTCGAGGTGTCGCAGGAGGAGTACGAGCAGCTGCGCAAGAGTCAGCGGGCCGAGCCGACCTACAACTACGACAGCTGGAACCCGTGGACGTCCCGTTTCCACCTGGTGAACGAGGGGGGCCAGCCGCCGGTCTTCCCGGTCCCCCGCCGCAGCTTCCAGTTCAGTCTCGAGTTCGTCTCCTCCGGCGAAACCGGCACCCGGCTCGAGTTCCTCGAGTTTCGCGCTTCCGTGGCCGCGGTGACCCGTATCGTGGGAGAGCTCGACCCGATCAAGGTGAAGGCCGGGGCCATGACCCGCTTCACCTACGCCCTCAAGCCGCGCATCCACGAGCGCGACCCCGGGTTCGACCTTTTGGAAATCAGGGCGGTGGCGGCGCGTATCGACGGCGTGCACGCGGTGCTGATCGACGGCGCCGAGGCGCCCTTCCGGGTCCTGGAGCTCGAGGAGCGGCGCGCCGTTCTCGGCATACCCCGGCTAGCCGGGCTCGCCTACTCCGACGCCATCGTCGAGGTGGTGTTCGACGCCCAGGTGCTGCGCTTCGGCGGCGCCTTCAGGGGTCAGATCGCCGACAGCGGGCGGCCGTACGACGTGCCGCAGCCGGTGCTGGCCGGGGACGCCATCGACGAGGCCTTCGGGGACCGGGTATGGATCGAGACCTCGATCACCGTCGAGTCCGCCCTGGCGGCGCGCGCCGAGCCCGCGGCGTTCACCCCGAACGGAGACGGCTTCAACGACGAGGTCGAGATCGCCTACGACCTCGTCGAAATCACCCGGCCCGTCGTTGTCGAGGTGGAGATACGGGACCTCGCAGGCCGGCGGGTGCGGCTGCTGCATTCCGGCCAGGAGGGGATCGGCAGCTACCGGCGCTGGTGGGACGGCCGGCTCGACGACGGCACGCCGGCGGCACGCCGGCGCCCCCCGGCATCTACCTGTACCGCGTGACGACGACGGATGTCGCCGGCGATCGCTTTGCCGAGATCGGCCCCCTGCAGGTCGTCTACTGAGCGCCGGCACCCCCGGCGCCTCTTCTCCGCGGGGTTGCTCCTGGCGGTCTGCGCCGGGAGCGCCGCAGCGCAGCCGGACTACGGCAACCGGCTGGGGCAGCGCAGCGCCGGGGAGGTGGAGTTCCGTCCCTTCGGGGCGACGGTCGCCTCCGAGCACCTCGACCCCTCGGTGCGGAAGTGGTACCTGCCGCAGGAACTGCTGCACGAGTACAAGTGGCGGCCCTGGGAGACGCTCAACTACGCCAGGGACCGCTACCGGCGATACCGCTCGATCCTCTCGGAAGGAACCTACCTGTACGACCGCTTCGGCAAGTACCTGACCAGGGGCTGGGTGATCTACGACTGGACGGAGGAGCGGCCGAGAGAAGCCGAGGGAAGCCGCATCCTGCCGCCTCAGTGGCCGCTCTCCGGCCTCAACATCGTGTCCGACCGCAAGGGCCGGCACCAGATGCGCGTCACCATCGGCACCAACATCCCGGTGAACCTGACGCCGATGACGTTTCGCAAGTCCGCCTTCGACGGCACGTTGGTCGACTATCAGTCGGACCGGTTTTCAGCCACCGGGCTGGTGTCGCGCGTCACCCACCCGGGATTCGGATCGGTTCCCGCGTACGAGCAGATCTCCTTCGCCAACATCACCAGCCTGTTCGGCGGAAGGGCCGAGGCCGCCCTCGGCGACCGCTTCACCCTGGGTGCGACCTTCGTCAACGCCCACCACGGCAGGACGGTGCTGTCGAGCTTCCAGGGAAGCCCGTTCACGGGGGCGCTCACCGCAAGCCAGCACCAGGCGCAGATCACGGAGATCGTCCTCCGCATCAGCGACGATTCCCCGGCGGATCCCGGCGGGGCCATTCTCGTGTACGACGACGTCGAGATCACCACGCGGCTCGGGCACGTCGACACCGTGCTCGTCGGCAGCCGCATCGGCTTCAGGCCCGAAAAGGAAGGGGGGTTCACAAGGGAGGGAGTGAGGGTGGCGGAAGGGGGGGACGCGATACTGCTGCGCTACGTCCTGGCCGACGACCCGGAAACCCCGGGACTCGAGGGACTGCAGGGGATGATCGGCGACGCCGAGATCGCCGCCAACATACGCAACGTCCGCTTCAGGCTGTTCCTGGTCGACGACTACAAGGTCGAGGTGACCTCGAGCAACCAGACCAACGCCGAGGGGAAAGCGGTCTTTCTCACGGTGACGCGGGCGCGCCGCAATTCCCGGGACGGCTCCAACAAGAAGCAGGTGGTGTTCGACTACGGCCTGCCGACGGCCAACCAGATCGCCGGCGTCACCGCGGAGGCGCGCGACCTGCTGGGGTTCGATCTCTACGGCGAGCTCGACGTCAACCACCGCTACAGACAGTTCCCCTACCGCCGCAGCGAGACCCACCGGGCGCGCTCCGGGATCCTCGGGGACGAGACCGCCCTGGCCTGGATGGCCAATCTCGCCAGGGACTCGTTCCCCTGGTTCTGCCTCGTCGAGGCCTTCTACATGGACGAGGATTACAGCACGAGCTCCTTCGTCGCCGACGGGGCCGGCAACGTCGACTACGAGGACCAGACCCGGAGCCTGTACGATTTCGTCGACGACAACGACGACAACGACCGCCTGCCGGATCAGCGGCGCCTCCACCAGGACGCGCGGATCGGCGTCGAAAGGCTGAACGAGACCCTGACCGCCCAGGGGTTCGCCGACAACGCGGTATTTCCCGGATGGGACACCAACAACGACTTCATCTCCGATTTCAACCAGAACGGCAACAGGCTGCAGGAAAACCTGCTTCCCGACTACGCGGAGCCGTTTCTGCGCTACTCGGTGGACCGCCCGGAATTCCTTTTCGGGATCGACCTCAACAACAACGGATGGATCGACCGCTTCGAGAACGACAACGAGCCCGACTATCCCTACAAGAGCGACCGCAAGGGGTACAACGCGTACCTGCGCAGGCATTTCACCCCGGAGCTCAACCTGACCGTCGGGCGCACGCGCCAGTCCCTGATTTCGGACGACCGGGAGAGCGCGACGAGCTACGCCATCCTGGCGCTCGAACGGGATTTCTCCGGCATCGGGCTTGTCCGGGTATTCGACATGCTCAAGAGAGCGGAGGACGATATCCCGGACGATCTCGTCCAGTGGGTGCAGCCGCCGCAGACCCGCGGCTTCCTCGAGCCGTTCGCCGATCCGCTGGCCGCCCGGGGACACCTGGATCAACACCGCCTTCCTCGGATTCGAGAGGCGCGCCGACCTCGGGGTCAACCTCGCCGCCAAGCTCAAGTACGAGAGCGTGAGACAGGCCTCGGACGGGAGCGGCCACAAGCGGTATACGCGGCTGCTCGGGCTCGTGAACAAGGCCTCCTGGATCGCGAGCATCGGCAACCTGACGGTGGAGCCGAGACTGAAAAGCGCCCTGCTGAGAGACGACACCCCGTACTCCATCGGCAAATCCGAGCGCGACCAGTGGACGGGGACCGCCGACATCCTGTTGCGGTACCCGTTCCTGCGCAGGAGCCAGGTGGAGTTGGGGGTCGAGCAGACCTGGTTCGGCGACAGTCTCGTGAAGGAGGAGGGGCTTTCCCGGGGAGAGCCGACCGGCGACTACCGCAACCTCGTGGTCGCCGTGCAGGTAACCAACCGCAGCGACTACCTGGGGTACCGGGTCAACACGCAGTTCGGCTACATGATGAACTGGAGAAGCGCGGAAAAGTACCGGAGGGAGCCGCTGTCCGAGACCGGCGGGTTGAGCTTTCTCACGATCTACGCGGCGCTCCGGTGAGGGCACATACGCCCGCCCGACAGGGAACAACTGCCCTTCATTGTCAGGGCTCTGACAAGAATGAAGGGGCGATCGGAGTCGGCGCGGTAATACCCCTATGGAGGCAACTGCTCCCCGGGGCGGGGGATGGCGAGCCCCACCCATTCGGGAGCCCTGCTCCCTCCGCCGATGGAAACGGCGATGTAGTCGCGGCCGGCTGCGGTGTAGGCGACGGGATTGCCGCTGGCGTTCCCGGGCAGGTCGACGCGGGCGATGAGACGCCCGTCCAGCAGGTCGTAGGCGGAGAGGTGTTTCTCGGGGTCGATGTAGTACCGTTCGGGGAATCCTCTCAGTCTACCCGGCGGCTCCGAGGCGGCGATCAGCATCTCCGGGGTCGTCAGCACGAAGACGCGCGAATCCCATCCGAGAGGCGGCAGGTCCAACCCCTTCAGGGCGGGATGGTCGACCGGTCCGAGACCGGTGGGGATCATCCAGCGGTGCTCGCCGGTGTTCACGTCGATGGCGGTGATGCGGCCATACGGCGGTTTCAGGAGCGGCAACCCCTGCGGCCCGCCGGAAGAGGAGAAGACGGGGGTGTACCTCGAGAACGAGGTCTCGCTGTCGAACTCCCTGAGGCCGAAAACGGAAAGCACCGTCCTCGACGGGACGTACACCCAGCCGTTGGGATGAGCGGCCCCGCCGCCCCAGTCGGCGCCGCCCACGCCACCCGGCAGGGTCCACGTGCCCCGTGCGCTCGGAGGCGTGTAGAGCGGCCCGAAGTCGTGCCGTCTGGCGATCTCCAGGGCCTGTTCCCGCAGCTCCGGGGTGAAGTCGATCAGGTCCTCTTCGCCGAATCCCTGGCGGTCGAAGGGCAGGGGCCGGGTCGGAAAGGGCTGTGTCGGCGAGGGCCGTTCGCCCGGGACCGACGACTGCGGGACAGGGCGCTCTTGCACGGGCCAGAGCGGCTCTCCGGAGACGCGGTCGAAGACGTAGGCGAACGCCTGCTTGGTCAGCTGCACGACCGCCTTGACCGGCTTGCCGTCTACTGAAACGTCCATCAGGATGGGCGCCGCGGCGACGTCGTAATCCCAGATTCCGTGGTGGATGAGCTGGTAGTGCCAGATGCGGCGTCCGCTGGCGCAGTCGACGCAGGCCAGTGTTTCGGAGAACAGATTGTCGCCCGGCCGCTCGCCCCCATAGAAGTCGTGGCTCGGGGCGCTGATCGGCAGGTAGGCGTAGCCGAGATCGAGGTCGGCGCTCATCGGGGCCCAGACGTTGGCGCCGCCGTAGCGTTTCCAGCTGCCCTCCTCCCACGTCTCGCTGCCGAACTCTCCGGCCTGCGGAACGGTGCGGAAAGTCCACAGCAACTCTCCGCTGCGCACGTCGAAGCCGCGCACGTCGCCGAGGGGCAGAAATTCCGGGACGTCCCTGCCGTTCCACCCGCTATGGCTCGAACCGACGATGACGACGTCCTCACAGACCATGGGAGGGGAGGAGACGCCGTACAGGTAACGGTCCGCCGGCCTGCGGAGATGCCGCGTCAGGTCGACGCGCCCGCTGTCGCCGAATGCCCTGTCCGGCTCGCCGCTGACGGCGTCGAGGGAATAGAGGTACGCCGACGAAGTAGCGGTCAGGATGCGCTGCCGGGTACCGTCGCTCCAATAGGCCACGCCGCGACTGGCGTTGAATTGCGCTTCCACCTTCCACGCCTCGGGATCGAACGTCCAGAGCTCGCGGCCGGTCGCCGCGTCGAGAGCCGCCACGATGTTGTAGGGGCTGCTGACGTAGAGGATTCCGCCGACCATCAGCGGCGTGCACTCGTTGCTGCTCGGGTTGATCCTGACGTCCCCGGTCTCGCGGATCCGGGGATCGGGGGCAGGCCAGCGCCAGATCACCCGCAGTTGCGAAAAGTTGGTGCTGTCGATTCCGCTGATGGGGGCGAAGCGGGTGCTGGCGGCATCGCCGCCGTGGTAGCGCCACTCGAGCTGCGGCGGTTCCGGCGCCGGGGAGCGAAGGTGGACGCAGGCGCAGAAAGCCAGCGGCAGCGCCCACAGGCTGCGCAGAAGCGAGCTCACTGCCGCATGTGGTGGTAGGCCTCCGTGGCGGACTGCGGGCGCTCGTAGTCGATTGCCCACTCCCGCTCCTCGGCCGGCATCTTGCCGAGCGCCCTTGCCATCTGGCGGATGTGCGAGCCCTGGCAGCCGCAGCAGCCGACCGCGGCCCGCATCTCCTCGACCACGGGCAGCATGAAGGTCGGGGTCCTGCCAGCAGTTGACGCCGACGATGTCGGCTCCCGCCTGCTCTAGCGCCTTCGCGGCGTCCCCCGGCGTCATGCCTTCCTTGAGCTTGTCCGTTATCGGTACAGTCACGAGGCCGCTCCTTTGGTGGGAAGTAAAAGCGGTTCCGCTGTCACCGTGGCGGCGAGGCGCTCGCCGAAGTACTCGATCTCGACGCCGGTTCCCGGCGCGGCGTTCCGCACCGGCAGGTAGCCGTAGGCGATATGCCTGCCGACCGTGTAGCCGCGGTTGCTGCTGGTGACCGAGCCCAGCACCCGCTCCCCTCCGAGGATCGGTTCCTTCCCGAGGATAATCGCCTCCAGGTCGTCGAGGGTCATGCAGCTCAGCCGGCGCTTCACCCCCCGCTCGCGCAGCGCCAGCAGGGCGTCCCGGCCGAGGAAGTTCCCCTTGTCGAGCTTCACCGTCCAGCCGAGGCCGGCCTCGAAGGGGTCGTGCCCGGTGTCGATGTCGCTGCCCCGCAGGCGGTACCCCCTCTCCAGGCGCAGCGAGTCGAAGGCCCCCGACCCCAGGGCGGCGATCCCGGCGTCTTGCCCCGCCTGACCCGGGCTGGCGCCAGCCTCCTTCACTTGCCCCGCCCCGCGGGCAATCCCTTCTTCGCTTCATGCTGCTCCCGCTGATTATCGCCGCTGCGGCGGCGGCCGCCCAGGCCGCCGGATCCCCGCCGTTCACCCTGGTGCAGGCGTTCCCCACTCTGCCGGTAGAGTCCCCGGTCTTCATGGGACCGTCCGGGGACGGCAGCGGCCGTCTCTTCCTCGCGGAGAAATCAGGCCTGATCCGGGTGTTCCACCCGGCGCGGCAGGACACCGGCGCCGTCTTCATCGACCTGCAGCCCCAGGCGCGCGACTTCAGGCCGGAGACCGGCCTCCTCGGGCTGGCCTTCCATCCCGGGTTCGCCGCCAACGGGCGCTTCTTCGTGCACTACTCCGGGGAGAGCTTCCGCACCGTGCTGTCGGAGTTCCGCGTTTCCGGGGAGGACCCGGACCGCGCCGACCCGGAGGAGCGGATCCGCCTCGTGGTTTCCCAGCCGACAGACAGCCACAACGGCGGCCACATCGAGTTCGGCCCCGACGGCTACCTCTACATGGGCCTCGGAGACGGCGGCGGCGTGGAGGGAGTGGAACGCTACGATCACGGCCAGGACCTCACCACCCTTCTCGGGACGATCCTGCGGCTCGACGTCGACGCCGGCGGCGAGGGGTACGGCATTCCCGCGGACAACCCGTTCGCCGGCAACGAGCGCGGCTGGCGCGAGGAGATATGGGCCTTCGGCCTGCGCAATCCCTGGCGTTTCAGCTTCGACCCGTTCTCCGGGCTGATCTGGGTGGGGGACGTCGGCGAGAAGGACCGCGAAGAGATCGACCTCGTCGAGCGGGGCGGCAACTACGGCTGGGCGCGCATGGAGGGGACCCTGTGCCGGGACGCGGACGGCTGTGACGACGGTCTCATCCCGCCGGTGTTCGAGTACGGGCGCGAGGAGGGGGTGGCCGTGATCGGGGGGTTCGTGTACCAGGGAAGCCGCTGGCCGCAGCTGGCCGGCCTCTACCTGTTCGGCGACTTCGGCTCGCGCAAGGTCTGGGCCCTGCGCCGGGACGGGGAGGCCTGGAGCAGCGAGCTGCTGGCGGTGGCCGACGACCACGTCCTCGCCTTCGGGCGGGACGCCGCGGACGAGCTGTACGTGCTGGCGAGCAATGCCGTGTACCGGCTCGAGTCCGCGGCAGGGCGGGAACTGCCGCCGCCGCGGCTGTCGCAGACCGGGGTCTTCTCCAGCATGGCCTCACAGGAGCCGGCCGCCGGGGTGGCGCCGTACGAGGTCAACGCCCCGCTCTGGTCGGACGGCGCCGGCAAGCGGCGCTACCTCGTGCTGCCGGAGGGGGGGCGCATCCGCTTCCGGAGCGGCGGCGCCTGGGAGCTTCCGAACGGGACCGTGCTCGTCAAGAGCTTCTACGCCGGAGAGCGGATCGCCGAGACGCGGCTGCTGATCAAGCGCTCCGGCTACCCGGGATGGGACGGCTACTCCTACAAATGGAATGACGAGGAGACCGAGGCCTTCCTGCTTGAGGTGGCCGAGACCGCGGAGTACGCGGTCTCCTCGCCGGACGGGGCCCGCATCCACAGCCACTACTTCCCGTCGCGCGGCCAGTGCGGCGACTGCCACACGCCGGCGTCCGGGTACGTGCTCGGCCTGCGCACGGGGCAGATGAACCGCGGCGGCCGGATCGAGAGCTGGGAACGGGACGGGCTGTTCGCCGGCGAGCTGCCGCCCCCCGGGACCTGGGCGAAGTGGCCTGAGCCCGCGGACGAGAGCGTCCCCCTGGAGCCGCGGGCTCGCGCCTACCTCGCCGCCAACTGCGCCAACTGCCATCGCCCGGGCCACGGCATCCGCGCCGAGTTCGACCTGCGCTTCGACACGCCGCTGACAGAGACAGGGATCCTCGAGCGCGCCCGGCTCGGAAATATTGGAGTGCACGAGGCAAAGGTCGTGGAGCCGGGGGAGCCGGGGCGCTCCCTGCTGTACCTGCGCATGCTCGAAACCGGCAGGTGGCGCATGCCGCCGCTGGCGACCGCCCTGATCGACACGCAGGGGGCGCGGCTGGTGAGCCGCTGGATCGAGCGCCTCGGGGATCCGACCGCAATCGAGGTGGCCCTGGGCGGGGAGCTTCTTCCGCGGGAGTTCGCCCTGCTGCCGCCGTATCCCAACCCGGCCAACGCAAGCCTGTCGATACCGTTCGCTCTCGGCGCTTTGGGGGATGCCCGGCTGGAGGTGTTCAGCCTCGCGGGCCAACGGGTCGAGACGCTGCTGGAGGGAACGACTCCGGCCGGCCGCCACTTGCTGCGCTGGGACAGCGCAGGCAACGCGAGCGGGGTCTACGTGGTCCGCCTGATGGCGGGGAGCCGGATGCAGTCGCGCAAGGTCATGCTGCTGCGCTGAGCCGGGGGGCGAGCCGGTTAAGCCTTTGTTATTCATTCAACCCGCGCATAAGCGGACATAGGCGCTTCCGAGACCCCTTCGCTTAGCCTCAGAGGCTTGCGTCCCTTCTATAGTCGGCTTTTTGGGTAGAGCCGTCTCCTTATCTCTACCGACCTTGTTGAAATTGTACGCGCCTTCTCGAAGACGCTTGCCTTTGCGAGCCCATCATCCCGACCGACCCGGCCTGCGCTTACGCCATCGCCGCGTCCACCGGTTTGAGCGTGGCCAGAAATCTCCACAGACGATCCCAGGCAGCCGCCGTCCCTTGGGTCAGGATGACGCCCACCCTGCGCCCATGCAAGGTGACGCGGGACGGCAGGCGCAGGTAGCGCCGTCGAAAACTGTCCAGGCTCAGGGCCGTCGTCGAGCGTCCGTATGTGCGGGGCCGCCCGCGTCGGGCCTCGGCGCGTTCGGCGGCCTGGCGGCCCAGGTGAAGCAGGTTGTAGGCCAGCAGGTTCAAGGTCAGAAGCGCCTGGTTGGCAGCGAAGGCATCCCGGGACGGGGTGCGCTGACGCGGCTCTCGACCCCGGTAGTGTTGCTTGCGACGGGTGGTAGAGGAGAGCTGAGGCTGGAGGGTGGAGCTCAACTCGCCGAGCATGCGCTCGAAAAGGCCGCGCTGACGATAAAAGGCGACCAGGTCGCGGCCGCTCATCGTCTGGGGACTCTGGTCGGTGATCAGGAAGAAGTGGCGGGCGATGGGCAGCTCTTCCGTCTCGGAAGGGACCAGGACCAACACCACCCGCCGGGGCTGCGCCCAGGACCTGGCTTGATAGCGCAGCTCGCGACAGCGAAAACCCTCTTCCCGCAGCTCTTCCGGGTGCTGCGCCAGCTCCTGCTGATAGCCTTCCACCCAGGCACGAGCCAGCTCCTCCAGGCGCGCATTCTTCTTGATGCGCGCCACGTACGAGGTGTCGGCCCGCGCTTCCAGCTCACTCAGGAAAGACCCGCTCACCGAGGCCGCGTCGAAGCGCAGGATGAGGCGCCGGGCCAGATGCGACTGAATCCAGTCCAAGCGCTTGCCGAGAGCCTCTGAGGCACCCTCATGGGCGTGCACGTTGCCCGGCCGCAGCACGGCACCGAAGAAATCGCCCGTCTGCGCCGAGCCGAGGAGCAGGGGATGGTACCCCGAGGCGTGGAAGTAGCCGTTGTATTCGACCCCCGCCTGGTGCCCGTGCGCCGGCATCGGCAGGGCATCCATGTCGACGGCCAACTCCTCGTATTTCATCCGTCCTTCCAGCAGCCGGCAACGAGACCGGGCGCTGCGCAGGACGGCTTCCTCCAACACCTCGCGGTTATAGGCAGTCGAGGCTTGCTCGAGCAGGCGCGACAGCGTCGGCTGACTGGCCAGTCCCTGCGGCCGGTCTTCGTCGCCGCTGCGCAACGGCGCCTGCCCTTTGCGATCGCTGACCGCCAGACGCAGGATCGGATCTTGGCGCAACGCGTCGGCGTCGGCGGCGTGGGTCCAGCCCTGTGCCAGCAGCACGATCTGTGTGCGCAGCAGCTCCGGCAGCGGGTGCGTGATCTGGTCTTGGGTACGGAGATCCTCGAAGTGGGCGTCGACCCAATCCAGAACCCGGCTGTGTTCGAGCAGTTGACGCAACATCAGCGCACCGGTGTCGCTGCCAAGGTGGGTGGGGCGGGCTTCGATGTGGATGGAGCGGTTGAAAGACGGCTGAATCGGCCCGGCTTGCTCGGACTCGGTGTGTGACGGTAATTCACCCATTGGGTGTCCTACTGTGTGATGGGTTCAAAGGGCGATACTGCCTTGTGTTTCCCTCTGAAATCTAAGCATGGGAGGCACCCAGTACAGCCCTCTCCACTAAAATTCCATGAATAACAAGGGGTAAGATAAGTGAGAAACCAAGCGAGATCGGAAAATCCTGTGCCTAGGATGGAAGAGCAAGAAGGTGGGTAGGTTCCTGGCTGAACAGGGTGTATTTTCTTTCAGCTGGTAGCTGTTGAACGGGGAAAACCAAATGAGTTGACCGACCGCTTTGGTCAACTTGGAATTTCGTAGTGATCGCGGCATCGGATCAGTGCTGATTTGGGAAGCCCCAAGCGGGGAAAGAAGGAGGAAAAAGAAAAGTGACAGAACGTCGCGTAACTGTTCCGGGGCCTGATGGAAATAGTGTGGAGGGGGTAGTGGTTGGCATCATAGAATCTAGAGAGAAATTCAGCGAAATACGCCTTGAGGACGGAACAACTTTGAGAATGAAGCCAAACATCCAGAGAGTTGTTCGGCTGACTGATATGTGGGATGATGAAGGGAATCCGCTATACTGGGTTTCTCATAATGCGATAATTTCGATTCACGAGGCCCCGTCAGATCTTCTGAAGAGGTTGAAATGAAAGAACTCATTCACCCATTGTATAGAAGTCGGACGGGGATTGCCCAAGGTAGCAGTGCGGTTTCTTTTTCTGGGTCTGACCGCGTTGTCGCTGCACAGGACGATTTTGACCCCAAAAAGTCCTCCGTTGCCCCCACCCGGGGGGTTTTGACCAGGTTGAGCAGGGACGAAGATTGCAACTACCCTGGAATTGTAAAAACACCTGGAATTTGTGGAGGAGACGCTCGAATAGAGAACACAAGAATCCCAGTCTGGGGGTTAGTGCGTTCTAAAGAGTTGGTAGAGGATGATGAAAAGCTATTGGAGGCATATCCCAATTTGACTATGCAGGATTTAAAAAATGCATGGAATTACTACCACAATAACTATAGGGAGATAGACAACAGCATTTACGAAAACGAGAAAGACCAGTAACATGGCGAAGCTGTATTCCAATGAACATTTTCCATATTCTCAAAATCGCTGTCCTCCACTCGCTTCATTCTTTAGCAAATCTCTTGTACTGTTGATGGTAACTGTCCCTGACAGTGGCCCCCTGTTCGGGGTAGAGTTGTTCAGGCTGTTGAAACAGACCATAGGGACGCCGATCTGTCCGGCGGGAGAAAATTCCGGCCAGTATTGCCTTAGCGTCCGCGCGCGAGCAGCTTGCGCACCTTCTCCTCGTCACCGGGATTGGTGACGCCGATCCAGTCCTCGCTGGAGACGTACACGTCCATCACCAGCTTTCCGGATGAAACGAGACGGTCGATCTCGGTCGGCAGCAGGCACTCCGCCGCGGGATCGCCGGCATGCTCCGCCTTGAAGGAGGCGAGCGCCTCTTCGAACAGCGCCAGCGCCGGAGGGTGGAACCCGAACAGGTTGACGTTGCCGAGGGTGTCCGGCGTCAGGCCCCGGGCCTCGATGTTGTCGCGGTCGAGATCGAACAGTTCGGTGGCCGCCTTCAGGGTCCCGTCCTCGTTGAGTTCGAAGACCCCCCGGTTCACCGTCCCTTCCTCGGGCAGCATCTTCGCCAGCGGGAACCCCACGGTGGCGGCGTTCCCCGACCTCGCCAGGTGATCGGTGAGGAGCCTGAACGCCTGCTCGCCGCATAGGTCGTCGCCGTTGGAGACCACGAACGGACCGCCGGTGAAGTCCCGGGCGGCGCAGACCGCATCGACGGTGCCCCACGGCTTCTTCCGGGCCGCGGGGTCGAACTCCTGCAGGGCGTAGTCGACCGGAACCCCCCTGTGCCCGGAGCCGAACAGCTCCTCGAAATGGGTGCGCGTGGCTTCGCCGACGACGAAGACGATCCGGGAAATTCCCGCGCTCAGCGCCTGGTCGAGAATCAGCTCGACGAGCCTTTCATTGTTGGGGCCGACCTTTGCGAACCCCTTGATGCGGCCGCCGAAACGCCGCGAGAGGCCCGCGACCATGCAGACGAGTGTGACCTCGGACATACGTCGAAACCGTCAGGAAATGGGGGATGAAGCAGTTGCGGCAGGGGATTCGTCCAACATAGGGGCTGCCCGGTTGCGCGCAAACACCCATCCCTCGGCTCTTCCCGGCGCCTGGTTGCGGCCGCGCGACACCCTCAGGCGAGCCTGAAAAGCCGGGGCATGCCGGCGCCTTCCCGTAATCGCGCCAATCCCTGCCGGGCAACCCTCCCTCAAGGCGGCGGCAATTCCCGCGAGTACCGTGAAGCCGGCCGGCACCGCTGAATTTCAGTATCGTCACCGGGACAACTCGAAAGTTCCCACTCCAACCTGGAGGTCGCCATGCCGCGGTTGCGCCCCCTGCCCTTCGTCTACCCTCCTTTCGACTTCCTCGAGGACGAGCGCGTCCAGGACGAGCTGATCGCCGGCGGGGTCGGCGACCTGATGCTCGTCTTCGGCCACCTCTACGACGAACGCCCGCACCAGGAGGCGGCGCCCCGCGGCGCCCGCACCAATGGGCGGTTCGTTCGCGATTACTTCGCCACCCCCCGCCGCGGGCGCATGGTCCCGGCGGCATTCCGGGCTACCCCCGAGCTCTACGAAGGGGTCGGCGCCAGGCCCCCGGAGCTGCCGCCCGGGATGGAGGAGAAGTCCGAGCGCCTCGGGGCCGTGATCGAGCAGCTGTCGTCCAAGGGAGTGCGGGTCTGCGTCTTCGGCTACCTCGGCGAGGGCCCGGACGGAGAGGCCGAGTGGGCGTCCGAAGAGTCGAGGCGGGACCACGGCTGGGAGTACGTCGAAGCCCGCGTCCGCGACTTCCTGCTGCACTTCCCGTCGCTGGCCGGCTTCGTCACCGACGGCCCCGGATTCGGGTACGAGATCACCCCCGGCTTCACCGGCGGAGGTCCGCTGACCTTCGCGCCGCTGCCAACAGGAGAGGATGCCCGGGCCCTCGCCGCGGAGCTAGGCGGCGACCTGGAAGAGATGAATGCGGCATCCGGCCGGCTGCGCGAGTGCCTGCGGGGCCTCACCCCGGAGAAGGTCGACCTGTTCCTCGACAGCCAGGCCGGCATCTTCGACGCCGTCGACCTGTTGATGGAGGACGACGCCGTCGTCGACCTGCTGCGCTTCAAGACCCTGGCGACCGAGCGCCAGGTCGCGGCGATGAGCCGGGCCATCAAGGCGGCCGACCCCCGGCTCGAGTACGGCATCTGCCCCCGGTTGCCCTGCTTCGTCCCCTTCCAGGGCTGCAACTTCCGCCGCCTCCACCATTTTCTAGGGCGCAACCTCGGTTCGGGGTTGCACCCTTTTTTGACCTGCAGCAGCGGCTCATCCCCGAGATCAGGGTCGCCCGAAAACGTCCTCTCCCTGAACGGGGTAGAGCGAGAGAGAAGCCGAAAGCACGCCGCGGCAGGCCGTCGATTCGCGCCGAGTCCTGATTGCCGGCGGAGAGCGGACGCCTCGGGGCTCGGGCCCCCTCCTTATCCTTCCGACTCCTTCACTTCCTCCCAGACTCGGTCCATCTCCTCGAGCGAGGCCTCCTCGAGATCGCACCCGGCGGCGCGGAAGCGCTTCTCGACGGCGCGGAACCTGCGCTCGAACTTGGCGACCGCTCGTCGCAGCGCCTCTTCGGGACAAAGGCGCAGGAAGCGGCCTGTGTTGACCAGCGCGAACAGCAGGTCGCCCATCTCCTCCTCAACACGGGCCCCCTCGCCGGGGCCCGCAGCTGTAACTCCGGCACCTGAGGGCCTCTCCCTAGCCGCCAGTTCCAGGCGCAGTTCCTCGAACTCCTCGGCTACCTTGTCGAGCGCGCCCCCTGCATGCTCCCAGTCGAACCCCGTCTTCGAGGCCTTTTCCTGAATCCGCTGCGCGCGCAGCAGCGCCGGAAGCTCCGCGGGCACCCCGTCGAGAGCGGAAACCGGATGCTCGCGGTTCTCCTCCCGCTCCGATCTCTTGATCCGTTCCCAGTTGGCAACCACCTCGTCGGCGTCCTCTACCTCGGTGCTGCCGAATACGTGCGGATGGCGGCGGATCAGCTTGTCGACGATCGCCGCGGCGACGTCGTCGATCGTGAAGCGCCCCGCCTCCGCGGCGATCTGGGAATGGAATATCACCTGCAGGAGAACGTCTCCGAGCTCCCCGACGAACTCCCGGTCGCTACCCGAGTCGATCGCCTCGAACAGCTCGTACGTCTCCTCGAGAAGGAACGGTTTGAGGGTAGCGTGGGTCTGCTCGCGGTCCCAGGGGCAGCCGTCCCGGGCCCGCAGGTGCGCCATGATCCCCACCAGGCGCTCGATACCCGAACCTTGCCCGCTCATTCCCCCTCCCCCTCGCCGGCCGCGGTCTGCAACTCGGTGTACTTGAGGTTGCGGCCCCTCGCTTTCTCGACCGGGTACTGTTGCGCGGATAGCGCCAGCTTTTCCGCGAGAATGGAGCTCGTGTCCAGTCCGAGGTTTGCGCACATCAGGAGCACGAAGTAGAGGACGTCGGCCAGCTCGTGGGCGACCCGCCGCCGCTGCCCGGAATCGACCATCATTCCTTCGATCTCCTCGTTGCTGCGAAAGCGGAACTGCTCGAGTAGCTCAGCGGCCTCGATCGCCAGCCCGATGGCCAAGTCCTTGGGAAAATGATACTGGTCCCAGTCGCGGTCGCTGACGAACTCGCGTACCCGGGCCTTGAGCTCGGCCACAACCGTGCTGTCGTCGTTGAATTCCATCCGGTCTCCCCTCGTAGGTGTAGGACGAAATCTCTGTTGCCATCTTCCCAGAGACCGCCCTATATTGCCCCTCTGTCTCGTGGCGGTCGCGAGGCTTTTTTCTACTTGGTTCCACGAAAATACCTCAGTAAATCTTTCCCTCGCGTGCGACCTGCACCCTCGTCGCGCGGGCAGGCCGGGACTGTTTCGTGCAGCCAATCCACGGGAGAGAGCGGGCGGAAAATGGGAAAGGTCATCGCAATCGCCAATCAGAAGGGCGGGGTGGGAAAGACGACGACGGCGGTAAACCTTTCGGCCTGCCTCGCCGCCAACGGACGCAGTACCCTCCTCGTCGATCTCGATCCCCAGGCAAACGCAACCAGCGGCTGCGAAGCGGGCCTCGAGCAATACGACGGCTCCGTGTACGAAGTTCTGGTCGGACAGGCCCCGCTCGAGGGCGTAATATGCTCGAGTGATATTCCCGATCTCGAGCTGGTACCCTCGAACATCAGCCTGGCGGGCGCCGAAGTCGAGATGGCCTCCGTTTTCGGACGCGAAAAGAAGCTCGCCGAGGCCTTGAAGGAAGTTAAGGAGAACTACGATTTCGTAATCCTCGACTGCCCACCTTCCCTCGGGCTGCTCACGGTCAACGCCCTGTCCGCGGCCGACTCGGTGTTGATCCCGGTGCAGTGCGAGTACTACGCTCTCGAGGGCCTGAGCAAGCTGCTAAACTCGGTGCAGCTCGTACAGCGCTACCTCAACCCCGACCTCGAAGTGGAGGGGGTCCTGCTGACGATGTACGACGAGCGCCTGCAGCTGTCCAAGCGGGTGGCGGCCGAAGTCAGATCCTACTTCGAGGACAAGGTTTTCGATACCCTTATCAAGCGCAACGTCAGTCTCGCCTCGGCTCCCAGCTTCGGCATGCCCGTCATTCTGCACGAGCCGCGTTCGACCGGAGCCCGGAACTACCGCCAGCTCGCCGAAGAACTCACTACCGCGGCCGGCCCGGACTTCAACTGATCCCCCGGAGACCGGCCGCGGGCTCCATCATCGCATCTCGCAGCGGGCAACGCACGACGAGGTCGACCATGCATATCGTCGACAGCCACTGTCACACCGGTCTTCACAAGTACGAGCCGATCGACCACCTGCTGTTCCATATGGACCGCTCGGGGGTCGACAAGGCGGTGCTTATCCAGTACAACGGCAACAGCGACAACAGCTATCTCGTCGACTGCCTGCGCACCCACGGGGATCGCCTTCAGGGGGCCATGATCGTGCCTGCGGACGATGACGGCGGCGCCATCCGCAGGTGGGCGGACCAGGGTGTCGGCGGCATCCGCCTGCTCGCCGGCTCGCGGGCTTCGTGCGCCGAGCCGATGGCTCACTGGCGCACCGCGGCCGAGGTCGACCTCGTGGTCAGCGCCTTCTGCTCCCCCGCCAGCCTGCTGTCCCCGCGCTTCCGGGAGGTCGTCGAGACCTTCCCGGAACTGCGCATCGTCATCGAGCACCTCGGCGGCGTCGGCCAGGACGAAAAACCCCCGTACAGCGAGTTCGCCGAGGTCCTGAAGCTGGCCTCCTACCCAAACCTGACGATGAAAGTTCCCGGGTTCGGGGAATTCTGCCGGCTCCCGCATCCCTTCCAGGAGGTGCCGCCCCTGGCGCGCATGGCCCTGGAAGCTTTCGGCCCCAGCCGCCTGATGTGGGGCAGCGACTATCCCCCGGTCAGCTCCCGCGAGGGGTACGACAATTCGCTGACCTTCCCGCGGGAGTATTTCTCCGACCTCGACGCAGGCGACCGCGACTGGATCTTCGGGGGCACCGCCATCGGGGTCTGGGGACTGTAGGGCGGGACCTCACCCGTCCGGAGCGACCAACACCGACTTGAGGATGCGCTCGGCTCCCGGTGCCTCGAAATCCGCGTCCGCTTCGGGAGCCGGCCCCGGAACTGCATCCCTTCCCCTCAAGGCCTCCGCAACTACCTGCTCGAACCGAGGGGCCGTCCACTTCTCGTAGTTGCTGCTGACCAGCATCTTCCCGCCAGGCCGCAGCAGGGCGGCGGCGGCGGCGAGCAGGGCCGGCAGATCGCGTTCGATGCGGAAGACACCTTCGGCGCCGCGCGAGAAAGAGGGCGGGTCGCAGACGATCAGGTCGAACCGCCGGCCCCGGCGCCTGCAGCCGCGCATGAACTGGCGCGCGTCGACCCCGGCGAACTCGATCAGGAGTTCGTCGAGATCGTTGAGGCGGACGTTCTCTCGGGCCCATTCGAGATTTGCCCGGCTGCTGTCGACGTTGACGACCTCCTCGGCGCCGCCGCGGGCCGCGCACAGCCCGAAGCCTCCCGTGTAGGCGAACAGGTTCAACACTTTCCTGCCCTGCGCTTCCCCCAGAATCCATTCGCGATTGCGCCGCTGGTCGAGAAACAGCCCGGGCGCCTGCCCTCGGTCGGAGCGCAGCATGTAGGCCAACCCGTGCTCCTCCACCCTCCAGACCGCAGGCGCCTCCGCCGAGCTCCAGGTCCGGCTCCGGTTGGGGGCGAAACCCCGGTCCGGCATCTCCCGCGCAATCCAGTGCTCGCAGCCGGCGAGGCGGCAGACTAGCTCGAAGTACTGCATCTGGAGGACCGTCGGGGCCGCTTGGCGGTACCAGTAGAACCAGCAGACAGGCCCCAGCCGGTCGCAGCGCACGCCGTTTCCGTCGGTATGGATCAGCCGCACCGCCGGCAACCGGCGCAGCGACGGGTCGGCGAGCCGCAGCTCGACCGCCCCCAGCCAGACCCTGCGGTCCTCCGGATTCACGGTTTCTCGATTCCCAGCTTGCGCAGGCGGTCGAACAGGGTCGAACGCTTCATCCCCAGCATGCGGGCGGCCGCGGAGATATTTCCCGCGCTTTTGCGCAGGGCCGCCTCGAGGTGGTGGCGCTCCAGTATCTGCAGCTGGGACCCCAAGGGGAGGACCGGAACCGGGGGTTCGTCGGCGAGCAGATGCCCGAGCTGCAGCACCGTGCCGTCGCAGCGCAGGACGGCGCGTTTCAAGGCCACCGAGAGCTCGCGCACGTTGTTCTCCGCCCAATCCCGGTTCTGCAGCCAGGCCGCGGCTTCCCCCGACAGCGAGCGCAGACCGCTCTTGCCGAACTGGTGGGAGAATTGGGCGAGGAAATGGTGCGCCAGCGGCAGGATGTCGCCGCGCCGCTCGCGCAGGGGCGGCATGCAAAGCTCGAATTCGGCGAGCCGGTAGAAGAGGTCGGCGCGAAACTGCCCGGCCCCCATGCAGGTCCGCAGGGGGCGGTTGGTGGCGCAGATTACGCGTAGGTCGACCGGCACCTCGGCGCTGTGGCCTAGGGGCCGTACCGCCCGTTCCTGTAGAACGCGCAGCAGTTTGGGCTGCAGGGGAAGCGACAGCTCGGAAACCTCGTCGAGGAACAGCGTGCCGCGGTCGGCGCGCCGGATGAGGCCGTCGCGGTCGCGGTCGGCCCCGGTGAACAGCCCCTTGCGATGGCCGAACAGTTCCGCTTCCAGCAGCTGCTCCGGCAGGGCAGCACAGTTGACCGCAACGAACCGCCCCCGCTTGCGTGCCGGGTCGTCGAAGTGGAGCGAGCGCGCCAGCAGTTCCTTCCCGGTTCCGCTCTCCCCTTCTATCAGCACATTGATCGGCAGGCCGAGAAGGCGCCGGACGTCGGCCAGAACCTCGGCGAGGCCGTTGGAATTGCCGATGAGCTCACCGGTCCCGGCATGTCTTTCAGTCATCTTTTCTATCACTGCAATCACCCTGTGTCGTCGAGTTCCCGTTGCCGTGCACAGCCTCACGCTGCCCGTGCGAGGGGTCGAGGCCATGCCCCCCGGTACCGGATTTCCGGCAGGCGGCAGCGCCTCCACGGACGGCCGCTCACAGTCTGACGGATGAACCCGCAGGAGTACTCGCGAAAAGGGGGAAAGTGCCGGACCGGGGAGGCAACGGGGGCCGGCACGCATCTTGCAGCGAGCGCGGAGCATTCCGGGGCGAGGGGCGTCTAGCCTCCGCGAGGGGCGTCTACCCTCCGCCAGCGGCCGGCTACCGCAGCAGGCCGGGTATCAAGGTCACTTTCGACGAGGAAAGACACGACATGTCGCATACCGAGATCCAAACCGGCCAGGCGGTAACGGTTCGCAATCCACCCTTCTCCCCTCCGCAGACCGCCAAGGGGGAACCGGACTTGATGGTGACGGGAAACAGCCGAATGAAGCGGGTCCTCGACGAGCTCGAGCGCATGGCCCGGACGGGGGCGACGGTCCTGATCCAGGGTGAATCCGGAACCGGTAAGGAGGTGCTGGCGCGGGCGATTCACCGTCAAAGCCCGCGCTCCGAGGGGCCCTTCGTGCGGGTGAACTGCGCATCCCTGCCGGAGGGGATCCTGGAAAGCGAGCTCTTCGGCCACGAAAAGGGGGCCTTCACCGGGGCCGTGCGGCAGCGGCCAGGGCGCTTCGAGCTCGCCCACCAGGGGACCATCCTGCTCGACGAGATCGGGACCGCCGACGGCAAGGTGCAACAGCGCCTGCTGCGCGTTATCCAGGAACGGGAGTTCGAACGCATCGGCGGCACCCGCACCCTGCGCACCGATGTCCGCGTCGTCGCCGCGACCAACGTCGACTTGGCCGCGGCGGTGAAGCGCGGGGAATTCCGGGAGGATCTCTACTACCGCCTCAACGTCCTGCCGATAGAGCTTCCGCCGCTCCGGGACCGCGGCGAGGACATCCCCCTGCTGATCGAGCATTTCCTGGCCCGGTCCGGCCGCCGGAAGGGGCACACCCTGCGCATCCGGTCCGATGCCGTCGAGTGCCTGCAGCAGTACCCCTGGCCGGGAAACATCCGGCAGCTCGAAAACATCTTGGAGCGCATGGTGATCCTCGCGCGCGGGGAGGAGCTGACCTGCGCCGACATTCCCGCGGAGGTCGCCACTTGGCAGGAGCAGGAGGAGTTGGCGGAAATGGGCGCCACCACCTACTGGGAGGCGCGCAAGCAGTTCGAGCGCCGGTTCCTGTGCGGTGCCCTGCGGCGTCACAACGGGGTAATCACCCACGTGGCCGAGGCGATCGGAATCTCGCGCAAGCACCTGTACATGCGTCTCGACCAGTTGCGCATCGACTACAGGCGGTATCGATAACCGAGCTACGGGGTTTCGGGCAACACCGGCATCGCCGCACCGCCGCGGAACTTCTCCAGCTGGGCCAGCAGGTAGTCGTACTGCTCGCCGCCCGGGAGCTCCATCACCAGTGCCAGCTCCATCAGGGCGATGGCACGCTGGCGCTGACCGAGCAGGAAAAGCAGCTCGGCGTAGGTGTCGAGAAAGACGACGTTGTCCGGGGCGCTCTTGACTGCGCGTAGCGACAAGTCGAGAGCTCGCTCCAGCTGCACCCCTTCCTCGGCGTAGAGCCAGGCGAGGTTGTTGAGAGTCAGCGGCGTCTCCTCCTTTCGAAGGGAGCGCTCGTAGTACTCGATGGCCCGTTGCCGCGCCCCGATGCCGTAGTAGACCATGGCGATGTGGGAGGCGGTCGCCGCCGGTGCATGCGAAGCGGCCATGGCCTCCTCGAACCGGAGTCCGGCCTTCTCTTCCAGGCCCTGCCTGAGACGGCATTCCCCGAGCAGCAGCAGGGTGTACTCCTCGCCCGCGCGCGACAGCGCCTTCTGCAGCACCACGGCGCAGTCCTCGAAGCGCTCCTGCCGCAGGTAGATCCTGCCGAGCTGGACGAGGGCGAAGTCGCGGGCGCCGCTGTCTATGCTGTCAGCCGGAGCGATCGCCTCCTCGAGCAACTCCAGGGCCGTCCCCGCTTCATCCAACCCGCGATAGGCCCAGCCCAGTCCCGCACGGACGTGCCAGTTTTCGGGGAACTCCGCGCGCAGCTCCCCAAGGGCGTCCCGCGCCAGATCGAGGCGATTCTCCTGAAGGCAGATCTCCCGCAGTGTCGCGAACAGGCGGGGGTCGTCCGGCTCGATACGAATCGCCCCTTGCATTTGCTCTACTGCGCTTTCGACATCCTCGAGGCCGAGATGGGCGAGAGCGGCCAGCAGCCGCGGTCTCGTCGCCACGCTCTCCTCGCGCCGCGCTCTCTCCGCCTCCTGCAAGGCGCGCTCGTAGTACCCCTGCTCTAGAAAGTGACGGGCGAGATGCCCGTGATCGACGGGGGAGCCGCCGCAGTGGTTCTCGATGACGAAAACGCCGGTCAGAGAAAACACCAGCGGCGCGGCGCGCAGCACCATCAGTACTCGTTCCGGTAGTTGTAGACGTGGAGCAGCAGGCCGATGGCAATCCAGTTGGCCAACAGGGAAGAGCCCCCGTAGCTCAGGAAAGGAAGGGGCAATCCGGTCACCGGCATCACGCCGATGGTCATGCCGACGTTGACGAACACGTGGAAAGTGAACATCGACGCTAGGCCGATCGCCGTCAGGCTGAAAAACCGGTTGCTCGCCATCGTGCCGATGTAGAGCGAGCGGCAGATGACCGCCAGAAATAACGCCAGGACCAGGAGAACCCCGCCGAAGCCGAGCTCCTCTCCAATGACGGAGAAGATGAAGTCGGTGTGGGCGGCAGGCAGGAATTCGTACTTGGCCTGCGTCCCCTCAAGGAATCCCTTCCCGGTCAACCCCCCCGATCCGATGGCGATTTTCGACTGGATGATGTTCCAGCCGGCACCAAGCGGATCGCTTTCGGGATCGAGCATGGTCAGGATGCGGGTTTTCTGGTAGTCGCGAACTATTTCCGACCACAGGTACAGCCCCGCAGTCAGGTTGACGGCCAGCAGTGCCAGGGTCGCCCACAGCCGCGCCACCACGAGGTGGATGCCGACCGAGCTGGCGATGATGAAGAAGGCGTACAGAATGGCGGCGTTGTCCGGCCCCCACAGCGGCTCGAAGGAAAAGAGGACGCTGAGCACGGGAGCGACGATGATAAGCAGGTGTGAGGGCCTCATCCCCGCCCAGTAGATCATCGAAAACAACGACCCGCCCATGGCGACCGCGGTACCCAGGTCTGGTTGCTTGGCGACCAGGACCATCGGCGCGAGGGTCAGGGCCATGACCATAACGAACGGCTTTACGCTGTTCATCTGCTCGGCGTTGGTGTCTCCGAGGCAGCGAGCAAGGGCGAGCACGGTGGTCACCTTCACCAACTCGCTCGGCTGCAGGCGCAACGGACCGATGGCGAGCCAGCGCGCCGGTTCACCGGACCCCCAGACCAGCACGGCAGCCAGCAGGAGCAGGGAAAAACCGTACGCCGGGTACGCCAGTCCGAAGAGGAGGCGCTCCGGCACGTAGACGATGGCGGCGGCAGAAAAAACCGAGCACAGGGCGAAAAAGGCCTGGTTCTTCCAGATATCGGACTCGTTGGCGGCGCTGTGGATCATGAAGACCCCCACCACCACCATCGCCGCGGCCGGCGCCAGCAACAGCAAGTCGAAGTCGCGAGCCGCTCTCACGTCCCCGGGCGCCTTCGGTTCCCACCTGCCTCCGGGACCGGCCGCGGACCTGCCCCGGCGAGCCTGTCCTCGAAACAGGCCTCGAAGACCGCGCGCGCCACCGGAGCCGCCACCGCTCCTCCCCCCCCTCCCCCTTCAACGATCACGGCGACGGCTATCTCCGGCTTCTCGAAGGGAGCGAAGGCGATGAACCATGCGTCGTCCCCCCTGCCCGGAGCCTGCGCGGTCCCACTCTTGCCGGCGACCTCTAGGCCGTCGAGACGCAGGCGCTTCCCGGTTCCGTTGGAGCTGTAGACGACGCGGCGCATCGACTCCTTGACGATGTTCAGGGTGCTCCTGGAAATCCCCTCGATTCTCTCTGGCCGCGGGGCCGAACCATGAACGTGGGGGGTGACGAGGTTACCGCCGTTGGCCAGGGCGGCTACGTATCGGGCCATCTGCAGCGGCGTCGCCAGAAAAGCTCCCTGTCCGATAACGAGGTTCAGCAGGTGCCCGGCCGCCCACCACCCCTCGTTTTCGACATAGTACTGTCGCGAGGGCAGCAGGCCGGTTCTCTCCATGAACTCCTCGTGAAAGCCGGTCGCGGCCCCGAACCCGAGCTTGGAGGCCGTGGCGTACCACGCCTTCATGCCGAGATGCTGGGCGAGGTGATAGAAATAGATGTTGCACGAGGTGGCAGTCGCTTCCAGCAGGTTCAGCGCCCCGTGCCCCTGGCGGTTGAAACAGCGGAAGACGGTGTCTCCCACCCGCAGCGAGCCGGCGCAGGGTGGGAAGGTACTCATGGTGTCGGTTATTCCCGCTTCGAGGGCAGCTACGGAAGCGACCAACTTCAGAGTCGAGCCGGGCGGGTACTGCCCCTGGAGCGAGCGATTCAACAGATCGTCGTCACTGGACATCAGGCGCAGCCGATCCTGCTGGGACTGGAACGACACGAAAACATTCGGATCGAAGGTCGGCCGGCTGGCCATCGCCAGCACCGCCCCGTCGCGGGGATCTAGGGCTACCACACTGCCCGCCCGGGTTTTCGGCAACGCGGCTTCGGCAGCCCGCTGAAGGTCGAGGTCCAGGGTGAGGAGGAGATCCCGTCCAGGCGTTGGGACCCGTTCTCTTTCGGGAAAGGGGAATTCATCGATTATGCGGAGCTTGGCATCCATTTCCACGTAGCGGACACCGTCCCAGCCGCGCAGAGTGTCCTCGAAAACTCTCTCGACCCCGCTCCTGCCTACGTAGTCCCCCGAGACGTAGCGCCCCGACGACAACTTGTCGATATCGGTTGGCGGCAGTTGTCCCATGTACCCAAGCAGGTGGGAGGCCACCGGGCCATGCGGGTACTGTCGCTGCGGCTCGATGGCGATCGCCAGGGGCCAGTCATCCATGAGGCGCTCCTCGACGATGCAGACGGTCTCGAAATCGACGTCCCGCTTCAGTCGCTTGAATCGCTCCCTGGAAGCAGAAAGGGGGATCACATCACCTAGCGCACTCTCAAGGGCGGCAATGGTTTCGGCGTTGCGCTGTGGCGTCGACGAGATCAGCGAGACCGTGTAGGAGGCGCGGTTGCGGGAAAGGACGCGGCCATCGCGATCGAGGATACGCCCTCGCGGAGCGGTGACGCGCTTCTGGTGGATGCGGTTGTCCTCCGACTCCTTGGCGTAGTCCGCAAAGGTCCTGACCTGCAGATGGAAGAGCCGGACCAGGAGCACGCTGAAAAGGATGGCTACCGCGATGATCAGGACGCGGAACTTGCTCATCCACTGTTTGTGAGTCGCCGGATCCATGGCGGAGCAGCTTCAGCGGGAGCCTACAGGTGAAGACGCCGGAGCACCCGCAGAGGAAACACAAAGAGGCCGGCGGCAAGGCCGGTGTAGAACGCCCGGCCCGGTGCGTAACGCAGCCAGAAATAGGGCTTCTCGAACACCGCGATCCCGCCGTGGGCGGCGTAGAAGATCAGGTCGTGCACCAGGACGGAGGCGCAGATGATCATCACCTGAACCCGCGGGGAATCCGCCAGAACGCGGCCCCGCAGGGAGGCGACGGCGAAGGCGGTGACGGACTTGGCCAAGGTGTTCAACCCCAGCTCCCCCGGAAGATAGGTATCCTGGACGAAGCCGGCGCAGAAGGCGAGAAGGGTCGACCGAACCGGTCCTGCCCTCAGGGCGATGAAGACGACCGTCAGGATGACGACGTCGGGAAAGACCTCGAAAATACCGAGGTGATATGCCCATGTCGTCTGGATAACGAAAGCCAGGCACAGGAACAGGATCTGCCGTACCAGGTCGAGCACAGAGACGCTAATCCACTTGGGATGGAACCCTGAGCGTCATCCCCGTGAGAAGCATCGTCGACTGGCTCATGTTGTTGTTGCGAGCAACGGAACGCGCGTTGGTGCCGAAGCGGCGCGCGATGCTATGGAGGGTGTCTCCGCTTATGACGGTGTAGAGGTCGAAACCGCCGTCCTCCGGCGGGCCCACGACAAGATCACGCCCCGGTCTGATCGTCGAATCTGTGAGCCCGTTCCAGGCGACAAGGTCGTCCAGGTCGATGCGGTATCGCCGCGACAGCCCCCACAAGGTTTCCCCTGACTGGACGCGGTGCACGGTCCCCCGGGTCGAACGCTGTGATCGTGCCGGGGCGCGCGTAGCCGATCCCGAAATCTCGAGCCGCAGCTTGTCACCTGGCCGGATCAGGTCGCCCCGCAGCCCGTTCCAGCGCTTCAGGTCGGCAACGGCGACCCGGTACCGGCGCGCCACCACGCTCAGGGATTCGCCCCGCCGGACCGTATGAACGGAATGGGTCCCCTGCGAGCTGCCGGCGTTCGCATTGGTCCGCAACCGCCCGGTCATGGAGCCCACGGGAATGTACAGGCTTTGTCCGGGGTGAATGAGGTCTGGATTTCGCAATCCGTTGGCCTCGGCGATGTCGCGGATGCCGATGCCGAACGCGGCCGCTATCGACGATATGCTGTCGCCGCGACGGACCACGTACCGGTCGACCCCGGGTTTCTGCGAATCGGGGAGCCGGGCGTAGGCGCGCAGCAAGGAGGGCCCGCTTCCGGCCAGGACCCGCAGGAAATACGGTTTCCCTGGAGGCGTCCACTGGCGCCGCAGCTCCGGGTTGAGGTCGCGAAGCGTCTGATAGTCGATTCCCATGAGGCGCGCCGCGGTCGGCAAGTGCACCTGTTCCGAGAACCGTACCTGCTCAATGTCGGCAGGGGTCTCCGTGGGCGGATGGTCCAGCCCGAACAGCCGCGGGTTCTTGGAGATGAGCGTCGCCGCCATCAGCAACGGCACGTAGTTACGCGTCTCCCTCGGCAACTGCAGCTCCCAAAAGTCGCGGCTTCCGGTCTTGTTGATCGCCCGCGAAACGCGCCCCTTTCCGGAATTGTACGCCGCCGCGGCCAACCGCCAATCTCCAAACTGTGCGAACAGGTCCTTGAGGTGGCGGGCGGCGGCGCGCGTGGCCTTTTCAGGGTCGCGGCGCTCGTCGACCCAGTGAGTTCGGTCAAGGCCGTAGAGGCGGCCGGTCCCGAGCATGAACTGCCACAACCCGACCGCCTTGGCCCTGGAATAGGCGCGTGGGTTGAAGCCGCTCTCGATCATGGCCAGGTAAACGAAGTCGAGGGGAAGCCCTTCGCTGCGCAGAATTTCGAGTATCATGTCGCGGTACCTGCCCGAGCGGCGCATCCAGCTCGCGTAACTTTTTCGGCCCTTGGTCTGGAAGAAGTGAATGCTGGCTGCGACCCGGGGGTTGTAGTCGATCGGGATGTCGCACAGAGGCGTGACCTTGTGGATGCGGACCATCTCGCTGGCATCGGGGGGAAGGTCCTCGATGCGCTCTTCCGACAATCCCTGCAGCAGAACCGATACCGGGCTGTCGGGGGACAGACTCTCGAGGTGGGGCACCAGCGTCAGGTAGGTGCGCTCCACCGCCGCCGCAAGGCTGTCGACATCCTCCGCATACGGCGCCGGGCCGGAATACGGCACCGGTCCCGGGGCAGCGGGCGGAAGCTGGCCGGTCCCAGTTTCCCGGGTCTCTTGGCCGTCCTCCTCCTCCTCCTCCTCCTGCTGCAGGGCCGTGAGAGTGAAAAAAGCCTTGTCGAGCTCCTTTTGAGCCGACTGGAACCGCTTGGCGGCGATCTCCTCGAGCGCGCGCAGATGGCGCATGCGGGCCCGCAGAAGCAGCCGCTCGCGTTCGCGTTCGCGTTCGAGCGAGAGGTCGGCATACACGGAATCGGCCGCCTGGGCAACGGGCTGCTGAGGGGTGTCGTGGACCACCCACTTGGTCGCGCACCCCGCCAGGTGTGCGACCAGGGACAGCAGGAACACTCGCGCGACCGCGCTCATTGGTCCTCCTTCGGAACCGTCACCTCGCGGCGCACTTTCAGGGCGCTGGGAAAGCCGCGTCTCTTGACCAACGCCACCAGCTCCTGCGCCGCGGCTTCCTCCCCGGCCCTGAACTGGCCCACCTCGACCTTGAACAAGGGCTCGTGGAAGTTGATCTCCACATCGTCCCGGCCGAGCCGCTCGACCGCCTTGCGGCGGAACGCCTCGGCATCCGTCAGGTCGAGAGACTCGTAGATGAGGACCCTCCATCCGGGCTCGCGCCCGCGCCCGGGGTCCTCCGGCCCGGGGAGGTCCTGCTCGGGCTCCTCTCCGGGGGGAGGGCTTTTTTCGTTCGGCGGTTCCACCTGCCCAGCGGCAGGGAAGCGGACGACGAAGGCATCGGCGAAGTCGCTTTTCATTTCCGCGATTCGCGCCCGCAGCACCTGGGCCGCGTCAGGGCGGGCAAATCGACCTGCCCTGACGGCATGCAGACCGTTGTGCGGGAAGACGGTTACCTCCACTCCCAACTGCCGCTGCAACGATTCGGCAAGCTGCCGCGCCGCGGTTTCACTGCTCAGAGCGACGACCTGGACGCGATATGCCCCCGGCGTATCCGGCACGGCGCTGCCGCCCCAGGGCCGTTCCTCGGCGGAAGTCTGGTCCGGTCTGACTTCCTGCACCGGGGACTCCGCTGCAGGCGCCTCGGTTCGCTGGGAGGGCGGCGCGAACGCGGGCTCGATCAGCAGCAGATCGTCCCGCACCGACCGCGGATCGAACTCCTCCGCAAGCGGGGGGGCGCCCTCGGTCTGCCGCGGGGCGGGTTGCTGCACTTGTTGCGCCCGGCCTGCGCAGCCGCTGCCGACGGTAAGCGCCCACAGCAGCAGCCCCGCGGAAACGCGGACCCAGGAAACGCAAGGCACGCGGCGACGGCTATTCATGCTTTCCGTTCCAGATGCTCAAGGCGGCATCGAAAGATGGCCGCGCCACGCCGTGCTCGGTGATGATGGCGTCGATGAGGCTGTGCGGCGTCACGTCGAAGGCCGGGTTCAAAACCTCGACTCCCCGCGGGGTATTGGCCGCTACCGGCCCCCCGCTCACCTCCTCCGGGGACCTCTCTTCGATGGGGATCTCGGCTCCTGACCGCAGCTGGAAATCGACGGTCGACATCGGGGCGGCCACGTAGAAGGGGATTCCGTGCTCGCGCGCGACCACCGCCAATCCATACGTGCCGATCTTGTTGGCGACATCACCGTTGGCGGCGACGCGGTCGGCGCCGACGATGACACTGGAAATCTTCTCGGCTCTCATGACGGCCGCGGCGGCCCCGTCGCAGATCACGGTTACGTCGATTCCGTTCTGCATAAGTTCCCATGCCGTCAGCCGCGAACCCTGCAGCAGCGGCCTCGTCTCGTCTGCGAAAACCCGCACCCGCTTGCCTTGCTGAGCCGCGCCGTACACAACACCGAGCGCGGTGCCCCAGCCAGCCGTCGCAAGGGACCCGGCGTTGCAGTGGGTGAGGACCTTGTCGCCATCGGACAACAGGCCGGACCCGTGTTCCCCGATGCGCCTGCAGACCGCGCGGTCCTCCTCACGGATGCGGTGAGCAGCTGCGAGCAGATCGCGGGCAAGCCGTTCCTCATCGAGAGATCCCTCGCCTGCACATCGCCCAATCGTGTCGCGCATCTGCTGCAACGCCCAGAACAGGTTCACGGCAGTCGGCCGCGTACCGGCGAGCCGTTTCAAGGCCTCCTCGACACGCCCAGAGAAGTCCGCTTTTCCGAGGGCATTGCGGGCCTCCAGAGCAACTCCGTAGGCCGCGGCGACGCCGATGGCCGGGGCTCCCCGCACTCTGAGGACCTCGATGCTTTCGGCGACCATTTCTGCGTCGGTGCAGTCGACGTAGACAACCTCCGCGGGCAGTCGCGTTTGATCTAGCAGGCGCAGGACGGGCTCTTTCCCGCCCCCGGGCTCGATCCACTCGACTGTTTCGATCCTCACGTCGTCTCGATAACCCCGGACGCTGCCGGAAGCCGCGGCGATTCGGACAGATCGCACTCCAACGCCACATGCTCGGCGTCTCCCCAAAGACGCTCCAATTCGTAATACTCCCGGGCCTGCGGAAGGAAAACGTGGACCACGATATCCACTAGGTCGATCAGCACCCAGCGGCATTGCTCCATCCCCTCGACATGCCAAGGCTTGTTGCCCGCCGCTCTCAGGGACTCGACGAGAGCGGTGACGAGGGCCTTTACATGGGGGTCCGAAGAAGCGCTGCAGATAACAAAACAGTCGGCTGCATCGCTGACCGTCCTCAGGTCCAGAACCAGGATGTCCTCCGCCTTTTTCTCCTGAAGAATTCCGGCGATGAGCGACAGCCTTGGATCTTGTGACAGAGGATCGGGGAGGCACTCCAAACGCGAATTCAGCTGTTCGGCCCTCTTTGGTCTACTCCAGCAGTTGGAGCTTTCTGTAATCCTTGCCAACGATAATGCGGATATCCTCGAGACGGTAGTCGTCCTCACTGATTTGCTGGATGAAGTTGGGGATTCCGAGCAATGAGGCGACCTGCCGGGTCTTTTCGAGGTCTCCGTCGCGATCGATCACGATCGATTCAAGGTAGCCGAAACTGTCGGCGTTACCCTCCTCGATTACGTCGAGGCCCAGTGACTGCGCCTTTTCCCTCATGCGGGCGGCGACGCCCAAGTCCCCGCAGCCGTTCAGGACCGAAACGCGAGCGAACAGTACCGGAACCGGCGCGGCCTGGGGCGGTTCAGAAACCGGCACGACCGGCTCTACCGGTTCCTCGACTTGGAATCGCGGCCAGATGGAGGCCGCCAGAAGAAAGGCTCCCGCCAGGCTGCCAAGGAGCCACAATGCTTTGTCCCGCACAGAATCAGGGGATTATTAACGATGCTTTGGGGATGACTACAAATCAAGCTGAACTCGTCCATAAAGTCAAACAAAAAAAGACATTTACGGACGATCCGGAGGAGCTGCCCAGCCCCTTGGGAACGGGTGCCTATGGAGGTTCAGGTCCGAGAAGCCCCATGCCGATGCGGACGGCGAGATAGAGCGACGCGACCGCGCTCAGCGCTCGCGCGCAACGGTCGGCTATCAGGGAAACCATGCAGATTGTAAGTTCATCAGAGTGCACATATGTATCTTAATGAACATAGTTTCAGGTGTCAAGTGATCTCCCGAAAATTGGGGCCGGCCGCCTTGTCTGTGAGGAATATCTGGAAATGCAGGAGGCAACCGTTACGCCATTGCCCCCGGGGCGCACGTCCGAGTACGACAAGGCGAGGACCACCGGCATCCCCTTTTCAAATACGGGGACCCGTCCGGGTCTCGGGAGGTGAAATTCATGTGTCCCGCCCTCGGAGTTCGAGTTCCAGATTGGTCCGGGGAGATGCCCGGACAGGCAGGATTCCGGAACCTAGAACAGCCCGGAGTACTTGATCGTCATGATGTAGTCCTGGGTCCCTTTACGTTTGACCAGTGGCCTGGAATCGTAGATATCCCACCCGAACCCGAAGAGGAGCCGGTCCTTGTAGGCGGACAGGGCGATCCCGAGGCTGACGGCAATGGCGTTGTCCGTCGACAGCGCCTCCAGCACGTTCCCGATGGCGGTCAGGTGGATGCCGGACACCGACGGGTTGTCGGGATTGTGCCATCCCGCAAAAGCGATTCCAGGCAGCCCGATAAGCCTTTCGGTCTCTCCTTCCACCTTTTTTCCGTCGCGCCCGGTGTAGTCGCGGCCCGGGCGGATCGTCAGGAAGGAGACCAGGGGCTTTGCTTCGAACTCCCACTTCCAGCCCCCCACTTCGAACACCTGCGATATCGCCTGCGGAGCGGCGCCGGGGTGGCTGCGCGTCGTGATCTTGAGGCGGACCTGCTTCATTCCGGCTTCCTCAAGGCGGAGGTTGAGGGCCTCGGCCGGCACCAGACTCTGGTCGTCGTCGTAGATGTTGACCTCGAGCCGTTTCGAAGGGCCTACAGGACCGTACCCCTCGTCCAGCTCGACCCACTCCACCTCCATCCGCCTCCCGACGAGGGCGGCTTTCAAGGAGTCCGGTACGGAGAAAGCAAGATCGATGCGGGTCCCGTCGACGACGACGACCGGGGTACCGGTCCAGGGCACCGGCAGGGGTCGCGACCGCGATTTCCTCGAGGCCGTCACCGCGGACACCTGCGTCAGGTAGATCGTCCCCAGGGCTCCGTGGCCCTTCAGTTTGACAGGCTGGGCTTTGTCGCGCACGTCGTTGCTCACCAGCAGGATCTCAGCGAAATGGTCGCCGAGGGACCGGGGGGAGAACGAAACCTGCAGTCTGGTCGACTCTTCGGGCTGCAGCGAGAAGGACGCCGGTTCCAGGGAGGCCTCGCGACTCAAGGTGCTGGCGGCGACCCGCAGGGCGGTGTCGCCGATGTTGGTGGCGACCAGGGTTCGCGTCCCGGTCTCCCCTAGGACGACGTAGCCGAAATCCAGGGGCCCGGAGGGGTGCAACTCGATCTCGGCGGCGATGCCGGTACCGTTGAGGAGGATGTCGAAGGTCTCGCTCCCCTCCTCCCAGAAGCCTTCGAGGCGCAAGGTGCCGCTGCGCGGCCCGCGAAGCGTCGGCGTGAAGGTGACCTTGAGGGGCAACGACCGCAGGCTGTTGGCGGGCAGTCCGTACTCGTCGTCGGCCGACACCTGCGTGTACACGGTGAAATCGGAGCTCGTAGACAGCACCCGCGTAACGGTGAAATCGGCGTTGCCGACGTTGGTCAGGTCGATGACGGCATGGCTGGCCTCTCCGACCGGCACGCGCCCGAACTCAGCCGCGGTCGGGCTCAGCTCCAGGTAGCGCCCCGTCCCGGTCAGAGGCAGCACCGTGCGCCCTTTTTCGGTCGCGACCTCGAGCAGGGCATCGCGAAGTCCCCTCGCCTGCGGGCTGAAGCTGAGACCTGCGCTCACACTTTCACCCGGCTGCAGCAGGTACGAGCTGCTCTCGACCCCGAACTCCTCCCCTTCCCCTTTCACCTCGACGGAGACCCTGAAAGCGCTGCCGCCGCGGTTCCAGATCAACAGCGGCTGTCTCAAGGTCTTGCCGATGGCGGCGCTGCCCATATCGATCGCCCCGTCCCCCACCACGACGATTTCCGGGGGGCCGACGAAGGCGGTTCCCTTCAGGGGTAGCGAAATCCGGGGGCGTTCAGGGTCGCTGGTAGCCAGGGACAGGGTTCCCGTGGACACCCCCGGAAAGGCGGGATTGAAGGCGACCTCGAAATCGCCGCGTCCTCCCGGTTTCAGAATCAGCGTGTCATTGGCGGCAGAAAGAGAGAAGCTCTCTCCCGACAGCGCGAGACCCGAGATCTCGAGGGGGGCGCGGCCATGGTTGAGAAGGGTGACCGCGGCGCTGCTCCGGCGGCCGGCCTCGAGACGGCCGAAATCGAGGCCGACTTCCGGCAGGGGGGAGACTGCGGCGGCCGCGGCCAACCCCTCTCCGCCTACCTCCACCTCCACCCTGTCAGGGATCATTTCCGGGGCCTCGACGATCAGGCGGTCGACCACGAGGCCGTCCGTTGGCGGGGTGAATTCGAGCGTCACCACGACGGATGCACCAGGCTCCAGGGAGAGCTGGTCGGGGGGGAGGGCGGCGAACGGTCCCGTGCCGCTGGCGAGGTAGATACTGTCGATCTGCAGCGGCACCGGACCGCTGTTGCTCAGCAGGAGAGTGCGCCTCGCGGACGCACCCACGGCGACGGAGTCGAACTCGATTTCCAGGGGATCGAGAACCAGCCCGGGGCGCGCCGCGGTCGCCGTGACAGGTACGGCGAGACCGTCAGAGCCGAACAGCTGTTCCACCTCGACGGCGATCTCGGACCGGTAGACACCCGGCTTCGTGGCCGCGAAAGCGATCGCGATCTCCCGCTCACTCCCCTTCTCGATGGTGAGGGACTCCACCGGCATGGAGAAGGGCTCCCCTGCGGAAAGGCGTACCTCGATGGCCTCGTGGGCTTTGTTGACCAGGGTGATCTTGGATTCGACGCGAAGTCCGACCTGGACGGTTCCGAAGTCGACGCTCCTGGGTCGCACGGAAACCTGTTCGGCACCGACGCTCGCGGCGAGCGCGAGCAAGGTCGCGACGAATCGGGTACTGCGATGGAGTGAGGGGGCCGGACCCATATCCGCTGGCGGTCACGAAAAAAAGAGCGACCAACTCACCAGAATGCCGGAAAAAACTTTGTCGAAGTTCCACGTTCAGAGGAAGTGGAAAACTTCCGCAGGGGCAATCTTTCGTGAATTCAGGTCGCTCTCGTGTGGGCAAAGATAAAATCGCCAACGCAAGTGTCAAGAAACCGGCACCATTCCGAGCCGCTCTCAATTGGCGGCAAGCAGTGGATGAAAGAAGCCCCCGGGACCACTGCAGGGCGGGTGGTGCGAAAACGACGGCACTCCGCGGGGCGCGCCTGCCCCTACGCGATCAGCTTGCGCAGACCCCTCACAAGGCGATCCATCCCTTCGGCAACGGTGTCCGGCTCGAGGGCCCCGTAGGCGACACGGAGGTAGCAGCCATCCGTCATCCCGAATCCTGATCCGGGAATGGCGGCGACCTTGAACTCCCTCACCAGGCGTTCGACAACCGCCATCGAATCGAGGTCGCAATGCAGGCGAACGAGCAGGTAGAAGGCGCCATTCGACTTCGGCACCGTGCACAGGTCGTCCACTTCGGTGAGCCGCTCCAGACAGAGCCGCCGCACCTGGGAGAGCTTCTCGACGTGGCGGCGGCAGTACTCGAGTCCAGCATCGAGGGCTCCAGAAGCCGCGGCCTGGGAAACGACGGGGGGACAGATCAGGATCGTGTCCTGGCTCTTCTCGAGCGCCCGCAGCAGGTGGCGAGGGATCGCCATGTAGCCGACACGCCAGCTGGCCAGGCTGTACGACTTCGAGAAGGAAAACAGTGAGATCGTGTGCACCTCGGTGTCGGGCAGAGAGCCCACCGAGAAGTGATCTGCCCCATCGTAGGTGAAGTACTCGTAGGCTTCGTCGCTGAAGTGGTAGAGTCCGTGCCTTCGGCACAGATCATTGATCCTCTGCAGGACCGCCCGCGGGTAGACAACTCCCGCGGGGTTGTTGGGAGAAATGGTTACGACGGCGCGAGTGCGCGGGGACAGACGGGCTTCGACGGTGTCGGGGTCGAGCTGATAATCCGATCCTGTCGGCGCCAGCACCGGCCGGCAGTTCGCCATGGTTATGGCCATCTCGTGGTTGAAGTAGAACGGCGACGCGATCACAACCTCGTCACCGGGGTCGCAGATCGACAGCAAGGCGTGATAGAAGGCCATGTTGCTGCCGGCGGTGACTACGAGGGCCTGCCCGTCGCCGTCGCCGACGCCGATCCCGTTTTCGCGGTGGAGCTTGGCGATCAGCTTCTCGCGCAGCGGCGGAATCCCCGACGCCGCCTGGTAGTGATGGTGTTCGATTTCTCCGCCGAAACGGGAGACCGCCTCCAACGCCTGCGGCGGCGGCCGGTAGTGGACGACTCCCTGTCCGAGCGAGATGGTGCCGGGGTTGGCGCGGATCAGCACCGCGACGTCGGGAATGACCGGACTGAGCACCCCGGCCATGCGCCGCGATTGCTCCATGGCGCACCCCGACCACCCGATGTCGCCTGCGTCTCTCACTGCTCAAGGACCTGCTGCAGCAGGTCGTACAGGCGATCGAGCTCCGCCCTGGTAATATCGTCGAGCTCGAATGAGAGGGGGCGGCGGTGATGCTGCCGGGAGAACAGACCCTGGCGATGGAGCATATGGCGACCGGCGATTATGAAGCCGTCGAGCCCGCCCTGAAGCTGCAGGGTCGCGAGTGCGCAGATGGGAAACCAGAGGTCGTAGATCCTTTCCTCCTCCCCCGACTCCAGGGCCTGCCAGAGCGCCACCAGCCCGGCTAGCATTTCCACTCCCGGAATGGTTCCGGTTACGCCGCGGCGATGGGAGTCGATCAGGAGCACCCCGCCGCTCCCTTCGAAGATGCCGGCGCGCCCCGCGGTGCTCGCACGCAACGCAGAGATCGCCGGGCCGAGCGGGGTCGCCTCCGGTTTGAAGAGGATGCGGTCCCCGTACTGGTGAAACAGGTCGGCCTGGAACTGCACGCTCATCGGACTGCCGACGTACGAACTGGCATCTTGGACGAACATGGGAATTTCAACGGCCTCGAGAATCGCCTCGAAGTAGGCGAGCAGCTCGGTCTGCGGCAGGGCTCGCGTGACCGGCGGAAGGACCATCGTCGCCGCAGCTCCTCCCTGTTCGGCGGCACGCGCGTAGAGAACCGCCTGCGCGGTGCTCTCCGCACCGACGTTGACGATGACCGGACCCCTTCCCGCGGCGAACTTCACCAGTTCCGCCGGGAGCCGGAGACGCTCTTCCCCGGCAAGGCGCAGCAGGTCGGAAACCAGGGCGAGACAGAAGCCGTCGGCGCCGAGAGCGAAGATGTGGTCGACCTCCCTTTGCAGGGATGCGTAGTCGATCGAGAGGTCGGTGTGGTAAGGCATGCTGACGACCGGCAGGACGCCGCCGAACCCTTGCCCGGTCACGGCCTTCTCCCGCCCGCCCGAACCGCGTCGTGCAGCAGCTGTTCTATTCCAGCGTTTGCGGCGGCCATGAACAGGGGGAACTTTCCCCGCCTCATGTAGGCGGGCACCCCGCCCCCCCTGACGAAGCAGCGCGCGCCCGCTTCCTCCGCTATCAACGAGGGGGGGCCTACGTCATACACCTCGACCTGGCGCGTGAGATAGGCGCACAGCTCTCCCTCGGCCAGCAGGGTGAGAACCAGGGCCGCGCCGATCGGGTGCTCGCGCGGCTCCAGTGCGGGGCGCACCAGCTCCTGGTATTGGCGCGCCTTCGACGAGACGAAAGCCGCCTTCGTCCCTGGGGTGCGCGGCAGCCGCAGCCGGCTAGGCCGGCGGTTTCCGGCCTGCACCCAGGCTCCCCGGCCGCGAATCGCGGTGAAGATCTTGCCCTCATCCGGACGGGCGACTATCGCCGCCTGCATCAGGCCGTTCCGGCACAGCCCGACGGACAGGTGATACGGTGCATCGCCGCGCTGAAAGTGCAAGGTGCCGTCGATCGGGTCTAGGATGAGAGCGTAATCGCTGCGATTGCCGCGGAAGCGGCGCTTAAGGGCGGTGTCCTCCTCGGCTATACAGCGAATCTCCGGGTAGCGTTGCAACACCACCGCCAGGATGATCTCCTGCAGGGCGCCGTCCAGCGCCGTGAGCACGCCCGACGCCTCCTGCGCCTTCGACCCGGTGAGACTGGTGTCGGCCGCCTTTCCCAGATCGGCGACCCGGCCGTAGAAAATCAGCGACGCCTCGGCGCACTGTCGCACGACAGGCAGCAGGATATCGACGAACTCCCGTGGATCGATCTGTCGGGACATGGGGTTTCCTGGAACGAAACGGGCCCCGGAACGAAAACTCCCGGGGCCCCGATGAGGCAGGTTTTGCCGCGCGGGGCCGTCAGCCGGCCGCTTCCTGATACTGCTCCGAATGCCGCTGCAGGGCCGCCACGATCCGGTCCGGGCTCATCGGCAGTTCGCGCAGGCGGACGCCGACAGCGTCGTAGATGGCGTTGGCGATCGCCGCCATCGGAGGAACCAGGGGAACCTCGCCGACGCCGCGGATCCCGTGCGGGCTGGCGGGGTTGTTCACTTCCACCAGTATGCAGTCGACCATCGGCAAATCGAGAGTGGTGGGCATGCGGTAGTCGAGAAAGGTCGGATTCGCCATGGTGCCGTCCTCCCCGTAGAAATACCCCTCGGTCAAAGCCCAGCCGATCCCCTGAACGACGCCGCCCTGGATCTGCCCCTCTACATACGAGGGGTGGATGGCCTTGCCGACGTCCTGGGCCGCGGTGTAGCGGAGGATCCTGACCTTGCCAGTCTCGGGGTCGACCTCGACATCGACGGCGTGCGTCGCGAAGGCATTGCCCGGGCCCGAAGCGTTGATCGCACCGGTGCCCTCGATAGGGCCGCCCGTCGACCCCTGCTCGGCGGCGACCTCGTTGAAAGTCAGCCCCTTGCTCGAATCCGACTTGCAGACGAAACGGCCGTTGGCGAACTCAACGTCCCCCTCCTCGACCTCCAGTTGGAGGGCGGCGCGCACGCGCATCTTTTCCTTGACGTCCTCGGCGGCGAGATAGCAGGCGTGGCCGGTTGCGTAACAGACGCGGCTGCCACCCGTGCCGTCGGTGTAGCCGATCGAATCGGTGTCGACGACCATCGGGTTCACCTGGTCGGCGGAAAGACCGAGAGTCTCGGCCACGATCATCGCCATGGCGGCGCGCGTGCCGCCGATGTCGGCCGAGCCTTCCTGCAAGGTCACGGTACCGTCCGTTGCCACGACGATGGTCGCTGCCGACTGCCCGCCGCCGTTGAACCAGAAACCGGAGGCAACGCCGCGGCCCTGGTTTAGACCGCCCGGGGCCGGGCTCCGGTAGTGGTCGGAACCGACGATGGAGGCGACGGTTTCCTCGCAACCGATCTCCCCGTAGACCGTGCCGTCCGCCCTGCGAGTGCCCTTGCGGGCCGAGTTCCGGTGCCGCAACTCCAGTGGGTCCATGCCGATTTTTTCGGCGAGCTCGTCGATCACGGTCTCCGACGCGAAAGCGGCGTTCGGAGCCCCCGGGGCGCGGTAGGCACTCGACTTGGGTTTGTTGACGACGACGTCGTAGGCGTCGATGGTGACGTTCGGAATGTTGTACGGGGCGAGAATGCACTGCGAACCGGCGCCGACGGCCGAGCCGGGATAGGCGCCGGCTTCGTACACCATGTAGCAGTGGGCGGCGACGAGGCGGCCGTCATTGGTCACCCCCATCCTGATGCGCTGGAACGACCCTGGCGCCGGCCCGGTCGCCTCGAAAACCTCGCTCCGGCTCATCAGCATCTTCACCGGGTGGCCGGTCTTGTGCGACATCACCGCGGCCGCAGGTTCCATGTAGATCGGGAATTTGCCGCCGAACCCGCCGCCGATCTCGCAGGGGATCACCTTGACCTTCGAGATCGGCAGCTGCAGCACTTCGGCAAGCTGGGCGCGAATCTGGAACGGCCCCTGGGTGCTGACCCAGACGGTGACCGAGCCGTCTTCCTTCCAGAAGACGGTCGTGTTGTGGGGCTCGATGTAACCCTGATGAACGGTGGCAGTGTGGAACTCCCGCTCGACGACCACGTCGGCCTGGGCAAAACCTTCCTCGAGGTCCCCCATCTTATGCTGGTTGTAGCTGGCGATGTTGCTCTTCCTTCCCGAATCCTCCCCCAGGGACTGGGTATTGCGGTTATCGTCGAGCAGGGGCGCCCCCTCTTCCATCGCTTTGCGCACGTCGACTACGGCCGGCAGGGGTTCGTACTCGACCTCGATCAGGGCAAGTGCCTCTTCTGCGATGTGCGGGCTCGTCGCCGCGACCGCGGCGACCGCATGGCCCTTGTAGAGCACCTTGTCCGATGCCAGGCTGTTCTGGGCGATCTCGCGGATGTTGACTAGGGTTTCCCCTATGTCGGACAGCTTGTCGACGGTCTCGACGAGATCGTCGGCGGTGGCGACGGCCCGGACCCCTTCAACCTCGAGGGCCCTGCTCGTATCGATGGAAAGGATGCGCGCGTGGGCGTGGGGGCTGCGAAGCACCTTTCCGTAGAGCGTGTCGGGAAGCCTCACATCCGCTCCGTAGACCGCGCGGCCGGTCACCTTGTCGTGGCCGTCATGGCGGACAGGACGGGTACCGATGACCTTGTACTTGCCGTCGCTGGTGTAGTCGGGATAATGCGGTTTCGTTGCCATGTCGTTCTCTTTCTCGCCGATGGCTGGTTTATATGGTGCGGAAGCGGGGATTCGAACCCCGACGCCCGAAGGCACTGCCCCCTCAAGACAGCGTGTCTACCAATTCCACCACTTCCGCACGATTCCGAAATCCTCCGGGGATTGGCTACTCCTGCGAGCCCTCGCCCCCCGCCGTCTCCACGGCCTCGGTTACGCCCCCGAGCACAGACGGATTCTCGACCTCCTCACCGACGGTTTCCTGGAAATTCGGGAGTTGGCTCTGTGGCACCCCACCCTCCTGCAGCATTCTTTCGGTAGCCGTCATCGGCTGCTCGTCGGAGCTGCTCCACATGAACGACTGCACGAGGCAGCTTACCAGAAAAGCGGTGGCGAGCGCACTGGTCGTTTTGGAGAGAAAGGTCGCTGCAGTGCGGCCCCCGAGAACCGAAGACGAACTCAACCCTCCTCCCACGGAGGCGGCCAGGCCGCCGCCTTTGCCCGATTGCATGAGCACGGCAACGACGAGGAGGATGGCGATCAGAACGTGAAGAATCGTGAGCAGGACAATCATGGCGTCACTCCGCGGCCTTGACTATCGCGGCAAAACTCCCCACTCCAAGGGATGCTCCGCCAACGAGGCCGCCATCGATATTTTCGCGTGCGAAAAGGTCCTTGGCATTGTCTGGCTTGACACTCCCGCCGTACAGAATGCGAACTCGCGAGGCCACGCGTTCGCCCCGGTGCCGGCCAATAGAATCTCTGATCAGTCGGTGAACCTCGTCCGCCTGCTCGGGGGTGGCCGTTCTTCCGGTGCCGATGGCCCACACCGGCTCGTAGGCGATAACTGTTCGCGGGATGTCGTCGGAGGGAATCTCTTCCAGGGCCGCTTGCAGCTGTCCGAGAACGACTGCCTCAGTGCGACCGCCCTCTCGCTCGGCCAGCGTTTCGCCGATGCATACGAGAGGTTCGAGGCCGAAGTGTAACGCGGCCTTCAATTTCCGATTGACGGCCGCGTCGGTTTCGGCGAACAACTGCCGTCTTTCAGAGTGACCTAAAATAACGTGGGTGCAACCACTGGTCAACAACATGGGAGCCGAGATCTCACCGGTGAACGCCCCGGTTTCTTCCCAGTGCATGTTCTGCGCCCCAAGGGAAATCGGGCTCTCTTTCAATGCGTCCCGGACCTGGAACAGGGAGGTGTGCGGAGGGCAGACGACTACGTCGCGAGAGGTGCAGAACGCTTCGATGTGGCCGCGCAGATCCGCTGCCACGCAAGCGGCCTCGGGACCGGTTTTGTGCATCTTCCAGTTTGCGGCAATCAGAGGCTGGCGCTTCATGGACGGGACCTACCGCTGTCTTGCGACAGGCTGTGCTGGTTCCTGCGCTCGCAATTCCGCGTGAATTCGGCCGCCGCTGCATCTTGAGGGGAAATCGCTGTTCGATCCAATCCAGTTCATCTGTGGACTTTTCCCCTCAATCCCGGCTCACTGCGTTGCTTTCGCTCGCCGTACACCCCCGGTACGGCTCGTTCAGGCGCCTTGCGAGCCGGGCGCTTCGACGAAAGGACGCAGTTGGTCCTCGCCCTCGTTCGTACGCTTACTTACGCCCGCAGATACTAGGCATCTGAAAGGGCTGCCGCTCCCGGCAGCTCGAAACCGGCGAGGCATTCGAGCGAAGCGCCCCCCCCGGTAGAGACGTGGGTCATGCGGTCGGCTACCCCGGCCTGCGCCACCGCGGCCGCGGTATCCCCTCCTCCGATGATGGTCACCGCGCCTGATTCCCAGCCGGCCCGTTCCAGGCAGCGGGCCATCGAGAGCGTAGCGTTCGCGAACGGCTCTACCTCGAAAACACCAAGGGGTCCGTTCCAGACGACCGTGCCCGCCTTGCTTGCCCGGTCTTCGAACAGAGAGCTCGTTTCCGGTCCTACATCCAGCCCTTGCAGGCCTTCCGGGATGGCGTCGGCGGCGACCACCTCGGTATCGACACCCGCAACGATGCGGCCGGCTACGACGAGGTCCACCGGCAGCAGCAGCTCGACGCCACTGCTTTCCGCTTGGCGCAGCAGCTCGACGGCCACCACCACGGAAGCCGGGTCGAACAGGGAGTCGCCGATCTCAAGACCCCGTGCTTTGAGAAAGGTGTAGGACATGCCTCCGCCAATGAGCAGAGTATCCACCTTGGCCATCAGGTTGCGGACCACCTCGATCTTGTCAACCACCTTGGCACCCCCCAGGATAGCGACAAAAGGCCTTTGGGGATCGGCGATGGCGTCCTGGAGGTACTGCAACTCCTTTTTCATCAGGTAGCCGCTGATTGCCTCGTCGAAGAAATGGGTTACTCCCTCCGTGGAAGCGTGGGCGCGATGGGCGGCGCCGAATGCGTCGTTGACGTAGAGATCCCCGAGGCCGGCCAGCTGCCCCGCGAAGTCGGGGTCGTTCTCCTCTTCTTCGGGGTGGAAGCGCAGGTTTTCCAGCAGGATCACCTGCCCAGGCTTGAGGTCCGCGGCCATGCGCCGCGTTTCTTCGCCGATGCAGTCCGGCGCCAGGTGGACCGAGGTTCCCAGCAGCTGATGCAACAGGCTGGCCACCGGGGCGAGCGTGAGGTCGGGCCGGTGCTGTCCCCTGGGGCGGCCGAGGTGGGACATGAGCACGAGCGAGGCCCCCTTTTCCAGAAGATGCCACAGGGTCGGCAGCGCCGCCTTCACGCGCGTGTCGTCGGTAATGTTGCGGTCGGCGTCTATCGGCACGTTGAAATCTACACGCACCAGAACGCACTTGCCTGCTACATCGACGTCGTCAATCGTTTTTTTCGGCATGGGCTGTCTCCGCGGGCTTCTGCCCGGCCTTGCCATTAAAAAACAGTGTCCGCATTCGCTGAGTCACCCGAAAAAAACTCGCGCGATGTCGAAAAGATCCTCACCTACCATCTTCAGCTCTCCGATCCCTTCCCCGAGGGGGATGGGCACGACCTCATTCCCCTGCAGGCTCACCATCTTGCCGAAGTCGGCGGCGGCGACCAGGTCTATGGCGGCGATTCCGAACCGGGTTCCCAGAACGCGATCGAAAGCCGTCGGGGTGCCGCCGCGCTGCAAATGACCCAGAACGATAACCCTGGTTTCGTAGCCTGTCCGCTTTGCGATCTCCTCCCCCACCAGATGTCCCACCCCGCCCAGTTTCAGGTGGCCGAACTCGTCCCTGCCCCGCGATGAAACCACGTGGTCGTCCGTTCCCTCGATCTTCACTCCCTCCGCAACCACGACGATGCTGAAGTCCTTCCCGCGCTCGTGGCGCTTCTGAATCGACGCGACGATCTCGGTGATCGAGTACGCCTGCTCGGGAATCAGGATCATGTCCGCTCCCCCGGCGATGCCGGCGTGGACGGCGATCCAGCCGCTGTGCCTTCCCATCACTTCGACGACCATCACCCTGTTGTGGGATTCGGCTGTCGTGTGAATGCGATCCAGCGCCTCGGTGACGATGTTGACCGCGGTGTCGAAACCGAAGGTGTAGTCCGTTTTGCTGATGTCGTTGTCAATCGTCTTGGGGACCCCGACCACGGGAGCATCCATCTCCGTGAGCTGGTGTGCGACCGTAAGGGTATCGTCCCCCCCTATGGCGATCAGGGCGTCGAGTTTCATGCGCTTGATGTTTTCGACGACGATATCGCCGCCATCGGGATCCTTGAACGGGGCGGTACCCGTACTCGACGATACCTTTGCGGACCGCGGCGCGAATGACGGCATTGAGTCCGGGACAGTCGCCACCACCGGTAAGAATTCCGACGGTCTTTTTCGGCAATTTCCACTCCTGTTTCTGCAAAATGCGTGGGAAATCCGCCCCGGTAGCGAGCCCCTTCTCCGATGGGTTTCCTCTCCTTCAGGAGGGGGCGAGAGATCCTCTGCCCGTCGCGCCCCGCCGCAGCAGGCCGGCCCCTCGATGGCCCTCGGAAAACCGCTGTCCGGCAGGGCGATGCGAGGGAGCGGCAATTCTATCTCGCCCTATGGGTAACGTCAAGACGGACGGGACTTTCAGGCTTCTTTCAGAGGTGCCGAAGCGAGCGCCAGGACGACCACGGAAGCCCCCCGTGCGGCGAGGGATTCCGCGCATGCCCCGATTGTCGAGCCGGTCGTTATCACATCGTCGACCAGGCCCGCGACAACCCCTCGAGGGAGGTCGGATGCCGCGAATGCGGAGCTGAGGTTTTTCACGCGTTCCGCCGCCGTCAATTTCGCCTGCTGACGAGTCGCCACGACCCTCCTGACCTTGTCAGCGGCGACCGGCTTGCCGCTTGCCGCGGCGATGCCGCGCGCAATGAGCAGGCTCTGGTTGAACCCGCGTTCGCGCAGCCGGGTCGGGTGAAGCGGCACCGGGACCAGCAGGTCGATGCATCCGAGCTCCACGAACCCGGGCAGTGATGCCAGGTGCATGCCCAGCTCCACCGCCAGCCTGCGATTGCCGGCGAACTTGATCGCATGGACGGCCTCCCTCAGGGCGCCTGCGAACGGCCCCAGCACCAGGGCGCGCTCGATCACCGGAGGCCAGTTCCGGCACTGGGAACAGTTGTTCAGGGAAGAACCGGGGTCACCTGGCAACGCCCCGGTCCGCGCACGAACGCCACTGCAGCGAGGACACCGGTTCGGAAGCGGCTGGACGATCTCATCGCGGCAGGAAGGACACAGGGCCCGTTCCACCGAAACGACGGGTTCCCGGCAGACTGCGCAGTGCGGCGGGTAGACGAAATCGAGGAGACACCTGGCGCCGGCGCGAAGAGTGTGTGCGATCCGCGTCGCCTCCGTTTCCAATGGGTCGCATTCATGGGCGGCGGGGGAGTTGCTGGCCATGGTGGCGGGATCGCATCAACAACCGTGCCCGCCGGGAATTCCGCGCCGCCTGGCTCCCTCCCACACCGAACCGACACGGAGTGACTTTACCAGGAATTCTTCTTCTCCTCCTCCCGTCGCCGCCTGAGTCCGGGGTTTTTTAGGTAGCTGCATGCAATTGACGCCGATGTCGCAGGACCATTATGCTCTTCCACTCCGCATCCCACTCACCACCCCGAAGTCACCCGCGAGCAACCAGCATGACCCGATCGTTGGCCTTGGCATGGCGGATCGCGGCCGCGCTCGCCGTCGCCATTCCCTCCTGGTCAGAGCCCAAGCTCATCGAGGCGTCGGACCCGTCGGACCCGATGGCCGTTCACGTCTACCGCCTGAAGAACGGCCTGACCGTATATCTCAGCGAAAACGATCAGAAACCCAGGTTTCACGCCGAGATCGCGGTCAGGGCCGGCAGCAAGCACGACCCCGAAATATCCACCGGAATCGCCCATTACCTCGAGCACATGCTGTTCAAGGGCACCACCCGCCTCGGCACGCTCGACTACGAGACGGAGCGGGTCCATCTCGACAGCATCACTACCCTCTACGAACACCGCTTCGCCGAGACCGATTCGACACGGCGCCGGCATCTCTACGCCCGTATCAACGAACAGGGGCAGCTCGGATCGCGGTACGCGGTCCCCGGCGAGCTCGACCGGATCTACGCGGCCCTCGGGGGGGAAGGTCTCAATGCCCACACTTGGATCGAAGAGACGGTGTACAAGGTCGACCTGCCGGCGAATCGACTTTCCCATTGGGCCCGGCTGGAGGCGGAGCGCTTCTCGCAGCCGGTGTTCAGACTGTTCCAGACCGAGCTCGAAACCGTGTACGAGGAGAAAAACCGCTCCCTCGACAACAAGGACCGCCTCCTCCGGGAGGCGGTGAACCGCCGCCTCTACAAGGTTCATCCCTACGGGCAGCAGACCACCCTCGGCTCGCTCGAGCACCTGAAGAACCCGTCGCTCGAGCTGATGTACGAGTATTACCGCACTTGGTACGTGCCGAACAACATGGCGGTGATCATCTCGGGCGACATCGCCATCGGGGAAACGATCGCCCTGATCGACAGCGAGTTCTCCGACTGGGAACCGCGGCGCCTGCCGAAGCCGAGGAAGTGGAAGGAAAAGCAGCTGAAGGAAGTCGAACGCCTCGAGGTCGTCTACCCGGGGGAGGAGTACGTGCTGCTGGCCTTTCGCACCGCCCCGAGCACGCACGCGCACACCGAGGCGCTGCAGGTGCTCGATTACATACTCGACAACGCCACCGCCGGGCTCATCGACCTCAACCTCAACCAGAAGCAGCTGGTGCGGCGCGCCGGCTCCTGGACGACGTCCCACCACAACAGCAACGACTGCGGAGCCCAGTATCTGTACGGGGTTCCCAAGGAGGGGCAGACCCTGGGGGAAGTCGAGGCGCTCCTGCTCGAGCAGGTGGAGCTGATCAAGTCGGGGGAGTTCGAAGACTGGATCATTCCCGCCATCGTCACCGACTGGAAGAAGGGATACCGCCTCAGGCTCGAGGAGAACGGCTCCCGAGTCGGCCTGATGAACGAGGCATTCCTGTCGTTTCAGGATTGGGGCCGCGCCCGCCGCAAGCTCGAGCGCATGGCGAAGCTGCGCCGGAAGGACATCGTCAAGGTAGCGAGGAAGTACTTCAGCAGCGGCTACGTCGCCGGCTACCGCCGCGACGGCAAGCAGGAGCTTCCCGAGATCGAGAAACCGGTACTGGATCCCATCGACGTCGACCCTTCCAGGCAGTCCGCCTTCGCCGCCGAGGTCCTCGTGCTTCCGAGCGAAGAGATCGAGCCGGTGTTCGTGGAATCCGGCAGGGATTTCACCAGGAAGAAGCTGCGCCAGGGAGTCGCTCTTTACTACGCCGCCAATCCGCTGAACGACCTGTTTTCATTCGAGATATCGGTCGACGTCGGCAAGCTGGCGGACGAGCGGCTGGGGGTGGCCGGGCGGCTCCTCGACAAGTCGGGTGCCGGCGACCTGAGCGCCGGGGAGCTGAAGAAGGAGTGGTACCGCCTGGGAACGGAGTTCTCCTTCTCTCCGGGCAGTCACGCGACGGCGATTTCGATCTCCGGGCTGGACGAAAACTTCGCGGCCTCGATCGATCTGATGATGGAGATCCTGAACCGGGCGGCGGCCCCCGGCAGCACCCTGGATGAACTGATCGAAATCATCCTGGCAGAGCGGCAGGATGCGGTCAAGGATCACAACACCGTTCACCGTGCCCTGTTCCGCTACAACCGCCATGGAGGCAACTCTTCCTACCTGCGGGTCGTCCCGAACGAGCGGCTCCGGCGCCTGACAGTGGGGGAATTGCACGGGCTCGTGGCGAGCCTGTTGTCCTACCAGCACGACCTGTCTTATACCGGCTCGCTGCCCCTCGAGGAAGTGACGGCGACGCTGTCGCAACGGTACCCGCCTATGGCAGCCCAACTGAAACCTCCCCCCCCTTTCGAGGCCTTGGAGATACGTCGTCCGCATGAGACCGAAATCCTGTTTTTCGACAAGGAGATGGCCCAGGCTCTTGTGCGCATCGAATCCGGTGGGGAGACCTACGGCGAAAGCAGGCGCCCGCAGATCGACCTCTTCAACGAGTATTTCTACGGCGGCATGGCCGGCATTGTCTTCCAGGAACTAAGGGAAGCCAGGGCCCTGGCGTATTCGACCTGGGCCTGGCTGTTCCCGGGAACCCGCAAGGAGGACTACGACCTGTTCTCCGCCTATATCGGCTGCCAGGCGGACAAGACCCCCGAAGCGGTCGGGGTGTTCCTCGAGCTGATCGACGACATCCCCGCCTCGAAAGAGCGCTTCGCCTCGGCGCGAAAGGCGCTGTTAGAGCAGTACCGCACCCGCAGGCTCGGGTTCAGGGACGTGCTGGGGGCGGTGCATAAGTGGGAACTCCAGGAAGTCCCGGTCGATCCGAGACAACAGCGCTTCGAACGGATCCGCTCCTCCTCGCTCGAGCGGCTGCTCGACTACCATGCCGAGCATATCGGCGGGCGGCCGAAGATGATCTCGGTCGTGGGGGACGGATCGAAGATCGATGTCGACCGGCTCGCCCGGTACGGCAAGGTGGTTACCGTCGGAACCGAGGATATTTTCGGGTATTGAAAAACGAGTGCGTCCCGTGTTTGCCCCCCCGGCTCCTTTGTTGACAGGGAATAAGCCCCCATCTAGGTTTCGATTTCCGGGGCGGCGTAGCTCAGTTGGTTAGAGCAGTGGAATCATAATCCACGTGTCGGGGGTTCGAGTCCCTCCGCCGCTACCATACAAATGCCCGGCCGCAGGCATTCGAGTGCCCTCGAATGCTTTTTTTATGCCCTTTCCAGACCTGACAGGTCAGCTGGCAGCCCTCGCACTGACTCTGCCCTGGGTCGGGCTGGCTGTGGCGTTATTGGCGAGCCACTCTCTCGGACAGCGGATGACAATCGGAGTTGCAGCTGGTCTCGCCGGCACCGTTGCGACGGCACATCGGCTGGCGAGTTGGGGGCTCCTCGACCATGGGGCCCGTGGAACCGATTCGGGCCGGGACGCCGGAGCGTGCGGCCCCGGCTTCGCGTCACCCCTCAGGAGCGGTCAACCCAGTGGCGGAAGAGCGGTCTCATCTCTGCGGGCAGCCGGTCGAACACCTCGGCCGGAACCAGGGGACTACGTTCTCCGACAGCCCCCCGGCCCGGCGTCTCCCGAAGGGTTGTAGCCGAGCCGGTGGGATCCCGGCACCACGAGGGTGCCCGTATCCGCGGTGAATGGAGTGAGCATCCAGATCGTCCTCAGGTGCAGGTTCGCATCGGCGCACGGCGCCTGAACGTGCCCTGCCTTCTGTTGATTGAACGGCCAGTCGGCGTGCCAGGAGCCCCGTTCTCTCACCATGCAGGGGGGTTGTACGACACCCGCACGTGCTCCCCCAGGAGGGCCGGCCCAGCAGGCGAGACTCGGCGAGGTAGGGGGCCGAAGGACTGGTCGAAGTTGATCAGGCCGGACACCTTGTCGAGGCGGCTGCGCGGATCGTCGATCTTGCGGGCCGCGACCGTGGCCAGGACGCTGCCCGCGCTCCCCGCCGACCGCGCCGGCCGGAATCACGCCTTCGAGCACGCAGAATCCGTCCTCGTCAATCCGGGTCCGGTGCGGGCGGGCGGTCACGGAATCCCTCGGCCTGGAGAACGAACAGCGGATTCCACGGGACGGGCTACCATGCGAGCCGCTGCGGCGCCCCGTCATCCTGCAAAGATCGCTGCGCCGCCTCGAGCACCCGCACTACGCGCAGCCCGTCCCGCCCGTCGCTGCGCGGGGTTTTCCGTGAGCGAATGCAGTCGGCAAAATGCTGCGCCTCGAGGCGCAGGGGCTCGGCCATGTGGATGTGGGGGATCACGATGTCACCCAGCCGCAGGGTAATGGCATCGCCGTAGCTTTCGTACTCCTCGCGCTCGGCGGCCTTGTCGTAGATGCGCACCTTCTCGGTGCTCTCCATGTCGTCGAACACCGCCATTTTGCGGCTTCCCACGATCGTGAGCTTGCGGATCTTGTGCGGATCGAGCCAAGACAGCTGCAGCTGCGCCATCTTCCCGTCGGGGAAATGCAGGTTGACGAAAACGACGTCCTCCACTCCCCGCCGCAGGTAGGACTCGCCGCGGGCGCTCACCGTGTCGGGGACCTGGCCCAGCAGGTAGAGCATCACCGACAGGTCGTGCGGCGCGAAGCTCCACAAGGCGTTCTCGTCGCGGCGCACGATGCCGAGGTTCACCCGCTGCGAGTAGAGGTAGAATATCTCTCCCAGCTCCCCCCGGACGATCATCTCCTTGAGGAAATCTACCGCGGGGTGGTACTCCAGCAGGTGTCCGACCATCAGGGTGCGCCCCTGCCTTTCCCCCAGCTCCACCAGTTCTTCGGCCTCGCCGCTGGACAGGGTCATCGGCTTTTCGACGAACACGTGCTTGCCCGCCTCCAGTGCCGCCCTGGCCGCGGCAAAATGGCGTATCGCCGGCACCGCCAGCACCACTGCCTCCACTTCGCCGTCGGCCAGCACCTCGTCGTACGACGACGCCACCTCAGTATCCGGGTACTGCGCTCGCATCCCCTTGCGGATATCGGCATTGGCGTCGCAGACGGTCTTCAAACGGATATCGGGAATGCTGTCGAAAACCCGCACAAGGTTCCTGCCCCAGTAACCGGCTCCCACGCAGGCCAGCGTCGTCCGATCCCCTGCACTCACAGCCCCCTCACTTTCGCCGCTTCCCCGAGCGGTCCCAGGACGTTGCGGGTATCGACGATCAGTTGCGCCTTGCAGGCAACACGGCTCCAGTCGCAGGCCGAGTGCGCCGTCACTATCACGACGCAGTCGGCCGCCTCGAGCTCCTCTCCCTCCAGCTCGACGGAGGCGAGATCTTCCCCGTATTCAACGGAGAGCCTGGGGACGTGCGGGTCGTGGTAGGACACCTCCGCTCCCCTGCGCCGCAGCAGCTCGATGATGCGCACTGCGGGACTCTCGCGGACGTCGTCGACATCCGCCTTGTAGGCGACGCCTATGACCAGGATCTGCGACCCCTTCACCGCCCGCCTCTCGTCGTTGAGGGCGCCGGCGACCTTCTCCAGAACGTGATGCGGCATGTGCGCGTTCACCTTGTCCGCGAGATCGATGAATCTCGTCTCGTAGTCCAGGCTGCGCATCTTCCAGGAGAGGTACAGCGGGTCGATGGGCAGGCAGTGTCCCCCCAGCCCGGGACCGGGGGAGAACTGCATGAAGCCGAACGGCTTGGTCGCCGCGGCCTCGATGATCTCCCAGACGTCGAGCCCCAGCCGGTCGCAGATCAGGGCGATCTCGTTGACCAGTCCGACATTTACGGAGCGGTAGGTGTTCTCCAGCAGCTTGACCATCTCCGCGGCGGCAGGAGAGGAGACCGGGACGACGACCTCGACCGCGTGCTTGTAGAGAGCCGCAGCCGCGGCGCTGCACTTCGGGGTCAGTCCTCCGATCACCTTGGGGGTGTTCCGCGTAGTCCAGCGCCGATTTCCCGGATCGACACGTTCCGGCGAGAAGGCGAGAAAGAAATCCTCGCCAGGCAGGGCGCCATCGACGCACAGCCTCGGGAGGATCAATTCCTCCGTCGAACCCGGGTACGTCGTGCTCTCGAGAACGACGAGCATTCCCGGGTGCGTGTAGCGCGCGATCTCGTCGCAGGCGGAAACTATGTAGGAGATGTCCGGGGCCTTCGTCTTGCTCAGCGGCGTGGGAACGCAGATGCAGACGCAATCCACCTCCTTGAGCACGCTGAAATCGGTGCCTGCCGAGAGCATTCCGGCGTCGACCAGCCGTTTGAGCTCGCCGCCGGCCACCTCGGACACGTAGGAATCGCCGGCGTTGACTCGACCAGCCCTTTCCGGGTCGACGTCGATGCCGAAGGTGCGGATGCCGCCGCGTGCGAACTCCACCGAGAGCGGCAGGCCGACGTAGCCTATGCCGAGAACGGCCAGCCGCGCTTCCCGGCGTTCGATCTTTTCGATCAGGGCGCTCATGGAGCCGTTCTCCAGATCCAGTCGCCGGCGCTTCTGCCTTCGTTTCTGTACCAGGTAACGGTGCGCTCGATTCCCTCGCGCGCCGGAACGCGGGGCACGTACCCCAGCATTCGGCGCGCCTTGTCGATGCCGGCGAGGGAGCGCCTGATGTCGCCGGGACGTTCCGGTCCGTGACGGATGTCTCCCTCTGTCTGCAGCAGTTCCCTGAGGATTTCGACCACCTCGTTCAGGCTGGTGGTAGCGCCGCACCCCACGTTGAAGACCTCCCCGCTGACCCCCTCGGCTTCCAGGGCCCTGGTGTTCGCGTCGACTACGTTCTTGACGTAGGTGAAGTCCCGCGCAAAGGTGCCGTCGCCGTTGATGGTCAGCGGCCTGCCCTCGATCAGCCCCACCGTGAAGATGGCGATGACCGCGGCGTACGCGGAGCCGGGATCCATACCGGGGCCGAAAGCGTTGAAATACCTCAGGGACACCGTTTCGAGACCGTACAGCTGCGAAAAAACCCGGCAGTAGAACTCGCCCGTCAACTTGGAAACCGCGTACGGAGAAATCGGCTTCGGCACCATGTCCTCGGTGTTCGGCACGGTCTCGGTGTCGCCGTACACCGAGCAGGAAGAGGCGTTGACGAGCCGTTTCACCCCGGCATCCCGCGCCGCCTCGAGCAGGTTGAGGGTGCCGCCGACGTTGACGTCGTTGGTGGTAACCGGATCCTCCACCGACTGCGGCACCGACGGCACCGCCGCCTGGTGGAGGACGAAGTCGACCCCGTCGACCGCTTCGCGCACGGTCCGCCGGCTGCGCAGGTCTCCCCCGACGATCTCGATCCCGCCGGCGAACGGCTCGATGCGTTCCTGCCTGCCGGAAGAGAAATTGTCGAGGACGCGGACGCGGTGTCCTTTCGCCAGCAGCTCCTCGACCAGGTGTGAACCGATAAACCCGGCGCCCCCGGTTACCAGTGTCGACGTCATTCCGTTCCTCGTTTTTTCGTTGCCGGACATCCCTTTTTCGAAGTGCAGGCCGTTGGGTGGGCCTCCATCCACGCCCGGGTCCTTTCAAGACCTTCGCGGAGGTCCACCGATGGTTTCCAGCCTGTGAGAGCCGCGGCCTTGGAGCCGTCCCCCACCATCCCCGAGGGCTCGCCCGAGGGATGCTCAGGCTCCCGGGTGGCCACCCGGTCTCCGGCGATCATTTCCGCCAGCTCCCCGAGGCGCACCCCGCGGCCGCTGGCGGCGTTGAGCACCTCTCCCTCGCAGCGCCGCGAGAGCCCGGCCTCGGCTATCAGGGCGGCGCAGTCTTCCACGTACACGAAATCCCGGGTCTCCATCCCGTCCCCGCCAAGGACCAGGGATTCACCCGCCATCGCCCGCCGTTGCAGGCGAGCGACCACGCCGCCTTCCCCCTCGCCCCTCTGGAAGGGCCCGTAGATGTCGAACGGCCGCACGACGACGACGGGATGGCGGTAAGCCCGGTGGTATCCGAGGCAAAGGTTTTCGGCCGCCAGCTTGCATGCGGCGTACGGGGATCCGGGGGCCGGGGGATGATCCTCGGCAATGGCCCAACCGCCATCGCAGACCCGGGAGGTGCTGACCAAAACCATTTTGCAGTCGTACTCGCGGCACATTTCGAGCAGCCGCATGGTGCCGCCAACGACGCAGTCGAAGGTCTCCTGCGGTTCTTCGAGCGACTTCCGAGCATCGGTTCCGGAGGCGAGATGAAAGCAGCACTCGAGGCCGCGGAAGAAAAGCTCGTACAAAGTTCCGGGATTCCGGACGTCCCCCCGGATCAGCCCCTCGAATCCGGGACGGCCGGAGAACTCGGCGAGGTTGGCGCGGCACCCCCCCGACAGATTGTCGAGGACGATGACCCGCTTGCCGCGTTGCAGCAACCCGGAAACCAGCCAGCGACCGATGAATCCGGCCCCGCCGGTTACCAGACAGAGTCCCATTCCGCCCGTCTGCGCGGATCGGCCCCGGCTGACAACGGCAGCCGTAAGATGCCCTTTCTCCCGCCCTCCGGTTTGATGATGTCTCGCCGAGTAATTAGAATTTTCCGCGTTTTCAGATTACTGTATCATTCAAAAATACATAAACTTGCGAGAATTTCACCCCATGCCGAACCGCATCCGCAAAACCATGCGGAAGAACGGCCTGCCCCTGGCAGCGGCCGCTTTCGCCCTCGTCCTGCTCGTCGATCCACCCGCCCAGGCCGCGCCCCTCTCGCTGCGGGAATGCATGGATCTCGCGACCAGAAAGAATCTCGGGTACCTCAGCGACCTTCGCGATGTCGAGGCCACCCGGGAGCAGCTGCGCCAGGCGCGCTCCCAATTCGGGCTGGGCATCGACGCTTCCTTCGACCTGCCTACCTATACGGAGAGCCGCCAGCTCCAGGACAACGTCGCCCTGATCCAGAGAGTCCGTGAAGAGAACACCAATATGGTATACCGGGGCCGGACGACCTTGTCGCAACAGGTTCCTCAGGTCGGCAGGTTCAGTGTCACCGCCGCCGGCTCGCGCCAGGATTTCAGCTCCAACCGCCGCTTGGACCGGCGCGAGTTCATCGGCGATCTCCAGGTCGCGTACACGCGCGACCTCCTGTTCACACCGGCCGCGGAAATCCAGCTGCAACAGGCCCAACTCGGGCTCTCGATCAGCCGATCCAACCTGTACCGCCGTGAGCTCCAGCTCGAGGAGCGGGTCACCAACTCCTTCTACGACCTCGTACAGGCGATGCGCGAGCTCGAGATCCAGAAGCAGCGGCTCGAGCAGTCGACGGCGGCCCTCGATCTCGCCCTGCGCAAGTTCGAGATCGGGCTCATCGCCGAAGTGGAGGCGCTCCGCCTCAAGGTCGAGAAGCTCAGGGCGGAGGCGGAATTCACCAGGGCGCAGACGCAGATCGAAAGCCAGCGCGACCGCTTGCGGGAGATACTCGGGATCGAGATGGACGAACCGCTCGAGGTGCTGACCGCGGTCGATCACCAAGTGGTGCCGATCGCCGAAGGACCGGCCGTCGAGATCGGACTGCGCCGGCGCAGCGACCTGCGCCAGGCGGAGTGGTCGCGTCGCTCCTCGGAGCTCTCGCTCAGGGATCTCGAGCAGCAGCTGGGCCCGACTGCGCAGCTGACCACGCGGCTGACGCTGCTGGGACAGGGCCCGGAGGCTAGCGACATCAGCAGTACCTTCGAGCGCAGTTTTGTCGAAGCAGGCATCCGCATGGAACTGCCGCTCGTCGACGGTGGGGAGCGGCGCGCCCGCGTGCGCAGGGCGGAGATCGACCTGGAGAAATCACAGCTGAACCAGAAGTCGGTCGAGCGCGGGATCGTGCGCGAAATCCGCGACGCCGTGCGCACCGTCGGCGAAGCGAAACAGCAGATCGAGCTGGGACGGGAAGAGCTGGAAGTCGCCGAACGGACCTACGACGTGGAGCGCAGCCGTTTCGAGTTGGGGCTTGCCGACAGCCAGGAACTGCTGCAGGCGCAGACAACCCTGACCCAGGCACGGCTGGACGGGCTGCGCGAGGCGATAGACTACCAGCGCGCGCTCGCCGGTCTGCGGGTCGCCACCATGGCCGACCTCGCGGAGTTGAGCGCGCCGGGGGAGTAGGTCTTCAGCTGTCGTCGTTCGAATCCATCAGGGGATGGCTGAACTCCTCGTCCTCGCCGAAAATCATGCGCCGCGGCCTCAGGCGGGTGTAGTTCGGGATCTGATTCTTCTCTTCGGCTTCCTGGCAAGCGACGCACAGGCGTGCGGTCGGCAGGGCGTTGAGCCGCAGGGGCGGGATAAGCGGGCAGGTCGGGCACAACTCAAGCGGGGTCTCCAGACAGGCCTCGCACTTTCCGTAGGTGTTGGTTTCGAGCTTTTCGAGGGCGAGGGTGATCTCCTCCAGCTCGCGGCGCTCCGTATCTCCCAACGCGACCAGCAGCTCCATGGTTCCCGCTTCCACGGCGCGGTCGAGATCGTCCGCCTTGGGATCCTGCAGGTGGTCGATTTCGGTCTCGTTTCCCTGCAGATCGGCGATCAACTCGGCGCGGCGATCGAGAAGCTGCTTCTTCATCTTCTGGCGTTCTTTTTTGTTAAGCGCCGTTTTTTCAACCATCCTGTTCTCCCCTGGAGGCCCCGCGGTTCCCTGCGGGGCGTGAATCGTGGGCGAGCGCCCGGGATCCGCCCGTCGCTCGCGAAGTTCCAGCGGTCCCTGTTTGCCGGAACTGGCCAGATCCATTCGATACTCTGATTTTTTCGAGCTCAATCCCGAAGGCGGCGAAGCTTGTCGCGCAACGAGGCGGCGAGCTCGAATTTCTCTTCCTCTACCGCTGCCCGAAGATCGGCATCGAGCCTCTCTCTCCGGCTCAAGGGCCGGTTCCCTTCCACTTCCTTTTCCCACTTTCTGAGAAACTGCAGTTCCTCGCATTCATCCTGGCCGGGTTCTCCCTGGGCCTCCAGGAGCTGCTCGATCTCTCCGATTCCCCCGCGAATCTCCTGCAGCGCATCCCCGTGCTCCTTCTCCTCGAGCAGCTGCAGGGCACGTGCCTGGATTCGGTGCGTGGTTACGAAAACCCGGTACTGATCGGAAATCCGGCGGTCCTCTTCATGTTCGGCGTACTGCTGGCACATGTCGAGAATACCGAGATTGTGCTCGGCGTCCTCCTCGGCCCGCTCGTATTCCTTGAGCTCGAAAAAGCTGATGCGCCGCCAGTAGTACTGCATCGCCTCCCGGCTCAGGGCCCAGCAGTCCTCCCGCGACAACGAGAAGCCGCGCTTGCCGCCGCCCCTGACCGCCTCCCGCAGCTTGCCCTGGTAATAGCTGAGAAGGGAGCGACTGTTGTGGGGCCGGGACCCGTCCGGACGATCCGTCCACTCCAGCTGCATCAGCCCAAGGTCGACGCGAATCTGGATCTTGCGTCTGCGGTCGCTCCCGTCAAGGGCGCGAACGATGAGTTCTCCCGGCTTGTAGTTCCAGGCCTCGAGTATGCTGCTGATGTCCTTGTCCCTGATCACGTCGGGATTCGTTTCGGTGAAGCTGCCGGAGGAAGGGGGGGCGAAGGCAGGCAACGGATCGATTTTTGGCAAAAGGCCGGCCAGTATAGAGCCCCCCTGGCACCTTGTCAACTTCCAGGGGGAGATTCCGTCCCATCCGGGCCGGCCCGGATCTCCTCTACGATGGCCAGCAGTTCCTTCTCCAGGCTCGCGGTCGAGGGCTTGTCGAGGCGGTCTCGAATGACAGGAAGGGCCTGGTCGCCGACCATCACCAGCGAGGAGTGGGCTAGGGCCCTCTCACGAGGAGTGGTCTCTTCGGCGCGGCCCGGGCTCTCCACCTGGGTACCGAACATCGTGATCCGCGGCATACTCTCCCCGAACATTCCGGTGGCCAGACCCGGATCTCCGAACAGCTCCATCGGCCCGCGCAGCGAATCGCGAAGAGCGGCGAGGTCGGTCTCCTCACCGGTGAAGACCCCCTTGGGAGAGCGCCGTTCTTCCTGCAGCATCAGCACGTCGTAGTAGACCAGGGCATTGACGAGGATGTCCGCGGCCTCGGTTCCTCCGAGCTGCCCCAGCACCGGGATGGCCGCCATGCGCAACTCGACGTTGGGATCGTTCAGGGAGCGATCGAGCAGTTTCCCGATCGGCTTGACGGCGCTGCGGTCTCCGATCTTCCCGAGCGAGACCATGGCCGTCCCCTTGAGGGTGGTTCGCTGATCGTACTCACCCAGCACCCCGATCAGGGCCTGGACCGCGGCGGGCTCCCCGATTTCCCCGAGCACCTCCGCGGCCTTCCGGCGCGTCGCGTAGGGATAGTCCGGGCGCGAAACGATCTCAATCAGCTTGTCGAGCTTTTTCGTGTCTCCCGCTTCGTACGCCTTGTGCATGCGGGATACGTTGCTGCATGAAAGCAGAAAGCAGACCGCCGGGACGACGGCCAGCGAGGTTGTTGCTGGCAGCAAGCGCATCGGGGATATTCTCCCCCCCTTTCGGAGCATAGAATCGTGATGAACCAGACGTCTGTACACAATCGCCAACCCATTCCGGGAGTTAAAGATATGGTCGCGGTATCGAGCGGCAAGGGGGGCGTCGGCAAGTCGACGATCGCGACCAATCTCGCTGTCGCCATTGCCGCCGAGGGGGCCGCGGTGGGGCTGATCGACTCCGACATATACGGCCCCAACGTTCCGGAAATGCTCGGCCTCGAAGGCCGCCCGGCCGTCGACCCCGGAAGCAACCGGATCAGACCGGCAAGCGCGCACGGGATAAAGGTGATCTCCATGGGAATGCTGATCGATCCCGGAGTTCCCGTGATCTGGCGCGGGCCGATGCTGGCGAAAATGATGAATCAGTTTCTCTTCCAGGTCGACTGGGGGGATATCGACGTCATGCTGCTGGACCTGCCCCCGGGAACCGGGGATGTGCAGATCACGCTGACCCAGATCGCGCCCCTCACCGGGGCCGTCATCGTCACAACTCCGTCGGAGATCGCGCTGGAAGACGTGCGCCGCGGGGTGCTGATGTTCCGCCAGACCGACGTTCCTCTGCTCGGACTGATCGAGAACATGTGCGAGTTCGCCTGCGATCACTGCGGCCATCGCACCAACCTGTTCGGCGAGGGAGGCGGCAGGAAGCTCGCCGCGGCCTTCGGCATCGACCTGTTGGCTCAGTTGCCTCTCGATCCCCGCGTAGGCCAGTGTTCCGATGAGGGAACCCCGTTCGCCGCGGCGTACCGAGACGACCCGACGAGCGAGCTGTTTCGGAAGACCGCGAGGTCCCTCTTGGAACGCCTGGGGGAATCGAAGGTATAGCGGGGCGGGATGAAGGTAGCCCCGCCTGATTGTTCGCCTCGGGTCGCAGCCGGGCACATCAGACTTCTGCGCCCGATCACCGTGCAGATCGTCGGCTTCAGCGCACCCTGAACTCCGCCCGCCTCTCGGATTCGTTTCCGCACCGGTCCCGGGCGGCGACGCGCAGCACGTGCCTTCCCGGCTGCAGGTCCGCTTCGGGACGGTAGAGCAGCAGGCTGGCCTCCGGGTCGTACTCGAAAATCACCCCCATTCCATCGAGCTCCATGACGAGGTCGGTCTCGGCGCCGATCCCCGAACCGGAGTCGGCGACCCTGGCCGAGAGGAGGCCCGGGCTGCGCTCCAGAACGGCACCGCCGGGGGGGGTCAACCCGGAAACCGCCGGAGGGGTTTCGTCGGCCAGCACTGCGAACCGTCCGAGGTTCCTGACCCTGGCGCCGATCCGGGTCGATCCCCGGCTCAGCCGGTTGCCTGCGAATCCCCAGCCCCCCTTCCTCCCCTGCCTGTAGACGGCGAGCTTTCCGGGCTCACCGCCATCCTCCGGAACGGGGAATGATACCTCGACATGCTTGTCGAAACTTGCCAGCACAGGTCCGAAGGCGTATCCGGGGCCGGTGCTCTTCAGCTCCTTCGTTCCGGACGCTGCGAATGGGGAGGCCTGGGGATAGACGGGTCCATAGGCGCTTGTCGCGGCGAAGCGGAGAGAAACGGCTCCCTGTGCGAACGCCAGGTCGACCGCTTCCCCCGGAACCGCAGGGCGCAGATTCAGCGGGATCTCGAGCCGCGCCGAGGGGCGGTCAGGAGGTGCCGCGACCAGCAGGGGGACGGGGCCTGCGGGAAGGCCCGAAGCGCCCAGAAGACCGGCTGCTGCTCCCCGCAGGGCGCGCAGGTCCGCTGTCAGCTCGAATTGTCGAGGGCCTTCCTGGCGCACACGGAGGGCCGCGGCGGGAACGGGCACCGGGCTCCGCGAGGCACCCGGGCCCTTTATTTCCAGCGCAACTGCAGGGGCCGCCGACAGGTGCGCGTCGCTGGTCAGAACGACGGTGACGTACTCCCCGTGGGCCTGGACCGGCGCCGCGGTCAGCCGCGCCGATGCAGCCGGCTCCGCGGTGAGGAATACGGCGTCGCGACCGCCGTCGGGATCGCTTGCCGCCAGCTCCCAGACCGCCCCCGGACCCCCTCCCTCGAGCGCGAAGGAGTAGGGGCCCCGTCCCACCCGAACCTCCTGCCGCACAACAGGCAGCGCCTTTCCGCCTTCCATCGGGGACAGCGATACGATGACGCGGTCGTCGTCGGCATCGGCGACCTCCATCTCGGCGAACCAGTGGTCGCCATCGACGGCGAGAAGCCGCGGGTTGAGGATGGCGGGGCCGGCGTTTACCAGCAGCCGGCAGCGAGCCGCGGCCCTGTTGCCGGCGGCGTCGAACGACTCGATCTCCAGCAGGTGCGACCCCTTCCCCAGGACCGGTTCGGAACCGCTCCCCGGTTCGCCGCCGCACTGCAGTATCCCCGCTGCCTCCTCTTTCGGACGGTAGAACGGCAGGCGGTTCCCCGGCAGGCGAAAGAGGTTGAAATAGGTGCGCAGGGCCCCGCCGGAGGGAATGCGGAAGCGGTCGAGGCGCATCTGGTAGCCATCGGAGTAAGAGACCGAGGCGTAACGCGCGGAAAACCGCTCGACCCCGTCGACGAGCAGGCGGTTGCCGAGAGGCGCGAGCTTGTTGGCCGCCCCGTCGGCGCGGTCGTACCCCTCGACGGCGATCCCGATCCTGCCGAAAACCCTCACCGGGCCGGGGGCCGCGAACCTGCCCGCTGCCGCATCCGGGCGCAACTCCACCGAAACGGGGTGGGAGCGTCCGTTCACGCGGCTTGCCCAGTCCATCGGCACCAGGGCGATCCGCTGCAGGGTCGGTGCCTTCGTGTCGGTTACGGAGTAGCCGTGGAGCAGCGGGTTGAGGGGGACGTTGCCGGCATTGCGAATCTCCAGATGCAGGTGGGGCGGTCCCGCCCCGCTTTGGCCGCTGCGGGCGATCACCTCCCCGCGCGCAACCGGAAGCTCCCCCTCCCCGAACCAGAGGTCCACGCTGTAGCTGCCCGCCTCCTGCTGCGCCGCACGAACCCGTTGCGCCAGCACCTTCGAGAACGACTCGAGGTGGGCGTAGACCGCGGTCCGACCGTCGCGGAGCTTCTGATACACGGCGCGTCCGTACCCCCAGGGAGAGGTGCGGACGCGGATGACGTGCCCGGCGGCCACTGCCCGCACCTCGCACCCGGTCCGGCCCCAGGTCTTGAGATCGATGCCGGCATGAAACGCGGAGGACCGGGTTTCCCCGAAGGTCGAGGAGAGAGCGGGATCGAGGCCGAGCGGCCACAGAAGGGCAGACTCGGCAGCGGCGGAACCGGGGCCGGCTGCGAGCATGACAGCGCCCGCTGTGAGCAGTGCCTTGATGAAATCGCCCTGTATTCGAGGTGCTGCCGCAATCCGGGTGCCGCCGGTCCGGAACCGGCTGTTCGACAGGCTTCCTGGAACAGGCAAGGCAGCTACCGCGATCCGTCGGGGAATACCTCGAGGGCGATGCGCTCGCCCTCCACCGACAGGTAGTGGAGCGGCTCCTCGGTCCAGGACCCGGTGTTGAGATAGCGCCGGCCGTCCCGGTGCATCTCCATGGCCGCGTGGGTATGGCCGCAGGTGACGGCGCGGTGGCCGCTCGATTCCGCCCTGCTGATCGCCTTCCCGGCCACGTGCTCGTTCAGTACGCCGTAGAGGAATCCCCACTTCTTGGCGTAGAGGGCGACGTGGACGTCCGGCATGCCGGCGAATACGAGGGCGCGGTGGAACAGCTTGAAGAGCGCCTTGAACAGGCGGTGGCGGGGCATCACCTCGTCGAGGTCATGGCCGTGAACGACCAGCAGCTGTCGCCCGATCTCCCACTGGTTTTCGAAACGGATCCCGCCCGGGTCCGGCAGCGCCAAATCGCGGTCGTGGTTGCCGCGCACCCAGATCACCGGGCGGCTGTGCGACTCGGCGACGAGGCGCCGGAGAACGGCGTCGTGCTCGGGGCAAAGGGGCTCGCCCGGATCGTCGACAATGTCCCCGTTCAGAATCAGCGCCGCCTCGAAGGGCAGTTCGTCCAGCCAGGCGAGGAACTGGGTGTTGCAGAAGTGCCTGTCCCCTAGATGGAGGTCGCTGACGACGAAGGATACCGGGGCGGTCATGGTTTGCCGCCTCGAGGAGCAGCTTCGAAATTGGGGTGGCAACACCTTCCGGCTCGCAATCCGGAAGGTCGCAATCGGGAGGGTTCTGGTGTTGCATGCGGGATATATCGGCGGCTGAATTGAATTACGCCACAGGTCCGGAAAGGCGCAAAGAACCCGCCTCCGGAGCGGTGCGCGCCGCTTTGCTCGAGCACCTCTCCCGCCTCCTGCCCGACCCCGGGAAGTGCGACGCCTTTGTCGATCACATGAGCTTTCCCGCTCCCCCTTCGGTCCGCGTCAATCCACTGATGCTCCAGGCGCCGCAGCTGCGGCAGGCCTGCGCGGCCATCGGCCAGGGAGTTTCCTGGTCGCCGGACGTCTTCGCGCTCGACGGAATGGAAGGCCGCCTCGGAACCGCTCTCGAGCACCTCCTCGGCGGCTGTTACATACAGGCCAAGGCGGCGACCCTCGCCGTTGCCGTCCTCGACCCGCAGCCGGGAGAGCGAGTCCTCGATCTCGCCGCGGCGCCGGGGGGAAAATCGACCCAGATCGCCGCGGCCATGGAGAACAGCGGTCTACTCTTCGCCAACGAGCCGAACCGCCGCCGCCTTTCTGCACTGGTCGGCAACCTCGAGCGCTGCGGGGTGCACAACTGCGTCCTCACGCAGGCTCCGGGAACGGTGCTGGCCCGCTATTTCCACAACTGCTTCGACCGCGTCCTGCTCGACGCTCCCTGCAGCGGCGACGGGATCCTGCGCAAGGACGAGGGAGTGCTGCGCTACTGGTCCCCCGAAGACGCCGTCCGCAAGAGCTGGCAGCAGCTCGGACTGGCGCGGGCGGCCTTCCACATGCTGCGCCCTGGCGGATCCCTGGTCTACTCCTCCTGCTCGCTGTCGACCGAGGAGAACGAGGACGTCCTTCTCGCCCTTCTGCGCACCTATCCGGAGCAGGCCGAGGTGACCCCGATCAACCAACCAGAACTCGGCCCCCCGCTTGCCGGTGACGCCGCTTCCGACTACCCGGACAGCTTTCGCGGAACGGCGCGCGTCTGGCCCCATCTCCAGGATACGGAAGGGGCCTGGGTCGCCCGGGTCCGCAAGCTGGCTGCAACCGAATGGAAGGTTGTCGAGGGGAACGCAGGCGGCCGCTTCGAGCAACCTGAACCTGCAGCGGACAGAGGTGCGCTCGACGGCCTGGAAGAGCGCTGGGGATTCCGGGTTTCCATCCCCGCAGACGGCATCCTGACGGCCGGGCCCAGGCACTTCCAAGTACAACCCCGGTCCTGGGAGGCCTTCGCCGGGCTTCCCTTTTACGTGCGCAGCGGCATGAAGGTCGCCAGCATCCACAAGGGCCATCCCTACCTCACCCACCAGGCGGCGACCCTGTGGGGAGCGGAGATGACGCGCCGCCTGCTGCCGCTGGAGTGGGCGGACGTCCGCTCCCTGTTCGCCGGCAGGGACATCGATCTCGAAGGGAGGAAGGTGGACGCCGGGGAAGTGCTTCTCAACCATGGGCCGTGGTCGCTGGCGCGAGGTCTCGTGCACGCCGACGGCAGCTTGACGGGGTTCCTGCCCAGGTCGCTGCGGACCGGGACTCTCACCAGGATTCGCGACTGGGGCGGCGGCGAGCGGCCCCGGGCCTGAGGCGGCGGCTCCGATTGGCACTCGGTTCCCTGCGCCACCCGGGCGGTTTTGTTGAACCCCGCATTCCCGGCCAGGCCGGCAGGCCGCCAAGGGACCAGGTCTTCAGGGAGGTGTCTCCGGAGTGGCACCTGCAATGGGTGCGGCCGGACCGACGCAGAGGGCCGGAAGCAACCTGGCCGGAAGCAGACCAGCCCATACCCCAGTCGGATGATGGGCAGAATCCCGCAATTCCGGCGCCCGGGTTCGAACGACAAGAAAGACGGTACCTGACCGGCTCACTGGTTTCCTGCCAGCAAGTAGCCCAATTCTGAATATGGCTGGCGCGGAATCCGCTTCCCCCATGCTCCCGGGTCGAACTGTGAAATGGACGGTTCACGGCCTGCTTACGGATTTTATGCGAGCCGGGAGCAGCGGCCGGCCGCACACATTCGGTAACCCTGCCGCTCTCTGCGCGGGCAGCGGCAAAACACAATGGCAGCAGACCGAAACGAACCTCCCCGGCAGGGTACCCACTGTCCCGCGGCTGGTTTCCCTCCTTCTTCTGCTGTTCCAGGCCCCGGACCTGACGCCGGCAGCCGCCCGGGAGGGCTCTGCAGCCGAATGGCAGAAGGGGATCACCTTTACACACCTGTACCGCCCGCACAACAACCTCCTGTCGGAGCGGTCCCGGCAGTCGCTCGAACATCTGCGCTCTCAGGTCGGGGCGGAGTGGATCGCCCTGAACCCGTTCGGGTACCAGCGCGACGTCGACGATCCGAACGTCCTGTTCGGAGGGGACCCTCCCGACGCACACCTGCGCCACGCCATCGCCGGCGCCCACGAGCTCGGCCTCAAGGTGATGCTCAAACCGCACATCTGGCTGCACCACCAGAGCGCCGAGCGCTGGCGGGGGACCATCGCCATGAAAACCGAGGAGGACTGGGAAGCCTGGTTCCGGAGCTACGGGAACTTCATCCTCCACTACGCCGCCATCGCCCAGGCGGAGGGCGTCGAGATCTTCTGCATCGGAGTCGAGCTGGCGCGCACCGCGATCGAGCGGGAGCAGGACTGGCGGGCCCTCGTCGCCGAGATCCGGAAGCGCTACCGCGGGCGGCTGGTGTACGCGGCCAACTGGTGGCAGGAGTACGACCGCATCGGTTTCTGGGACGCCCTCGACTACATCGGCGTCAACGCCTTCTTCCCGCTCAGCGACGTCCCCGACCCCTCGGCCGAGACGCTGCGCGCCAACGCCGAGGCGGTCGCCGGGGAGTTGGCGCTGCTGCATCAGCGCACCGGCAAGCCGGTGCTGTTCACGGAGGTCGGATTCAAGAGCACCCGCGGCACCAGCATGCGGCCCTGGCTGTGGCCGCGGCGGTTCGAGCCGGAAATCGACCTCGAGGCCCAGTCGCGCTGCTACGAGGCGGTGCTGCAGGTCTTCTGGAGCAAACCTTGGTTTTCCGGGATGTACTGGTGGAAGTGGTTCAGCGACCTCGACCGCGGCGGCGCCTCCCACCCCGGGTTCACCCCGCGAAGAAAGCCGGCGGAGTCCGTCCTCGCAGAGTGGTACCGCAAACCGAGGCCGAGATGAACTGTGTGCCTTCTGCAGCCCCGGGGGCCTGAACGCCGGGGACGCCCGCTCAACTGCGAGCTGGTACTCCCCCGCCAGCTCCGCTTCGATCCGGAACCGAGGTCTTGAGGACCGCCAGGGCCGCGGGATACACCAGGCCATGGACGAGGGAGGGCGAAGCAGGCCCTTTGGGATTCGCGCGGAACCGCGGCCCTGGCTCGAACTTCACGATACACAGCTTCACCGACGAGGAGCTTCCCCGCTCCCGGAAAACGCCTGGGCGAACAGCTGACAATCGATCCGGGTACTGCCGGGTCGGCTCTTCCAAAGAGTTCCAGCCCACCAGGGGAAAGCCTTTCGTTCCCCTGCGGAACATCTTTCCCACCCCGGCCGGCAGGCCTTCACCCGCGAGTTTCCACACACCCACCATATGCGGGGCCCCTCCGGCCGGTCGCCCCCAGATCCGGAGGTCTTCCCAGCATCAGATCCGCATTGTTCCCCGAAACGGTGGTTGTATTCCATCGGTCTCGACGCATGGCACGCGGTTTGCCGGAGGGAACCCAGATCCATCTCCTCCTGTGGTTCGGGATCCGAAGGCAGAGTCTCCCCTTCGCATCCATCTGCAACTCCTCTCGCAGATGGAGCCTTCGGATCCCGCTTTTTTTTTTACGATTCCTGGCGCCAGGCGGGAAACAGCTCCTGCCGGATTCCCAGCAGGTTGAGAATGCGTCCGGCCATGAAGTCGGCCAGATCGTCGAACGATTTGGGCTTCTGGTAGAAGGCCGGCATGGCGGGAACCACGGTAGCGCCGGCCTCGGCGAGCGCCGTAAGGTTGCGCAGCTGGATCAGGTTCAGCGGGGTCTCTCGCGGCACCAGGATCAGCGGCCGCCGCTCCTTCAGGGCGACGTCGGCGGCGCGCTCGATCAGGTTGGAGGAGGAGCCGCAGGCGATCGCTGCGAAGGTCTTCGCCGAACAGGGAATGACCACCATCCCGTCCAACGCCACCGAGCCGCTGGCGAGCGCCGATGTCAGGTCGTTGACCCCGTACTCGACGAGAGTGCCCGCAGCGACGTCGTCTCCGTACAGTCGCTGGAGAAACTGCTGCACCGACTCCTTGTCGGGCTTCAGGCCCATCTCTTCGTGCAGGATGTAGCGCCCGTACCGCGACAGTACCAGGTGGGCCTCATGGCCACCCTGCAGCAGGGCGCGCAGGAAGCGGCAGGCGTAGATGCCGCCGCTCGCACCGGTGACGGCAACGGCGATTCTCCTGGTTTCACTCATCGGCTTCGCCTTTACGACTCCCCGGTCCCTGCTGGTTCGCGGCACCGGCCCGCAGGGTCTCGATGATGGCGTCGACGTCGTAGACGCAGCCGCCCCAGGTGCCGCCGCCGACGTTCTGGAGCGCCGCCCACAGCCTCGTGTCGTCAGGCAGTTCCTCCTCGGCGGCAAGGTCGGGGCGCGGTGGGCGCTGCCGCAGCACCTCTTCCCCGCGCCCGGCTCCGAACTCGACCCCGGCTTCGCCGACGAGGTCGAGGCGTCCGCGCAGCCCGCGGGTGTCGATCTCGATGCCGACCAAGTCCCCGTCCCGCAGCTTGCCGAGCGGTCCGCCGCCCAGGGCCTCGGGTCCGATGTGGCCGACGCAGGCACCGGTCGAGAACCCGGAGAAACGCGCGTCGGTCAGGACCGCCACCCGGCTTCCGTAGTCGAGGTACTTCAGCGCCGTCGTCACCTGGGCGATCTCCTCCATGCCGGTGCCCAAGGGGCCGCAGCTCAGCAGCACCATCACGTCCCCGGGCTCGATCCGCTGCGCCTTGAGGGCGGCGACCGCGGCGCGCTCGGTAGTAAATATCTTCGCCGGTCCTGTGTGCCGGTAACAGCCCTCTCCGTCGAGCACTGCCGGGTCGATCGACGTGCTCTTCACCACCGATCCCTCCGGCGCCAGGTTGCCGCGCGGGAAGCAGACGGTGCTGGTCAGGCCTTTGCCGCGGGCAGCTTCCGGCGACATGATCACCTCGTCCGGGTCGACGCCGTCGGCCGCGCGCAACACCTCCCTGAAGCGGGCACGGCGCTCGCTGTTCTCCCACCAGTCGAGGTTCTCCCCGAGCGGCTTTCCGGTCGCGGTCAGGGCCTCTTCCTCGAGCAGCCCGAGGGCGCGCAGGTGCAGCATCACCTCCGGCACCCCTCCAGCGAGGAAGGCGCGCACGGTCGGGTGGTACTGCGGTCCGTTCGGCAGCACGTCGACGAGGCGGGGAACCAGGCGGTTGAGGCGGTCCCAGTCCTCGACGGTAGGGCGCGGTCGCCCGGCGGCGTAGGCGATCGCCGGAACGTGCAGGATCAGGTTGGTCGAGCCGCCGAAGGCGGCGTGGGTGACCATGGCGTTGTGGAACGCCGCATCGGTCAGCAGGTCCCGCGAGGCGATCCCGGCACTTTCCAACGCCCTCACTGCCCGCGCCGTGCGCGTCGCCATGTCGTACCACACCGGTTCCCCGGAAGGAGCGAGGGCGGCGTGCGGCAGGGTCAGCCCGAGCGCCTCGGCGACGACCTGCGAGGTCGCGGCGGTGCCGAGAAACTGGCAGCCGCCCCCGGCGGTGGCGCAGGCCCGGCAGCCGTAGTCGTTGACCTCGTCGATGGTGATCTCGCCGTGGGCGAGGCGCACCCCGACCGATTGGATCTTGCCGGCGTCTTCACCGTGCTCCGGGGGCAGGGTGACCCCCCCGGGGATCACGGCGACTGGAAGGTCGCGGGTCCCGGCGAGGGCGATCAGCACCGCCGGCAGCCCCTTGTCGCAGGTGCCGACGCCGATGACGCCGCGGCGAGTCGGCAGCGAGCGGATCAGGCGCCTCATCACCAGGGCGGCGTCGTTGCGGTACGGCAGGCTGTCGAACATCCCCGCGGTCCCCTGGGAGCGGCCGTCGCACGGGTCGGAGCAGTAGGCGGCGAACGGAATCCCCCCCAGCCGCCGGATCTCGCGGGCGGCCGCCTCCATCAGCAGCCCCACCTCCCAGTGGCCGGTGTGGTAGCCGAGAGCGACCGGGGAACCGTCCGGCGCCCGGATCCCCCCCATGGTGCTGATGATGAGGAACTCGCTGCGCCCCAGCTCCGAGGGGTCCCAGCCCATGCCGGCGTTCTGGCTGTAAGCGAAGATGTCGCCGCTCGGGGAGCCGGTCACCTGCTCGATCTGCAGCGGCAGCCTGCCCTCCGGCCCCGGCGCCCGGGTGCGCACCTCGAATACGTCGTCTCGGGAGGGGGCCTCGACGATCTGCTCGAACCCCGGAAGCTGTCCGTTGCGGTTTTGCGTCATGATGGATCGATCACACCGGTTGCAGTCCCGGCCACTCGCCGAGAAGCAGGAGGTCGGCCAGGGTGAAGAGGAAGAAGACCATGCTGACGATGCTGTTCATCGTCATGAAGGCGGTGTTGACCTTGGTCAGGTCGTCCGGCCGCACCAGCCGGTGCTCGTAGAACAGCAGGGCGGCGATCAGCGCCACCCCGGCGATGTAGAGAAACTCGAGAGGCATCAGGGCCCCGAGGGCGAGCATGAAGAGGACGGCGAGGCCGTGAAGTCCGCGTGCGAAGTTCAGGGCGCCGCGCAGGCCGAAGCGAACCGGGATCGAGTGCAGGCCGCTGTCGCGGTCGAAGTCCCGGTCCTGGCAGGCGTAGAGGATGTCGAACCCCGCCACCCAGAAGAGCACGGCCAGTCCGAGAACCAGGGGCGGAAGCGCGATGCCTCCGGTCACGGCGATCCAGGCCCCCACCGGGGCGAGCGCGAGACTGATGCCGAGCACGAGGTGGGAAACCCAGGTGAAGCGCTTGGTCCAGGAGTAGAAGAAGACGATTCCGAGGGCCACGGGCGAGAGTGTGAAGCAGAGCGGGTTGAGGTTGTACGCGGCCACGGCCAGGAGCGCGGAGGAGACGGCGACGAAGAGGGCCGCGGAGGTGACGGACATCGCCCCGCTCGGAAGCTCCCGGTTGCGGGTGCGGGGATTGGCGGCGTCGATGTGACGGTCGGCGACCCGGTTGAAACCCATGGCGGCGCTGCGCGCCGCGACCATGGCGACGACGATCCAGCCGGCCTGGCTCCAGGAGAAGCCGGAGGTCGCCGCGGCCAGGGCGGCCCCGCTCAGGGCGAACGGCAGCGCGAAGATGCTGTGCGAGAACCGGATCATGCGGCCGTACAGCGGTATCTGGGCGAGCAGTGATACGGTCACTGGTTCTGGTTGGCCGCCGCGGTTGCCGGCTCGCCGCTGCCGGCTGCCGGGAAGAACCGCAGCTCCGGCACGCGCTCGATTTCTCCGTGCAGAAGGGCGAGCCGGAAGAACTCGCGCACCCCGGAAAGCTCCGCTTCCCCGAGATCGTAGGAGACGTGCTCGCGCAGGTAGCGCTCGTAGAGTTCGACGGAGCCGGCGCGCTCGCGCTGGAACTGGCGCGCGATGCGCGGTATGTCCGCTTCCCCCTGGCCGCGCGCTTCGATGAGGCGGCGCGCCTGCAGCGGATCGAGGGCACCTTCCCTGCCTGCCCAGCAGGCGAACACGAAGGGAAGCCCGGTGAGGTCTGCCCACTCGCGGCCGAGATCGAGACTGTGGCGCAGGGCCGGGCTGTTCCCCCCGCCCGCCGGAGATCCCCCCTCCCGTTCCGAAGCGCCGAACAGCGGCAGCACCGGGTCGCCGATCAGCAGCGCGGCGTCGGCCCGATGGAGCATTTCGTCGAGGTCGGGGGCGGCGTGCTCAAACGCCGGACGCAGGCCGTACTTCTCCGCCAGCAGGATGCGCAGCAGGGCGACGGAGGTCTGCGAACTGACGTCGACGGCGACGGTGCGGACGGCTCCGAGATCGCCGCGGAAGAACAGGCGCACCGTCAGCACCTCCCCCCGGCAGCCGACGGCGACCCCGGGGACCAGCGCGTACCGGACCGGGCTGAGGGCGTATTCGATGATCGGCACCAGCCCGAGGTCGATGCGGCCGGCGCGCAGGTCGCGGGAGCAGGCCGAGGGCAGGTCGTACACGAGGGAGAACGGGCCCTCGTGAAGGCAGTCCTCGAGGGCCGCGGTCAGGGGCCTCGAGTTGAGGAAGCTCACCGCCCCCAGGCGCACGGGCCGTTGCGGGGGCTGGCTTTGCAGGGGGGGCGGGGGCATGGCAGTCACCGGGGGCAGGCAGCGAGGTCCCCGGGGCAGTGTCGCAGGGGCGGCGCGCCGCCGGAAGCGCCAGGACGCCTCCCGACCGGAATGCCTGGGCGGGCTCCCGGCGCCGCGGACGAGCGCCGGCTCATGAAGCCGCGGCGACCGGCTCTCCGACGCCGGCCGCGGCCGGCGGCACCGCGGGGGTGGCGACGAACTCGTAGCGGGTGTTGCGCCGTTGCGGCCGGTACCCGGCATCGCGGATCAACCGCTCGATGGCCGGCAGGTCCATTTCGTTGGTGTGACTCGTGCCCGCGGCGCTGACGACGTTCTCCTCGAGCATGGTGCTGCCGAAGTCGTTGATCCCGTAGCGCAGGCTGACCTGGGCGATTTTGGGACCCTGCGTCACCCACGAGGCCTGGAGGTTGTCGACGTTGTCGAGGAACAGGCGCGCCACGGCCACCGTACGCAGGTGGTCGAAGCCGGTCGCCCTGACCCCGTTCCAGCGCCCCGGGTCGGCGCCGAGGGCCGTCTCGTCCGGCTGGAAGCTCCAGGCTATGAAGGCGGTGAACCCGCCGGTCTCGTCCTGCAGGTCGCGGATCCGCTGCAGGTGCTCTACGCGGTGCTCGACCGTCTCGACGTGGCCGTACATCATCGTCGCCGTGGTGCGCATGCCGAGGCCGTGAGCGATCCGGTGCACCTCGAGCCACTCGTCGCTGCGGTCCTTGCGGAAGCCGATGACGTCGCGCACGCCGTCGTCGAGGATCTCGGCCCCGGCTCCGGGAATCGAGTCGAGGCCGGCGGACCGCAGCCGGGAAATCGTCTCTTCGAGGGAGAGCCGCGAAATGTGGGCGATGTAGATGATCTCCGTCGCCGACAGGCAGTGGAGCTGCACCATCGGGTAGCGGTCGCGGATCCCGGAGAGCAGCTCCTCGTAGTAGGCGAGCTTCAACCTGGGGTTGAGGCCCCCCTGCATCAGGATCTCGCAGGACTTCGGCTCCGTCCCGCCGAAGGCGACGAGCTCGTCGATCTTGGCGTGGATCTGCTCGTTCGGGAGCACGTACCCCTCGTCGGACCCCGGGGGGCGGTAGAAGGCGCAGAAGTCGCAACGGACCCAGCAGACGTTGGTGTAGTTGATGTTGCGGCCGACGTTGTAGGTGACGACCGGCTCGGGGTGTTTCCGCGTCCTGACCCGGTTCGCCAGGATTCCGAGCTCGGCGAGGTTGGGGTGGGCGAACAGGCGCCTGACGTCCTCCGTACCCAGGCGTTCCCCCGAGAAGATCCTGCCGTCAATGTCGGCTATCGCGCTCACCCGGATTACCCGGCCGCCTCGACGGTCTCCTGCGCGGGCTCGACGACGTTGTAGAGGCTGTCCCTTTCCACCGGCTCGCGTCCGGCCTCGACGATGCGGTCGAGAAGCTCCTTGCGCGACAGGCGCTGCCGCGTCTCCTCGAAGCTGCGCCTAGTGATCTCGTAGTCCATCACCGTGCCGTCGATGTCGTTGGCGCCGTACCACAGGGCGACCTGCGAGACCTCGATCGTGTTCATGATCCAGAAGGTCTTGATGTGCGGGAAGTTGTCGAGCATCAGGCGCCCGACGGCGATCTCCTTGAGATCGAGAGCTCCTGAGGGTCCGGGCAGATGGTCGATGGCGGTGCGCTCGGGGTGGAAGGAGAGCGGGATGTAGGCGAGGAAGCCGCCGGTCTCCTCCTGGAGATCGCGCAGACGCGCCAGGTGGTAGACCTTCTCCCCAGTGTTCTCGACGTGCCCGTAGAGCATGGTGGCGTTGGTCGGCAACCCGGCCCGGTGGGCGGCGGCGGCGATGCGCAGCCAGTCCTCGCTGTCGGACTTGGTCCAGAAGAGGTCCTCGTGGACGCGGTCGCTGAAGACCTCGGCGCCGCCTCCCGGTATCGACTCCAGCCCGGCCTCCTTCAGGTCGACGAGCACCTCTTCGAGAGAACGTTTTGCGATGCGCTGGATCTGGGCCAGCTCGATCATCGTGAACGCCTTGAGGTGCGCCTGGGGCCTGGCCTCCTTCATCGCCCTCAGCAAATCGAGGTAGTACTCGTAGGGCAGCCTGGGATTGACTCCGCCTACCATGTGGATCTCGGTGATCGGGGCATCGGCGTACTCCCGCACCCGGGCGGCGGCCTGCTGCGGCTGCAGGACGTAGCCGCCCTCGTCCTTCGGGGTGACGTAGAAGGAGCAGAACTTGCACAGCTTGTTGCAGATGTTGGTGTAGTTGACGTGCTGGTTGCGCACGTAGTAGGTCGCGTCTCCGTGCAGGCGCTCGCGCACTATGTTGGCGAGCCAGGCGAGGACGGGAAGGTCGTCGCAGGCGTACAGGCTCACGCCGTCGTCGAAGGTCAGGCGCTCACCCTCGGCGACCTTGCGATGGATTCCGGTCAGTCCGGCGGTCGCGACTGCTGCCTCGAAGCTCAAAATCGTTCTGTCTGTGGGGAGTGAGGGCAGCGAGAGCTTCCGCCGCGGTTCGAATTGGGATCGGCGGTCGCCTGGCGGCGTCCGCAACCATCGCAAAAGTATATCCCCCGGGAGGGGGTGGGTCAATCGGATTTGCGGCCCTGGTAGACGGCGCAGATACCCAGGGTCAGGGCGGTCGCCTTCGTGTCGGTGAACCCGGCCGCTTCCATCAGCTCGAGGAACCCCTTCCCCTGCGGAAAGCTGCCGACCGAGCGCGGCAGGTAGGAATAGGCCTCCCTGTTGCCGGAGATCAGCCCGCCGACGAGCGGCAGCACGCGGTGGAAGTAGAAGCCGTAGAGCTGGCGGAACCCCGGCAGGGTCGGCTCGGTGAACTCGAGCACGATCACCTCGCCGCCGGGCCGCAGAACGCGCTCAGCCTCGGCGAGGCCGGCGCCGAGGCTGCCGAAGTTGCGCGCCCCGAAGGCGACGGTGACGAGGTCGAAGCAGCGGTCGCGGAAGGGCAGCATCTCCGCGTCCCCCGCCATCAGGACGGGGCCCGTTTTGCCTGCCCCCCCGAGCTTGGTTCGGGCGATGCGGACCATGTCGATGGCGACATCCACCCCGACGACCCGCCCGGGAGCGAGGCGCCCGGCGGCGCGCGCGAAATCCCCGGTGCCGGTGGCGAGGTCGAGGACCCGGGCGGGGCCTCGGCGGCGCACCGCGGCAAGGGCCCGGCGGCGCCAGTACAGGTCGACGCCGCAGCTCAGCAGGTGGTTGAGCAGATCGTAGCGCCCGGCAATGGCGTTGAACATCTGCTGAATTCGCCGCTTGCGAGCCCGTACCAATTCCGTATCGTCAGCCACGACCGCCCCGTTGAACGTGTTGAACCTCATCGAGCCGCGGCAACCCTATCCCGCGGCAAGAGGCCTGTCAATGAACCAAAGCAGTGGGCAAGAGCCCGGCGAGGGACGCAGCGAGCGGGAGATCCTGCTCGGCGACCGGATGGCCGCCCTCGGCCGGCTCGCCGCCTCGGTCGCCCACGAAGTCCGCAACCCCCTCGGCGCCATCGACATCCAGCTGCAGTTGCTGCAGGAGGAGCTGCGGGCAGGAGGCGGTACCGCGGAGCGCGCCGGCGAGCGCCTCGACACGGCGCGGGCGGAGCTGCGGCGGCTCGACAGGATCGTGCAGAACTTCCTGCGCTTCTCGCGCCCGCCGGCGCTACACCTCGCCCGGGTATCGCTAGCCGAGCTGCTGGCGCGGCTCCGCGAGCTGATCGAACCGGAGGCGCGCGAGCGCGGAATCGCCCTGGGGCTGCGCCTCGACGAAGAGGGGGAGGCCGCGGTCATAGACGCCGACGAGAACCTGCTGAGTCAGGCGTTCCTCAACCTCCTGATCAACGCCCTGCAAGCCTGCGACGGCACCGGCGGGGAGCGCCGCCGCAGCGCCGCGGGGGTCGAGATCGGCCTGCGCGTCCCCGACGACCGCAGCGCCCTGGTGACCATCGGCGACCGCGGTTGCGGCATACCGCGAGGCGATCTGGAGAGGATCTTCGAGTACTACTATACTACGAAGGACACGGGCACCGGACTGGGGCTCTCCATCGCCCAACGGATTGTCGACCAGCACCAGGGCAGCCTCGAAGTGGAGAGCGAGGAGGGAGCGGGAACCACGGTGTCCGTACGACTTCCCCTCACGGTTTCAGCGGAAAAACCACTCGGATGAAAGACCACAGCAACTCGCGGGCGCGCCTCCTCATCGCCGATGACGAGGTCTTCATCCGCGAGGGGCTGCAGGACGCCCTGCGGGAGCCGGGCCTCGACCTCCAGACCGCCGCGGACGGCCGCGAAGTGCGCCGCCGGCTGCGCAAGGGGGCCTTCGACGTCATCCTCCTCGACCTGCGCATGCCGGGGGTCTCCGGCATGGACCTGCTCGAGGAAATCCACGAGCAGCACCCGGAATCGAACGTCGTCATCCTCACAGCCCACGGCAGCGTCAACACCGCGGTCGAGGCGATGAAGAAGGGGGCCTTCGATTTCGTCACCAAGCCGGTCGACCTTACCCACGTCCGCCTCATCGTCAGCCGCGCCCTCGACCGCGTCCGGCTCGTACGCGAGAACCGCGAGCTGCACGACCGCCTCGGGCGCGGAGACAGCGACGACCCGTTCCGGCGCATCGTGCGCCGCAGCGCTTCCATGCAGCAGGCGACACGTACGGTAAAGCAGGTGGCCCTGTCCGACGTCCCGGTGCTGCTCAGGGGGGAGACCGGGTCCGGCAAGGAGCTGATCGCACGCACGATCCACGAGCGCAGCCGCCGGCGCGAGGGGCCGTTCGTTGCCGTCAACTGCGGCGGCTTCACCCAGGACCTGTTCGGCAGCGAGCTGTTCGGGCACAAGCGCGGGGCTTTCACAGGAGCCCACGTCGACCGGCCGGGCCGCTTCGCGCTGGCCGAGAAGGGCACCCTGTTCCTCGACGAAGTCGGCGAAATTCCCCTGAAGAACCAGGTCGAGCTACTGCGCGCCCTCGAGAACCGCGAGTTCCAGCCGCTCGGCGACACCAAGGTCCACAAGGCGGACGTGCGCGTCATCGCCGCCACCAACCGCCACCTCGAAACCGCAGTCAGCGAGGGCGAGTTCCGCGAGGACCTCTTCTACCGCCTGAACGTCGTGCCGATCGAAGTCCCCCCTCTCAGGGAGCGGCGCGAGGACATCCCCCTGCTCGTCGAGACCTTCTTCGACGAGGCCTGCCGGGCCTACGATCAGCCCCGCAAGAAAGCCGGCAAGGAGGCCGTCGATCTCTTCGTCTCCTACTACTGGCCGGGAAACGTGCGCGAGCTGCGCAACGTTATCCAGCGGCTGGTGATAACCTGCCCCGAGACCATCATCGAGCCGCAGCATCTGCGCGAGGCTCTGGGCGAGGCCGCGGTCGACCAGCCTGGCGCCGTAACGGGGGAATTCACCATCTCCCTCGGCTCCTCCATCGAGGACGTCGAAGCGGAGCTGATCCGGCAGACGCTGCAGCGGGTAACCTCCAACCGCCGCGAGGCCGCGGAGATGCTGGGAATCAGCGTGCGCTCCCTGCAGTACAAGCTCAAGCAGTACAAGCTGACCTGATCCTCTTGCGCATGAATGCAATTCTTGCACCAAACTCCCCCTACCGTGTGCAGCATCGCAGGCACAAGGTCGAAGCGCCCTACCGGTAATTCGCGTAACACAAGAAAAAACAGCAAATAAACAGTACTATCGCCCCCCGTGGCACCGAGTTTGCAGCGTTCTTTTCCGGCCGGGAGCTCATGCGGTCCCCGGCCGAACCAGGTTCCGAAAACGACGGCGGTTCCGCCCGTCAGGCCCTTGAATCCCACCGCGCCGGTTCGTTCAGCGACACGCCGGCCGGAGCAGGCACGATATCCCTCTCGATACTGCGCAAATTATGCAGCCCTCGAACGCCGGCAGTTCGATCTTCGTAGGGTCATAATAAACAACCGGTTACGATGATTTTTAGCGACGCCCTGGACAGCGACGCAGATTTTGCAGCAGACAGCCCTTCGGGGACCATCACCGCCATGCCCGGACTGCTCGAAAAGACCATGATGGTCCCCCGCCTCCGCTCCGATTCCAAGATCGGGGCCATCAAACAGCTCGTTGACCGCCTCTACCGCGGCGGGCTGCTCAACGACAGCCTCAGCTTCCTGCAGGCGGTTCTCGAACGGGAGAACCTCGACAGCACGGTGATCGGAGGCACTATCGCCCTGCCCCATGCCCGCGCCCGCAGCGTCACCGGCCTGGGGATGGCGTTGGGTGTGTGCGAGGAGCCGATCTACTATCCGAGCGGCGACGACCTCTGCGCGGTGCGGGCGGTCTGCGTGATCGCCGTGCCGATGGACTCACCGCGCCAGTACCTCGGTCTGCTCTCCCACCTCGCCTGGGCTTTCGGCGACAGGGACTTCATGCACCGCCTTCTCGCCGCCCCCTCGGCGCAGGGGATGAGCGAGTTGATGTCGGCCCGGTTGAGCGTTGCCGGCGAGAGAACAGCGGCCAACGTCGGGGGATTCCTCCCCGCAGGCGCCGCCGTTGCGGGCGCGAGCCCGGGAGCCGGCGGATAGATGGCCTACTCCAAAAGATTCAGGGAAGAAGAAGGCTCGCTACGCCTCTATTTCGAGGACCTCGGCGATTCGACCCCGCTGACGCGGGAACGGGAGGTCGAGCTCTCGGAGCGGATCAAGGCGGGAGACCTGCAGGCCCGGAACGAGCTGGTGCAGGCGAATCTCCGCTTCGTCATCGACGTCGCCAAGCAGTACCAGAACCGAGGCCTGGGATTGTCCGACCTGATCAGCGCCGGAAACCTCGGGCTGATGAGGGCCGCGGAGCGTTTCGACGGCGAGCGCGGCTTCAAGTTCATCTCCTACGCCGTCTGGTGGATCAGGCAGTCGATCCAGCAGGCGATCGCCGACCACGGCCGCACCGTGCGCCTGCCCCTCGACAAGCTCGCCCTGCTCAAGAACATCCGCAAAGCGTCCATGCGGCTCGGCACCGATCGCGAGTCCGAGCCGTACATTGAGGAGATCGCCCAGGAGCTCGAACTGCCCGAGGAGGATGTCCTCGACGCGATTCTGAGCGCCCGCAGCGTGCGCTCGCTGGACGAGAGCTTCGAAGAGGACGGGGACCGCGGCCTCCTGAGCGTCCTCGTCGACGAGAGTCAGGTCTCGCCGGACTCCGACCTGATGGAGGACTCGTCGCGCAGCCGGATAGAGGAGATCCTCGCCAGCCTCGACGAGCGCGAGCTGCTCATCATCAGGCTGTACTACGGGTTCGGCGGCAACGAAGGAATGAGCCTGGAGAAGATCGGCGGGCGCTTGAACCTGACCAGGGAGCGGGTCCGGCAGCTCAAGGAACGCGCCCTTAACAAGCTGCGGCATCCCAGCCGCTACAACGCGCTGATGGCGGTCTGCGACTAATCGCCGATCCCCGGGCATAGCGCCCCGGACAGGGGCCTCGGCAGACGAGCCGGAAATCCCGGATCCCGGCTCGTTTTTCTTTGGTCCCGGGGGGCAGACCCGGCAGGTGACATGAACGGAACTACCCGGAACATCTGCGTGTACTGCGGCTCGAAGTTCGGCCGCGGGGAGGAGTACCGGCGCGAGGCCGAGGCCCTGGGCAGCGCCATCGCCCGCCTGGGAACGGGGTTGGTGTACGGGGGTGGCGACGTCGGGCTGATGGGGGTTGTCGCCGGGTCCGCTCTCGCCGCCGGGGGCCGCGTCGTCGGGGTGATCCCCCGGGCCCTGCAGGAGCAGGAGCTCGCCCACGGAAAGCTGCACGAGCTGATCGTCGCCGGGGACATGCACGAGCGCAAGGCGCTCATGGCCGCCCGCGCCGACGCCTTCGCGGCGTTGCCGGGGGCCTACGGCACACTGGAGGAGCTGTTCGAGGTCCTCGCCTGGTCACAGCTCGGTTTCCACGCCAAACCGGTGGGCCTGCTCAACACGGGCGGCTACTTCGACCACCTGGTCGCCTTCCTCGACGAGGCGGTCGAGCGGCAGTTCCTCAGCCCCGGAAACCGGTCGCTGCTGCGCGTCGAAACCGACCCCGTGGCCCTCGTCCGGGCGCTCGCGGCGGATCCTGGCGCCGGGAGCGGGTGAGGATTCCTGGTCGGGTGTGCCCCGGAGCGGGAGGCGGGGCTACATCCCCTTGAGGCGGTCGCGGATGGTCGCGGCGCGCTCGAAGTCCTCGCGCTCAACCGCCTCCTGCAGGGCGCGCCTGAGCTTCTCTTCCTTGCTGAGCGGCTTGTTCTCCTGCAGCTCCTCTTCGAGCTCGTCGAGCGCCTGCAGCGAGCGTTCCTTCTCGGCGAAGAACTCCTCCGCCTCGACCTCGGGCAGGTCGTCGATCTCTTCGCGCGCCCGCCCGACCAGGACGAGGGCCTCGTCGTAGTCGCCGTTACGGGAGGCGAGCTTCGCCTTGGCGGCCGCGTGGATACGCAGGACGTAGGGCCACCACTTCTGGAGGTTCATGCGGTCGTCTTCGTGCGAGGCGTAGCGGTGCACGAAGCGGAACAGCTCCATGTTGCGCTCGGTATCCCTGATGACGCGGTCGTAGTCCTTGAGCTGCAGCAGGAAGACGTAGCGGCCGTACACCCGGGCCCCCTCGTCGAACAGCTCCTGGCAGCTTTCGCGGCCGAGGCTGAAGCCGTCGTCGCGCCCGGAATTGCGGCTCCGGTAGCTCTCCAAGGCGCCGCGGTAGTGGTCGAGGACGAAGTCGGAATCGTGCGGCCGCTTGCCGTCGGGACGCCCGTCGAGATTCAGCTGCAGGATGCCCTGGAAGGCTCCCTGGTCGACCCGAACCTGGATCTTCTGAATGCCGTCGTCCCCGACAATCTTGCGGACGTTCGAGTCCGGATCGTACTCCCAGTTCTCCAACAGCTTGAGCAGATCCTTGTCCATGGCATTACCTGCGGGATAGCAGCAGTCCTGGTCCGACAGCTGCCGTACGATATCCCGGCACCCGGCAAAAGTCAACCGGCGGTCCGGGGGAGCTTTTGACATCCTCCGGATGCGTCCATATCCTGGAATACTACATTTTTGTAGTCAATTTTGTTTGAATCGACGATTTTGGCGCTTCGCCGAAAGTCGCACCGTTACCTCTACGGAAAGGTGGCCTGTCATGCGAACCGCCCCGGTGCCGACCGACCGGCTCCAGATAAATGTCCTGCACGAGATCGGCGAGGTCCTCGGCTCCGGCTCCGAGTTGGAGGACTCGCTGCATCGCATCCTCCAGCTCCTCGGGGAGCGCTTGGAAATGGGGCTGGGCACCCTCACCCTGCCGCAGGGGGACCGCGAGGCCAGCATCGACATTGCCTACGGCCTGTCCGCGACCGAGATCGAGCGCGGGCGCTACAAGATGGGAGAGGGGATCACCGGCAGGGTGATGCAGTCGGGGAAGGCGGTCATCGTTCCCCGCATCAGCAGCGAGCCCCTGTTCCTCGACCGCACCGGGGCCCGCACCAACACCGAGAAGTCGCAGACCTCCTTCATCTGCGTGCCGATCCTGCTGCAGCGGGAGGTGGTCGGCACGCTCAGCGTCGACACCCCCTACATCGACGACTCGCGGCTGGAGCAGAACGTCAGGCTGCTGGCGATCGTGTCGGCGATGGTAGCCCAGGCGGTGGCCGCCAGGCGGACCGCGCGCCGCGAGCGCGCCAACCTCCTCGACGAAAACCTGCGCCTGCAGGGGGAGCTGAAGGAGCGCTTCCATCCCTCCAACATCGTCGGCAACTCGCGCCCGATGCAGGAGGTGGGTGACCTGATCGGCAAGGTCGCTCCCAGCGACGCCACCGTGCTGCTGCGCGGCGAGAGCGGCACCGGCAAGGAGCTGGTCGCCGACGCCGTCCACTACGCCAGCCTGCGCGCCGGCAAGCCGTTCGTGAAGGTGCACGTCGCCGCCCTCCCGGAATCCCTGGTGGAGAGCGAGCTGTTCGGCCACGAGCGCGGGGCCTTCACCGGGGCCACCCGCACCAAGATCGGCCGCTTCGAGCGCGCCGAGGGGGGCACGATCTTCCTCGACGAGATCGGCGAGCTCAGCCCCGCGGTCCAGGTCAAGCTGCTGCGCGTGCTGCAGGCGCGCGAGGTCGAGCGTCTCGGGGGCAGCGAGCCGAGGCAGATCAACGTGCGCGTCGTCGCCGCGACCCACGTCGACCTCGAGCACGCGGTGAAGCGGGGGCGTTTCCGCGAGGATTTGTTCTACCGCCTCAACGTCTTCCCGATCTTCGTGCCACCGCTGCGGGAGCGGAAGTCCGACATGCTCCTGCTCTCCGACGCCTTCCTCGAGAAGTACGCCCGCAAGCACTCCAAGGAGATGAAGCGGATCTCGACCCCGGCCATCGACATGCTGATGAGCTACCACTGGCCAGGCAACGTCCGCGAACTCGAAAACTGCATCGAGCGCGCCGTCATCCTCAGCCTCGACGGGGTCATCCACGGCCACCACCTGCCCCCCACCTTGCAGACCGCGGACGCCTCGGACACCATGCTGTCCGGCTCCCTCGAGATGATGATGAGCTCCTACGAGCGCGAGATCCTCGTGGAGGCGATGAAGAACTCGAGGGGGAACATGGCCAAGGCCGCGCGGCTGCTCGGCACCTCGGCGCGCATCTTTTCCTACCGCTGCAAGAAACTGGAGATCGACCACACCCAGTACCGGCCCTAGTACCTTGGCCGGACTGCCCGGAATCAGCCTCCGCGGCATCCCCGAACCGGGCTGTTTCCTTCAGACCGGCACACCCGCGCGGACATCTCCCGAGGCATCCGTTGCGAGCCCACACAAGGTGCTCCTCGCGGAAAAACGGACTCCCCCCTTTCCGGATTTCTACAATTTTGTCCTATTAAAGCTGTATAGTGACATAATTGTATCTGTCTTTCGCCGCAGTCGAAATGCGGACAGACGAGTCCAACCTGTTGTAAAAACGGGACTTGCGTTTTCTGTACGGAAAACCCCCACGTCTGGCACCAAGTTTGCATCGGGTGTGGCTGTGATCGGTCACGCGATATCGATCGTACCATCCTTTTCCAAACCGCATCGAAAGGAGTCGCGAATGCGGACCCTGTTCGTTCCTCTGGCACTGGCCGCGGCGATGGCGCCGGCCGCTGCCGCTGCCGAAACCCCGGACATCGCCACTCAGCTCTCCGGACTCGCGTCCCAGATCGACTGGTACTGGACCTGTGTAGCCGCCTTCCTCGTGTTCTTCATGCAGGCGGGATTCGCCCTCGTCGAGTCCGGGTTCACGCGCGCCAAGAACACCGTCAACATCCTGATGAAGAACCTGATGGACTTCTCCGTCGGGGCCATCGCCTTCTGGGCCGTCGGTTTCGGGCTGATGTTCAGCGCCACCACCGGGCTCTTCGGCTGGGGGGAGTTCTTCCCCAACCCCGACGTCAACGCCTTCGGTGAAGATCCGAACTGGATGTACTCCTTTCTGATCTTCCAGACCGTGTTCGCGGCCACCGCGGCGACCATCGTTTCCGGCGCCATGGCGGAGCGCACCCGGTTCTCCTCCTATCTCATCTACAGCGTCGTCATCACCGGGATCATCTACCCGATCACCGGTTCCTGGGCCTGGGGCGGACTCTGGCACGGCGGCGGCTGGCTCGAGGGGCTGGGGTTCGTCGACTTCGCCGGCTCCACCGTCGTCCACAGCGTCGGCGGCTGGGCCGCCCTGGCAGGTGCCATCGTTCTCGGGGCGCGCAAGGGCAAGTTCAACCCCGACGGCAGCGCCAACGCCATCGTCGGCCACAGCATGCCGCTGGCCGCCATGGGGGTGTTCATCCTCTGGCTCGGCTGGTTCGGCTTCAACGCCGGCTGCTACACGATGACCCCGATCGGGGGGCTGCTGACCGGTTTCCTCGCGGGAATCCTGGTGGTCTTCTCCGTCCTCTTTTTCGACAGGATCAAGGTCGACGATCCGGTGGGCGCCATCTCCGTGCACGGGGTGTGCGGCGCCTGGGGCACCTTCGCCTGCGCCATTCCCCTCTTCTGCCGGCCCGGCGAGGCCGCCAGCGTCGCCACCCAGCTGACCGGCATCGGCGCCATCTTCCTCTTCACCTTCGTCGCCTCCCTCGCCCTGTTCTCGACGATCAAGGCGACCTTCGGCCTCAGGGTCTCTCCGGAGGACGAGGAGGAGGGCCTCGACCTCGCCGAGCACGGCATGAGCGCCTACCACGATCAGTCGCTCGACTCCCTGATCAAGGCGGCCGGAGCCGCCGAGGGCGGCAGGATCGTCATCGAGCCGGCACCGCGGGGTGCCGGCGTCAACCCCGAAACCACCTGAAGGCCTCGGAGCCCGAAGGAAGGAGAGAGCATGTACAAGATCGAAGCGTTCCTGCGTCCCAACGCCCTGGAGAAGGTCCAGGAGGGGCTCGCCGGAATCGGTATCGCGGGGATGTCGGTGCTGGAGGTGCGGGGATTCGGCCGCCAGCGCGGCCACCGCGAGATCTACCGGGGAGCCGAATACGCCGTCGACTTCGTCTCCAAGATCAAGATCGAGATCGTGGTCAGGGAGAACGAGCGCGACCAGGCGGTGTCGAAGATCGCCGAGGCCGCCCAGACCGGAAACGTCGGCGACGGCAAGGTGTTCGTCGTGCCGGTCGACCAAGCCGTGCGCATCCGCACCGGGGAGACCGGGGACAGCGCCCTGTAGGTCGCGACCAGGAGCCGGAGACCGCCGCCGCCGCCCGCCAGAATCCACCTCCCGTGGGTACTCAAGGGTGCAGTACCAGGGTGGCGGCGGCGCTCCTTTACCAAAGCTCCTATCTATAAACGGAATTAAACCTTTTCATTAAGCACCAATCCCTTGAGCCCGGCACCTGCAAGGGGTGTCATACACCAAACAGGAGGAGAAAGATGGCAAGGAGGATTCTCACAGCAGTCTTTGCAACCGCGCTGGCCGCGGCCGTTTCCGGGCCGGCGCATGCCGGCTTCGGAGTCGGCGCCGACGCGGCGTCGCGCTACATCTGGCGCGGCCTCAGCCTCGACGACAGCTTCGTCATACAGCCGTACCTGTCGTACGCGACCGAGGCCGGCATCGAGATCGGGGCCTGGTCGTCCTGGTCGCTGACCTCGAGCGGCGCCAACGAGAACGACCTGTATGTCAGCTACTCGACGGGGCCGGTCTCGATCGCCCTGACCGACTACTACTTCCCCAACGGGGAGGGAACGGAGTTCTTCGACTACAGCGACGACGCGGCGATTCACCAGCTCGAGGCCATGGTTTCCTTCGCCAGCGGACCGCTGAGCCTGACCGGCGCCCTGATCTTCCTCGGGGCCGCGGGCACGACCCCGGTCTACGCCGAGGTCGGCTACGAGTTCATGTCGGGGGACGACGTCTCCGCCGGCCTGTTCGCCGCCCTGGGCACCGAGTCGTACTACACCAGCTCCGGTGACCCGGCGCTCATCAACGTCGGCATCGGCGTGTCGATGGGGGACTACTCCGCCCAGTACATCCTGAACCCCGATACCGAGCAGTCCTACCTGGTGTTGATGAAGGGCCTGTAGCAACCGCGACAGCGGACAGGCCGCGCGACCGCCCGCAACGGCGGTGTCCAGGGAAGCCCCGGGGGCCGGTTGCCCCGGGGCTTCTCGCATGAGGCGCCTTCCGGAATCGGCTGTTGCCCCCGTTTGATGCAGGTTTGGCGCCCTCTATATTCACGGGCTGTTTTTAACCGGCCGGATTCGCGATTCCAGCACTGCGGACTGCTCACGCACCCTTTACTCCACGGAGGAACACCAATGGCAATAGCCAAACCGAAAACCAAAGCTTCGCCGAAGTCGAAAGCGAAAGCGAAAGCCAAGGCGGCCCCGGCCGCCACCGCGAGGTCGGTCGTCGCCAACGCCAAGGCACAGGGCGTGCAGATGATCGACTTCAAGTTCGTCGACTTCCCCGGCACCTGGCAGCACTTCTCGATTCCCGCCTCGAAGCTGGAAGAGGATATGTTCAGCGAGGGCCTCGGGTTCGACGGTTCCAGCATTCGCGGCTGGAAGTCGATCGACGAGAGCGACATGCTCGTCATGCCCGATCCGACCACCGCCTTCCGCGACCCCTTCTGCGAAATCCCGACCCTGTCGATCATCTGCGATATCGTCGACCCGATCACGCGCGAGGACTACGGCCGCGACCCCCGCAACGTCGCCAAGCGGGCCGAGGCCTTCCTGAAGTCAACCGGCATCGCCGACACCGCGTACTTCGGGCCGGAAGCGGAGTTCTTCATCTTCGACAGCATCCAGTACGACCAGAACGCGCACTCCTCCTTCCACTTCATCGACTCCGTCGAGGGGCGCTGGAACTCCGGCGCCGACGAGCAGCCGAACCTCGGGTACAAGCCGCCGTACAAAGGGGGCTATTTTCCGGTACCCCCTCACGACTCGCAGCAGGACCTGCGCTCGGAGATGGTGCTGACGATGATGGAAGCCGGCGTCGACGTCGAGGTCCACCACCACGAGGTCGGCACCGCCGGACAGGGTGAGATCGACATCCGCTTCTGCCCGCTGGTCAGCTGCGGCGACCAGATGATGATCTACAAGTACGTCATCAAGAACGTCGCAAAAAAGCACGGCAAGACGGCGACCTTCATGCCCAAGCCGCTGTTCGAGGACAACGGCACCGGCATGCACACCCACCAGAGCCTGTGGAAGGGGGGCCGGCCGCTGTTCGCCGGCAACGGCTACGCCGGCCTCAGCGAGATGGCCCTGCACTACATCGGCGGCCTGCTCAAGCACGCCCGCTCCATTCTCGCCTTCACCAACCCGACCACCAACTCGTACCGCCGCCTGGTTCCCGGGTACGAAGCGCCGGTGAACCTCGCCTACTCGCAGCGCAACCGCAGCGCCGCCTGCCGCATCCCGATGTACTCGGCCAGCCCCAAGGCCAAGCGGGTCGAGTTCCGCTGCCCCGACCCCAGCTGCAACCTCTACCTCGGCATGTCCGCCATGCTGATGGCCGGTCTCGACGGGGTGCTCAACAAGATCGATCCGGGCGACCCGATGGACACCGACATCTACGAGCTCTCCGCGGAGGAGCGTGCCTCGGTGCCCCTGACCCCGGCGTCGCTCGAGGAAGCCATGGACGCCCTCGAGGAGGATCACGAGTACCTGCTCAAGGGGGACGTGTTCACCGAGGACGTGATCCAGGCCTGGATCGACTACAAGCGGAAAGAGGAGATCGACGCCATACGGGTGCGCCCGCATCCGTACGAGTTCGCCCTCTACTACGACATGGTGTAGGTCTGCAAGGCGACTCTCCGGCCGGCGTCGAAGCAGGGCGCCGGCCGCCTCGGAAGAAGGCAGGCCGTCCCGGCGACGGCCTGCCTCTTTTTTTTCCTGCCACGGAAGCCCTCGCGCCGTGACCCCCGAACCCGGACCCCCTGTCGGAGCGCATTCCCTCGTGGCCGTGGAGCGCTGCGGCGGCGTCTCGAGACTGACCCGCTGCCGCTCCGTCGCCCCGCTCAAGCTTCTCAACCCGCGCGCCGCGGAAGGGTACTGCCCGGTGATCCTCTCCTCCTACGGCGGCGGCTTGGTCGAGGGGGATGCCGTCGACCTCGAGGTGCGCTGCGGACCGCGGGCGGACCTGTTCCTCGGCACCCAGGCCCTGGGCAAGGTGTACAGGTGCCCGGCGGGCACCGGCTGCCGCCAGGAGCTGCGCGGCGCCGTCGCCGACGGCGCAACCGCGGTGGTCATGCCGGATCCGGTGGTGCCTTTCGCCGGCAGCATCTACCGCCAGCGGCAGCACTGGAGCCTTGAGGGGGATGCCGTGCTCCTGCTCGTGGACGGCCACACCGCCGGCAGGGCCCTGCGCGGCGAGCGCTTCGCCTACCGCGAGTACCGCTCGGACATCGACGTCCTCGTCGACGGGCGGGCCGTCCTCCTGGAGCGCTATTGCTCGCGGCCCGACGAGCTGCCCCCCGACTCGGCCGGGGCCTTCGGCCGCGGCACCGCCCTCCTCAACGCCTGCGCCGTCGGCCGCGCCGACAGCCGCCGTTTCCGCTCCCTGACAGAGCGGCTGGAAGAGAGCATCCGCCCTGCCGCCGCGGCCGGCCCCGCGGCGCCGGGGGAGGCCGGCTGTCTCGTCGCCCACTCCCGGCCGCGCGGGGAGGTCTGGGTGCTGCGGGCCCTGGCGGACCGGTGCGAGTCCCTCGATCCCCTGCGCCGGCTCCTCGGGGAAGCGGCCGGCATCCTGCTCGGAGGCAAGCCGGTCGAAAGACTGTTCGGCCGGCCTCCCTCCTGCCCTGGACGACAATAATGTCCTTACGAGGATTTCTGACTACAGAAATGTCCGCTCACCGCACCGACTGCCGTTCCCCCCGGTAGACTTCGGCGCCCACCGAAAAAATCACCTCGGGCACAACCCTATACCGGACAAACAGTTGCGCCGGCTGCTCCGACCGCTTCCGGAAGCGGGTCCGCAGCCTGGCCCCGGATTGCAGACCGTCCCACGTTCCCAACAACACGCCTGTTCCGCGCTGCGGATTCAACCCAAGGAGGATTTCATGGCACGCACCCGGCTCTGGCGGACAGCACTGCTGACCGCCGGCTTCATCGTCACCACGGCCGCCACCGGCCTCGACGCCAAGCTCAAGATCGGCTACAGCGACTGGCCCGGCTGGGTCGCCTGGGAGATCGGCATCCAGAAGGGCTGGTTCGCCGAAGCGGGGGTCGACGCGGAGTTCATCTGGTTCGAGTACGTCCCCTCGATGGACGCCTTCGCCGCCGGCCAGATCGACGCGGTGGCAATGACCAACGGGGACGCCATGGTCACCGGTTCGGCCGGCAAGGCCTGCAAGGGGATCATCCTCAACGACTACAGCAACGGCAACGACATGGTCGTAGCGCGGCCGGGAATCGGCACGGTGGCGGAGCTAAAGGGAATGAAGGTCGGCGTCGAACTCGGCTTCGTCTCCCACCTGCTGCTGCTGACGGCGCTCGAAGCCAACGGCATGCAGGAAAGCGACGTCGAGCTGATGAACATTCCGACCCACGAGACCCCGCAGGCCCTCGCCTCCAAGGGGGTCGACGCCATCGTCGCCTGGCAGCCCAACTCGGGACAGGCCCTCAACCTGGTCGCCGGCTCGAAGCCGGTCTTCACCAGCGCTGACGCCCCTGGCATCATCTACGATCTGCTCTACGTCAGCAGCGAGAGCCTGGCGGCAAACCGCGACGACTGGATGAAGGTGGTCGAAGTCTGGTACCGGATCGTCGACTACCTCGCCGACGAGTCGAACCGCGAGGAAGCCCTGGGGATCATGGGCGCCCGGGTCGGCCTCACCCCGGAGCAGTACGCCCCCTTCCTACGGCCCGGGAGTGGTGGCGAGGATCTTCGATACCGAAAGCCTGGAGAAGCTCCTCGACCGCTTCGGCATCCGCGGCGACCCGGTCTTCGTCAAGGTGACCTGGCACGGGTACGCCCCCGGCACCTACACCGACCCGGTGGCCCTCGACCAGCTTCTGACCGCCCTCGACGGCCGCGCCGTCCTTCTCGAGGGGCACAGCGCCGGCCGCAACGACGGCTCCGACCCCGGGGTCGAGTGGCCGGACGGCCGCCGCCACCGGCGCTGGATACGGGAGCAGGAGGCGGAGTACCTGCGCCGCACCGGGCTCCAGGAGGTGATCGACCGCCACGGCGCCCACTACCTCAACGTCACCGAGGCGTTCTGGGACGGACAGTGCGCCGGCGCCAGCGAGGTGGGCGGCCTGCTGCGCGCCGCCGGGGTCGAGCTCGCCCACCCGGAGCTCGCCGGTTTCGTGCCCCGCCTGCTGCTCGACTACCGCGGCGCTCCCCTGCTTTCGTTCGCCCGCTTCAAGGGGGCCACGCGGCTGAGCATCTCCAACCTGTTCGGGTTGATCCCGGCGCCGCTGCGCAGCGACTGGCACGGCCCCGATCCGGCCTGCTTCGCCTCGGTGTGCTGCGACCTCGCCAGGATGTACGGCGCCCTGTTCGACTGCTTCGGGCTGGCCGAATCGCTCAACGTCGCCGTCCGCTGGGGCCGCACCGGGCTCTACCGCAGCCGCTGGGGCAACTACGACCTCCTCCCCCGCCCCGGCGTCGTCACCCTGAGCTCCGGGCTGGTCGCCGCCGACGTGCTGGCGAGCCGGCTCCAGGGTCACGACGTCCGCAGGAGCCTCTTCTTCGACGTCGTCGGCCGCCGTCTAGGCCTGCCTCCCGGATGTGCCGAGGCTCCGCTCGACGGCGAGCTGAAAAGGCTGTTCGCCTGAACCTGCCATGGAACCCCGCGGCCACTGGCTCGCCGTCGGAAAGCAGCTTGCCCCGCGGCGGCGCCTCGGACTGGGGATGCTGTCGTTCCTGCTCCCGCTGTCGCTGTGGGGGGCGGTCAGCTACGTGCCCTGGGTGTGGGGGCCGCAGGTCAAGGTCATCGACCCCGGGGAGGTCGGCTACTTCGAAACCGGCATGCGCGTCGACCGCGAGCTGTTCGCCCGCGAGAACGCGGCCGTGGGCGAGCAGGGAAAGGCGGAAGCCACCGGGCGGCGCTGCAATCCGGTGTACCTGCCGGCTCCCCACGAGGTCGCCGCGGCCTTCGTCACCGCTTTCACGACGCCGCCGGTCAGGCGCGGCGGGCCCTGGCTCCACGAGAGCATCGCCCACAGCATCCGCGTCATCTTCTACGGGTTCGTGCTGTCGGCCTTCATCGGCGTGCCCCTGGGGATCCTGTGCGGCACCTTCCACTTCTTCGCCCGCCTCACCGAGCCGTTCGTCGACTTCATCCGCTACATGCCGGCGCCGGCCTTCGGCGCCCTCGTCGTCGCCTTCGTCGGCATCAACGGACGCCTCCAAGGTCGCCATCATCTTCATCGGCACCTTCTTCCAGATGGTGCTCGTCGTCGGCAACACCACCCGCCTGCTCGAGACCTCCCTGATCGAGGCGGCGCAGACCCTGGGGGCGCGGCGCAAGCAGCTGATCCTGCACGTGATCGTCCCCGGGATCCTGCCCAACCTCTTCCGCGACCTGCGCATCCTGCTCGGGTGGGCCTGGACCTACCTGATCGTCGCCGAGCTGATCGGGGCCAGCTCCGGGATCAGCTACTTCATCAACCAGCAGGCTAAGTACCGGAACTACGACAACGTCTTCGCCGCCATCGTCATGATCGGCATCATCGGGCTGACCACCGACCAGATCCTCGGGCTCATCGAGCGCTTCCTGTTTCCCTGGGAACGCGGCAGCCGCGGGCTGTCTTCCTCATGACCGCGCTCGAGCTGCCCGACTACCGCCGGCCCCCGGAACCCGTCCGTGAGCGCTTCCGGACGATCCGCGAGCGGCCCCGTCGTGTTCTCGGTCGAGGCCCTCGGCAAGGTGTTTGCCGGCAGCGAAGGGGCGGTCACCGCCCTGAGCGGCATCAGCTTCGACGTCCACCGCCGCGAGTTCGTCTGCGTCATCGGCCCTTCCGGGTGCGGCAAGTCCACCCTGATCCGCATCGCCGCCGGCCTCGACCACCCGACCTCGGGGCGGCTGCTGCTCGACGGCGAACCGGTCGAGGGGCCGTCCCCCGGCCGCGGAATGGTGTTTCAGGGGTACACCCTGTTCCCGTGGCTGACCGTCCAGGGCAACGTCATGTTCGGCCTGCGCATGACCGGACACGGCAGGGACTTCGCCGCGGAACAGGCGCTGCAGTGGATCGAGCTTGTCGGTCTCGGCGGTTTCGCCAACTCCTACCCCCACGAGCTCTCCGGGGGGATGAAGCAGCGCGTCGCCATCGCCCGCGCCCTCGCCAACAGGCCGCGCGTCCTGCTCATGGACGAGCCGTTCGGCGCCCTCGACGCGCAGACCCGCGGCCGCATGCAGTCGCACCTGCTGCAGATCTGGAAGAACGTCGACGTCACCATCCTGTTCATCACCCACGACCTCGACGAGGCCATCCTCCTCGCCGACCGCATCGTCCTCGGCGCCAACCCGGGGCGCGTCCTCGAGATCGTCGAGGTGCCGGTGGCGCGCCCGCGCGATCCGGAGCAGCTCCTCGACCCCTGGTTCCTGGCGACGAAGAAGCGGATCGAGGAGCTGATTCACCCTCCTCCCGGCCCGGACGACCGGGAGGAGGACCTTCCCATCATCAGGCTCACCGAGGTTGGAGACGAAGCGGAGTAATAGCGCATGCGACTGTCACCTAGGGAGATCGACAAGCTCGTCCTTCACGGGGCCGGCTTCGTCAGCCAGAAGCGCTACGCCCGGGGGCTGCGGCTCAACTACCCGGAGGCGGTTGCCCTGATCGCCACGCAGCTACTCGAGTTCATCCGCGACGGCGGCAGCGTCGCCGACCTGATGGACCGGGGCAAACGGCTGCTCGGCACCGCCGACGTCCTGCCCGGGGTGCCTGAGATGGTCGGCGAGGTGCAAGTCGAGGGGACTTTCCCGGACGGCACCAAGCTGGTGACCGTGCACGACCCGATCTGCAGCGAGCGCGGCGACCCGCAGCTCGCCCTCCACGGGTCGGGCCTGGAACGCACCTCCACGGCCCCCTGGTCGCCGGACAACTCCACCGGCGCGGCGCCGGGAGAGGTGTCACCCGCCGCCGGGGAGATCGAGATCAACAGCGGCAGGGAGACGGTCCGGCTCGAGGTCGCCAACCTCGGGGACCGGCCGGTCCAGGTCGGGTCCCACTACCCCTTTTTCGAGACCAACCCGCAGTTGAGCTTCGACCGCGAGCGCGCCTTCGGCTTCCGCCTCGACATCCCCAGCGGCACCGCGGTCCGCTTCGAGCCGGGAGAGCTCAAGACCGTCGCCCTCGTCGCCCTCGACGGGCGCCGCCGGGTGTTCGGCGGCAACGGCCTCACCAACGGCGAGGCCAGCGACGAGCGGCGGGGACCGGCCCTTGCCCGGGCGCGCTCGCGCGCCCGCCACCTGACACCCTGGAGAACGACCGCATGGCACGAACACTGGACCGGCGCGCCTACACCGACATGTACGGACCGACCACCGGGGACCGGGTCCGCCTCGGCGACACCGCGCTCGAGGTGGTAGTCGAAGAGGACGCCACCCTTTACGGCGAGGAGTGCAAGTTCGGCGGCGGCAAGGTGCTGCGCGACGGCATGGGGCAGGCCGCCGGGGCGACCGGGGAGGAAGCCCTCGACCTGCTGATCACCAACGCCCTCGTCATCGACCACGGCGGCATCCGCAAGGCGGACGTCGGCATCAAGGGGGGCCGCATCCTCGGGGTCGGCAAGGCCGGCAACCCCGATATCATGCCGGCCGTCGATGCCGGGATGGTCGCCGGGGTGACCACGGAGGTGATCGCCGGCGAGGGGCTGATCCTGACCGCGGGGGCGCTCGACGTCCACGTCCATTTCATCTGCCCGCAGCAGGTGGAGGAAGCGGTCGCCTCCGGGATCACGACGATGATCGGCGGCGGCACCGGTCCGGCCACCGGCACCAACGCCACCACCTGCACCCCGGGGGCCTTCCACCTCGAGACCATGCTCAGGGCGAGCGACGCCTGGCCGTTGAACTTCGGCTTCCTCGGCAAGGGAAACTCCTCCTTCCCGGAGGGGCTGCGCGAACAGGTCCGGGCCGGGGCCTGCGGTCTCAAGCTGCACGAGGACTGGGGCACCACCCCCGCGGCCATCGACACCTGCCTCTCCGTGGCCGAGGAGGAGGACGTCCAGGTCGCCATCCACACCGACACCCTCAACGAGTCCGGCTTCGTCGAGCAGTCGCGGCAGGCGTTCAAGGGCCGCACCATCCACACCTACCACACGGAAGGGGCCGGGGGCGGGCACGCCCCGGACATCATACGGCTGTGCGGAGAGGCGAACGTGCTCCCCTCCTCGACCAATCCGACGCGGCCCTTCACGGTCAACACCATCGACGAGCACCTCGACATGCTGATGGTCTGCCACCACCTCGACAGGAACATCCCCGAGGACGTCGCCTTCGCCGAAAGCCGCATCCGCAAAGAGACCATCGCCGCCGAGGACATCCTCCACGACATCGGGGCGTTCTCCATCATCGCCTCGGACAGCCAGGCCATGGGACGGGTAGGCGAGGTCGTCTGCCGGACCTGGCTAGACCGCCCACAAGATGAAGCTGCAGCGCGGCCCCCTTGCCGGGGACCGGGGGACCGGCGCCGACAACCTCAGGGTGAGACGCTACATCGCCAAGTACACCATCAACCCGGCGATCGCCCACGGCGTCAGCCGCCACGTCGGCTCGGTCGAGGCGGGCAAGCTCGCCGACCTCGTGCTCCGGAAGCCGGCCTGCTTCGGGTCGCGGCCGGAAATAGTCGTCAAGGGCGGGGTCATCGCCTGGTCCCAGATGGGGGATGCCAACGCCTCGATCCCGACCCCCGAGCCGGTCCTTCCCAGGCCGATGTTCGGCGCCTTCGGCAACGCCATAGGTCGGACGTCCCTGAGCTTCGTCTCGCGGAACGGAGCCGAGGCCGCCGCCGGGTACAGGCTTGCAAAGGAGGTCGCCCCGGTCGAGTCCTGCCGGGGGCTGGAGAAGAGGGACATGATCCTCAACGACCTCACCCCGGAGATCGAGGTCGACCCGGAGACCTACGAGGTGCGCGCCGACGGAGAGGTGCTGACCTGCGAGCCCGCGGCCAAGCTGCCCCTCGCCCAGCTCTACAACCTCTTCTGAGCGGCAGCCGGTCCTGTTGGACGTGCAGAAAGCCCCGGGGCAAAGATGGAAACCGGTTGATGAAGGGCCAGACTCCATGAGAACGGACTCCACCATCGAGACGGGCCGTGGGGCCGTGGCCGGGATGGACCGACGGAACTTGCAGCGCCTCAACCAGGGATGAGATCGGTTGATGAAGGCCAGACTCCATGAGGCAGAATCCCGCCGCCGAGGCGGGGGTGTGGCCATTGCCACGGATGGATCTGCCGAACCACCGCGAGCGACCATGACACAGGACCACGCCATCGAGGCAGAACCCCGAACGGTCTTGGAAGTCGCGGAAAGCGGCGATCCCCTGCTGCTGCTGCTGCAGCTCGGAGACGCGGCGCTGCCGACCGGAGGCTACGCCTTTTCCGCCGGCCTCGAAGCGGCGCGGCAGCTGGGGCTGGTCGCCGGCGGGGCCGGGCTGCACCAGTTCGCGCGCCAGGCGCTGCGCACCGCGGGCACCTGCGAACTCCCCTTCCTGCGCGCGGCCTGGCGGCTTGCCCACCCACCGGTGTCCGGCCTGGTGGAGCTGGCGCAGCGCTACGACGCCATGCAGACCGCGGCCTGCACGCGCCAGGCGAGCCTGAAGACCGGGCGCGGCTGGCTGCGCCTGTTCCCGCGGCTTTTCCCCGGGCATGGCCAGCGCCGCATCGAGCGCCTCTTCTCGACGCGGGGGACGGTCCCGCACGGCTGCATCCTCTTCGGGGCCTGTCTCGGCGCCGCCGGCGTCGGCGAGGAGGAAGCGACGGCCCTGTTCCTGCACCAGCTGCTGCGCGACCAGCTCGGGGCCGCCGTCCGCCTCGGCATCGTCGGCCCCCTCGAGGCGGTGGAGCGCCACGCCGCCCTGCGCCCCGAGTGCGCCAGGGCGGCCGAGGCCTCGCGCCTTATCCCCTGCGATGAGGCATTCCGCGGCGCGCCCCAGCTCGACCTGGCGCAGGCCGCGCACGGACACCTGTACTCGCGGCTGTTTCAGAGCTGATCCGCTGTCCACGAGATCACCATGCCCGCTCACAGCTACGATATCACCGGCCGCGAGGGACACCTGAAATCACCCTTGTTCCATAGCTGACCTGCCACCTGCGGAGACCGACATGCACACCCACAGCCACGATACCGAAAACGGGCACGGCCACAGCCACGCCGACGATCCGGGATCCTTCGCCGCCCGGGAGAGGATGGCCAGCGGCAGGGACTTCGAAAGTCGCGCCTTCACCGCCGGCATCGGCGGACCGGTCGGCAGCGGCAAGACCGCGCTCGTGAAGGCCCTTTGCGAAAGGCTGCGCTCCGACTGCGAACTCGCGGTTGTGACCAACGACATCTTCACCCGCGAGGACGCCGATTTTCTCGTCCGCCACGACGCCCTGGACGGTGACCGCATCATCGGGGTGGAGACCGGCGGCTGCCCGCACGCGGCGATCCGCGAGGACATCGTCCTCAACCTCGACGCCCTCGAGACCCTGATGGAGCGCTGCCGCCCCGGTCTGCTCCTGCTCGAAAGCGGCGGCGACAATCTCGCCGCGCACTTCAGCAAGGAGCTCGTCGACTACGCCATCTACGTGATCGACGTCTCCGGCGGCGACAAGATACCGCGCAAGGGGGGGCCGGGAATCACCCAGTCCGATCTGCTGGTCGTCAACAAGATCGACCTCGCCGGCCTCGTCGGAGCCGACCTCGAGGTGATGGCCCGCGACGCCCGCAAGATGAGAGGGGAGGGGCCCACGGTCTTCACCTGCATCGCCGACGGCACCGGCGTCGACACGGTGATCGCCCACCTGATGGCCGCCCGCGAGCAGGCCGCGGGCGTTCTTCTGTAGTCGGCCGCTGCAATAGCCGACCCGGGCTGCGGCCTGCCCGTCGCGGTCGCGAACCCCGGCAGTTCGTGTCGGAAACCTGGCCCTTCCCTGGCGCTCGCCAGAGCGTTCTGAATTCTGACGTTCCCTGCCTCCCGAATCCACGGAGATTCGATTCGATCGCGGTCCCTGCCTTCGCTCGCCCCATGCCCCGGCCTCGCTTGGAGCCACTGTATGGACGAGCGGTTAGCCGTTGGTCGGTCTGTTGATCGGTTCGGGGCCGCTTCTATATTCGGGCGACCCACGTCCCCCTTCTCCTTCGGCAGAATCCCCCCGTCACCCATGCCCCCCACCCGGCATTCCCTTACCGTAGGCACTCGCGGCAGCAGACTCGCCCTCGCCCAGGCGGAGCGCGTCTGCTCCCTCCTCCGGGAAACGGCCGGCGACCGCCCCAAGCTACGGCTCGAGATCGTCCGCACCGAGGGGGACCGTTCCCGCGGTCCCCTCTCCGAGATCGGGGGACAGGGGGTGTTCACCGCGGAGCTGGAGAAGGCGCTGCGGGACGGGCGGGTCGACCTCGCCGTCCACAGCCTCAAGGATCTTCCGACCGCGGTCCCTGCCGATCTCGAGCAGGTCGCAGCGCCCGCCCGCGCCGATGTGCGCGACGTGCTTGTCACCGCGGGGGACCGCGGCCTCGAGGAGCTGCCTGAGGGAGCCCTCCTCGGTACCGGCAGCCCCCGGCGCCGCGCCCAGTTGCTGGCGCTCCGCCCCGACCTGCGGTTCGACGACATCCGCGGCAACGTCGACACCCGCATCGGCAAGGTCGGCGCAGACGGGCTCGACGGCGTCGTGCTGGCCGCCGCGGGCCTGCAGCGGCTCGGCCTGCTGAACCGCGTCAGCTCCTACCTCGACACCGACCAAGTGCTGCCGGCCCCCGGACAAGGAGTGCTCGGGCTGCAGATGCGTTGCGGCGACCCCCGACGCGCCCTGGTGGCGGCTCTGAACCACGGGCCGACCTGGGCCGGCGCCGCGGCCGAACGCAGCCTCCTCCACTCCCTCGGCGGCGGCTGCCGCGCCCCGGTGGCCGCCTGGGGCCGCGAGATCAGCGGCGAGCTGCTCCTCGACGGGCTTGTCGCCTCCGCGGACGGCCGCGAGCTGCTGAGGCGAACCGACGAGGGCCTTCCCGGCGCGGCGGACACCCTCGGACGCGACCAGGCCGCGGAGCTGCTCCGCGCCGGAGCGGACCGGCTGCTGGAGCTATCCGGGGTCAAGGACACGGCCTCCCCATGAACTTCGCGCCGGCAGCGCCGGGAACCGTCTACATCGTCGGGGGCGGCCCGGGAGACCCGGGCCTGCTGACCCTCAAGGGGGCCCACCTGGTCTCCGAGGCGGACGTGATCCTCTTCGACGACCTGCTCGACCGGCGCCTCCTCGGCCTCGCCCGCGAGGACTGCGAGCAGGTGTACGTCGGCCATCGCGGCGGCGCCGGCAGCGGCGGCGCGCGGAAACAGGAGGAGGTCAACGGACTGCTAATTCAATTGGCGCGCGCGGGCCGCCGGGTGGTGCGCCTGAAGGGGGGGGATCCCTACATCTTCGGCCGCGGCGGCGAGGAGGCGGTGGCGCTCGCCGAAGCCGGGGTGCCGTTCGAGGTGGTCTCCGGAGTGAGCGCGGCCTCCGGGGTTCCGGCGTACGCCGGCATTCCGCTGACCCACCGCAACGTCTCCGCGGCCGCGGTCCTCGTCACCGGACACGAGGACCCCGCGCGCAGCGCCCCGGGGGTCGACTGGGAGCTGCTTTCCCGGCTCGACAGCACCCTCGTCGTCTTCATGGGGTCGCGCAAGCTCGGCGAGATCGCGACGACGCTGACCCGGCACGGGCGCTCGCCCGAAACCCCCGCCGCGGCCATCGAGTGGGGGACGTGGCCGCACCAGCGCACCGTGGTCTCGACCCTGGGACAGGTCGCCGATGCCGCCAGGGACGCGGCCCTGGAGTCGCCGACCCTCGTCCTTGTGGGAGAGGTGGTCTCCCTGCGCGAGCAGCTCAACTGGTTCGAGGGGAAGCCGCTGTTCGGCCGGCGCATCCTCGTCACCCGCAGCCGCGAGCAGGCCGGCCGCCTGCAGCTGATGCTCGAGGCGGAAGGGGCCGAGGTCCCGGCGCTGCCGCTGCTGGAGATCGGCCCGCCCGCGGACTGGAGCGATCTCGACGACGCCCTCGGCCGCCTGCCGGAGTTCGCCTGGATCCTGTTCACCAGCCCCAACAGCGTCAGCTATTTCTTCGACCGCCTCGCTGCCGGGGGGATGGACGCCCGCGCCCTGGGCGGCTGCTCGATCGCCGCGGTCGGCCTGTCGACGGCGCGGCAGCTGCGCCGCCGCGGCCTGGTGCCCGACCTCGTCCCCCGGGAGCAGTCCCAGAAAGGGCTCGCCGCGGCCTTCGAGGAGGTCGCGGTCGCCGGGGCCAGCTTCCTTGTGCCTGCCTCTTCCATCGGCCGCACCGGTCTCGACGACGCCCTCGCCCGCAGGGGAGGCCGCGTTTACCGGGTCGTCGCCTACGAGAACCGCCCCCCCGACCCGGAAACCGTCGAGCTGCCCGCGGCCCTGGTCGCAAACCGGCTCGACATGATCGTCTTCGCCAGCCCTTCCTCGGTGCGCAACTTCCTCACCGTCTGCGGCCCGGAAAAGGGGAGGGCCCACCTGGCCGCAACCGCCCTCGCCTGCATCGGCCCGACCACGGCGCAGGCGGTCCGCGACCTCGGGTTCGAGGCCGCCCTGCAGCCGGCAGAGAGCAGCATTCCCGCCCTCGTGCAGGCGATCTGCACCCACTACGCCGGGGAGCGCCCGTGAGCCCGGAGCGCTACCCCGCCGGCAAGCTCCCCGCGGAGCTGCTCGGGCGCATGCTCTCCCGCTACGCTGCGCGGGAGGACGAACGCCTGCTAGTTCCCCCCGGCATCGGCGAGGACGCCGCCGTCATCCGCTTCGGGGACCGCTGCGTGGTCGCCAAGACCGACCCCATCACCTTCGCCACCGACGAGGCCGGCTGGTACGCCGTCCACGTCAACGCCAACGACGTCGCCGCCATGGGAGCGACCCCACGCTTCTTCCTCGCCTCCGTCATCCTCCCCGAGGAGCAGGCGACGGAAGCCCTGGTCGAATCGGTGTTCCGCTCGATCGACGAGGCGGCGCGGCAGTTGGGGATCACAGTATGCGGCGGCCACACCGAGATCACCCGCGGCATCGACCGGCCCATCGTCGTCGGGCAGATGCTCGGGGACGTCGACTGCGGAAAGGTGGTGCGCTCCTCCGGCATGGTGCCGGGAGACGCGGTGCTGCTCACCAAGGGGATGGCGGTCGAGGCCACCGCCATCATCGCGCGGGAAAAGCGCGGGGAGCTGGAGGAACGGGGGTTCGACACCGGCTTCCTCGATGGCTGCGCCGGGTATCTGCGCGACCCCGGCATCAGCGTGGTTCGGGACGCCGCGATCGCTACCGGGACGGCAGAGGTGCACGCCATGCACGACCCGACCGAAGGGGGGGTCGCCACCGGTCTGGCCGAGATCGCAGCCGCTTCCGAAGTCGGCCTCGAGGTGTTCGGGGACCGCCTGCGCTGCAGCGACGAATCGCGGCGCCTGTGCGCCGAGTACGGCCTCGACCCGTTCGGGGCGATCTCCTCAGGCGCCCTTTTGATCGGCTGCCCGCAGGAGGCGGCGGACCCAATCCTGGCGGCGCTGGCCGAAGCGGGGATCGGCGCCGGGATCGGCGCCCGTGCGGTCGACCTGGCCGCCGGTCTGCAGCTGCGCCGCGGCGGGCGTCTCGAACCGATGCCCCGGTACGAGGTCGACGAGATCACCCGCCTGTTCGGCTAGGGCCTGCTCGGCATCTGTCCGCAGCAGGGCGTCAAGCCTGAACTCCCTCGCAGAATCTCCATTTGGGGAAAAATCCAGCGATCTAGCGCCTGAGACGGGCGCGGCTTCTTTCGAGTAGAATCGAGCTTGAAGGAGGAGGGGCGGGCGGCGGCCCGTCGGCGAAACCGTATATAATACGGGAGCACCGTATTATATACGGCAGGACCGGAAAGCTGGTGCCACCAAGACGAGTTGATGGCGGCGAAAAGAAGAACCTATCTCAAAATTGAAATTGTTTAAGCAAAATCAAAATGGATGCAAGTTGGACGAAGCCAAGAAAATTCTCCGGATACAATTCCCAGCGAGTGATCACTCGACGCTGCCATTGAAGCCAAGCAAAGAATCTCTCAACCATCCAAGGCCGCACATAACGCCGCAATCGCCGTCCATCCTGAGTCTTTTTCTTGGTCCGATTCTGGCGATGCGGGGCGATCATCTCGATCCCGTCTTTCTTAAGCTCTTCATCCAACGAATCGCTGTCGTACGCCTTGTCGCCGATCAAGTTGTCAGGTTGGTCTTCGATGAGGTAAAAGTCAAAGGTCAACTGAACCAGCGTCACTTCATGATGGTTCGCTGCATGCGTGCTCACCGACAAGGGAAGCCCATTGCCGTCCACGATCCCCATGACCCGCACCCCCTTACCTCGCCTGGTGTGGCCGATATCGGCACCTCCACCCTTGGCCGCCGAGAACATGCCGTCGATGAAAGCCTCCGATTCGTCCAAGCCCCCTTGCTCGTGAAGGGTCTGGGCCAGGTCCATGAGAACTTCGCGTACCACCCCTTGACGACACCCGTTTTGAAAACGGCGATGCACGGTTTTGTAGTTCGGATAGCACGGCGGCAACATATGCCATTGAGCCCCGGTGTTTAGAATCCAAAGAACGGCTTCAAAAACATCACGGGTGCAAACCGGTTTGCGACCCCGGATGGCTCTTGGGACGAAGTTCTTCAGGAAAGTGATGCCGGATTCGTTGCCATTGCATGTCGGTCAGGTTGACCATACACCAATGGTACATCACTGTCATTTCGAAAACAAGTTTAAGTTTGCCTATTTTGAGATAGGTTCAAGAAAAAGTGGTGTTAGTCAGCCACCGCAAAAACAACAGGTTACGAAAACTACAAACGCCAATTCATGGGCTCCCCGGCCATGTTCAGGCACGCCTTTTGCGAGTCTTCGAAATCGACAGGGAAAGGGGGAGCCTGTCGGGCCCATGCCCGGGCAGAACAAGGAGGAGAAACAGATGCTTTTTTCCGTCACAACGAATCGGTGGAGCATGGCCCTCGTCCTGCTCATCGGGCCGGCCCTGTCGGCCGAAGCCCACGTCGGCGGTCGAGTGTTCCCGATTCCCGAACTCACCGACGAAATGCTGGCCGAGATCCAGCTCGACGGCTTCGTGGAGGAGTGGTCGGATCTGATCGGCGAACCGACCCTGACCCTGCTTGACTTCACCCACGGAGGGGGGGGGGGGGGGAGCCTCGATCCGTCGGATATCGACTTCCGGATCTGGCTGGCCTGGCACGATGATCCGGCTCGTATCTATGCAGCCTTGGTGGTCGCCGATGACGTTTACAAGAATACTCACACTTACGATGTGGATTGGGCCACCTCACTAAAAAGTAGCATGGTTGGCGGCAACGACAGTATTCGCCTTGGAGTCGACGGAGATCACAGCGGCGGTCCCGGGTTTGTTGATCAATCATTCGAAACAAAGGAACTCGCGGAGGCCGAACTCGTGAAGGTCTCTGGGAAGACCCAGATGTATGAGGCCATTTCCCGCACTCCTGATGGACCGACCGTGGATGCCCGGAGATCCAGGTACTGGAGCGGGGTCTTCTCCTGGATGGCCCTTCCTCCCTTCGCGGAGGCCGGCGGCAGGGTAGCCGGAGAAACGCCGGTCATCTGGTCGATCGAGCTGTACATCACGCCGTTCGACCACAGGGGGGAGGAGTTGACCAGCCCCGAAGGGAGTGTGATAAGCGATCTGAGCGCCGATCGGTTCATCGGCTTCGCGATTGGGGTGTTTGATGAGGACGGGCGGGATCCTCATACGGAACCAAGGAGGTTGATACCGGAAGCCTTGGCGGGTCCCGATCATGAAGTTTTTTCCGATATGTCTGATTTTCGCGCCGACAATTTTCTCGATGGGCTGCTGCTGCCGGCTGGAGGCACTGCGGTCGAGTCGGTTACCTGGGGCCGGATCAAGGCTTCCCTGGAACTGAAGTAGCCGGCGTATCGTCCGGTCCATTTCGCAGCCTTCCTTTCAAGCCCTCGTAACATTGGCTTTCCCTAAAGCATTCCTTCCGGCTTGGCCCTTTCCAGCCCTCCTTCTACTGAACGCACGCCTGGACCGCTCAAGCTGACCGTCTTCCTTTCGCTATGTTCGCTCCTGTGGCAGCCCCCCGCCGTGGCCCCCTACATGGAATAGAATGAACCGATGGTTAAGCAGCTGGCTGGCTGACTGGTAATCCAGGTAAGGTGGGGGAAAAACATCCGCCCCATTGTGCTGCCACACTGGCGAATCGCCAAACCGAAGACACCGAGGGGCGCGTCGGGTAGAGCCCCGTTCAAGACCGCTTCTATGGTTTTTCCAGCTTGTATACACGCATGCGGGAACGCAACCGCTCCTCCTTCATGCCCAATAAAGCAGCCGCGCCCTTCGGCCCATAAATGACCCCATCGGTTGTCTGCAGGGCTTCCAGGATCTGTTGCTTTTCAGTCTTGAAGACCGTGCCGGCTTCCATTCCCTCAACCTGATCGACCGGCGGGGCGGACGTCCGCGACGAAACAGGTCCATCCCCGTCCCGGCCATCATCTAGGAATACATCCTCGAGTTGCAAGACAGGATTCCGGCACACGATCACCGCCCGCTGCATCATGTGCTCCAGCTCACGCACGTTCCCCGGCCAGGGATACTCCTGAAAGCGCCTCAATGCCTCGGGGCTCAGAGACGGCACCGGCCACCCCAACTCCCCGGCAAACCGGTTCGCGAAGTAGGCCGCGAGGAACGGTATTTCCTCGCGGCGGTCCCGCAGGGGCGGGATTTTCACCGGGAACACGTTCAGGCGGTGGAACAGGTCTTCCCGGAACTCCCTTTTGGAGATGGCCTCATTCAAATCCCGGTTGGTCGCCGCAACCACCCGGACATCCACCTTGACAGGGGCCTGCCCGCCGACGCGGGTCAGGCGGCCCTCTTCCAAAACGTGGAGCAGAACCCTTTGGGCCTCCAAGGGCAGGTCCCCGATTTCATCGAGGAACAGGGTGCCCCCGTGCGCCTGTTCGAACCGGCCTTTCTTCGATTCTACCGCGTTGGTAAAGGCGCCCTTTTCATGGCCGAACAGTTCGCTTTCCACCAACCCCGGGGGCAGGCCTCCGCAGTTGACCGGGATAAAGGGATGCCCCCGGCGCGGACTCGCGGCGTGAATGTGCTTGGCGAGCACCCCCTTGCCCACCCCGGTCTCCCCCAGCACCAGCACTATTGCATCGGTTTCGGCCACCTGTTCTGCCAGTTTCAGGACCCGGGACATGACCGGACTGTTTTTGAGCATGTCCTGCCGCGAGGTCCATGGCATATGCTCCAGTTCCGGGCCGGGTGCGCCTTCCTCCTCCGCAACCACCTGCACCTCCAGGCTGACCGCGTCCGACATCAGGCCGTCCCGGTCCATGGCCCGCACCTCGAAGCGGAACCCGCCCGCAGGCAGAGCGGAGAACGAAACCCGGTTGGCGGGAGTGAACCTGCTCCAGGATTCGGCCGGGCCATGACCGACGAGCCGGTGGCTGTAGCGCATCTGCGCGGCCCCGGTTCTGAAACTGATGCCCTGAAACTCGATTCGAACCTCGCGGGTGCTGTCCGGGCAGGACACGGCCCGGGGGGCCTTGAAGAGACGCCCGGCCTCGACCCGGCCGATCACCAGGGCAGGCGGCACCTGGCCGGGCAGGTACGCGATGAGACCCGCACCCGTGCCGAACCAAAGCTGGCCGTCGCTGGCGCGCAGGATGTCCTCGACCACGTTCTCCAGGCTGGCGTTCCCCAGGCGAAGGGTCTGGAAAGCATGCGCGTCGTACTTCATCACCCCCCCGCCGCTCGTGCCGACCCACAGGCACCTTTTCTCCGGGTCGGCCGCCAGACAAGAGGATGCCATTGACGGATAAATCCCCCTGGTCCACGGTAAACCGGCGAACTCGCCCGGCGGTGAAATCAAGGACGAACAGGCCGTTGTTGGCCGTGCCCACCCAGAGCCTGTCTTCGTGCTCGCACAGGGCAGTCACTTGAGATACGGCCTCCAACCCGGCCATTGCCGGCGGCTGAAAGCGGCCGTCCTCGTACCGGTACAGCGCCGGGGCGGTCCCCTCGGTGCCGGCCCAGACGGCACCGTCCCGGGCCGGCAGCACGGCGCGGCACTCGTGGGGCAGCCCTTCTGCCAACGAGTTGAACCGGTCGGCTTCTATCCGCCCCAGGCGCCCCCGGGAGGTGCCGGCCCATACACGCCCGCGGCCGTCCGCGCGCAGGGCCGTGACTTCTTCCCCGGAGCCGGTTTCGGCCACCTCGATCGCTCGGGATTCCTTTCCCGTCCACTTGAATACCTTGCCCTCCGGGCTTCCACTCCAAACCGGCCCCGGACCCTCCGCCACCAGCGCCGAGACCATGGGCCCGTTCTCCACCGTACGGATGCGGTCGTCTTCCAGGCAGGCCAAGCCCCCCATGGTGCCGATCCACAGCCGCCCCGTCCCGTCTTCGTCCAGGCACCGAACCTCGTTGTCGGGCAGACCGTCGTCTTCCGTGTACAACTGCACGCTGACCGGATCGCAGAAGAGCAGCCCGCCGCCCCACAGTCCTATCCAGATGTTTCCCTCGCGGTCCTCGTAGGTCAGCCGCGTGTCCGAGAAATGGGTACCTTGCAAGCGGGCCGAAAACGGATGCCAGGTCTGTCCGTCGTACACCAGGACCCCCCGGCGAGCCATCCACAGCCAGCCCCTGTCGTCCTGGCGCACATGCCGCGTGCCGTGCTGGACGACTTCACCGCTCTCGACCTCATGGTCCACCTCGATCAGGTCGAGCTGTTGGCGCTGGGGGTCGTAACGGCCGATAACGGCTTCGCTGCCCACGTAGCGGAAGCCGATCCACAGACCGCCGGAGGCGTCCAGGGCGAACTTCCAGGGCCACTGCATGGCGGTTTCCCCGGTGCCCAGATGCCCGTTCATGGGCTGACCTTCCAGATCGATGATCCCCCGCTCCCGCGACGCCAGCCAGGTCGTACCCGCCCCGTCGGTGGCCATGTCGTATACCGCTCCGAGGGGTTGGTCAGCAAGGTCGGTCACAGGCTCCAGGCACCGCCCCTCGACAAAGCGGGCGATCCCGTTCCCGGTCAGCACCTGTACCGAGCCGTCCGCCTGGGGGTGCAGGCTCAATATGTCGTTGGAGGGCAGTCCGTCCCCGGTGGTGTATACCTGAAACCCCTGCCCGTCGAAAGCGGCCCGCCCGCCCCCGAGAGTCCCGAACAACAGGCGCCCGTCCTCGTCCTCGGCGATGGTCATCGCGTTGAGATGGGGAAGCCCGTTCGAGGGACCGAAGGTCTCGAACCGGGCCCCGTCGAAGCGGCTGACCCCGCCGTCCGCGGTGGCGACCCAGAGGAGCCCCCGGCGGTCCTGGTAGATGTCTTCCACGTGCATCCCGGCCAGCCCGTCGAAGACGGTGTACTGGCGCCCGAGCATATGATCGAAAGCCACCCGCCCACCCGCGACCCGGGTGGATGGGGAAAGGGGTTCGGGTGCCTGGTTCATTTTCGCCTTCGTTCTCTTTGTGAATGCAAGGGGATTGCTACCTGAGGACCGTACCGATAAGGAAGAACGATAGCAGGAGCAAGCAGCCGCCGACGTCTGGCCGCTGCCCATCGGAGAAGTCGTATTAAATACGACTTGAGATCGAGGAGCCGGTGGCGACAGGGACGAGTCGAGGTTGGCCAAAATAAAAAATGGTGTTATAAGAGTAAGTAAAAACAACGAGTTATGTCACCATTGGCACAATTAATTGAGCTGCAGACCATGTAAAGGCACGCTTATTGCGTAATATCTGGATGAACCGGGGTAGCGACAGGCGCGACCCCGGAAACAAAGGAGGCAGTAATGTCGCATCTTGCGAAGTACATCGTCGCCGTTCTGCTGGGCGCAGGGGTCCTGCTGGGCGGTGCATCCCTCGTGGACGCCCACTCCAAGAGTGAGAGTTGGTGGAGCCACTACCAGTACGCCCAGACCGAGAGCCTGTGCGCCTACGAGTGCGCGCTGAAGAACCACGATAGTTACGACTGGGACTGCGATGATGATGGTGATCACGCATGCTCCTGCAGGTACTGACTGCCAGGACTCGGAACCGCGCCCAGGCCTGCGCCCGGATGAAGAGTGCGCCAACGCCCTTGACCATGGGGCGTTGGCGCACCGTACACACCGATTTCGTGGAAAGAAACAAACGGGTCTTGCCGGACTCGATGAATCGTCCGGCGATCCGGTGACTTGTGACCAGGGAGAAAAAGACAAGATGACCTGCATCCAGATAAAAAAGCAGTTGTCCCCTGCAGTGAGCCTGCTCATGCTGGTGGCACTGGCGGCTGGCCTGTCTGCCCGGGCAGACGCCCACAGCGGCGGCCGCGTGTACCCGATTGCCTATCTCAGCGACGAGATGCTGGCCGAAATCCGGCTCGACGACGGCCGCATAGACGAATGGATCGAGCTGGTAGGCGAGCCGGCCATGACCCTGCTGGATTTTTCAGAAGACCAGGGGTTCCCACTTGATCCGTCCAACTTGGACTTCCAGATCTGGTTGGGTTGGCACGACGACCCTGCACGCATTTATGCAGCCTGCGTGGCCAGCGATGACGTGTACATGAACACCCACGACTACGATGCAGTTCGGGGATCTCTTCGAGGTAATATTGAAATGCATGACAGTGTGGCCCTCGCAATCGATGGAGATCACAGCGGGGGTGTGGGCACCGACAATACATCACGCGAGCAATCAATGCAGGTCCATAGTGAAACTCAATACTATGAGGCCATCGCCCGCACCGTGAGCGGCCCGACTCTGGATGACATCCTCATCAGGCCCTGGACGGTCCTGCCCCCCTATGGGGAAGGGGGAGGAGGGGTCTTCGGAGAAGCGCCCGTCATCAGCGTGATCGAGCTGTATGTAACGCCGTTCGACCATTTGGAGGAAGATAACCCCGAGGGGAGCGTGGTCAGCGATCTGACCGCGGGGAAGGTCATCGGTTTTGCCATTATGATAAGTGACTGGGACCAGGAAGATTGGAAACGTATCTGGACACCCGAAGCCATGCAATCTGAAACTAATGATACCCGAATCGACATAACTCGCCGTCGTGCTGATCGCTTTCTCGATGGGATTCTGCTGTCCCCGAACTCGACCGAACCGGAAGGCACTGTGGTCGAGTGGACAACCTGGGGCAGAATCAAGGCCTCCCTTTGAGATGGAATAGCATGCGTTTCGGGCACTTCGTCCATCCGAAGTCGTTCCAGGCGGCCCGATAGGTCGTCCGGCGATATCCGTTCTTGAACTAAGGAGAGTAGCCGATGACTCTTCCCCGGATCGAGAAACGATGTCGCGCCCCCCTGTTCCTGCTCCTCCTGCTGGCCGTCTCGGCCGGCCTGTCTGCCCAGGCCGGGGCCCACAGCGGCGGCCGCGTATTCCCTATTCCAGAGCTAACGGACGAGATGCTGGAACAGATCCAGCTCGACGACGGCTCGGTAGACGAATGGTTCGAGTTGATCGGCGAGCCGGCCATGACCCTGCTGGATTTTCAGACCCACAGCAACTTCCTACCGCCGGATCCCTCCAATCTCGACTTCCGCATCTGGCTGGCCTGGCACGACGACCCGGATCGTCTCTACGTCGCCTTCGTGGGCGCCGATGATCTGTACAAGAACAACCACGACTACGATGCTTTTGGCGTCCGAAGTTCTATCGACAGCCATGACAGCATCACTCTGGCCATCGACGGAGATCACAGCGGCGGGGCAGGGGTAACCAGCACTTCGTCGCAAGAGGAATTGCTGGAGGCAAGGGGCCAAACTCAGCGATATGAGGCGATTGCCCGCACCGTCAGCGGGCCGCTCATCAGTAACGGGCTTTATGAAGGGACCGGGGTATTCTCCTGGAAGGTGTTTCCTCCGTACGGGGATGCCGGCGGGGGCGTCTTCGGGGAAGCGCCGGTCATCAGCGTAATCGAGCTGTATGTCACCCCGTACGACCGGTGGGGGGCGTGGAATGAGATCGAAGAGACCGAGTTCAGCGATCTGGCCGCGGGACAGGTGATCGGCTTTGCGATCATGGTGAATGACCGGGACGACGAAGAGTTAGGCGGGTGGCCCTGGACACCCGAAGCCATGGAGCCCAGTAATCCCCGTCACGGTACGGAAGTCGACATGCGGAAAGTTCGAGCGGATTTCTTTCTCGACGGCATCCTGCTGCCAGCCGGCGCCGAACCGGAAGGCACCGCGGTCGAGTCGGTCTCTTGGGGGCGGATCAAGGCCTCCCTTGAGATGGAATAGCATGCGTTTCGGACACTTCGTCCATCCGAAGTCGTTCCAGACGGCCCGATAGGTCGTCCGGCGATATCCGTTCTTGAACTAAAGGAGAGCAAGCCGATGACCCTTGCCCGGATCGAGAAACGATGTAGCACCTCCCTGTTCCTGCTCCTTTCGTTGGCCGTCTCGGCCGGCCTGTCCCCCCAGGCAGACGCCCACAGCGGCGGCCGCGTGTACCCGATTGCCTATCTCAGCGACGAGATGCTGGAACAGATCCAGCTCGACGACGGCTCGGTAGACGAATGGTTCGAGCTGATCGGCGAGCCGGCCATGACCCTGCTGGATTTTTCCAGCCAGAATGACTTCGAGGCTCTTGATCCGTCCGACCTGGATTTCCGCATCTGGCTGGCCTGGAACGATGACCCCGACCGTCTCTACGTGGCTTTCGTGTCCAGCGACGACGTGTACACGAACAATCACGACTACGAAGCAATTCGGGGATCTCTTCGAGATCTCATACATCTCTATGACAGCATCACTCTGGCCATCGATGGAGATCACAGCGGGGGCAGGGGCTGTCCCTACAATTGCCAGATGGAGGATTCGCGGGAGGTCCGTAGCAGAACGCAGCGCTACGAGGCCATCGCGCGCACCGTCAGCGGTCCCACCCTGGATGATTCATCTACCAGATATATAACGGAAGAGATCGCCTGGACGGTCCTGCCTCCCTACGGGCAGGGAGGCGGCGGCGTAGCAGGGGAAGCCCCGACGATCAGCGTGATCGAGTTCTACGTCACCCCGTTTGACCGCTTTTCGTCCGATGACCCCGAGGGGAGCGTGGTCAGCGATCTGGCCGCGGGCCAGGTCATCGGCTTTGCTATCATGGTCAATGACTGGGATAGTTTTGATAGGGACAATGGGGATACATCGTACTGGGTACCCGAAGCCATGAATCGCGGTGATGCCGACGACAGGCAGCATGAGATAGATGCCGGTTGGGCGGATCTTTTTCTCGACGGCATCCTGCTGCCGGCCGGCGCCGGGCCGGAAGACACCGCGGTCGAGTCGGTCTCCTGGGGGCGGATCAAGGCCTCCCTGGAGATGGAGTAACCCGTCATCCCCTCATCGAGCCCTCGACGGGTTACCCAAACTCGACCGACCCCCCTTCCCAATCACACTTCACGGGACTGACCCATGACTGGATCGCCTTGCAGGCTGACAGCCGGCTTGTCCCTTTTTTCGCTTCTCTGGCAGCTGTCCAATCCGGAGGCGGCCCACAGCCAGGTCGAGAGCGTCTTTCGCATGGCTCGGGACGGATCCTCCATCGAGCGCCTGTCCTCGACAGAGGGCCGGACCACTCCAACCTGGAGGCAGGACGGCCGGTTATTGTACGTGGCGCACACCGAAAATGGGAACGAGTTTCACCTCGCCTCCCCGGCCGGGGAGGTACTCCTGAGAGTGCCGGTACCGCCGCGGATAACCAGCGTGGGCGGGGTATCCTGGTTTCCCGACGGCACCCGGATCGCCTTCGCCGGAAAAACAGAGGAGCTGGAGTCCTACGACATCTACGTCATGAAGCTCGGTGCCGGAGACGCGGCCATTGAGCCGATCCTGGCGGACGCCATCCAGCCGGCCTTATCGCCTGACGGACAACACCTCGCTTTCACCACCCACCGCGACGGCAATCTCGAACTGTATGTCGCCGACCACCACGGCCGGAACCTGCGTCACCCGGCTGACCTCGGGGCATGACGGCGACTGGAAGCCGGCTTGGTCACCTGACAGCAAGAGCCCCTGTTTCGTCTCCAGCCGGGAGTAAACACAGTACTTCCACGGGCTGATCCGTTGGTTCAGGAGGAGGCCGCTGGTTATCACGTCCCCGAACGAAGCCCACCACTGCCCCAATACCGCGCAAGCACAGGCTCAGGCTTCAAACCTCCTCTGATCACCACTCAAGCTGCAGCGCGGAGACCCCGCCGCGCGATCCCCGCGCCCTGATCGGCTACATTTCTTGACAGCCCCGGGGGCGGACGCGAGTTTCTCCCGCCCCATCGCGTCAGACAGTTCTAACCCTATAAGACAGACAGACTTATGGCCTTTCAGGAAATCCTTGAATTCCGCAGCCCGACGCGGTTGCTGCACGGTCCCGGCGCCCTCTCCCGGCTGCCCGAACTGCTGCCTTCCGGCACCCGGGTCCTCGTCGTCACTGACCATGGGCTGCGCGAGGCCGGGGTGATCGACCAAGTCGCCGCGGTCCTCGAGGAAGCGGAGATCGACCACACCGTGTTCTCCGATGTGCTCCCGAACCCGCCGGCGGGCTGCGTCGAGGAGGGGGCCCGCTTCTTCGCGGAACAGGGGTGCGGAGCCCTGCTCGGCGTGGGGGGCGGCAGTCCGATGGACGTCGCAAAGATGATCGGCGTCCTCGTATCCCACGGGGGCCGCATCGAGGAATACCTGATGGCGCCGGGAAAGATCACCGTCGACATCCCGCCCCTGGTCTGCGTGCCGACGACCTACGGCACCGGCAGCGAGGTCACCCCGTTCGCGGTGCTGACCAACCCGGCATCCCGCAACAAGGACCCGGTCATCAGCTGGCGGATCGCCCCGCGCGCCGGCATCCTCGATGGCGCCCTGTGCACGGCCCTTCCCGCCGCGGTCGGCGGCCCCACCGGAATGGACGCCTTGACCCACGCCATCGAGTCGTACACCAACCTGATGGCTTCCCCGGCAAGCGACGCCATCGCGCTCGAGGCGATGCGCCTGATCGGGGAAAACCTGCGGCTCGCCTGCGCCAACGATCACGAAACCGAAGCGACGCAGAACATGCTGCTGGCCAGCGCCATGGCCGGGATCGCCTTTTCGCAGACCCGGCTCGGCAACGTGCACGCCATGTCGCACCCGGTCGGAGCCCAGTTCGGCGTCCACCACGGTCTCGCCAACGCCGTGCTGCTGCCCTACGTGATGGAGTTCAACCTGGTTTCGAGGGCCGGCCAGTTCGCCGACGTCGCCGAGGCCCTGGGGGGAGATACCGAAGGGATGGGCGACCAGGAGGTTGCCCGCCTCGCCGTGAAGCTGGTGCGGCAGCTCAACGAGGATCTGGGGATCCCGGAGAAGCTGGGAACGCTCGGGGTCGAGGAGAGCGGTATCGACGCCCTGGCCGAAGCCACCATGCAGAGCGGCAACATTGCCGTAAACCCGCGCAAGACCACGCGCCGGGACGTCGAGGAGATCTTCAGGCAGGCGATATAGACCCCTGCCGGGAGCCGTGACCGGCGCCCGGAATTGCCTACATTTTGTCGCCACTGACACCGGAACTCGAAACACCAAACAAGCAGGAGCGGATCATGCAACTTCCCAGGATGATGCGGGTCAAACAGCGTTTCGACGGACCTACCCTCGAAGACATTCCCGGCGCCGTGCGCGAGGAGATCGCCAAACAGAATCTCTCGGACAAGGTCGCCAGGGGGGACAGCGTCGCCATCAGCGTCGGCAGCCGCGGCATCGCCAACATCGCCCTGATCACCAGAACCGTGATCGAGGAGCTGCAGGTTCTGGGGGCCGAGCCGTTCGTGGTCCCGGCGATGGGCAGCCACGGCGGCGGCAAGGCCGAGGGGCAGCGCGGCATCATCGAGAGCTACGGCGTTACAGAGGAGTACATAGGGGCGCCGATCCGGTCGTCGATGGAGGTGGTGCAGGTCGGCGAGACCGGGGACGGGGTGCCGGTCTTCTTCGACAAGTACGCGTACGAGGCGGACCACGTGGTCGTCGCCGGGCGCGTCAAGCCGCACACCGGGTTCGTCGGCGAGATCGAGAGCGGCCTGCACAAGATGATGCTGATCGGCCTCGGCAAGCATAAAGGAGCCGCCCTCTACCACCAGGCCATCGTCCATTACAGCTTTGACCGCATCGTGCGCGCCGTCGGCCAGACCGTGATCGACAAGTGCGGGGTGCTGTTCGGCCTCGGCATCGTCGAGAACCAGTACGACAGGACGGCGCTGGTGCGCACCGTGGAACCGGAGAACTTCGTCGAGGGGGAGAAGGAGCTGCTGCTGCTCGCCAAGAAGTGGATGCCCTCGCTGCCGTTCGAGCAGATCGACGTGCTCGTCGTCGAGGAGATGGGCAAGAACATCAGCGGCGCCGGCATGGACACCAACGTCATCGGCCGCAAGTACTACGACCACAAGGCGGCCGAGAAGGAGTACCCCAAGGTCACCCGCATCGCCGTGCGCAGCCTGACCGAGGAGACCCACGGCAACGCTTCCGGCATCGGCATGGCCGACTACATCCACGCGCGCATCCTCGACCAGATCGACCTCGAGGCCACGGCCATCAACACCATGACCGGCAACCACCCGTCGGCCGGGGCGGTGCCGATCTGCTTCGACAGCGACCGCAAGGTGCTCGAAGCCGCGCTGTCGACCTGCGGGCTGGTGGAGCCGCCCGACGCCAGGGTGGTGCGCATCCGCAACACCCTCGACGTCGGGGAGATCCTCGTTTCGGAGGCCTGCGAGAAGGAGGTGGCGCGCCGCGACGAGCTCAGCGTCGTCGAGCCGCCGCAGGAGATGCGGTTCGACGCCAACGACGACCTGCTCCCCTTCGAGTGACCCGGTACCGGCAAGAGGAGGAGTCATGGCGATTCAAGCGGCAGTGATGACGGAACCCGGCGCGGTCGAGGTGCGGGAGTTCCCGCGCCCCGACATCGCCGCGGACGAGCTGCTGCTCGAGATCGAGAGCACCGGCATCTGCGGCAGCGACAAGCACATCTACGCCGGCCACATGCCGCTGCAGTTCCCCCTCGTTCCAGGTCACGAGCTCGTCGGCAGGATCGCCGAGATCGGGTCGCGCGCCGCCGCGGAGATGGCTGTAGTCGGGGGGCCCCTCGCCGAAGGGGACCGCGTCACCACCACCCCGAGCTCGACCGCCTGCGGCCGCTGCCACTACTGCCTGCACATGCCGCAGCGGCCCACCCTCTGCACCGGGCGCTACGTGCACGGGTTCGTCTCCTGCGACCTGCCGCCGGCCCCGCGCGGCGGCTTCGCCGAGCAGATGCACCTGGGGCCGCGCTCCTGGATCTTCAGGATCCCCGACGAGCTGAGCTCGGACCGCGCCGTGCTCACCGAGCCGGCCGCGGTCGCCACCCGCGCCGTCGAGCGCGCCCTCGGCCCCGGCATCCCCCACATCGGCGAGGGCCTCGGCATGGACAAGTCCGTGCTCGTGCTCGGGGCCGGGCCGATCGGCCAGCTCGTCATCGCCGTCCTCGCCCATATCGGCACCGACCTGATCATCGCCTCCGACCTGAGCGCTTCCCGCCTGGAGATGGCCGCGGCGATGGGGGCGCACCGGGTCGTCGACGCCGCCGCCGACCTCGACGAGCGGCTGCAGGAAGTGCAGGAGCTGACCGGCGGGATCGGCCCGGACATCGTCATCGAAACCGCCGGGGTCCCCGTCGTCTTCAAGGAGTCCCTCGACCTGGTGAAGCGGGGCGGCATCGTCGTCGAGGTCGGCCACTTCACCGACCCGGGCGGCGTCGACATCCACCCCAACACCGTCTGCTTCAAGGACCTCGACATCCGCGGCATGTGGGCCTACCCGGCGATGCAGTTCAAAACGGCCTTGAGCTTCCTCAAGAACTCCTCCGCACCTCTCGACCGCTTCATCACCCACCGGGTGGGGCTCGCCGATACCGAAGAGGGTATCCGCCTCACCGGCAGCGAGGGTTCGATGAAGGTGGTCGTCGAGCCCTGACCGGACCCGCAGTTTTCCTGACAATCTGGGAACGCCCCATGACCCGGGCGGCGGCGGCTGTGGTACCAGGGAACTTCCATAATGGCGAGACGCAGACTGCCCATCGGCATTCAGAACTTCCGCAAGATCCGGGAGCAGGATTTCTATTACGTCGACAAGACAGGATATATCCGTGCCCTCCTCGACGAGGGCACGCATTACTTCCTTTCGCGGCCGCGTCGCTTCGGCAAGAGCCTGTTTCTCGACACCTTGAAGGAGCTGTTCGAAGGAAACGAGCCGCTATTCGAGGGATTGTACATCCACGACCACTGGGATTGGCGCGTGCGCTATCCCGTCCTGCACCTCAGTTTCGGCAGCGGGAACTTCAGTGAGCCGGGCTACCTGCGGGCCAACCTCATGGAACAGCTCGCCGCGGCTGAACGTCGAGCGGGGATCGTTTCGGAGTACACCACAGCTCCCGGACGCTTTGCGTCTCTATTGGAAATCCTTCACGACCAAGCCGGACAGCGCGTGGCCGTCCTGGTGGACGAATACGACAAGCCGATCCTCGACGCGCTGGAAGTCCCCGAAATAGCCCGCGCCAACCGCGACTTCCTGCGCGGCCTCTACGCCACCATCAAGGACTGCGACGCACACGTCCACTTCACCTTTCTCACAGGCGTAAGCAAGTTCTCCAAGGTCCGTCTGTTCTCCGGCCTCAACAACCTCACCGACATCACCATCGACCCGCGGTATTCCGCCATCTGCGGCTACACCGAGACAGACCTCGACACCGTATTCGCACCCGAGTTGCAAGGTCTGGACCGGGACGAGATCCGCGACTGGTACAACGGCTACGGCTGGCTTGGCGACGAAAAGGTGTACAACCCGTTCGACATTCTCCTGCTGTTCGACAAGCGCACCTTCGGCGCCTACTGGTTCGAGACCGGCACACCCACGTTCCTTGTCGAAACCCTGTTCAAACACCGCACCAGTTCCCTCGAACTCAATAATCTGGTCGGCAACGACGCGTTGTTATCCGCCTTCGAGGTCGACGACATAGGAACGGAGGCCCTGCTGTTCCAGACCGGTTACCTCACCATCACAGAGAAAGAAGACCTCGGCGGCGAGTCTCTCTATCGGCTGGGCTATCCCAACCGGGAGGTGCGTCAAAGCCTCAACGAAAGCCTGCTGCGCTACCTGGTGAAGGACTCGACGCGCCAGATGGCGAACAGCGTGCGCCTGTACCGGTTGCTCGAAGCCAACGACTTCGCCGGCCTCGAGACCTTGTTCCACGCCTTCTTCGCCAGCATACCCTACGAGTGGTACACCAACAACGACATCGCCGATTTCGAGGGCTACTACGCCAGCGTGTTCTATTCCTACTTCGCGGGGTTGGGACTTGAGATTACCGTAGAAGACAGCAGCAGCCATGGCCGTGTGGATATGGCCGTCAATTTCAACGCCGCCGTCTATCTGTTCGAGTTCAAAGTGGTCGAAATGGCATCCAAGGGCGCGGCAATGGAGCAATTGAAGGAGAAGGGATACGCGGACAAATACCGCGGCCTGGACCAGCCGATCCACCTGATAGCCGTAGAGTTCAGCAAGAACACCCGCAACATAACGGCCTTCGAGGTCGCCCGCGCGTGATTATGAAACGTGAAGGGGGGAAGGGCCACGGGCGTTCCGGATGGTGGTCCACGCTCACGGACCCTCCTCTGCTGATTCGATGACCCATATGAATACGATCGAATCCCCTATCGACAAAGCCGCTATCCAAACCGTGGCGCAATTGATCGTGGAACGGTTCGATCCGGAAATGGTCATCCTTTTCGGCAGCCATGCTCGAGGGCAGGCTGGTATGCACAGCGATGTAGACCTGTTGGTCGTGATGCGTGAAGATGCAGGCCGGAAACAACCTGGAAACCCAATTCGCAGGGCGATTGCCGAACGGTTCGTTCTTCCTGTCGATGTTATAATCAGCTCTCCGGAAGTCTTTGCCAGGGAGCGAGCCAATCCATATTCGCTGATCCACAAGGCCCTGGAAGAAGGAGAAATGCTGTATGAGCGACCTACCGCCTGAATGGGACTGGTTCCGGAAAGGAGATCAGGATCTGGAAATGGCTCGTCGGGCACTGGGGCCGGGAACCCCTTGCCGGCGATGGCCTGTTATCACTCCCAGCAATGCACAGAAAAATACCTGAAAGGCTATCTGGTTGCTCACTCGGTCCCCTTTCGCTACGTGCACGATCTTGTCTACCTCACGCAGCTTTGCAAAGAAGGGAACCCAGTCTTTGAGGAGCTGATGCAGGCTGCTGAAATTTTAAATGAATATGGAGCGGCAGTACGGTATCCGAGTGAGAACTCAGCAGAACCCGACCTCAATGCGGCCAAAGAGGCCGTTCGTCTGGCGGAGCAGGTCGCTGCGCTTATAACTCAGAATTAAACCCCGAGCAGTTCGCTCAGCGCCTCGCGAAACATCAACCCCCTGCCCATCCACCCCTTCGGCCCGGACCTCAGGCGAGGGCCTCCCGGAGGAAGCCGTAGGCGCGGGCGCCGCTGATCTGGTGCCGCCCCGAGAAGATATCCGCCTTCACCCCGTCCCCGGCACCTAAAACCCCGTACACACTGCGCGCCTTGGCCAGGCCGGAGCGCACCGCGGAAACCGGGAAGATCGGGTCGTGGGTGCCGGCTTCCACCAGCATCGGCCGCGGGGCGATGAGGCCGGCCAGATCGTGCATTTCGCCGAACTCCGCCAACCCCGGCACGTAGTTGCAGGGGCAGTGCGCCATGGCGAAGAGACTGTCCCGGAAGGTCGAGTAATAGCCGCTGACCACGCAGGCGCGGATGCGCTCGTCGATGCAGGTGGAAAAGAAGGTGTGCATGCCGCCCCCTGAAATACCCATGGCCCCGAGGCGGCCGGTGTCGAACTCGGGGCGGGTCTCGAGGTAGTCGACGAGGCGCCGGCCGTCGCCCACGCGGATGCCGACCACTGACTTCGCCCAAAGATAACCCCCGAAAAACCGAGATCGGAGGAGGTCCTTCCATGTACACGGCAATACATAAGGTCAGCCCCCGTTTCCGATCCGCATGGGCTCACCGCCCCGGTCCGCAGAGAGCTGGGCGGTGCACACCACCTCGGTCTCCAGCAGGCAGTCCTCGGCGCTGGCGCGCATCGGAGTGCCGTGCAGGATCAGGTCGACGAAGGCCTGCTCGAGAGTGCCGGGGCTTTCCGCCGGCACTTCGATGTGGCGCGTCGCCTGGCCGTGGGTCGTCACCTGGAGGCGGGTTGTCCCTCGCAGGTTCTCCACCATGCCTTCGGTGCCGTACACCCGCATCCGGTCGTCGCCCCAGCTGCCGATCTGCCGCGGATTGAGGTAGTTGAAGTTGGCCGCTCCGGCGCCTCCGTTGTCGAGGGTGAAGGCCAGTCCAGCCGCCATCTGCAACCGACCGGCTCGCGGATTGCCACAGGTGGTGTCGAAGGCGGAGACCGTGGTGAATTCACGGCCGGTCGCCCAGCGAGTGAAGGTGACGGCGTGGATGCCGGCCTGGCGGATCAGACCGCCGTCCACCCCCCGGTCCTGGGGACGTCGGTCATGGTAGGGGTACGATTTCTGCGCCACGACCTGCACGGGCTCGCCGATTTCGCCGCTGCCGACGACTTCTCTCATGGCGGTCCAGATGGGCGAGTAGACCGACCCGGTCATGGAACGCAGTTGCTTGTCGGTCCGTTCCTCGGCGCCGCGGATGCGCTCCAGTTCCTCCAGCGTCAGACAGAGCGGTTTTTCCGCCAGGACATGTTTGCCCGCCTCGAGAGCGCGGATCGTCTCTTCCGCCTGCCGGTCCCGGCGCGGACTGCAGAGGCTGATCATGGCAAGTCTCTCGTCTCCCAGCAGCGCCTCCAGATCGGGGTAGTACTTCATGCTCCCCGCCAGATTCGGATGGTCCTTCGTGATCCTGGCGAATCCGGCTTCGGAGACGCCGGCGACAGCGTCGATGGAGGCATCCTTCAACACAGGCGCCAGACCGAGTATCTGGTGGCCGTTCGTTCCGTAGCAGCCGATGTGGATTTCTTCCATGAGAACCTCTCCAGGAGCGTCGGGTTTGCGCCGATACCGCACTCAATAAGGCAGTTGGGACACCGATTTCGATACCAGGGCGATGGCTACCGTGCTCATGCCGATCAGTCCCATCCCCGCCGCGTAACCCGCCAGCAGCACCGGCGCGTATTGGCGCCACTTCTGTTTGCCGAATCGCCTCTCGAAATAGTAGCGTCCCAGCAGGGCACCGATCATTTCGGGAATCAGCAGATGGGACAACTGTCCCACACCCCTGATGAATCCGTAGATGAGCAGGACCGGCAGTCCCAGTACGGTCAGCAAGACGTACGAACTTACTCCGAAGAGAAAGCCTGCTCCGATCCAATCGAACTTGATCGCCTCCAGAAAGAGATGGTTGCCCTCGGTCGTGGCCGAGATCCAGATCGACTGCCGAAGCGCGGTGAGATGCCAGAACTTCTGGGCGTACTGGAAGATCGGTGAAGGGATGGAAGTGTTGTTCCAGATCAGGGTCCAGAAGAGCAGGCTGCAGCCGAGGGCCACCGGAATCAACAGGAGTTCGGCTTTGATGATGCTGGTGAAGCGCGTCCCGGTAAGCTCGAACTGCCTGAACATCTGCACGCTGCCGCCGTAGTTGTCATAGGGAACGGGCGCGAACCAGATGTCGACCCCCCTGTAGCCGGAGAGGATGAAGGACCCTTCGCGAATCATGGGAAAACCCACGGTCTGTCCCGTCATGCCGACCATGCGCGCATTTATGTAGGAGAGCACGGGCGTGAGCAGGAAGCCGAAGAGGAGCAGGAAGCCGAGAGGGAATTCATCGTCTTCGAGAATCAACATGCAGACGGCTATGTAGGCGCTCGTGGCCAGCACGTACAGCCCGAGTCCGACCCAGAACGGAATGTCGCCGCGCCCCGGGGGCGGGGCGAAGGAGCGGCCTTTCTCGCTGCGCGCGCGCAGGGTCTGCCTGGTCGACAGGAACACCGTGACCAGGCCGATCACGGCGACAGCGAAGCCCATCCCAATGGCCACGCTCATCCATAGATCCACGGAGTTGGCGAACTCCGTCGTCACCGTGTCCATGCCCGGGCGCCAGATCGTCAGCAAGCCGGCGTTGTAGAGCAGCGGATTGACCAGCACGTAAACCATGGCCATGAGGAAGCCGCCGACGACCACCCAGAATGGCAGCACGAAGCCGGTGATCACCACGCCCAGGTCGGTCATGAAACCGGTGGGGCTGGCCGGCAGGAAGGATTCGGTGAGTGGTGTCGTGTCGATCCAGGGGATGGGGATGAGGTTGAGCGGCTCCTTCATGATGATCCCGGTGAGGGCGGGCACGCCGACGTAGACGATGCCGAAGAGGACACCGGTCGTCATCCCGACGATGAAGACATTCCAGCGCCACGTCTCCTTCTCGCCAGTCGACTCCGCCAGCGCCAGCGCTCCCTGCGCGCCGACCGGTGCCATCGGGAACGGCAGATTCTCTACGTCGGAGGTGACGCGGAAGAGCGTGTAGCCGGCGCCGAACCAGGCCATCCTGCTGGCGATATACTTGAATGCGATGAGGGTGACGGCGGGGATCCACGCCTTGTGGAACAAGGTGCGGTGCACCAGGGCCGGCGAATCGGCCGGCGGGGATACCCATTCGGGTATCTGCCCGGCGATACCGAATCCTTCAACCGCGGTGGATTGGACCAGGTACTGATGCCACATCGCCTCGGCGAAGGGACCACCGGCCAGCATCAGGCCGCCACCGAGCACCACCTCGGTCAGGCCGCCGGCGATGTAGAAGAGGACGAAGACTTCCTGCTTGCGCAGTACTGTAAACGACCGCCTGGCGATCTCGGCGAACAGGATGATGGTGACCCACTCGGCCGCCGGTCCCATGCCGCGACCGGCAATGAGACCCAGATAGATCGATCCGGGAAGCATGACGAAACCGATGAAGAAGGCGCCGAGCACCGAGCGCATGTTGAAGCCATCCTCGAACTCGGATGGCACCTCCATCGCGGCGCGGTATTCTTCAAGATCCCGGGTGGAGCGATCCCTCTCTTTCAGCACATTCCTCTCTCAGGAAGGAGACCATCTGTCAACGACGAAACTGACCGGGTAAAGAGACGAGAAACAGGATGACGAGGGTCCCCGCAAAGAGGTAGTGCCAGAAATGCGTGCGTCCCGATTTGACCGTCACCTGGCCGGCAAATGACGTCGTGTCCTCGATGGCTATGGAGAAGTTCCAGGTGGCGGTGCGCCCGTCTGTCCGCGTCGCCGAAGGGGATTCCAGCAACTGACCGGGCATCTCGACTGCAATCTGGACCTTCACCGGAGGCAGCGACTGTTGGCGCGCTTCGGTGAGGGCGGCGGCGCTGGGACGTATGTTGAAAGTCTCCCTAAAGGCGTAGGAGGTCGCCGGGAGAGTGCGGTAGATATCGAAATTCACCGCGTCGCCTTCCTGGTAGGCGCCCAGCTCGATCCACTGGCCGAAGAGGCGCTGCAGCTCGCGGTCGGACATGCCGGCGACATCCTGGAATTCCTTCGTGAGGACCCGATGGAAGCGTTCGTCCTGGACATAGCTCCTCTCCGTCCACTGATCCTGGGCGGAAAACATCTGCCCATCGGTCTTCTGTGCTTTCTTCAGGAGCGGTCGATACTTCTCGTCCACGGACAGGTCGAGACTCCGCAACGTTCCGCCATCCGCGGCGATGGCCGTGTTCAAACGGATATGCACACAACCGACAGTAGTGAGAAGAGCGAGCCAGAGCGCGACAAGCAACGGGGGATTTATCAGTTCACGCCCGCTCATCAGAGGCCGTGGCAGGTGATGCCCAGGCCCGGAGATCGACCAATCATCCGCGCGCTCAACTGCAACCGCTCCGGCGCTGTCTGCCGCGCCTGTCGAGCGCCGCTGTCGGGTGCCGTGAAGAGCAGGATGTCGATCATGTTGTACAGGTATATACCTGCCGACAGATAGGCGAGCTGGCGCCATCTGTGGTAGCTGTCCAGGTCGTCTTCCATATCCTTGAGCGTCTGCCAGCGCTCCTTCGCCTGTTCGAAACGTCCCCCGTGACGCAGGGCCAGATAGCGCTCTGTTTCCTGCTCGTGCCGCCCCTTGACCGTCTTGTAGTTCTCGTTGGCGTTGACCGCCACGATGAGCGTGGTCAGCTCTCCGAGGAAAATGCCGAGGCCTTTCAGGCGCGCGCCCAGGGCTACCTGTCCGAGACCGGGAAGAGCTGCGGATATCGCCATAGCCCGCTTCTTCTCAGCGAGCGGTCTCTGGGTGAAAGTGTCCTCGGAAAAAACCTGCGCGCCGACCGGATTGAATGAACCGGTCCCTGCGAGGCAGACGGCGAAGAGGCAAATCAGAAGTCGGTGCACCTGTTTTCCCTTTCCCGGATCCTACAGACGGTTGGCCGTGATCCATTCCCGGTGGGCTTTGGCGAACTGATAGGCGTCGGTCGTTGCCCGCCCATCCTCATAGGCCTGGTAGACCTTGTCATACGTGGCGACTGCCTCTTTCCAGCGATTCATGCTCTCGTAGCAGACGCCCATGTTCACCAACGCGCCTGTGTGGCTTTCCGTGCCGGGATACTGTTCGACGATCTGCTGAAAGAGCGCGATAGCCTGCTGGAATTTCTCTCGATCCTTGCCGGCCATCGCCGCCCTGTACGGTTCGACCGCTTTCTGGTAATCGAGAAAGGCCAGGCTCTCCCTGAGCCCTGCGCTCAGGTCCGGCACCTTCTCGGCCAGTGGATTCTGCGGGTACAGCTCCGCGACCTTCTGGTAGGCCTCCAGAGCATCCCTGTAGTTCTCCTGATTGTAGTGATAGTCGCCTATGGAAAACTGAGCGTTCGGACTGAATTCGCTGTCGGGAAAACGCGCGACCAGTTGCTGAAAGACAGCGGCTGCTTCCGAGCCGCGATCCCTTTCCAGCAACGCCCACGCTTTGTTGTAGAGGGCGTCGTCTGCCTGGTCGGACTGCGGGTATTCATCCAGGATCTGCTGGTAGTAGGAGAGGGACTCTTCGAAGCGGCCTAGATTGAAACAGCTCTCGCCGGCCCGGTACAGGACATCGGGGATCACATCCAACCCGGGGAAGCGGCGCGCCATTTCGGCGAAGAGAGAGGCGGCTCGTTCGAAGCGGGTGAGATTGAAATGGGAGTAGGCCGCATAGTAGTAGGCATAAGGAAGATTTGAATCTTTCCCGAATTCCCGTATGAAGGCCTCGAAGAAACTGGCCGCCTTTTCCAGATCGTCCAGTTGCAGGTGGGAACTGGCGATAGCGAAGCGCATGTCGGAGGCGTACAAGCCCGACGGATAGTTATCCAGAGCCTCGGCATAAGTAGCGATCACGGATGCGTGCATACCGCGCCGCATGAAGGTATCCCCCAGCAGGTAGTAGGCACGTTCCTTGATGAAGTAGTCTCCCTGCTCGGCACGCGTATCCTCGAAGGGCAGCCCGATGACCTGCCGGGCCAGCTGTGCGGCCTCTTCGTTCCGCTCCAACCCGTGGTAGAGTTCTGCCAGCAGGAGCACGTACTCCGATTTTTCAGCGGGGTCGGCGGCTTCCTCGGCAAGGATGCGATAGTTGTCGAGGGCCTGTTCCTCTCTGTGCAGCTCGATGCGCGCTTTTCCCAGCATGCGCTGGGCCGCCCGGCGCACTTTGTGATCTTCGGCTTCCATCAGACCCGTCAGTTGAGCCTCGGCGTCTGCATAGCGTTCGAGTTGCATATAGCAGACGCCACGGCTGTAGCGCGCGCTCTCTATCAGTCTGCGGTCTTCGAGCAGCTCGAGGGCCTCACCGAACTGGGCGGTGGCCTCCGTGTAGGCCTCGTTGCCCACCAGGGCCTTACCGTGCAGATAGTGGTTGAGCCCCCGCTCGGTGCCTTCCGCGAGTGGCAGGGCTTGCGCGAGCGCTTCCAGCGAGCGCTCGAACGCCCCCATGGCCATCAGGAGCTGAGCTGCCTCGTGGCGCGCCTTGACGAAGAGAGCGGATCCGTCGCCGATTCTTAGGAAGTTGGCGATAGCCGGCTCGCTGAGCCCGGCTTTCTTCTCGGCGATGGCCAGCTCGAAATGGGCGGTGTCCAGCTGGGGTGAATCGCCGTAGTCGCCTACGATGCGTTCGTAGATTTCGATGGCGCTGGCATACGAGGCCTGGTTGAAATGCATGCGGGCGACCTGGAAGAGGGCGCCGGGCGCGTACTCATCTTCGGGATGCTCTCGCGCCATGAAGTGGAACTTCTCCAGGGCCCGGGCGCGGCCCTCCGCGGTGTCCATCATCTGATAGGAGAGCCCGATATTGAAATGGCAGGCCAGTCCCAGCCAGCTGTTCGGGAATTCCTCCAGTACGGCTTCGTATTCATCGACGGCTCTCAGAAAGTGCTGTACTCCCTGGTGCGAACCGTCGCTTTCCTGCAGGTCGCGGCCCTGCTCATAGTAGGATCGTCCAACTTTGTAACGCGCTTCGTCGATGCCGAATCCGGCCGCCGGTGCCACGTCTCCGTAGGCCTGTATGTAAAGTCTGTATTCCTCTATAGCCTCTTCAAAGCGGCGGCTCTGGTAGTAGCGCTCGGCCAGCAGCGACTGCATGCGCGCACGGAAGGCGGGATCGGCGACCGAGTCTATCGCCTCGCGATATATGGCTAGCCCTCGCTCGGGTTGACCGGCCTGATGGTACATGTCGGCCAGGCGACGGTAGGCCTCCTCCGCCAGAGAGCGCTCCTTGGTAAACAGTCCGATGGCGTTGCGGTAGACCTGGGCCGCACTCTCGTACTCTCCGAGCCGGGCGTAGCAGGAGCCCATTCTGATCTGCGACTTCATGGCCAGCTCCAACACGGTCTCATCGACCAGGCCGGCGATCTTCTCCCGGCGCATACGCGCCAGTTCCTGGTCCGTCAAGCGGTCGATCTGAGCCAGCTCTACCAGGCGCTGGTAGTAGGGGAGAGCCTCTCGATACTGTTCCTTGCTGTAGTGGCTCTCGCCGATCTGGAACAGGGACCGGTCGTGCTGGTACCCGGACGGAAAACGCTCCACCAGCTCTTTGAACGCCTCGACGCTCCGTTCGTACTCCTCCAGCTCGAAATAGGACCAGCCGATGTCGTAGAGGGAGGTCATCGCGTACCCGCTCTGCGGGTACCTCTCGATGAGATGGCGCGCCTCGCGTATCGTGCGCTCGTAGTCGCCGGCTTCGTACAACACCTTGATGATGCGGTTGCGGGCCAGTTCCTGAAGATCGGCATTCCCGCTCTGCTCCTCCGTCTTCTCGAAGAAACCGATGGCTTGTGTCCGGTGCTCGCGGGCGCGTTCGCGGTGGCCATCCCGTCGCTGTTCGGTGGCGGCGCGGCGGGCCAGTTCCAGCTCCTCCTGGGCCATCTTGAAGTAGGAATTTCCGCTCTGGTAGAGTGCCACGTCCTGGACCGGTGCCGACACTTCTCCTACCGCAAACGAGAGCGAGTCCGTCTCCAGAAAACGGCTTTCCACCGCGCTGATCCGGCCGTACTTCTCCACCGCCTGGTCGTAGGCGCCCGAGGCGTAGAACTTCTGTGCCTGCTCGAACCACAACTCCACGTCACTCGCTGTGGGAACGGTGCGCGTGGTGGCGATCAACAATGACAGGCCGATGAGAATACCCCAGCCCAGGCTCACGGTAGCTTACCCCCTTCAGTGTGCTGCATCAAAACCCCAGTATGAGGCTCATGAACATCGATGTGGTCCTGCTGTTGCGCTGCTGCTGGCGCGCGTCGAGAAACTCGATCTTGCGGTAGGCCAGTCCTGTATTGACGGTCATGTCGTAGCCGAAGTACTCGGAGAGGTTGGTGACGAACAAGGCCCAGTCCCGGCTCTCGAAGCTGCTGCTGTCGTCCGTGAGGTCCTTGAACTGATAGGCGAGGCCGGGCAACGGCAGGCCCTGCATGCCGGCCTTGAGTGCGGTTCTCGAGGTCATGCGGTACGCGGCCTTGAAGATCGGCATGATCTCGCGCTCGTGAATCAGCGGAACGCCCAGGCTGCGGCGCTCCCGGCGTAGATAGAGCAGTTTGAACTGCGGCGTCAGCGTCCACTTGCCACGACGCCAGGAGTAGCTGGTCTTGTGCACGCCGGCCAACAGACCCAGACGATCGCCCGGTTGAAAAACGCCGTCGTCGAAGAGTGTCTCCCGCTGGTCGTTGATTTCCACTTTCACCTGGTTGACCAGCTGGAGATGGCGGAATGCTGTCACGCGACTGGCCACGTAGCTGCGGTTGACCAAGCTGTTGCGGTAGTTGAGCTCGTCGGCGATCCGCTCCGTGCTGAACTGACTTTCGTATCTGACTCCGCCGAAATTGTAGGCGCCGCTGGGCACCTCCGAGACGCGCACGGTCTCGTTCGGAATGTCATCGTGGACGCGCTTGATCTCGTGCTCGAAGCGGATCTTACCCAGACCTGGTTCGCGCAGTGCGTAGATGAGTCGCAGGTAGTCGACGCGGCTCGCGCGCCCGCCAGCGATCTGTTGCGTGCGCAGAAGTCCGGGGGCCAGGCGCAGACCCGGCAGGGGCTCCACCCATGTGCCGAGATGGAATCCTTCGAGATCGAGGTCATAGGGATATTCCGGATCGATATCGTCTTCGCGCTCGTCCGGCACGTCATTGTTGTCCAGATCAACGCCGTAGACGTACTCGTCGGACTCCACGTCGAACATCAGGAAAGGCTCGACGTAGTCCGGGAGGTTGTTGAAGTTGCGGTTGGTATCCGGAATGCCGTCCCGGTCCTCGTCCTTGCCCGGAAACACCCCGTCGGTGTCCTCGGTGACAACGGCGTCGTCGGTGATCTGGCCGGTCCAGATGTCTGGAAAGCGATCGTGATCGTCGTTGTCCTGGACGAGCGGCCAGAGGCCTGTGTTATTGATGAAGCCGCGGCGGGTGTACTGGTGGTTCTCGTTATGGGGCAGCGAGGTCATGAGGTAGGTGGTGAAGTCGGGTTGCATGGAGAACAGCTCGCCCCCCAGTCCCCAACGCTCGGAATCCTGAGTCGCGACCAGGTACCAGGCCCGTCCGTGGCGCTCGTGCCGGCGGCCATCCCGTTCCTCGTTCGGGTAGCGGTTGAACTCTCTGCTGAGTGCGTATTCCCCGGCGATCTGAAATCCACCGAACTCGGCGTGCATGTCGATGCTGTAGACAGATAGACCAGTCGGCCATCCGTAGTCGAAGCGAACCCACTGCACGTTGGAGAAATTCTGCACATTCCCGGGGGCCCGCTCGATGGTGCGAAGGAGCTCCGCCCGGTAGAGGTTTTCGTAGTTGTCGCTCCGACCCTTCTCCTGGACCTCGGAGATCGAAATCACGTAATCGTTCCCCACCAGAAAGCCCAATTCCACCTCATCCACTTTCTCCTCCAGGCCTTGCAGGTCGAAGTAGTAGATCAGGAAGTCCTCGCCGTCCGCCCTGTGCCCCTTGCCGGGCAGCAGTTCGACGTTGGTAGTCAATTGCACCACATCGGCCTGGCGGCTCACGTCCGTGCCGTTGTTGTGGTCTTTCAGGTATAGATAATCGGCGAATAGCGGGAGCTGCTGTGGCTGCTCGAGCAGCTTGAAAATGTCGGCTTGTCCTTGAACGCTTCGGCTGATAGGGATGGCATAGCCATTACGGGTGAAGCGGCCGGTCAGGTTGTTGGTGCGGCCCACCGCCGTGTTCCTCGTGTGGTGGAGTACCACATCGGGGCGGATGTCGTCCCGGCGTTCGCCGTTGACCCAGACGGCGATGTCGAAGACCTGCGGCCCCCCTGTGCCATCCTCCGGCGAGTCGTCGGCGATCTGCACCGCCAGCCACAGAGGCGTGCCGCGCGTGGCAGGGAACGATCCCTTCATGGTTCGCTCCCCATCTGCGTTGTGCTCCGAGTGGACATTGACGTAGCTGGCGCCCAGATCGAGGATGCCGATACTGCGCTCGGAATGGGCTCCGAAGAGCTGCACCGGATTCTGGTCGCGAAGCAGGCCGTTGAGGACGAATGCCGCTGCGTGGTCGCGTGGGTAGAGCGGAGTGGTGAGGCGCGATGCCACGATGGAGATCCGCGTTTGGTCGGTCATCCAGTCGCCGCGGAACCCGTTCAGTCCTGCCCAGTAGAGCGTGAGCGGCGTGAACATCGTGCGGATCTCGCTGCCGAACATCGCCCTGGCCGACCAGCCATCGTAGGCGTCGCCGGCTATCATCACATTGTTGAAAACGCGCTCGAAGCGATTCTGGGACTTGAAGAGTTCGCTTTCGAGTCCCTCCGGGGAGTGCGACTCCCGCCACGAGGCGACGTCGTAGCCGCTGAGCAGGCGATCGCCCAGGGGGCCGTAGAAGGTGCGGCGCGAAGTGGTATAGGGGAACTCGAAGTCCTCGTAGTTGGCGTAGGGCGACATGGCGTGGCTCGTGAAACCGGGAAGCCGCCGCCCTAAAAACGGGTGGGCGGGATACACCTGCCGCAGCGCTACGTCTGCAGTGCGCGCGTCGTCCTCTCCGTCGCCGGGGCCGTCCTGGGCGCAGAGCGGGATCGCACACAGCAGCGCGACTGCTGACGCCAAAGCTGTGGTTTGATATCCCGCTGACATGGATCGCCTCTGCGGCCGTCAGAGATTCTGGCTGGGATTCAGGCCCGCGACCAGACGCAGGAAGAAGAGCGTGTAGTCCTGGTCGAGAAAAGCCCTGCGCCTGTCGGCCATGCGTTGGATCTTGAGGTGATAGCCTACGCTCAGCCCCAACTGATAACCGCTGTACGACGACACGTTGGAGAGACTGATCATGTAGTCCCGCGCATCGTAGTCATTGTCGGCCCGTGCAAAATCCCGGAACCGGCTCTCGAGAAAGGGAAACCCCTGGGCGCCCAAGCGCAGCGCCGTATCCGGCGTCATCTGGTAGTAGATCTTGAAAATCGGGTAGTAGAACAGCTCGTGGAGAGGCTGGATTTCGCCCGCATCGTCCGAGAGCTTCTGCACCATCAACTTCATCTGCGGCATCACCGACAGCGTACCCAGTTTCCAGGTGTAGTCGCTGCGCAGGACCGTCGCCGAGCGCCGGATCCAGTTCACGTCTCTAGGCGCTGTAGCCAACTGGCGGTTCGTTTCCAACAGGGTCTTGAGGCGGATGTGGAACGGCCGGAAATGGTAAAGTTCGATATCGGCAAACGCCGAGTTGGCCAGGCTATTCTGCATACGCAATTGATCTTCGGCGAAGACGGTCCCGAAACCGGTGCTGCTGAAGGTGAAGCGAAAGACGTCGTTGCGGATGTCGTCCCGCACTCGTTTGAGGAAATCCACGGCGCGGATTCTGACAAGGCCGGCGAAGTCGTGTTGGTACTCCGCCTTGGTGTAGAAGACTTCAGCCTCACCTGCGCCCCACAACTGTCGCGTATCGTAAGCGCCCAGGGTCAACGTCAGGGGGGACAGGGGGCGCCATTCACCGAACAGGTGCCAGCCCCGTAGATTGCGGTCGTAGGGGTAGTCGGGTTTGAGATCGTTCTCGCGGACGTCGACGACGCCGTTGTTGTTCAGGTCATCGCCGTACTCGAACTCGTCCGGGTCGACGCGATAGAGCATGAACGGTTCGACGTAGTCGGGCAGAGCATTGTCGTTCTCGTTGATATCCGGTCGCCCGTCCAGATCCTCGTCCAGCCCGGGGAACACCCCGTCGATGTCTCCCTGGGAGGGGATGAAATAGGTATCGGCGAACGGATCCTTGTCATCGTTGTCGTCTACCGTGTCCATGTCGATGGTATTATTGGAATGCAGCGGGAAACCGGCTTTGAACTCGGTGGAGTACGGCTGGACGGGCAGGTCGGTGTAGGCGGCGTAGCCCTCATAGCGCACGCTGATTCCGGTACTGTAGTCCGGGTCGACGTTGAAGTACTCGCCCCCGATCGCTACTCGGCCTCCAAACTCCCTCCGGAGGTTGACGAAGTACGCCAGTGCCTCGCGCCGATGCCGGGCACCCTCCAGGTCGGGGTACTGGAGGTGGTTCAGATTGACATCGAATTCGCCTCTGAACCGGAATCCCTTGAACGAGGATTCCGCGTTGGCACCGAAGACCGTGTTGCCGGTCTGCCGGCCGTAGTCGAAGCTCACCCGCTGGAGGTTCGATCCATCGAGGGCTGATTCGTCATTGCCGGCTACGCCGGCGAAGTAGGTAGCGCGGTTCCGCTGCCTCGGATCACGCTTGTCCGCAAGGGGGTTCGCGACGAGGACCTCCGAGACAGAGATTTCGTAATTGTTGGCAACCAGGGCGTCGAAACTGGCCCCGAGAACATCTTCATCTTCCGGCAATTCGAACCAGTAGAGCACAAATTCGCTGTCGTCCACCTGGATGTAGCCTTGAGGGCTGGGACTTTCCGCAGGGAAATCGCCCCTGATGAACTCGATATAGGGAGGAATCGTCCTCTCGAGTGGAAAGAACTCGTCGAAGTTCTCGAAACGGGGGTTGACAACGTGGGCATCGTGACGGGTTACCACGGGTTCAACATCCCTCGGTTCCCCGTTGAGTGTCAGGTCGATATCGTAGACGCGCGCGTTGCTGTGCCTGCGCATGTCGGCATTGGCGACCTTGACGACCAGCAGCTGAACCGTGGCCATCTCGGAAGGCGTGGTTCCCTTGATGCTGCTTCCCTCCGTGCCCAGCAGGGTGTTCACCCTGAGCTGATTGGTGAACGTGGCGCCCATTTTTAAGGGCCCCCGGTCCGTCTCCCAATGACCCCCCAGCAGGTAGGTAGCGAAGTTCAGCTCCTGGTTCTGGTCCACGTCTGGCAGGGTCCAGAGAGGGAAGTCACGGCGGGAGGTCACCAGCGACAGGCGATGGCCGCTGCCCTCCACATCCCAGCGGATGCCGTTGAGAGCGGCCAGATCCAGAGTGAGAGGGGTGAAGTGCGTACGGATGCGGTCGCCGATGAGCAAGCGCGTGATCCAACCATTGTAGCTGTCCTGGGCAATGGCCAGACCATTCAGATATCTGTAGTAGAAGAAGTGTTTGTTCAATCGGCTGCCAGGGGGAACCAGTTCGGCCCCGACCCGGTTTTCTCGCAGAGAGTAAATCTCGACTCCATTCATCAGTTGGTCGCCCAACTGGTCGAAGAGGGGCCTAGTCGATCGGCCCAGTACACCGCGGCCGTAATGGCGGTATCCCTGCTCGCCGTAGTTATCGTACCTGGGCGTTTCGTTGTAGAGGAGCTGAGCCGTCGCGCCACTGGCGGGAAGGGCGAGGAGCCACAGTATCCGGAGGGATCGGCGGCGTATCATTCGACCCGCATGTGGATGAAAACTTCGCTGGAATGTCGCGAGCCGACCGAGCTGTTGTGCGCAAAGTCGAAGCGACTGGCTTTGTAGCCCATCAGGAAACTGGTGTCGTAGCCGATGTAGTTGTCCCGCGTCTGCACGGTAAAGATGAAGTGTTCGGCGTCGAAGTCGTCGGCAGGTGCAGGCTCGCTGCGAAAGCGATGTTTGAACAGGAGGGGAAATCCCTGGACCCCGGCGCGCACCACCGTGCGCGGGGACGCCTGATAGTCGAGGCGCAGGATCGGGAAGAAGGTGTAGTCCTGAATCAACGCTTCTGCCCCATCCGAGGCGGTCTCTCGCGCCGTCGTGAACTTGACCATCGGCATGAGCGAGAAGGAACGCCATTTGCGCAGGTAATCGGCCTTGGCGACAGCCCTCCACCCACGCAGGGTGCGTTCTTCCCGGATCGTCTGAGCTTGCTCGACCTCCTCGAGCTGGTTGTTTTGCTCGTAGCGCAGAATGGTTTCCAAGCGCAGAGTGGAAACCGGGCGCAATCGACATCGAGCGAACAGGGTATTGACCAGGCTGTTGCGCATCTCCAGCGGATCGGGGCGCACCTGGATCGAGAAATTCTCCAGCACTCGTGGATCGATCCTGAATTCGTAGGTACTGGAAGCGATGTCGTCGCGGACCCTCCTGCCCAGGTAGTTCAGCTCCAGGTGGCCGGCGGAAGACAGCTTGCGGTGGAGGTGCAAGCGCAGATAAGAAGTCCGGTTTTCGCCACCTCCAGCAGTCTGTTCGATATCGTACCAGCCAGCCGTTACGTCCAACGCAGGTGAAGGACGGTAGCCGGCGAAGACGTGGGGTCCCCCCGAGTCGAGCTCGTAGGGGTAGTCGGGCCGGTTGTCGTTTTCGCGGACGTCGATGATACCATTGTTGTTGTAGTCGTCTCCGAATACGAAGTCTTCCGGCTCGACGTGGTACATGAGGAAGGGTTCCAGATAGTCGGGCAATCCATTGTCGTTGACATTGGTGTCCGGCGTGCCGTCCCCGTCCTCGTCCAGTCCCGGAAAGACCCCGAAACCGATCGCCTCGTTGGGAGACGGCACCAGGTTGCGATCCGCTTCCGGCGTGGGGCGGCCTACCGATTGCAGGGTGTATCGGGGGTCGAGGGGTTCCCAGTGCTCCCAGCTGTCCGCCCATTGGTCGCGGTCGTCGTTGTCCTCCACCATGTGGAAGACATCGAACTGGTTGATATCTTGCCGCCAGTAAGTGAAATCCGTCGAAAAGGTGGCCGGCACCTCGAACAGTTCCAGCCCCAGCCGCCATGCTCCCACCGGTCGCTCCAGCGTCAGGTAGTAGGCGTCGCGCTGGCCCTCGAACCGGCGCCCTTCGAAAACCGGGTACTGGGAGAAGTCGAAGTTGCGCACGTACTCCCCCCTGAGAGCAAAATCATACAGTGCCAGATCGACATCGGCTCCGTACGTAGCGATCCCCGTGGAGGCGGAGTAGGAGAATCTCTTCCTCTGCGGGGTGGCATCCCCAGCCCCGGGGTTGCCGGGCGCCCGCAGCACGTTGTGCCAATCGTTCCAGGTGATGCCGACAACCCCCCGCCGGGGCAGCTCGGCTGCGACGTCGATGCTGTAGTCATGGGAGACGAGCGCCTCGAACTCGACCGCAGAGGCGCCATGGGGAACATCGAAGCGGTAGATGAGAACATCCGTGCCACTTGCCTCCAGGAAATCCTCTGCGCTCGGCGCAACGACCGGAGCGTCGTCGATGAGATTGCGGAAAGAGGTCCAGGGAAGCACAGCGCTCAACCAGGACTGGCGCCGACGCAGGTGGGAAACATCCTCCACGGTCAGCTCGCGCTGGCGCTCGATGTCCTGCACCTGGCGGATTTCGGGTGTCAGATCAGCACGAGCTGTTCCATCTACCAGCATCACCATGTCGTAGACTCTGGCGCCGGACCCATCGTCGGGTGAGTCGTCGCAGACGATGACGAACAGGGTCTCCGGGGGCTGCAGCTCGTTGGGGAGGTTGCCCTTCTGCGAACTCCTCTTGCTCCCGACCAGGCTGTCGGTGTAGTGGAGATTGACGTAGGAGGCTCCGAAGGTGAGCACATCGCCGAGGGTGCCTTCCCAGCGGCCACCGTAGATATAGTTGGCGAACTCCCGGCTGCGCAGGCCGCCGGAGAGGATGGGGTCCGACACGCGCGAGGCCACGATCGCGAAGCGGTTACGGCGCGTCGCAGCATCCCAGCGCATGCCGTTGAGACGGGCGACGTTGAGGGTGAGAGGGGTGAAGGTGGACTCCACCGCCCTGCCGATCGTCAGCTTGCTGGACCAACTCCGGTAACTGTCGCTCGATATCACCAGATTCTGGAACAGGTTGGTCAGCGCGAAGTCCTTGAAGAGGAGGCTGCCATCGAAGGGGTCGATACTGCGAAACTCCTCGAGGCGGAACACCTCGACCCCGTCGAGCATGTACATGCCGAAAGAATCGAAGGTCCGCTGCTCTTGATCGATGTCGTAGCCCCGGTAGCTGATGCTGGCGAGGTTCTCGTGCTCCTCCTGCTGCCAGCGTGGATAGGACTGGCGGTTGAGGAACTGGGCCTGGGTGTCTCGGCTGTCCAGCAGGAGACTGAATAGCACTACCCCGCCGCCTACCGCGAGGCTTCTCACCCTGTACCTCTCCATGCGGGAATTCCGTCCCGTCTAGTAGACGACCGCTACCGTGCCGATGCCGACCTCGGAATGGTCGCCGAGGTCGATCCCGACTCGATACAGGTAGTTGCCCGGGGGGACGAGATTGCCGTTCCGATCCACGCCGTCCCAGAATCCAGGCGTCTGCCCGGCCAGCGTCGCGTCCCGGGGATGGAGATAGGTGCCGGCGCTCAGGCGGACCGTTGGAAGGGTGCGCACCAGTCGACCGCTGAGATCGAAGAGGCGAATCTCGACGTCCTGAGGCTCGGCGAGTTTACTGATGACCAGTTCGATGACCGTGAAGTCATTGCGGCCATCGGCATTGGGAGTGATGACACGAGGCGTGGCCTCGGCGCGCACGAGCAACTCGTCCAGCACTGCGGAGACAGAAACCGCCCACGATTTGAGCACCTCCCCCGTGGTTTCATCTACCAGGCGGTCTTCAGCAGCTTCCAGCGGATTGTCGGTGCCGGGAGCGAAGAGATGGGCCCGATAGTCGAACCGGGGCAAAAACTGGGCTGTAGTGAAGGGAATCCGTAGCGAGGTAACCCCGTCATCTGCCGCGATGGGAGGAGTGAAAGTCACGACGAACTGCTGGCGCAGGACATCGAAACCGCCGTCCACCGGCAAGGCTTCCCCATCCGGCCCTGTAACGCTGCCGGCCGCCTCGGCCCGGGAAGGGACGTCGATGGCCAGCTTCTCTACGCCGGCTTCGTCGCCCGAGAAATCCAGATTCAGCTCGTAGACGAACGTTGTATCGCGGCCCATGGGAACTGAGCGGGGACTGATCGAGGCCGATGCCTCGTCGACGGCGAGCGGCCCTTCGTCGAAGCGCAGCTGCAGGGAGCGCAGTGCCGGGGTACGGCTGTTGTCGCTGGTGGCGAGGTTCGCCCGGTACTGCAGCGAGGTCCGGGGTTCGGGAACCTCGGCAAAGACGCCGCTCTCCGAATAGGGGCGGCTCCAGTCGCTCCACTCCATGTCCGCTCCGGCGCTGCGAAACTGCAGGCTCAACTGTGTCCGTTCCGGCACCTCCGCCTCCCAGGTGACCAGGCCGAAGTTCTTCGGGGCAGCCGGCGCGTCGAACGCGAGAGGAGGCGACAGATAGCTGGCGCTCTCGGCGAAACCGGTGCCGAAGACTTCCAACTCCGCGACGCTCGGTGACAGGCCGCGGGCTACCTCGGTCACGACGATTCTCAGGTGCCGCGCCGCCACGGCCGGGAAGCCGATCCCGGTCTCGCGAAACTCGGTGATCCCGAACAGGGCGCCCACTTCGGTCCAACGGGAGCGGTCGTCGCTGATCTGGACCGAGTATCCTCTCAGCGAGTTGCCTTCGAGTTCCTCGGCGTCGTCGCCTTCGGTGACCACGCGCACTCGATTGATGCTTCGGCGACGGCCCAGATCGACGCGGGCGAAGTCGTTGAGAGCCCCAGTCGTCAGGTTCCACGCCGTCTGGAGATCGCCATCGGTGATCTCGGCCGGGGCGGCGAACATGCCTGCGGCCAGATTCTGGCCGTCGATGAGGCGCAACTGCAAGGCCCCTTCCCCCTGCCGGCTCGTCTCGACGCCACCGGGAAAGCCAGCGATCGGCTCCACGTCCAGGCTGTGAAAGCCGGAGATCCGCGAACGGTCGAACGTCGCGTTCTGGACTCGCTGCCAGGGCGGTTCGTTGCCGATGTCGCCGTCGGTCAGCCAGGCGTCGTCTACCGGCTCCAGGCCGCTCCAGTACCAGGGCCCTGTCACGGTGCTGACGAACTGCTCATTCCCGGCGACGATTTCGACCATCAGGCCGGCACCCGAACCCGTGCCGTCGTTGTCGACCACCAGCGCCAGGTGGTTGTCGCCCTCCTCGAAGGTGACGGAATGCTCCTTCAGGGCGGTCCAGTCCGCACCGGCGCCGGCCCTCTGGCCGTTGAGGAAAAGCACGTACCGGTCCACGGCCGTGAGGCGGATTTCTCCCTGTCCCGAATCGGTGTTGAAATCGTAGCGGTACCAGGTCGTTGTCGGCCAGCGGTCGATCGACAGCATTTCGCCGTCTGCCGCCGTACTGCCGGCGACGATGAATGCCGCCCAGAGGGAGGCGATCAGAGCCGTGCGGAGTCCGCATTCCGCTACCACGACAACCTCCTCGCGGCGGTCCCCGGAACAGAGGGGTGCCCGGGAAATCCGCTTGTCAGAGACATTCATCGAGCTTCTTTCGACCTCGCTGGCCAGAGCGGTGAGGTCGGGATACGATGGAGGCGACCATGTTGGGTGTCAAGCTTATCTGTTGAATTTCCCCATGCGTTTCATTATAATGCGCTGGTTGTGGCGCCCAGTTTCAGCTATTCGGGAAGTTTGCCTGTGGATCGCCATAAAAAAACCTGTAACTGACTGATTTCTTTCACTTTCCCACCACAAAGGAGATAGCAATGGCAAGATGGAAAAGTGTCAGCGCCGTAGCCGCATGTATCGCCATCGCAGGCGCGGCATGGGCTCAGGACGTCGACGAACCCAATTGGATTCCCACGGTGAGCGGTCCGCCTGAGGCGATGTCCGTCGAGGTGCCGGATGCCCTGCCAGCGTTCGACGGCAGCACACCCGTGGACCTTCCGTTCGAGATCGACCAGCCGGCCACGGTGTACGCGGCCGTCTACACCAAGGGGTTCAACCCGCCGGCCGTGCCTTTCATACCGAACGGCCGCTGGGATAACGACGCCCAGGAATGGGTGGACGGCACGCCGGGTGCCATCGCCCGCGGCGCGAATACCAACATCGATGTCATGGTGTGGCGCACACCCCAGGACGGAGTTCCCTTCAGTGCCGGCTCGCACTCGATTAGCTGGCCGGGTACCAATATGGAAGGCGATGCGATGCCGGCCGGGGAGTACCAGTTCTACCTCATCGTCCGGGGTGATAACACGCGCACCGTTGCCCGGGTGGCCAACGACGCCTGGAGCGCCTGGGCGATGGACTGGAGGCAGGATCCGCCGGTCGTCTGGGCGCCCTACGGCCGCAGGGGTTTCGAAGAGAGGTGGATAATCCGCAGTGTCATCGGCACCGACTACGTGGCCAGCCCGGACGCCTACGAGATTTACGATGCGTCAGACTACATGAGGGGCATCAACGACGCAGGTGGCGAGCCGGACGCGATACTGCAAGCGAACGGGATTGAGCTCGATCCGACCGACGAGAATGTCCTCTACGTGACCATGTTTTCAGGGCCTTCCTCGGGCGTACACAAACTCCGCGCGACGGATGACGGAACCTTCGAGCCGGTGACCGAGTGGGGCGAAAACGGCCATTTCCCGCTGCCGTCGAGAGTCTACAACTGTCACTGGTTCGACGGTGCTATCTGGGTAGACAGCTGGAATAGAACCGACTTCACTTCGACCGTGATCAAGCTGGACAAGGACACCGGCGAGGTCCTCCATGTAATCGACCTCGGCGACGTCTTCACCGGTGTCAATATCGACGCCGAAGGCAACGAGGTGCCCTGGTCCAACGGCCCGGTAGACACCGCGATGAACGAGAGGGGGGTCGCCGGGGTGACCCACTTCAATCCCTGGACCCCCTTCGTCTCCCACGAAAGCGAGGTCCTCTGGGTAAACGACAACGGCGATGGTTGGGGCGACACCATCGACTGGGACCACGACAACGATCCGGAGACCAGGAACGAGTCCGTCATGCGGCGAGCCTCGCAAAATATCAATCCGGGTCCGTTCGGCATGTTCTTTCAAGGGCCGAACGGTGACCAGGGTGTCTTCAGCCAATTTGTCGGAATCGTGCTCGGCCCCGATGGCAACGGCCTGGCTCGACTGAAAGTCGATGGCGCCGTCAATTTCACCTACGGAGGCATCCAGTACCACGAGTTCGGAAACCGCTACGACGGCTTTTACGACTCGATGGGGTTCGACAACATCTTCGACAGGCAGTTTATCGAACGGAACGAGTGGGACAGCGAGGAGCAGCCGAGCTGGCTGGTGCACACTCCCGGCGCAATCCGTCAGGGCCAGATCGGCGGCGAGACGGCGATCGTGGAAGAGCAGCGGGGTGTCGTCCCGGAGGAATACGGGTTGGGCGACAATTATCCCAATCCCTTCAACCCGATGACCACGCTTAGCTTTCAGATTCCCAACCGCAGCGAAGTGGTTCTCACGGTCTACAACGCAACAGGACAGGAAGTGGTACGGCTGGCGGACGGCGAGGTCATGAACGCCGGCTCCTACACCGCGACCTGGGACGGACGCGATGCGAGCGGCCGTTTGGTGTCGAGCGGCGTCTATCTCTATCGGATGCAGGCGGGGTCCTATACCGCCACCAAGAGGATGAGTCTGCTCAAGTAGGCAAGCAGCAGACAGTCCTCACCACGGGCTCCTGGTCTGGGTGCGCGTCTTCCGCTGCGAGGCGCGCACCCAGACCCTTTTTTCATTCCGGGCAGGAAGCGGGGACCGCCCTCAGCGTCTGTTCCGACGACCTGTTCCTGCGCCAGCGCCAAGACAGACACCGGTCGGATTACCATGACTTCACGTCCCCGGCGCGAAGAGCGTTTTTCCACTCCGTCAGATCTGCTCGATCTGCGCCTGCTCCGACGGAGAACACGCGAGTTTCTCTACTGGGGCTTGGGGATCGCGCTGGGTTGCCACCTGGGATTGGCTCTCTATCTGGTCCTCAGTCACAGGGAGGAGCCCGTAGCCAAACCGCAGACCGTGGAGTTCGTCGTGCGCCAGCCGCGTATGACCAAACCCTTCGAGTTGAAAAAGAAGCGGGTACCCCACAGGGTGATGACGCGCAAGGTCGCCACCGCCAAGCCCGAACAGGTGCGCACCCTGAGCAAGCGGATCGACCGACCGGATGTCTTCGGCACCGTGGCCACGGTCTCCTATACCGTGCAGGACAGTGCCGCCGTGGGTGACGAGGTGGTGATGCCGGCCCACAGTGCGGCGCAGGTCGCCAGCTTCAAGGAACCGGGGAAACGGATCAGCATGCAGGAGGAGTTCATCGATGTCCGCGCTCTGGATACGGGCAAATACAAGGCGCTCGTCATCCAGGATCCGCAGAACAGGCAGGATATCAAAGGATTCGTCCACCTGGCCCTGGCCTGGGGGACCGACCTCGAACCGAAGGCGCCCAGAGCGGTACCGAAGCTGGTGGAAGCGATGAACCGGTACACCAGCATCGAGGCGCGCGTGGACAACCATCTCTTCATCGACTCCAGCGAACTGCTCGAGACCCCGTTCGTGTACATCACCGCCGACGACGCCTTCGAGATAACGGAGAAGGAGATCGAGAGCCTGCGCCGGTACCTGGAAAGCGGAGGGTTCATCCTGGCCGACAATGGAGTGGCAGAGCTGGAGTACGGACCGGGCGAGGCCTCTCTGCGCAAGATGTTCAAACAGGTGCTGGGCAACAAGGCGCGTTTCCAGAACCTTCCTCGGGATCATCCCATATATCACAGTTTCTTCGACTTCGACGGACCACCTCCGGGAGAGGAAGTCAGCCAGAAGGTGCGAGTGTCAGGAGAAAGAAGGGGTGTGCTGACGGGCGCAACCCGCGGCATCCAGCACGCTGTATCCAAACCAGCGCACTTCCTCGAGGGGATTTATCTGGGCGACCGGTTGGTGGCCGTGTACTCCGACAAAGCCTACGGCAAGTACTGGGAGCGGGAGTACGAAAACGAGCCGCAGTTGAAGATAGGGGTCAATATGGTCGTCTTCGCCTTGACCCAGCAGGGCTCCATTGCGCAGCAGCACATCGACTTCTACGAGCATTCCGCGAGCCGGTGACGAGACAGGGGGACATGGCTGAGCGACTATCGAGGCGCGGGCGGCTTTTGTCCAGGATTGCGATCGCTCTGAGTCTGTTGGTGGCGGTAGATGGTTGTATCCTTTTTCCGCGGCACTACGACTACCGTTCCTCCCTGGTTTCGGCGATCTCCCAGGAACAATTGGAGACCGATCTGGGGGCCTACGAGGTGGACGAGAGCGGCCAGGTCTCCTTCCGTCTGGAAGGGTTGCGTATCGATGTGCGCCCGCTGACGGACGAGGAACTGAATCGACGCTATCCCGACGAGTCGTCCCAGGGAGAGCACTCCACCAATCCCTACACCTATGGCGACTGGGTGGATCCCAGTCGCGGCCATACTCCGGCCCGCTTCGTCTGTTTCGAGATTTCGGTGCACAACTACACCTACGCCAAGGTGGAGCTGAGCCCCACCGAAGCGGTGCTGAAGACGGACAAGGGGGAGCTCTTCCACGCTTATGGTGTTTCCGCGCTCTCTTCGCCGTATGGCAACAGCTTTGAGCGCTACTACCGATCGCGCCGTGGACAGAGCGGTAACGAGTATTACCGTTTCGATTACCGCATGGGGTTGGTGCGCAGCACCTATTTCGGTCGGGACGAACCGATCTTCAAGGGCGACAACTACAGCGGACTGATCGCTTTCGACGTTCCGCGACAGGAGGCGGAAAAGGTGCGTCTGGTGCTCGTGGACTTCGTCACCAAATTCGACAGTTTAGGGCGTCCCCTGGAGACGATGGACATCCCCTTCGACTTCTATCGCCAGATCGAAGTGGCGGAGAGGATCCAGGACCGGCAGCAGGTCGAAACCGCTACGACCGAGGTAATAACGGAAGGGCCGCGGAATATAACCGGGAACCTACCCGGGGATGCCAGCAGGAGCGCCGCTGCGGTGAACGCCATGGTGAGGTCCCGCCTGAGTGAAGTGAATGGCTGTTTCAGTCAGTGGTTCGACGCCGGCGAGGCCGTGGCCGGCGAAGTGGTGATCGAGTTCACCATCGCTCCCAGTGGGCTGGTGGGGCGGTCCGAGGTCGTGGAAGCGAGCGTGGCCAACGACGAGGTGGGGCCATGTGTGGCTGAGCGCGTGGCGGCCTGGCGCTTCCGGGCCGCAGGCGAGGGGCTGGCCGGGTCTGCCTCGCCGGTGGATGACGGAACAACGGGGGAAGAGATCGACGATGGGGGAGGTGACCGCTCTTCCCGGCAGGGTGCAATTGCTGCCTCTCATGCCCTCCAACGACTGGCTTCCACTCAGGAGGTCACGGTGGTCTATCCGTTCCTTTTCCGGGCGGCGGACCAGGCGGAATAGGACTGGAGTTGTACCAGAAAGGCAAGAGCATGTTGCGCCGAGTTGTGCCGGCGGTGATGGCCGGCCTCACGCTGCTCGCCGGCTGTGAGAAAGACCATCAGCCGGTCACCTCTTTCCATCAGAGCCTGGAGCCACCGGTCAGCGTGCAGGCGGCGTGGACGGGGACGGGCGAAGTGCGGGCAACGTGGGAGATGGAAGGCGCCGACGACCTGGTGCATGGGTTCGTCGTCACCCTCAGCCACCGCGGCAACCTCATCTACGGGCGAGCGGTGGAGGGAGCCGAAGTGCGCAGCTTCACATCGAGCGGTTTCGACACGGACGATATCGCCGCCGATGGGGAGGGGACAGCCACCTGGCTGCTCGTCCGCGTTCGGGCCTACGACGAGAATCTCTTCCAGGGGCCGCCTTCCGAACCGGATTCTGTACAGGTAGGCTCCTGAGCCCCGGCTGAAGTGCGAAACGCCGGATCCCTGGAACGGGACGACCCGCAACTCCCGCCGGCGAGGTTCCCATGGGCCCCGGCGGTGGCGCTGACCTCCATAGCCGCCTTCGCAACGCTTCTCTACCTCTACTTCACCGATTTCCCGTTTTCGTTCCAGTCCTTTCCGGATGCCGCTGCTCCGCGCAGTGCCGTCGACGGCTCCGCCGCCGAGAGCCGCGTCGACCTCGAGCGCCTGCGGCGCACGATCGCGATCCTTTCCAGCTACTCCTCCCGCGTCAGCGGCTATCCGGGCGCTGACAGCGCCGCCACCTGGATCGAAGATCAGTTCCACCGGGTCGGACTGCAGTCGGTGACCGCCATGCCGTTCGAGCTGCCGGTGCCGCTGGACCGGGGCGCGCGGCTGGTGGTGGAGCCAGAGGGGCCGACGGTCGAGCTGTTCTGCCTGTGGCCCAATCTGGTGCGCACGTCCACCCTGCCCCCGGGCGGCATCAGCGGCCAACTGGTCTACGGTGGCCATGGCGAGCTGTCGGCTTTCAACGGACTCGACATCGCCGGGCAGCTGGTGCTGATGGAGTTCGATTCCGGGATGAACTGGATCGAGGCCTTCGACCTGGGGGCAGCGGCGGTCCTCTTTCTGGAGCCCGAAACAGCGAACCGCGCCGAGGCCGAGCAGAAATTCCTCTCGGTGCCGGCCGATCTGCCGCGGTTCTGGGTGCCGCGCCGGGCGGGGGAGACCCTCAAGAAGCACCTGGGCAAGAGGGTCCATCTCTCGGCGCGCATGGAGTGGGCGAACGCTCAGGGACGCCACATCCTCGGTGTCGTGGAGGGGAGCGACCCGCAGCTCAGGGACCACGCCCTGGTGCTGGAGGCCTATTACGACGCCGCTTCGGTGGTGCCGGCCCAGGCTCCGGGCGCCGGGGCGGCCTCGGGTGTGGCGGTGCTGTTGGAGGTCGCCCGCGAGATGGCCGCCCAACCGCCGGCGCGCACCGTGGTTTTCGTCGCCAGCGGCGGTCACTTCCAGGCGCTGATCGGCATGCGCCAGCTGGTGGCCCTGATGGACGGAGGGCAGGAAGGGCTGGCGCAGCGGCGGGAGCAGCTCACCGAGCGCCTGCACCTGCTGGAGCAATTCACCGCTTTTCTGCAAGGTGGCGGCTCCCTGCCGGCGGCAACGGAGAGCCTCCCCAGCCGTCTCGTCGAGGAGCTGGCCGACAACGCTGCCCGCGTAGTGGCCCAGCAGGAAAACAGACTCGAAGGGCAGGTGGAGGAGGCCGAGCGCGTTCGCCTGAGGACCATGCTCGATGTGGCGCGCCCCCTGCGCTGGATCGAATCGACCGCGGAGATGGAGTCCCTGTTTCGCTCACCTGCCCTGGTGGAGGTGCTGCGCCAGCGTCAGGCGGAGGAGATCGGGGATCTCCGGCAACAGCTGACGGTCGTCGAGGGGCAGGGGCGGTTTCTGGCGGTGCTCGACCGCTACCGCCTGGATGCCTGCCTGGGATTGGATCTGTCGGCGGGCGGGGACCGCGTCGGTATCTTCGGGGGCGGCGGCTTCTATGATTTCGGGCCGGGCTGGGCCCACAACCGCAATACCCATGGCGATTCTCCGTTCTACGAACGGGTCATGGGGGCGGCGAAACGGGTCGAGGAGGGACTGGCCGCCGCCGGCTTCGGCGAACCGCCGCTGTTCTTCGACGGCATCCAGTTCGAGCGCGAGCGGCTGGCCCTGGGAGGCCATCACGAGCCCCTCCCATTCAACGGCGGTCCCCTGAACGCGTGGGGGTTTCTCACCGCGACCCTGGCCACGCTGGCAGACACCCGTTCCGCCTTCGACACGCCGCTGGATCGCGCCGCGGGGCTTGACCTTTCGCGCCTGGGCAGGCAGGCCGAGTTCCTCCTGCCGTTCCTGCGCGAAGCCGCAGACGATCCGCTGATCGCCATGATTGCCCGCGGCGAGTCCGATTTCTTCGGCTACGTAGAAGGCCGGACCGTCTACTTCGATCCGCACACCAGCTTCGTGCCGGACGCGCCGGTACCCCATACCCTGGTGCGCCTGCGCCTGCCGGCAAAGACCCTTGTCGGTGTGCGCACCGAGTTCCTGGCCATGGCCGATCGCCACGGCCGTTTCCGCATGCCCGGGGTCATCCGCGCAGCCTCTTTTTCAGGAATGGTGCCGATGAAGCTGGAAGCGTATCACCTCGACCCTGGCGATGGTTCAGTGGACTATGTCGCGGACCTGGGGGTCAACGGCGCCGAGCGCTACCCGCTGGAACTCGATTTGGACCGCAAGCGCAAAGAAGTCAGCGTCGTGCTTTTCGAGGCCGACGGGGTGAGCCTCTTCGAAGCGCTCGACTACCGCTATCTGGATGTGCTCAACAGTCTGTCCGTACTGGAGGAGGGCCGCGAGGTGCAGCCGGTTGAATTCGGTTACACCCTGCCACTGTATCCTTATAACGATCGTCAGGCGGGCGTCCGTTTCGATTACAATGCCAGATGGGTGCAAAAGAAGCTGGATTCGCTGGTCGAACCCTGCGTGGTGGTCTTCGCCCCACCCGGAACGCGGATGAAGATCGCCATGACCTGGGGATTCTACGGCATGGGCAACCGCTACCTGCTCCTCAACGGCTCGCCGGAAACAGCGATCGGCGAGGGTTTCGCCGTCTCCCGACAGACGCGCCTGACCCATACCGCCTATCAGGTGGCGCGGGACATCTGTCTGCTGAACGACAGCCGCATCGACAACCTGCAGCGGCACGGGGTGCGCAACGAGCGCCTGCGGAACCTGCACGACCAGGCGCTGGACTACCTGGAGGAGGCCGGGAAAGCGCTGGAGAAGAAGGAATACGATCGCTTCGGCGAGATGGCCCGCCGCTCCTGGACCTACGCCAGTCGAGCCTACCTCGATGTGCATGGCACGACCGGTGACGTGGTCAAGGGAGTGCTCTTCTATATGGCCCTGCTGATCCCCTTCGCCTACTTCGGCGAACGGCTGCTGCTGGCCGGGGCGACCATACGGCGGCAGCTGCTGGGACTGACGGCAGTCTTCCTGATGGCCTTCGGCATCCTGAGGTGGGTGCACCCGGCCTTCGATCTGACGCTCAACCCCGGCATCATCCTCCTCGGCTTCGTCATCTTCGGCCTCAGTGTACTGGTGATCCGAATCGGTCTGACCAAGATGCAGCAACAGATCCGGCGGGTGATGAGTCGCGTGGGCGGGGTGCACCGGGCGGATATGGATCGCTCGGGGGCCATATGGAGCGCCTTCGATCTGGGCATCAACAACATGCGACGCCGGCCGCTGCGCACCCTGCTCGCCATGTTGACGATCGTCCTGGTGACGTTCTCGGTGCTGGGCTTCACCTCGGTCAAGACCTTTCTGCGCTTCAACCAGGTACCGGCACGGGGCGCGGCCCACTACAATGGACTTTTAGTGCGACAGGTGGGCTGGGCACCGGTGAACGAAAGGATCCATGCCGGCATCGCCAACCAGTACCGGGAGCAGACCGTAAGCCCCCGGGCCTGGTTCGACGGCACGGCGAAGGGAGTAGCAGGCGTCGCGCCGCAGAGCAGGGTGCGGGTCGAACGGCTGGACCGGCGTGACCGGGCGGGCACCGCGATGGCCGTCATCGGACTGACGGCGCAAGAGGCGGCCTTGACCGCCCCCCAGCGCGCCCTGTACGCCGGACGCTGGTTCGAGCCGGGCGAGGAGCAGGTATGCATCCTGCCGCTGCGCCTGGCGCGCCTGCTGCGTATCGGGCCGGCCGACGTGGATATAACCCGGGTGGTGATCTCCGGGGAGATTTTCACGGTCGTAGGGCTGCTGGACGAAGGGCTGTTCGACAATCTGCTGGATCTCAGCAACGCCCCGTTGACGCCGCTGGATCCCGACGCCACACAGCCGACGGAGAAGACCGGGGGGGCCGCCGAGCGCGCCCTGTCGGGAGAAGAAGAGAGCTTCGTCCACCTGGCCGCCGAGCAGGCGATCGTCGTGCCCTACGCCGTGGCGCGCCGCTGGGGAGGAAGCATCCGCTCCGTCGCAATCGGCTTTGCCAGCGCTCAGGCCGTCGGCAAGGCGATCGAGGAATGGATGGCGGGGCTGGCGGTCAACATGACCGCCGGCATCGATGGCAGACGCTACTTGCTGAACGCGGTGGATCTGCAGTCGGTGGGCGGTCTGAGCAACATCGTCATTCCGCTGGTCATCGGAGCCCTGATCGTGTTGAACACGATGCTGGGCTCGGTCTACGAACGGCGGGAGGAGATCAACACCTATACGGCGGTGGGGCTGTCGCCGCTCCATGTAGCCGGTCTGTTCATCGCCGAAGCGGCGGTGTATGCGAGTTTCGGAGCCGTGCTGGGCTACCTGACGGGCCAGCTTGTGTCGAAAGCGGTGTCTTCCTTCGACTGGGTATCCGGGGTTACCCTCAACTATTCGTCGCTGTCGGTCGTCTACACCATCGCTCTGGTGATGGCGGTGGTGCTGCTCTCGAGCCTCTATCCGGCAACCCAGGCTTTCCGGGTCGCGGCATCGGCCGTGCAGCGCAAGTGGATCCTGCCGCCTGCGGTGGGAGACGAGCTGTCGATGACGATTCCGGTCACCGTCCGGCAGGCGGACGTGGCAGGCCTGATGGTCTACCTCACCGAATATTTCGCGCTGCATGAAGAGCAGACGGTGGGGGCCGCCTTTTACACCCGGGATGCCCGCTACGATCGCCTCGACACACCCGGCGGACCGGTGCACGAGGTCGGCGTGCGCGTCTGGGTGGCTCCCTTCGACCTGAATGTGAGTCAGTGGCTCAAGCTGGACGCCGTCCCCGGTCAGGAGGACATCTACGAGGTCAGGGTGCAGGCGCGCCGGGCTTCAGGCGAGCGCGAAAGCTGGCTGCGCAAGAACTATGCTTTCTTCAACGACCTGCGCAAGCAGTTCCTGATATGGCGCGCGATCGGCGACGAAACCCGGCAAAGCTACGAGGATCGCGCCCCCGGACTGGCCGGGCAGGATCCCCACGCGGTACTGGAACTTTGAGCGCGACCATGGCGGAAACGGAAAACGCCGATCGGAACGCCCGTGGCGGCGACGCGGGCGACCGCGGGCTGACGCTGCGATCGTTCCTGCTCGGGGTCGGGTCGATCACGCTGATCAGTCTGCTGTTACAGGAGGTGACGTTGGCGCTGGGCGGCCCCGACCTGAACGAGTGGGCGCCGGCGGCGGGCCCGGTCGTGCTGCTGGGTATGCTCGTGCTGCTGCTTCTGGGGTTGCGAGGCCTGCTGCCGTGGCTGCGGCTGAGTCGCGGCGAACTGGTCGTCATCTACTGCATGGCCTATGTGGGTTCCGTGCTGTCGGGAACCGGCCTGGTGCACCGGCTGCTCCCCGGCATGGTCACGAACCATTTCATGTACGCCGAACCGGGGACGTGGTACTATCCTTTCCTGAAATACATCCCCACCTGGTTCGGTCCCGCCGCTGCCGATCCCGAGGCCGTGGACGAGTTTTTCGCGCCCACGGGCGCAGGCGTGCCCTGGGGGGCGTGGCTGCTGCCGCTGGCGGCCTGGTCGGTGCTGATCTGCAGTCTGTTCTTCGCCATGCTGTGCGTGGTTATTCTGCTGCGCCGGCAGTGGACGGAGACCGAGAATCTCAATTTCCCGATAACACAGCTGCCACTGGCGCTCATCGGCGGCGACGCCGCGGGCGGCACCCTGGGTGGACTGCTGCGCCACCGATTGATGTGGATCGGCTTTGCCGTCTCCGCGCTGCTCCTGGGGTATAACGGCCTGACCAACTACGTGCAGGCGTTGACCCCGGTGAGTCTTGAGCTGGCCTTCGCGAACTTTCTGGTGGAAAAGCCCTGGAGCGCCGTGACGCTGGAAACCATGGCGCCTTCCGACCCCTTCCTGTTTTCGGTCTCGCCGCTGATGATCGGTATCGCCTATCTGTTCCCGCTGAATACGCTGTTCAGCGTCTGGCTCTTTTACCTGCTCACCCGCCTGCAACTGCTCGGTGCGGAGCTGATTGGTCTGTCTCACATGACGGCCACGAATCGGCTCATGTTTTTTTCCGGCTCCAGGCAGTTTCCCTTCTTCGGCAGCCAGGCTCAGGGCGGCATCTACGTGCTTGTCATCTTCATGGTCTGGAGTGCCCGGTCGCATCTGCGGGAACTCATCGGCAAAGCCTTCAGCTTCCGGCATGGCAGCCAGGACCGGGAGGGGGAGGAGCCGTTCTCCGCGGGGTTCACGCTCTGGGGCCTGTCCGGTGCGCTGGTCGTCTGCATAATCTGGGCTCATATGGCGGGCATGAGCGTGGGGTCCGGACTTGCCTTTTTCGTGCTCTTTCTGCTCCTGGCGCTGGCCTTTGCCCGCATGCGCGCCGAAGCGGGAGTGCCGTTCACCTACGAGCTGCTGCCGGTACCGTTCCTGATCTACATGGCGACGGGCACCGGTCCCCGAATCTACTCCGCCTCCGACCATCAGATCTTCTCTCACCTGAACATGCTCTGCGCCAGTGGGTTCGGTATGTTGATGGTGATCCTCTTCGAATCGTACAAGATGGGGCAGGTCGCGGCCGTACCGGCGCGCCGCATGACCCTGGCGCTGGTGCTTGCTTTCGCACTGGGGCTGGTGATCGCCTACTGGGCCTCGTTGACGGCGATCTACACCCACGGCCTGCAAGACATGGGGAGCGGCAACCAGTACGCCGCCCTAGCCTTCTACCAAGGTCGGGAGGTGCATCACACCGTGCACTGGGCACACAAATCACAGCCCGTGGCGTGGCTGAATTACGCCTTCGAAGGGATCGGTTTTGCGATCACCGCCAGCCTGGCCGTTCTGCGGCGGATGTTCTCGCACTGGCCGCTGCATCCGATCGGCTTCGTGGTCGGCACCGGGTTTGGCTACAAACTGTGGTCCTCTGTACTCATCGCCTGGGCGATCAAGTCGACGATGCTGCGCTACGGCGGGGTGCGCCTCTACCAGATGGCCATGCCGGCCTTTCTGGGGCTGGCCCTCGGACACCTGAGCATGGAGGTGTTCTGGGCGATCGTGGCGCTGGCGGTGGGTTCCGCCGGGGGGTAGGACATGAGCTCACCCCGCAACATCATCGTCGTCATGACCGACCAGCAGCGCCCGGACTTCATGGCCGGCGAGGGCTTTCCGCTGGATACCATGCCGCGCGTCGACGCCCTGTCGACGGAGGGCATCCGCTTCCGCAAGGCCTACACACCGGTCCCGCTGTGCCTGCCGGCCCGCTGCAGCTACCTGACGGGGCGCTTCCCGCGGGCCCACGGCGTCAAGGCCCACAGGATGGCAGAGCCCCGCTACGAGCGCGACCTGGTCGATGTTCTCAACAACGCCGGCTACACCACCGGGCTGGTGGGCAAGGACCACACCTATCGACAAGGGGCCCAGCGCGGGTTGTGCGGCCCCCCGGCCAGCCCCTACCACTTCCACCTGGGCGGCTGGTTCGTCGACGAGATGGCCCATCCCGATCCGGCCCTGCGCGACCGGCAGGAGGACTTCTGGCGTTGGATGCGCGAGCTTGCCCACGGAATCTCGGAGGAGCCGACGCCGTTTCCCGTGGGGTTGCTGCAGCCGGTCCGGGTGGTGGACGCGGCCATCGAGCTGCTCGAACAGATGCGCCGGGAGCCATTCTACCTGTTTCTCGGCTTCGACCCGCCGCACAGTCCCTACCAGGTACCCGAGCCGTATTTCAGCCTGTTCCCTCCCGACGAGATCCCACCCCCGGCGGCGGGAAGGGAAGTCCTGGAAGGACGGAACTTCCAGTGGCGCTTCTCGCGGCGGCTGATCGAGGAGTACTGCCCGGATCCGGAGCGGCTGGTCCCCCGCTACCGGGCCAACTACTGCGGCATGCTGCGGTTGATCGACGATCAGGTGGGGCGACTGCTGGATTTCCTGGAACAGAGCGGCCTGAGCGAGAGCACGGTCGTGGTCTTCACCTCGGATCACTCCGATTACCTCGGCGACTACGGCCTGCAGCGCAAAGGGGTCGGACTGCCGGAGAATCTGGTGCGGATCCCGATGGTCTGGCGCGGGCCGGGGATCGTGCCGCGCTCTGAGGCCAGCATGGCGCACGTATCCCTGGTGGACGTGCTGCCGACACTGTGCGGCATGCTCGGGCTGGAGTCGCCCCAGGGGGTGCAGGGGAGGGACCTGTGGCCGCTGTTGAGTGGGGCCGGCGATGGGGCGGAGCTGGACTCGATGTACGCGGAAGCCGGGGTGGAGGGCCGGCCGTATGCAGCGGAGGACGAGCCGCCGCTGCACGGGGGAAGCTTCACCCTGAAGTCGGTGGAGACTTATTGCGAGCTCAACGACGTCACCCAGACCGGCAAGTGGAAGATGGTGGTGAAGGGCGACTGGAAGCTGGTCGTGGATCCGTACGGCACGTGGGAGCTCTACGATCTGCGGGCCGATCCACACGAGCTGAGGAACCTGGCCGACGACGCGGCCCACAACGGCAGGCGGCAGGAGCTGGCCGAGGAACTGGTGCGCTGGGACATGCGGCTGGGGGATTCTCTTCCTGGGAGACGCAGATGAACACGGGCCTGTCCGATCACCTCAGATGCCCAGCTCCTGATGGACCTCGCCGGAGGATGTGCTCAGTCTGACCTTCCACCGGGTGTAACCGCCGTCGACAGTGACCTCGGCTTCGCCGGCGTCGGTCTGCAGCTCGAATCCGTAGTGGTCCGGTCTGACCGCGATCTCCGGCAGCGGGCCGTCGGCGCGATGGGCGGTGAGCATGGCGAGGAAGGGCCGGCCCGGTTGCGCATGGGCGCGCAGAATCATCGCGTGCTCCCCTCCGGTGCGGGCAAACAAGTCCCTCTCGCGGATGTCTTCGCGGGACCAGTACCAGGTGCGCTTGTACTCCGCCATCTGTCCAGGCTCATAAGAGCCGAGATGCGCATAGCTGCTGGTCAGCAGGTCGGGCTCCTGCGGTCGGGCGAAAGCGACGGCCAGGTCGATCCCGAGCTGTCCTTTGAAACGAGCCGTGGTCCCGGTCGCCCGCACGTTGTCGGCCAGAACCTGAATGCTCCAGTCGGTGGGCAGGGTTCCCGCGATGTCGTCGAGCAGCACCAGGGTTTCCAGGGGTTTCAGGTACAGCAGGTGACGGCGCCAGCGGTGTTCAGGCACCTGCTCCCACGGCGCGCTGACGTACTCGAAATGCTGGTGTCGAAAACGCCGCGGCCATTCGGGGAACTCCTGCAGCTCGGAGATGGTCTGTTCGGCGCAGAGAAAGTCGATCTCGGGGGAAAACCGGTGGGCGAGGAAACGCCCGGGATTGCGGCGGTCCTGCCTGTGGTCGATGGAGATGCGGTTGTTCATCCAGGGCTGGTCCATCATCGGGCTGTACCCGGTCATGTAGTCGATCAGCATCGGGGTCCCGTAGGCATACCAGATGAAGCTGCCCTCGTCGCCGTCGAAGTGCCCCCTGTTTTTGCCGGTCTTGAACATGAGGAAGCCCTCGGTCCGCTTCCCGTCCCCGTGGCGGTGCCTCAGCATGGCCCCGGTCTTGCCGCACAGGCGCGAGTCGGCGACCTCGACTTCGACATCGTCGTCGAGCAGATCGCGGTCGATGAAACACAAGGGCTGGGCCCAGATTGTACAACCGTGCGCTCCGGCATCGCGCCAGTTTATGATGTAGGATCCGCATGCCCGCCAGGCGCGCATGCAGCGCAGGCTGAATTCCGGATCGATGGGGCGGTACACCTTCGCCGCCAGGGCCAGGAAGGCCGACTGGGAAAAACCGCCGGAGGAACCCGATGCCGTATGCCCGAGCGGCGGGTACATCCGCTTGTTTTTGTTGCGCGGGTCGGGCGGCGTCAGGGTATCGATCCAGTACTCGAGGGCTTTTCGAAACCGCGGCTTTTCTAGTAACGGTCGGGCTTCGTCGGTGCCCATGATCAGGGCGCACTGCAGGAAATAGCCGAAATCAATGGTCTGATAGGTAAGCGCTTCATTCCCGGTCCCGGCGTCATCGATTTCGTTTTCCAGCACCCAGTCGATCTGATCGCGGATGGCGGCGAACCACTGCTTCTGCTTGGGATGTCCCTCGGCTCGACCCCCCAGGACGGCGCGCCCGAAGATCACGTGGGTGTTGAAATTCCGCATGCTGAGCGCCAGGCCCGATTCGTAGCGCGGCCAGGTGTCTTCGCTGATGATGGTCTCGGCCAGAAACAGCATCTTGCGCAGCAGGGCCAGGCGCTCCTCCGCGGTGAACTGCCCGCTGCCGAGAATGAAATCGAGAGCGAGCGCGTCGCGCGGAATCGACTGAGCCAGACTGATGCCGAAATTCCGCTCGTTGCCGATGCTGTACCCGAGCATGCACTCGACCAGGGGCGCAAATCGTGGAACCAGCTCTTCCTTGGCGCGTGCGGCGTAGGATTCGTCGCCGGTGGCCAGGTACCCGCCGGCCAGATCGCGCCCGATCGGGGGCAGTCCCTTGGCCAGCAGCATATCCTCTCCGGCGAGACTGTTGAAGAACTCGTCCTCGACATGGGCGAAGAAGGTCCCCCTGAACCAGTCCCATTCGTCCAGTGTCCTGCGGATCTCCGGCAGCTCGCCGGCGCCGAGAAAGATGCCGGGAAAGCGGGCCTCTTCGATGCCGGGCCAGTCGAGATCCATCCGGGCGTAGTCGTCGAGCCCCAGCGCCATCAGCCGCGCGCACAGACGGTCGATGTCGTTGGCGGGATTCCGCCCCGGCTCGCAGGAAAGATCGGCCTCTTCCCGGTCGAGCATGGCCAGCGCGAACGGCCTGACGCCTTCCTGCAGCGGCAGCGCCAGATCGATGCGCTTTTCGCCGTCGACCTCGGCCGCCGAGTGCTGCGCCCAGCGCAGCCGGTTGGCGTGGGTGTAGCCCGCTCCGGAGGGATGCCGCGTCCACAGCTCTCCTGCGGCCACCCGGGTCTGGGAGGGGCGGATAGGGGCCACCATCAGCACGTCCCGCCGCTCGCCGCCGGCATACCAGCCTGCCCAGATGTTGCTGCGATCAAATCCGTGCAGGTACATAAGCCCCAGCTCCATGCGCTCGGGTTCCGCAGGATAGCGCATGGAGTAGGTATGCCGGTGGTAGTCGAACTGGCGATAGATGGGCACCCGCGGGGACTGGGACGGGCGCCAGTACGCCTGGGTCGGCTCGAAGCCGCGCCCGAGGTGCCACACCACCGCCCCTTCCGCGTCGCCCTCCTGCTCCTGCCAGTAGCGCAGCGCGGCGGTGGCCGCGTCGACTTCCCAGGTCAGCCGGAGGGTGGAACCGTCGGCCAGCGCCCAGGTCTGGCGCAAGCGCACCACCACCGGACCGCCGGCAAGGAGCTCGCAGCGCAGGTCTTGCGCCGGCGGCGTGTCGGCGGCGAAGGAGGAGCCGCCGAACCAGATGCCGTCGGCACCACGGACGGCGATCATCGGACCGGCTTGCGGGTCGGCCCCGTCCCAGCTTATGCGCAGACCGAAGGACGCATTGGTCACCTCCGCTACACCGGGCGAGATCTTCAGGGAAAGAGGAGTGTCCGGTGGCGCGGCCGCCTCGCGCAGGGCGAAGGATTTGCGCGCCCCCGCGGGCAGATCCGTCACCCATGCGACCTTCGGCTCCGTGGCATGCAGCTGAGCCGCCGTCGCATTTCCGCTTTCGTCGATTACCTCCAGACAATCTGTCTGAGGTCTCGACTGCAGGTCGTGCCACACCACTTCGTCCGGCCAGTCGTGGTCGACGTACTCAACCAGATCCCATTCTTCCATCACCCGCATTCGTGTCTCCTCTGTCGGACTCACCCACTTCATCAGATGCCCAGCTCCTGATAGACCTCCCCGGAGGATGTGCGCAGCCTGACCTTCCACCGGGTGTAATCGCCGTCGACGCTGACCTCGGCTTCGCCGGTGTCGGTCTGCAGCTCGAATCCGTGGTGGTCGGGTCTGACCGCGATCTCCGGCAGCGGGCCGTCGCCGCGATGGGCGGTGAGCATGGCGAGGAAGGGCCGGCCCGGTTGCGCATGGGCGCGCAGAATCATCGCGTGCTCCCCTCCGGTGCGGGCAAACAAGTCGCCCTCGCCGATGTCTTCGCGGGACCAGTACCAAGTGCGCTTGTACTCCCCCATCTGTCCCCGTTCGTATTTGCCGAGATGGGCAAAGCCGCTGGTAAGCAGATCGGGCTCGTGCGGGTGGGCGAAAGCCGCGACCATGTCGATCCCGAGCTGACCTTTGAAGCGGGCGCTGGTCCCGGTTGTCCGCACGTTGTCGGCCAGAACCTGAATGCTCCAGTCGGTGGGCAGAGTGCCGGCGATGTCGTCGAGCAGCACCAGCGTCTCCAGGGGTTTCAGGTACAGCAGGTGACGGCGCCAGCGGTGTTCCGGCACCTGCTCCCACGGCGCGCGGTCGTATTCGAACACCTGGTGGCGAAAGCGCCGCGGCCATTCGGGGAACTCCTGCAGCTCGGAGATGATCTGTTCGGCGCAGAGAAAGTCGATCTCAGGGGAAAACCGGTGGGCGAGGAAACGCCCGGGATTGCGGCGGTCCTGCCTGTGGTCGATGGAGATGCGGTTGTTCATCCAGGGCTGAGACATCAGTGGACTGTAGCCGGTCATGTAGTCGATCAGCATCGGGGTCCCGTAGGCATACCAGATGAAGCTGCCCTCGTCGCCGTCGAAGTGCCCCCTGTTGTTTCCGGTCTTGAACATGAGGAAGCCTTCGGTCCGCTTCCCGTCCCCGTGGCGGTGGCGAAGCATGGCGCCGGTCCTGCCGCACAGGCGCGAGTCGGCGACATCGACTTCGAGATCGTCGTCGAGCAGATCGCGGTCGATGAAACACAAGGGCTGGGCCCAGATTGTACAACCGTGCGCTCCGGCATCGCGCCAGTTCATGACGTAGGAGCCGCAGGCGCGCCAGGCGCGCATGCAGCGCAGGCTGAAGTCGCGATCGATGGGGCGGTAGACCTTTGCCGCCAGGGCCAGGAAGGTCGACTGGGCGAAACCGTCCGATCCGGATGACGTATGCCCGAGCGGCGGGTACATGCGCTTGTTCCTGTTGCGCGGATCCGGCGGCGTCAGGGTATCGATCCAGTACTCGAGGGCTTTTCGAAACCGCGGCTTTTCGAGAAACGGCCGGGCCTCGTCGGTGCCCATGGTCAGGGCGCACTGCAGGAAATAGCCGAAATCGAGAATCTGGTAGGTAAGCGCTTCGTTCCCGGTTCCCGCCTCGTCGATTTCGTTCTCCAGGACCCAGTCGATCTGATCGCGGATGACGGCGAACCACTGTTTCTGCCTGGGATGTCCGTCGGCTCGACCCGCTAGGACCGCGCGCCCGAAAATCACGTGGGTGTTGAAATTCCGCATGCTGAGCGCCAGGCCAGATTCGTAGCGCGGCCAGGTATCTTCGCTGATGATGGTCTCGGCCAGGAACAGCATCTTGCGCAGCAGGGCCAGGCGCTCCTGAGCGGTGAACTGACCGCTGCCGAGAATGAAATCGAGGGCGAGCGCGTCGCGCGGAATCCACTGTCCCAGGCTCATGCCGAAATTCAGCTCGTTGCCGATGCTGTATCCGAGCATGTGTTCGACCAGGTGGGCAAAGCGTGGAACCAGCTCTTCCTTGGCGCGCGCCGCGTAGGATTCGTCCCCGGTGGCCAGGTATCCGCCCGCCAGATCGCGCCCGATCGGGGGAAGCCCCTTGGACAGCAGCATATCCTCTGCGGCGAGACTGTTGAAGAACTCGTCCTCGACATGGGCGAAGAAGGTCTCCCTGAACCAGTCCCATTCCTCCAGCGTCCTGCGGATCTCCGGCAGCTCGCCGGCGCCGAGAAAGATGCCGGGAAAGCGAGCCTCTTCGATGCCGGGCCAATCGAGATCCATACGGGCGTAATCGTTCAGACCCAGCGCCATCAGCCGCGCGCACAGACGGTCGATGTCGTTGGCGGGATTCCTCCCCGGCTCGAAGGAAAGGTCGGCCCCTTGGCGGTCGAGCATGGCCAGCGCGAACGGCCTGGCGCCTTCCTGCAGGGGCAGCGCCAGGTCGATGCGCTTCTCGCCGTCGATCTCGGCCGCCGAGTGCTGCGCCCAGCGCAGCCGGTTGGCGTGGGTGTATCCCGCGCCTGAAGGGTGCCGCGTCCACAGCTCCCCTGCGGCCACCCGGGTCCGGGAGGGGCGGATGGGCGCCACCATCAGCACGTCCCGCCGCTCGCCGCCGGCATACCAGCCCGCCCAGACATTGCTGCGGTCAAAGCCGTGCAGGTACATCAACCCCAGCTCCATGCGCTCGGGCTCCGACGGATAGCGCATGGAGTAAGTATGCCGGTGGTAATCGTGCTGGCGATGGATGGGCACCCGCGAGGAGGTGTGCGGGCGCCAGTACGCCTGGGTCGGCTCGAAGCCGCGCCCGAGGTGCCAGACCACGGCTCCGTCGGCGTCTCCCTTTTGCTCCTGCCGGTAGCGCACCGCGGCGGTGGCCGCGTCGACTTCGTAGGTCAGCCGGAGGGTGGAGCCGTCGGCCAGCGCAAAGGTCTGGCGCAACCGAACCACCACCGGACCGCCGGCAAGGACCTCGCACCGCAGGTCTCGCGGTTCCGGCGTGTCCGCGGCGAAGGAGGAGCCGCCGAACCAGATGCCGTCGACCCCGCGGACGGCGACGATCGGACCGGCTTGCGGGTCGGCCCCGTCCCAGCTTATGCGCAGACCGAAGGACGCATTGGTCACCTCCGCTACACCGGGCGAGATCTTCAGGGAAAGAGGAGTGTCCGGTGGCGCGGCCGCCTCGCGCAGGGCGAAGGATTTGCGCGCCCCCGCGGGCAGATCCGTCACCCATGCGACCTTCGGATCCGTGGCATGCAGCTGAGCCGCCGTCGCATTTCCGCTTTCGTCGATTACCTCCAGACAATCTGTCTGAGGTCTCGACTGCAGGTCGTGCCACACCACTTCGTCCGGCCAGTCGTGGTCGACGTACTCAACCAGATCCCATTCTTCCATCACCCGCATTCGTGTCTCCTTTGCTCCGGACCCCACCCGCTTCTTGTCCCCACTTTTCTGCCCGTGGCCTGCATCACCCTTGAGATTGGTCCGAGCGCTCTGGATGCCTCCCGAAGGCCCTCTATATTGAGGCTCGATCCGGTCGACGGAAAAGATTGAACAACGAGAGATATCGTCAATGGAACCCATCCCCATCGCCATCGTTGGCCTGAACTTCGGGCGCCATATCGCGCACGAAATCGCCCATGGCGAAGCGGGAAGGCACATGAAGCTCGCTGCCGTCTGTGATATCGACGAAGACAAGGCGAAGCAGCGCGCAGATGAATACCGGGTACCGTTTTACACCGATCTGGATCAGCTGCTGGCCAATGAAGACATCCCGACGATCGGGTTGTTCACCGGGCCTGGCGGGCGAGCCGAGCTCCTGGACAGGGCTGTCGACGCCGGCAGGGATGTCATGACGACAAAACCGTTCGAGCTGGACTGCGACGCCGGCCTGGCAGTGTTGAGGAAAGCGAAAGGACTCGGTCGCGTAATCCATCTCAACTCTCCATCGCCAGTCGAGACGCCGGACTTCAAGCTGATCCGTCAGTGGCAGAGGACCCACCGGCTCGGAAAGCCGGTGGCCTGCAGCACTTCGGTGTGGGTCCGTTACCGCGAAGTGCCGGATGGCCGGTGGTACGACGATCCCGGGAAATGTCCCGTAGCACCGATCTTCCGGATCGGTATCTATCTCATCAACGACCTGATCCGGGTTTTCGGCGAAGCGGAGCGCGTATCCGTTTTTTCGAGCCGTATGTTTACCCAACGACCCACGGCCGACAACGCTCAGCTGTCCATTCTGTTCAGGAGTGGGGCGCTGGCGAGCGTCTTTGCATCCTTCTGCGTGGAGGACGGCGATCACCATCGCCTGCGCATGGTGCTCAACTTCGAAAGGGGAACGGTGTATCGCAACGCGGATCCGGCACGGAACAGCAGGCCGGGCGCGGACCTGACGCTCGTCATGGGCTCCCGGGACGTCGAGCGCGCCCTGGTGGAGAGCGAGCAAGTCGAGCGCATGAGTGGAGGCTATCAATGGGACAACTTTGCAGCTGCGGTCCGGGGTGAGTCCATCGATGAAACCACGACGCCCGAATCGATCGTCTCCGGACTGCGGATCATCGAAGCCATGGGTGAAGCGGAAAAAGGACCAGGCGTCGCAGAGGTCAAAAGGGCGGTATGAACAAACGGATCGAATTCGATAGCGGGTTGAAGCCAGGCCGTCAACAGGCCGCACAGCTGCAGGCGGCTATCGATGCCGTCCATGAGGGCGGTGGCGGCAGGGTGACCGTCGGACCCGGCACCTGGATCGTGACCACGCTTACACTGAAATCGAATATCGAGCTCCATCTGGAGCGCGGCGCGATCCTTCAGGCCTGCCACGATCTGAATGACTACCCACAGGCGGAGAGGGTCGCCCACAACATCGATCAGTCCTCTTTCCACCTGTTGCTGGCGCGGGGTTGTGACCGTGTCACATTGAGCGGCCATGGCGTCATCGATGGACAGGACACCGCATTCTGGATCCCCTGCGAGGGGGAAGACGACCGTCCTTACGGGATTTTCAGGTTCAAAGTGAACGGGGGCACCGACGGCCGCCTGAGCCCGCTCGTGCAACTGGTCGGCTGCACCAATCTCGAAATCGTCGATATCGGGATTCGCCGGGCCCCGGGTTGGGCGTTACACGTATTCGACTGCGAAACCGTATCGGTGCATGGGGTCAAAATCCGCGGTCACCGCTACGGACCGAATACGGACGGCATCGGGATCAACGGCAGTCGCGACGTCAGGATCAGTCACTGCGATGTCGATACCGGGGACGACGCGATCATCGTCAAGGCGACAAACAAAGATTCAGTCTGCGAGCGGGTGACGGTCACCAACTGCGTGCTGTCGAGCAATTGCGCCGCTCTCGGGTTGGGCGCCGATGTATCCGGCGTTATACGGGACGTGGTCTTCAGCAGCTGTGTCGTCAATCGATCCCTGCGCATGATTCAGGTTGAGATGTGGTATCCCGGACAGGTAGAGCGCGCCATCTTCAGCAGCATCACCGGCAGAACCTTCCCGGATGAAGGGGTCGCCAACGAACGCCCCATCTACGTCGATATTCAGCAGTTCAAGCGATCCGAAGCGGAGTTGGGGGAAGTGAGCGATCTGATCTTTCGCGACATCATCTGCGAAAGCCGCGGGCGTATCGTGATGACCGCTCAGGACGGCGCCAGCATACGCGGTGTCACCCTCGACACCGTCATCGTCAAGGTCCCGGAGATCGAGGATCCGGAGGAATCGGTGCCGCCCGCGAGGAGCATGCAGCTCTCCAACTTCAACCCGCAGACCCGTGCCGTGCGCGCCGCCGTTGTTGCAGATAATGTCGTACGGTTGACCCTGCGAAATGTCGAATACCACTGGCCCGAAAAAGCTTCGGTTCCGATGTACGCACTGTGTTTGCGCAACAGCCGCGATCTCATCAACGACAGCCCCCGCCTCAAATCGAGTGACGAGCACACCCCTGCGGTGCTCGAGCTGTAGTGTCGCCTCCCCCGGATTACTTGAAAAACTCCGGCGCCGAGGCGCCCAGCTCGCAAGGCGCCCGAGCAAATCGTACCGGGGTGAACTGCGTGCGAAGGCAACGCCGTGAGTCGCTGATGTGAGACTCTTCGCTTGCCGCCGTCTCCAACGAGGACTTCAAGCTATCGCTCCAGCCCGAAGCGCTCGCTGACGAAGGACCAGTATTGTTCATCGCCTTGCCCCGGAGAGACCAACAAGGATAGCTCGGCCACAAGCTCGCGCGCCCTTTCCATTTCTCCGGCGTAGGCGAAACAGAGAATGCGGAAGTAGAACATGTTCGGTTTGTTGCCTTCCGACTGCTGCGATTGACGGAAGTGGCCCTCGGCCTCGAGGAAGCGCCTGTCGGCCATCAGGCGAAGGCCGAGGTGGTAGTGAACCTTGCCGTCAATCCGGCCGTTTTCCACCAGCTGCTCGATGGCGCCGCTTGTCTCGAGCGCGTCTCCCAGGGTCCAAAGAGCAACCGTGCGCAGGTTCGTATTTGTCAGAACTCGATCCAGGGCAGGCAAGTCGAGAGGGGGTGGCTTGGGGAATTTGATCAGCGCGCGATCGACAAGTGTTTGATAAGCGAAATAAGCCTCCGCGCTTTCCCGCAACTCCGGAGGCAGTCGTTCGGCGAGGTAGCCGCTGGCCCGGTAGCGCGTGATCAGGGCGTGTGGTGCCAGAAGGCTGGCAAAGTAATGGTTGTCGCGTCCGACCTCCCGGCCCAGACGCTGGGGGAAATTGTCTAGCAGCGGCGGCAGATCCCGGGCGAGCTCCTCCAGTTGGTTTGCGTCGGCCACGAAGGTCGTCAGGAGAAGCTCGGGGTTCTCGAAACCCAACAACCTGAGGTCGGTTGCGGTTTTTTCGTCACGCCACTGTCGAGAGAACTCGTGGCCGTTCAGCTCGGTGGATGCATCCCGCGAACCCACGAGCATCAAATTCATCGCTCCTCCGTTCCACAGCGAGCAATCCTCGAATACGTTACAAAAACTCTTGACGATCGAGAGTGCGTCGCCAGCGGCGAGCTGCCAGACGGGCAACCAGTATGTAACATAACCACCTTCCCGGAGACGCCGTTTTAATAAATCGAAATACTCCTGCGTATAGAGATTCACCACGCCAGCCATCATCAAGGGGGGCGGCTCCGCGGTGATGAGATCGTATTGCTCGTCCGTCGTCAGGAGATAGAAACGTCCATCCTCGATGAGAACCCGCACCCGCGGGTCGGCGATCGGCGATCGGCGTGGCGCCCCGAAGACGACCTCGCTGAATTCGACGATATCCCTCGAGATGTCCACCACGTCGATCTGCTCGATCTCCCGGGCGCTTGTGAGCGCCTCCGCCGTGCTCCCCACGCCGAAGCTGATCAGCAGTGCTTTCTCCACCCGGGGATGAAAGGCCAGGGGCCAGTAGGCGAAAAATTTCATGTAGCGCTTCGCCAATGGGTTGATAGCGGTCATGGAGTAGCTGTTCGTCATCACCTGAAAGGCGAAGGGAACGTCCAGATAGTTGTGCTCCACGTAGATGATGGTTTCGGTCAACCCTTCCTCCGCCGCGACGATACGCGAATCTTTCAGGAGGTAAGGGCGTGCGGTGGTGGGAATGAAATGGTTCCGCATCAAACCGAAAGGAAAGGCCACGAATGTCAGCAGGGAGAGCAAAGCGAGGACGGCCCAAGGGGGGCTGATTCGCTTGAGCGAGGGCCAGTACCAATCCCGGGGTGAGAGGAAGGCGGCTGCCGGATAGCAGAGTGCCAACAGGAAGAGGGACAGTTCAATCCCCAACCGGGGCAAGAGAACGAAGCCGCCCAGGAGCGCCCCGGCCGCGGCCCCCAGGGTATTGAACAAGGTCACCCAGCCCGAGGCACGCGTCTCCTCCGGGCAGTCTTCGAAGACTCCACGTGCCAGGAAAGTGAACGAGATTCCGGAGACCAGACAGACAGGCAGCATGAGGCGCAGCGACAAGGCGAGCATGTGGGCCAGGTCGCCCGTCCTCGCTCCGCTGTATTGCTGCGGCACACCCTCGAAAGCAATGTAAGACCACACAGTGATCAGGCCCGCTCCCAGGGCGAGGTGGCCGTAGTAACGGTAGGCCACCGGGTGAAAGCGGAGCCATAAAGCGCTGAGCAGACCGCCTGCGCCGATACCAAGCAGCACCACCACCAACATCACGGCGAAGCCGCGAGTCGACGACACAATGAACAATTGCAGGAACCGGAACCAAACGACCTCCAGCGCCAGCAGGATCCCTCCCGACAGGGCGGCCGCCCCGACAAGTCTTCGGGAACGCCGGGACAGCGAGAGCGAGACTTGGGGTGAAGCGGGAGACCGGGGTGCTGCCGCGAGGCAGGCCACGGCGAGCGCGATGAGGGCGGCCGCGCCGTTGAGTGATGCGGCAACCAGCGCGCTTCCGTTTATGCCGAGGTGCGAGATCAGCGCTTCTTCGACCAGGATCGCGCCGCACATGGCACCCAGCGTGTTCCAGCCATAGAGCTTTCCCAGCGTCTTGGCGAAACTGCGACTCCACTCGTTCAACCCCTTCACCATGACGGGAAGGGTCATGCCCATGGCGGTGGTGGGCAGCAGAAAAAGAACAAAAGCTATCCCGAAGCGGAGTGGGTTGAGGGCGGCGGATTGACCGAGAAGCGGCCGGAAGATCGGAGCGAATGTCTCGGGAAGTCCCGGGAATTGAACGACCAGCCCGCAACCCACGAGGCCGGCGACGACTTCCAGCAGGGCGTAGAAAACTACCGGGCGTCGAATTCGATTTCCAAAACGAATAGAGAGCGCGTTTCCGAGCGCCAGGCCCCCCATGAAGCTGGACAAGGCCAGGGAGGATGCCCAGACGCTGCTGCCAAAGGTCAGGCCGGCCATGCGGAAGAAGAGGCTCTCGAAAATCAAACCCGCGGCCCCCGACAGGAAGAACGCCAGGCAAAGCAACACCGTCATTTTCGACTCGCAAGGAGAAGCGAACGCGCCAAGAGACTACCGAGCGGCATCCGATCGAAAAAAAGCGTGGCAAAGATGACGACGAACACGCAATTCGCCTCGTGCAGGTATCTTCGATTTTCGATCAGACAATCGATTCGACTCTCCTCTCGTAGCCCAGCGTGAGCTGCGCCGAAACCTGGGTACTCATGCTTATATTCGATGCTGTGGCTGCAGGCGAAAGCATAATCATATTCGCACCCCGTCTTTTCCCGGATAGGCAAACCCCTGTGACAAACCTTTTCAGAATCGCCGTTTGCGTGCTCGCCGCGGTCGCTTGCGGCGAGCCGGAGTACCTCGACGTCGGAAGAGTGCTGAACAAGACCGAAGCGGAGTTGGAGGCGGCCTTCGGTAAGCCCGATACGTGGAACGCCAAGGATGACCGTACCAATCTCCTGCAATGGAAGAATATTGACGGAGACAGCACCCGGGTGGTTCTCGTCACCAAAGACAGTCTGTCCTGCTACGTGACCTACTCCTTCAAGGGCATGGAGCCTTTCGATCAGAAGAAGGCGCTCGCGAAGGTGGGAATTTCGTGGCCGCAGGCGGAGCCGCAACATGAGTGGGAAAACGGCTCGAAGCGCTGGATGCCGTACGGTGAGTACGAGAAGCTCGTAATCGGCCACAGGGAAAAAGCCGTCACCGTGGCTCTCGAAACTCCCTTCTCGCTCTCCGCTCCGAGTAAAACAGCGACTGGACCCGGTGCGGACGAATGACCATCGCACACCATGACCGACTCCTGTCGCAGACTATTTCCAGATACTACGCATCTGGTGAACGATCATTTTTTTGATGCGAGCGGCCCCTCCTTGTGCTCTCAAAGATATTCCGGTGCTGTCGGGTCGAGACGGATGAACCCTGAGGGTGACGCACTGCAATCCGTTGACGAAGACCTCGATGATGCTCCGGTCCACGAAAATGCGGCAGTTGATAATTCGGTCCTCCTCCAGTTGCACTTCCATTGATTCGGGTATCCTCGCATTTACGTCATCCCTGAGCGAAGATCGGGATGGGTCGACGAGCACCTTCGCGAGGTTCTCCGTTCTGCCTCCGGCGTCGATGTAGAAGCACACAGGTGTATACTCTTCTCTGGCGGGCGACTGAAGAACGTTCAGGCACACCATCCTGGCCGCCAGAGGATCTATCTCCGTCTCGATCTCTATAGTATTTCCACAGGCTTCATGCAACGGGACATCCTCATTTGCCGGAAGGCTTACGGTCCCTATATCCCGCGAAGCATGGCGCAAGGTCTTCGCTGCTTCTGCTGGTTGGATGCCCAACGTGTTGTCCGCCCGAAGTGTGAATTGGCGCGGCAGCGTCATGATGGATCGAATGCGACCGACATCACGCTCTCTGCACTCTTTGGCGTTGAATATCGCGTAGCATCCCCCGTCACTTGTGGGCAATATGCTCGGTGCGTGAATACTGCCGCGAAGGACCTCACCACCCGTGAAGCGCCCGTGAGTGAGCGGTGTAAAGCGTCTCAGCGTCCGGTCGTAGTCGCCGATGAAGTACCCCGATGAGCTTTTGTGGCTGAAGTAGCAGTACAGGTATTTATCGCCGATCGGACAGAAATAGGGGCAGGATCCGTCATCGTGCGGAACTGTGTGAATCTCGTCGTCGAGGAATCTTCCAAGATAGATCCAGCGGCTCAGGTCCTGGGAGAAGAACAGACGCGCCGTCAGGTGGAACGGCTGATCGACTGATTCACGCCCCCGGCCTCCCACCAAGGCAAAGTACCCCACCCCCTCCTCTTTCCATATGCACGGGTCGCCGCCGCCTTCCCGGTAGCCCGTCTCATCCGCGTCGACCGCAGGAATCACCGGATTGTCAGGGTGCTTCTCCCAGTTCAGCAGCAGCGGGTCTTTCGAAGTGGCGACCATGCTTCCCTGCTTCGTACCGTAATAGAGTGCAACTACCCGGTCGCCTTCGACACAGGTAGTCCCGCTGAAACAGCAGTCTTCGATTGAGGGAGATATGGCGGGGGGCAGGTCGCTCCAGTGGATCAAGTCGTCGCTCACCGTGTGACCCCATTGCACTCGCGACTCCCCTTCGGGCCGGAACTGATAGAAGAGGTGGTACTTGCCGTGCCAGAAACAGAGACCGTTGGGGTCGTTGAGCCACCCTTCCGGTGGAGAGAAGTGATACGCCGGCAGAAGGGGATCTTGCGCATGGAGCCTTCTCCGTGATGCCCCGAACCTTTCTATCGTGGCGTCGTCCTTCAGCCGCTCCAGTTGCTCGTCCATATCGGGATGTTGCCCTGAACCCATTTTGATTCCTCCTGTTGCCTAGCGTGGTCTGAAGGGCGCTGCACCGGGGCGGGGGCCGGTACCAGCCGCCGCGCGCGCGGCAGGATCTTCGCTGCGATAAAGCTCGCCGCCGCCGCTCTGCTGCCAGCGTTCGAGCCGGGAATCGGCAGCGAAAGGCCAACCCGCACCAAAACGCTCGTGAACACAGATGGCCGATCCCATGGTCTTAGCCTTCCTTCCCGGCGTACTCCGCCCACAGTCTGTCGATCCGCTCGGCGGGAATCGAGCCGCTGTGCAGGATCAAGCGATATCGGTGACGCATCGCTGCCCCGGCCGGCAAGTCGATGGCCTCGGGGATGCACGGAGCCGGGTTGATACCGCGCTGCCCATCCACGCGCCACTTTACGGGGTGTCCGGGGTTACCGGGATGATCGCAAATCGTGATGCCGCCACCGATCGCGCTATTCTCCAAAGGCATGTGCAGGTCGACCCATCTGGCGGCCTGCTGCTCAGTATCGTCATCCTGCCTGCCGGCGGCGTTGAGAACGCTGGCACCACTGCCCCGCCGGAATGGCATGCGGATGAACAGGCCACCGTAGGAGTGCTGCGCAATCTGCACGTCAGGGATCGCTTGCAGCGTCCAGTTCAAATCTAAAAACAGCAGCTCGTCAGCCTCGAGCAGGGACCAGATTTGCTGTTCTGTCAGGAGGAGGTTACCGTCTGCATGCCGCCAGATGGCTTCGATGGTCCAGCATGGCGGCTCCGTTCCAGAGACCCGCGGCGCGCTGGGCTCGATCGTACCGATCAGGTGTTCGGGGTGCTGTCCGGGATCGAGCCAGAAGTCGCAGCCGTTGACGCCGTGAAAGCCGGTCTGGATGCCATGCTGCCAGGGATGGTGCCAGGGACTGTCCTCAGTCAGGCAGGCGGTGCCGTCCCCGATGCGCAACGGGTGAATGTAGGGCCGCAGACCCGGGCGGGCGTTGTGCTGCAGCACCACCTTGCCCAGCGAAACGTCATCGACGAACAGGCAATTGTTTTCGGTGCGAAGCTTCCAGCGTGCAGTGACAGCCATGGGTGTTCTCTCTTATGTGTGTAACTCACACCTGCCTCTTTCCAAAGGTGATGAGCAGGGAGCCAACATCAAATAACTGCCACAGGTCACCAATTTTCGAAGGAGCGTAAGCTTGCGTTCACCAAACCTGATTTTCCTCATATCGGATCAGCAGCAGGCTGGCACTGTCCACCCTGGCTCAATTTGCCAAACGCCCAATCTGGATTCGCTGGCCGCGGAGGGGGTTCGCTTTGAGCGATGCTACTCAGCCAACGTGCTCTGTTCCCCCAGCCGTGCCAGCATTCTGACCGGGCTGTTGCCTCACGACCATGGCGTCGTGGATTGTACCCACGCCGTCGAGCCGCCCAGGGCCAATCTCAAGGAAGGGCTGTCCTTCTGGACGCGCTCGCTCAAAGAGGCGGGCTATCGCCAGGGTTATTTCGGCAAGTGGCACGTCGAGCGTACCAACCTGCTGGAAAACTTCGGTTTTGATACCTACGAAGTTCGGGGAGAACCGGAGAATCAACGCAAATATCAGGAACATCGCCAAGCGCTGGGCCTGCAGGACAGGCCGGAGTTGACGGATTCACACTACGCGCATCACAAAGGCTATCGGGACCTGTTGCTTTACGGCGTCACCGATGAGCCGGTTGAGGGCACGATGGAGTACTACCTGTGTTCGCGCGGCATTGATTTCCTCAAGGAAGCAGCCAACAAATCGCCTCACCCCTGGGCTTTGTTTCTCAGCGTTCCGGGGCCGCACGATCCCTACATCGCGCCCAGGTCCTTCTATGAGCGCTACGATCCGGCCTCTATCCCCAAACCGGCCAGCTTTGCGGACGACCTCGCGGACAGGCCGGGGATCTACAGGCGTATCCAGAGTGTGTGGCATGATATGGACTGGCAGAGCTTCGCTCAGGCAACGGCCTGTTATTATGCCATCTGTACGATGATCGACGACCAGGTGGGGCGACTCCTGGCCGCGCTCACGGAAACGGGCGAGGAGGAAGACACCATTATCATCTACCTGTCCGACCACGGAGATTATATGGGCGCCCACCGCTTGCTGTTGAAGGGTATTCCCCCGTTTGAAGAGGTCTACCGGGTGCCTCTGATCATGAAAGGCCCGGGACTGCCCCAAGGTCGGATTAGCGCGGACGTCGTGAGTACCATGGACCTGGCCCCGACGCTGGTCGAGTTACTGCTGGGAAAGGACTTCCCTTGTCAGGGGCGCTCCCTGGTGCCACGCCTCAACGATGAGGCCGACTGGGAGCAGGAAGCCTTCGCCGAGTGCCACGGCGTACGCTTCAACTATACCCAGAGGATTCTGTGGCGAGACCGCTACAAGTATATCTTCAACGGGTTCGACGAAGATGAGCTGTATGACCTGGAGGCAGATCCACACGAGATTCGCAACTTGGCTAAAGATCCTTCGTCCGGGCCTCTAGCCGAGGAGATGGCCACCCGAATGTGGGAGATCATCACCGAGACCGGGGACTTCAACCTCTACCAGTCCCACTATGGAATGTATCGGTATGCGCCGGTTGGTCCTCAGCTGGCTGCCGCGGATAAAAATCCATGAGGTGCCATAGCGTCCGAGCCTGCATGCATCGCAACAGCTTCGCGGCTGTCAAAAAAACGGGGTCGTTCCCGGTGACTTCGAACAAGAACCTTCTCACAAACCCCTCTCGTCCAGGTAGCCCAGGTTGATCCGCGCCGAGCGCAGATTCGGGTCGGCAACCAGTGCCTGCTCCCATGCGGCTCTCGCTTCGGCGTAACGCTTCTTGTGAAAGTAGATCCCTCCCATGTTGCTGTGGGCTTTGGCATGCCCGGGCGCCAGCTCTATAACCCGTTTGAAACTCACCAGTGCCTTGTCGATCCGAGCGTTCGAACCGTAGAGTTTGCCCTTACTGTCGTACTGGCAGACTACACCGAGGTTGTAGTGCGCCTGCACGTACCCCTCCCGGAGTGAGATCGCCTTCTCGTATGCGGCGACGGCCTGATCGAGAGCAAGCCCGGGGCCGTACCGTCTGCCCTCGGCGTTGTATTCGTTGACCACGCCCAGGTGGTAGTACGCCTCCGCGTTCTCCGGTTCCAACGCCGCCGCCCGTGCGAAAGCCTTCAACGCCTCGGCGAAAGCCCCCTCAGTCAAAAAGCTGTTGCCCCGCAGGATGTAGGCCCTGGCATCCCTGGCCTCCGCGGTGGCATGCTGAACCTCCCTGCGCTCCCTGCGGGCGCGGGCGAGCCAGTAGTGCGCCCGCCTGTCCTCCGGGTGGACTTGCAGCATCTGCCGGAACAATCCCTCTCCATAGCTCAGCAGACCACTCTCTTCTGCTTGCGCCAGGCCGGCCAGGAGCAGGTCGGTCGCCTGGGAATAGCGTTGCCACGTCGCCTGCGTTTCTTCCAACTCAGGCTCGGTCATCCCCTTCAAGTGCCGGCGGACGTCTCCTCTGAGCCGGGCTACGGCGCGCAGATTGGCGGCGCGATTATTTGCCGTCTCGCGCGCCAGCCCCCGCGGCGTCCGGAACTCGATGTAGGGATGATTCCAGCTGCTCAACGGGCCGCTGCCGGCAAACTTGCGGATATCCGCCAGCGCTCCCCGGTAGCCGTTGAGCAGCGCCCACGGATGCGCCAGCCCGAAGCGGGCGAGGTCCTTGCGCACCCCGGGACGCCGCAAGCGGTTCAAGAGCCGATCCATGTCGATCTCCAGCTGCTGCCGGGTGCCGATCAACAGGGTGTGCTTGCCGGGAAAGAACCAGACGGACCCGTAGGGGAAGACCTCGGCAAAGGTCCTCAGTACCATGCGGTAGCTGTCCTGGGGCAGATGCAGCGGAATCCACTGCACCATCATGCCTTCATCCGTGAGCTGTTCCAGGCACAGGCGGTAATAATCACTCGACAAAAAGACCGCATTGCCGGTGTAGCCCGGATTGAGCTTGGCGTCCGAAGAGATCACGTCATACTTGATCTCGGAGGTCAACAAATAGTTGATGCCGTCCGCGACCACCACGTCGACCTGCGGCTGCTTCAGCGCCCGGCGGTTGTGTTCCCCGAAGTACAGCGCCCCTTCCACCACCCCCGGCACGATTTCAACGGCGTCGATGCGCTCCACTTCCTCGTAGGCGGTCATGGCGCCCACCGTGATACCGCTGCCCAGGCCGATCACCAGAACCGATTCGGGCTCGGGAGCCAGCAGCAGTGGCAAGTGAGCCAGCAAGCGTTGCTTGGCGTCCAGATCGTCCCGGGTATCGCCGATGGTGTTGCCGTCCACACTGATGAGCAGATGGCCGTCCGGCTTGCGGAAGACCTTGACGGTGCCGGCGCGGTCTTCCTGGTAGAAGAGCACCGTATCCCGTCTGTCCTCGAAGTCGCTGCGAAGCACGAAGCGGGAGGGAAGGCAGACGACGGCGAGAAGGACCGTGGCGGCCAGGGCCGGCGCCGCGAGAAAGCGCAGTCTGTTCGCCGAGGCGCGATGGGCCAACAGGACCAACAGGCCCACCGCGGCATTGATCGAGGCCAGGCAGATGATCGCTCCCTGCACCCCGAGCCACGACAGCAAAGCAAAACCGGCAACGAAGGCTCCCAGGATGGCGCCCAGGGTGTTCACCGAATAGACCGCGCCGATATCCTGTCCCACTTCCCGCACGGAACGCACGTAAGCCTTGCCGGCGAGGGGAAAGGTCGCCCCCATCAGCAAAGTCGGAACGAACATCACCGCAAACGACGCCTCGAACATCTTCCCGATGTCGCCCAACCAGCCCGAGGCAGCCTGTTCCCGCATCACCCACAGACCCTCCGACTCCAGGGTTCCTCTCAACACCGCCATGCCCGCGAGCGCCGACAGGCCGATGAGGATCTCTACCACGGCGAACGCCCCGACCGGATCGTCATGCCGGTCCACGAGCTTGCCGGAAACGAAGCTGCCCAGGGCCAACCCCAGCAGGAAGGTGGTCAGCATGGCGCTGAAGGCGTAGGTCGAATTGCCCACGAAGAATACCAGCAGACGGGCCCAGATCACTTCGTATCCCAGCGAGACAAACCCCGAAACCCCGAAGGCGCACAGGATCAGCAGCGCCAGGCCCGAAACTCCGCAACGCCGCTCCCGTTTCGGCGCTGCTGGCTGCGCCTCCTGGCCGCTCCTGGCGACGACGGCATCGAGCAGGAGTGTTCCCGCGGCCACGAGCAGATTGATCACGGCGGCGATGTAGACCGTCTCCACGACGCCAACGGTTCCAATCAGCACGAACCCGGCGGCAAAGCAGCCGACCACTGCTCCCAGTGTGTTCAGCGCGTAGAGCGTCCCCACATTGTTCCCCAGCACTTCCTTGCGTTCCACCAGGAACTTGCTGAGGACCGGAAGGGTGCCGCCCATCAGGGTGGTGGGGATTGCCAGCAGCGCAAGGCACACGCCGAACCGCGCCAGCGAGAGCGCCGGCTCGAAATCGCCCAGAAGACGGGTCAATCCGATGTAGACCGGACTGAATGCCTGCAGCAGCGTCGGCATGGCCAGGCCGCAAAGCCCGATCCCTATCTCCAGGTATGCATAGATCTTGAGGGCGTCCGTGCGGCGGTCGACAACGCGGCCGAAGGAGAAGCTGCCCAGGGCCAGGCCAGCCATGAACGCGGTCAGGACGGTGCTCACGGCGAGCACGGTGCTGCCCAGCACGAAGCCCAGCATGCGCACCCAGACCACCTGGTAGATCAGTCCGCATCCTCCGGAGAGGAAGAACAGCAGCAACAGGGTCGGCCTGGCGGATCTCATTGGGCATCAACCTTCGCAAGAAGGTTCGACTGCAATACGATCGGCACTACCCCGGAAGCATCGCGAAACATCAACCCCCTGCCCATCCAGCCCTCGGCCGGACCTCAGGCGAGGGCTTCCCTGAGGAAGTCGTAGGCGCGGGCGCCGCTGATCCGGTGCCGCCCCGAGAAGATATCCGCCTTCACCCCGTCCCCGGCACCTAAAACCCCGTACACACTGCGCGCCTTGGCCAGGCCGGAGCGCACCGCGGAAACCGGGAAGATCGGGTCGTGGGTGCCGGCTTCCACCAGCATCGGCCGCGGGGCGATGAGGCCGGCCAGATCGTGCATTTCGCCGAACTCCGCCAACCCCGGCACGTAGTTGCAGGGGCAGTGCGCCATGGCGAAGAGACTGTCCCGGAAGGTCGAGTAATAGCCGCTGACCACGCAGGCGCGGATGCGCTCGTCGATGCAGGTGGAAAAGAAGGTGTGCATGCCGCCCCCTGAAATACCCATGGCCCCGAGGCGGCCGGTGTCGAACTCGGAGCGGGTCTCGAGGTAGTCAACGAGGCGCAGGCCGTCGCCCACGCGGATGCCGACCACCGAGGTTCCGAGATGGAAGGCGAGCATGGCCATGTGGGCGCAGGTCGAAGGCGTCCCCTGCCCGAGGTCGAGGTGGGAGAAATCGGTCTGGCGCTCGCCGAAGCCGGAGATCTCGGGGGCGGCCACGGCAAAGCCGGCGCGGCACAGGGCGACGCCGAAATCCTTGTGGTAGCCGTCGGGGACGTCCCGCTCGCCGCCGTCCTCCCACAGGCCGACGATGTCCTTGACTCCGTACCCGTGGCCGTGGAAGGCCACCACCGAGGGCAGGGGTCCTTCAGCGCCTTTGGGTAGGAGGATGTACACCGGCATCTGCGCGTGGGGACCGGTGCGCAGGAGGATCTTCTCGCGCAGGTAATCCCCCTTGTCCACTACCTCTATTTTGCGGGGCGCCGGTGGCGTGCCGTCCCCTTCTTCCAGGCCGAGAAGCCTGGCCAGGGCCCGGCGCGTCGTCTTCTGCCAGCGCCGCGCCGCGGCCGGGGTTTCCGCCTTGAAGGCGCGAGGCGCGGTTGCCGGGTCGTACTGTTTCCACAGCGACGTCGCCGGCTGCAGCGGTTTCACGGTGCTGCTGTCGAGAACTCTGGAAGCCATGCTGTTCCTCCTCGAGGGCGGCCGGGAGGCCGGCTATGCAAATCGGTGAAAGGCCTGTGCCACCGCTCGATGCCGCGGGGCACCTGGTTCCGCCGCCGAGGGCCGGCCAGAACCGTTAACGAAGCGAAATCCGTTTCTGTCGCGGGCGCTTGTGCCTGGGCGCGAAAGTAAGGGTACGAACGAGGGCAACGCCGCGAGCCGGGATGCAGCGGCGACCGAATTCACGCGGAATTGCGCGCCCAGGCACTACATCCGGATCCAGTCCGCCAGCTTCTCGTGCTGGAAGATCATGGTCTCCTGGATGCTCGACACGCGCCCCGCCCCCGCTTCCCTGGCGCGTTGGTACATGGCATAGGCGATCGCCACGTCGACGTAGGCGAGGCCGACGGCGTTGAAGTAGGCCCGCTCCTCCGGCGCCTCGCGTCCGCTCTTCTCGCCGGCGATGATTTCGCCTTTCTCAGCTGTCGGCCAAGCCTGGGATGGAACCCGAAATCTACCGAATCCATTCGGGTAGTTCGCCCTGCTTCATTTCCCGACGCTTGATGGCTCCGGCCTGTCTGGCGCTGGCTGCAAGTTTTTCAAAGTCACGCTTTTTCATGCGGGATACTCCTTTTTTCGATTATAAAAAACCCACGTCTCCCCAGCTCGAAGGATCGTCGTCCAGAGACGAAAAAGCCTCGCACACCTCGAACCCCACCTCGGAAAAAAGAGAGGTCAATTCACGATATCCGGACTGGCAACCTCGTCGGTGGGAAAGGACTGCCTTTCCATTCGTCACCTCAGCGAGGCCCTTTTTTCATTGCAAGGAGTCAGCCCCTGAGCGCCCGGGCCAGGTGCCGGTCGTGAAAGCTCCTGAGGCTCTCCGCGGCTTCCGGAAACCGCGCCACCGCGGCATCGAGCCCGCGGCGGGCGCGTGCGTATTCCCGCAGCTCGAAGCAGAAGGAGATGTACTCCGTGAACGCCTTGATGACGGGATCGCCGGTCTCGAGGGCGCGCTCGTACGCATGCAGCGCCTCCCCGGTGCGGCCGCCGGCGCGGTAGGCGTGGGCGAGGTTGATCCAGACGCCGAAGCGATGGGGTTGGTGATCCCTGACCTTCTCGAAGGTCTCGACAGCCCTGTGGCCCTGACCGGTCATGGCGTACATGGAACCGAGGTTGATCCAGGCCTGCCAGAACTCCGGGTCGATGTCGACCGAGCGCTCGAACGACACGATCGCCCCCTCGATATCCCGCTTCTTCACCTGGGCGTTGCCGATGTTGTAATGGATGAGGGCGTCTCCGTCGAGGTCCATCGGAGCCAGGCGATGGTTGAGGGCTCCTGCCAGCAGAACGACCGCTGCCAGGGTGGCGATCGCAACAGGAGAGCGCTTCCCCCCGCCGCGGAACAGGGCGCCGAGCTGCATCACCCCGTACACGGCGAACAGCGCCAGCAGCGGGCTCAGGGGAATGCGGTAGCGGGACGTCGGAAAGAAGGCGATCACGGCGGCCGCGTACAGGCCGACGAACAGAACGGCGACGAGCCCTTCGGGGGGAACCCGCGGCAGGGTAAGAACCGGTTCCGGGGCGGGAAGCAGGCGCGGCGCCCGGAAGCGCACCAGGTAGAGGGCCATCCCCGCAAGCGCCAGCGGGGCGATCAGGCCGAACGGGAAGGCGAGGTACTCCGTCTTCCACAGTAATGCCGACAGCAGATGCGAGTAGTTGCGCCAGAAGTAGACGGCCTGGTTGCGGCCGATCTCGTCGCCGTGCCAGAAAGCGTAGGTCTTCTCCGCCAGCAACCCTGCCCAGGCCAGCGGATCGGAGGCGATGAACTCCCGGGCCTGCCTGTAGAAATACCGCGACTTCTCGGATGGCCGCTCGATGCCGGCATGCTGCGGCATGTCGACGAGGTCGTCCCACTCCCACCCTGGCCGCGCCCCCAGGGTCTTCCCGGTGTCGCCGTTGTTGCCGGCGTAGAAGTTGATGCCGCCGTTGTGGGAGATGAGCACGGCGTCGTTGCCGACGGTGTAGTTGCGCAGGCTCACGGGGGCAATCGGAAGGGCGACGCCGAACAGAAAGAGAAGCGTCGCCGCGGTCGCACGCCGCATGTCCCGGGCCCGCCAGCCTGATACGGCGACCCAGACCGCGGCCGCGGCGCAGAACGGCAGCACCGTCGGCACGGTGACCGCGGCCAGCCCGAAGCTGATTCCCGCTGCCAGGAAGCGCCAGGGGGACTGCTGGTCCAGCGCCCGCAACAGCAACAGCAGGCCGAGGGTATCGAGGAAGGCAGCTGTCGTTGCCGGGAGCAGCTCGCCGGCGAAGAAGATCATCGGGCCGTACGCCGCGCTGACGACCCCGGCGCCGATGCCGGCGGCTCTGCCGAACAGCCGCGTTCCGAGGTAGAAGACCAGCACGCAGGTCAGCGCGTCGAGCAGCGCCTGAAGGACGCGGGCGGCGTAGAAGAACTCCGGCCCCGGGAAGAGCAGCTTGACGGCCCCGAGGGAGTAGGGAAACAGCGGCGGTTGCCAGAACGGACCGATGCCGCGGCTCAGCCAGTTGCCCGCGGCCAGCCTTTCGGCGTGCTGGTTGTAGGTGTCGGCATCGACGGCCGGGTATTGGAACAGGGGGGAGGCGTCGAGCTCGAAGACGTAGGCCAACCGCAGGAGCAGGGCCAGCCCCGCGATCAGGACGGGAGCCGAATACAGAGGGCGCAGGTTCATCTCAGCGATCCTCCCACGGAGGAGGACAACGCCGGCCGGGACAGGGCACTATTGTGCGGAAATGGATGGCATGATGCGGGGCTTGATGACCTGGTTTGCGCTGTAGCTCATGGCACCGAATTGGATCTCCTTTAATTCCGTGCGTCGTCGATAATGATAGCGAGCGCCGCCTCGATGCCGGCGATCGCTTCTCTTTCCGCCTGCAACGCCTCACCAATCAACCTGCCGGCCTCGGCGCGGTCCTCGGGCATGAACCCCTCACCCTTGCGCGCTGCTTCTAACAGATCGTGCAGCGATTTCAGTACCGCCACCTCGCGGTCGTAGTGGGCCGCGGCTTCACCGATGGGCCCGGCCGCTTCAGGAAACAGGGTTGTCAGCTCCCTCAGGTACGCGGCGGCGATCATGCGCCGGTCCCTGAGGGTCGCGGCGTGGTAGTGGGAACGGTTGGGGGAGACCTCCTCTGAGCCGAACGCCTGCCGCCAGAGCTCGTACGCGGCGAAACCCTGGCTCCACCTGCTCTTGAATCGGGTCCCCTCCGCAAAAGCAACCGCGTTTCTGAGCGCCGTCAGGTTCAGCATCCTTTGGTCGACGGCGCGGAGCTTCTCGAAAATCCCAACGTAGAACCACTCGACCCCGTCGCTGTGTCCGATGGCGTCGTGGCGAACGGTGTAATCCTCGGACACGAACGGGTGCCGGATCGTGTAGGTCTCCTCCGCTTCGTCGTATCCGACGATCAGGCCCCAGCAGTAGGCGCCGCGGCCGGCCGCCTTCTGCTCGAGGCTCATCGGTTGCCACACGAGGGGCGGGACCCCTCTCTGCAGGCTGGCCAGGGCGGCATCCCGGGCTTCCCGCTTGAGCCCCGGCAGATCGACGCCGGTGTCTTTCTTCGTCGCTTCGAAGACGCGGAATCGCGCCATCTCCGGCAGGAAATCCAGGGCGATCCCCCAGTCGATGTTGTCGTGAAAGACTCCTCCGCCTCCTTCCACCATCTCGAAATGGAAGGCATGCCCCATGATGCCCTGCAGCCGTGTCGTCGTCCATTCCTCGCCGCCGACCCCCTGCAGCAACGCACTGGCGCAGGAAACCAGGCTCGTTCCGTAGTCCGGCTGGGACGGCGTGACGTCTGCCATGACGATCATGGGTCGATCAGCTTCCTTTCTGTCCGCCGCTTCATCCGCGCCCACCTCGGCAACGACAGCCGCGAGCAGGATGACGAGGGACTGTATTGGAATGGTCATTACGCCCCTTTCTCTATGTTTTGCTCACAAGCTGTTCGGTCATGTCGGTTTTCTGCAGAAACCATTCTTCCGAAAGGATGCCGACAACCTCAACAACGGCGGTTTATAGCGGCTTCACAATACGCCACGGCCAGCACATTGTCAGTACCGGCCGCACCCATGCGCTTCAAAGGCGGCGATGCAGCCGGGTGGGATCGCAGCGGAATCAGTCGCCCTGATAGCCGCGTGCCGCCCAGACCTTGCTCGCCAGCTTTTTTGCCTCGGGGTCCGGTTCGATTTCCCCCAGAATGCTGCTCGGGGGCTGCCCCTTCTTTTTGCGCCCGGGGTCGGGCGACCAGTCGTCCCTGGCGTATTTCCGGCGCACCGACTCGCGGCGGAAGTCGGGCACTTCCATCGGCGCCGAGTCGTTCAGCGCCGAACGCCAGGCCTGGATCCCGGCGATGCTCATGTCGATGCCGCGGTACACGTCGAGCCAGGGCGGCTCGCCCGTGCGGATCGCCTCGGCAAAGTGGTAGCTGGTGAAGAAGTCCCCGCCGCCGTGTCCGCTGCGGGTGGCCTGGGCATGATGCACGGGGAAGTCGGGCCTGTACACGGTTTCGACCGGATCGCTCCTGCGCTTTTCCCACGGCTCGTACCACACGCGCAGCCGCTGCTGGTCGCCGTGGCGGCAGTTTTCCATCACCCCTTTGTTGCCGTGGATGCGGACGTAGTTGCCGTGTCCGCGCAGCCCGCCGTGCAGCGATTTCATCACCGCGTCGTTGTCCATGCGGCAGACGATCACCGCGGCCGTGTCCCCCCGGTTCATGTGCAGCGTCTGCGTGGAGTCGGCGAAATCGAAGGGAATGACGAAGCCGTTCACCTTCACCGGCCGGGTGTCGGTGATGTACATGACCGGGGCGATGGAATGGGTGCAGTAGTAGGTGGCGGGGATCCAGTTGCGCCAGTGGTCGCGCCCGCAGCTGCGCGCCAGTTTAACCTCGGGCGGGTCGGGGTGGACGTACTCGCCCTCGCCGTATTTGAACTCGCCGACGCGGCCCTTTTGGTAGAGCCGCTTCATCTCTTGGTTGAAGACCATGTAGGGGTAGTTCTCGGCGAACATGTAGATCTTGCCGCTTTTCTCGACCGCCCGCGCCAGCGCCACCCCTTCGCCCAGGGTGTGGCAGACCGCGGTCTCGCTCATCACGTGTTTGCCGGCGTTGAGCGCCTTGATGGCGAACGGCGCGTGCTGGTGGAAGTAGTTGGCCAGCACGACCGCGTCCATGTCGCAGCCGAGGAATTCGTCGTAATCGAGGTATGTCTGCACGTCGAGCGCCTGGCCTTCCGCAAGGAGGCGCTCTTCCCAGATGTCGCAGATGGCGACCAGTTCCATGCCGGTCGCCGCGGCGGCCTGCATGAAGGACCGGCCGCGGCCGACGCCGACAACGCCGACCCGGATGGGATGTTGTCTGCCGCGTTTTCTGGCCATGGGTTTACGTAGTGCGGCCGCCTTGTGCCGGTCCGGTTGGAAGTTTCCCCAGCTTCATGAGCAACAGCATCGGCCAACCAAGATCGAAATCGTTCCGGAACCCGGTCCAGTACTCCTTCGCTCTCAAGGCATTGTCCTGGGTGTCGTAGGTCTCGGACCAGCGAACGTACCCTTGCCGGACAGGTACGGTCTCGGTAACAACCCTGGATTCGTCAATCACGTTGGTTGCCTTCGGGTAACGCCGGTGGCTCCGGTCGGGTCTTCAGGTTAACTGGAGGTATCCGAACGATTTTTCGGTCCGCGATTGGAGCGGTTCGTCCTGCGGTCACACGCTGGAGTGGGCGGCCTTGGTCGCCCGGGGGTTTCAAACTGGATGAAGTCCGCCAATCGTGGAAAACGGCCCTTGTGTGTCGCTGCCGAAACGCCCCACGCCTCAGTGATAGCGGCGGGTACTCATCTACAACTGACTGCGGATATACCCCAAACCGTTAACGAACTTTGTCAGCAATTTGCAACCGTGGGAAGTCAGTTGATCTTCGATATCCGGGTTCGCGAAATCCTTGGAATTTTTGGTAATGAAACAGCGAAACTCCCCGGATTCTGCAGCCAGATGAGCGAGAATCGAGGCATAAACTATGGAATCCTGCGGCGATAGATCGAGACTCTTTTGGAATGTTATGGCGTCGCTGATAATACCCAAATCGATGGGTATTATTTCAATGTTCTGTAAGATCTTCTCCAGAGCATCATCGAGCCGATGCTTCTCTTCTTCACCACTTCTGATCAATAAGTTTGTGAGTTCCCGGAACTCATCAGAGGCTTCATGGTAAGGGCCCGAACGAGAGAGTTCATGAATTGCCATACGGAGTTGTTCATGCAGATCACGTCTTTGCTTTGACCGGCGAACCCACGCTTCATACGGTTCTCCAATACTGAAGGCAGGTAACACCAATCGAATTTTTCCTGATTCCGATAGACCCAAAATCGCCGAGCAACTTTCATGTTCCTCTTGAAGAAAAGCAAGTTCAAGGACAAAATTCGATTCTACATATACAATCATGTGGCAGCTTCAAGCTCGACAGAACCGTGTCTGATTGCCTCGTATAACCCCGAGTCAAGGAGCCATTTGAGATTTGGGTTAACTGAGTCTCGTTGCATATCGTTACCGATCACATCTTCCAGCCACGAAATCGTAAGCAATTCGAGCCCATATCCGCTTAGATCGTCAAGGGATTGGTTTGATTTCAGGTATGGAGCCAGTACTTCGGTAGCCTCGATTTTATAGTCAGGTCTTGCTGTATCATCAACTGGGCTAACGTCCGTCCACAGATAGAGAAAGTCAGGGAGCACAAGTAAGAAGTAGGGGGCATGAGGCATGAACGAATGGGCCAACAAATTGCGGCGCATGCGGATCAACCACTCAGCAGATGCACCAAGCTTGTTTTTGATTTCGACTACGAGTTGGAGTTTTTGCTCCGGATCTGACACTGCAATATCGACAAATTTCATTGTATGAACCTCCACATGGCTGGCTACCGCCCCTTGAGATGTTCGTAAACAGGTTTCCTCTATGAGCTTATGGCACGTAGGGGTTTTCTTTACAATTGTGGGTCAACATACCCTCCATGTTGAACCCTGTCAACCAACATCGAGTCACGAACAAGTAGAAGTTGGAAAAAGCGATTTTTCCGTTACGGATATGATTCTACGTGGCGGACCCGCCCTTGCCTTGGATGCCTGCTCATTCCTCGGTGAAGGCTTTGCCTTGCCTCAAACGCCCTACCCGCATGGGACGAGCCATCCTCTGCTCTCGCTCCTGGACCTTCTGGAGAAGGAGGAGGCTCTGGCGCCCCCGCCAACGAAGTTTTGCCCCCCGCCCGAGGCCGCGAACGCTAACGTTCCGGCGAGGCCGATTGCGGTGCTGCCAGTGCGGACCGCGATTCGAGCGGTTCGTCCTGTGGTTGTCGGATGGTGTGGGCTGCCCTGCCGGCTCAGGTGTCCGCCGAACTCAGCCCCTTGCCCAAACCTGTGGCGTCCCCTCGGAAACCCAACACGCCCTCACAGATTCGGCCTCCATCCGGCCCCGTTCCGGGAGCTCCAACAAAACGCAAACGATCTTCAGGAACTCTGGCCGACCCGTGCGTGCGCAAGACGCATTGATTGAAACCCAAAAAAGGTGCCTAATTATCCGGGCACCTTCCGATTTACAACGAAAGATACGCGCTCTATGCCTCAACCAAACGGTTCCCGCATTGAAGCCGTCCGTCGGGCAATCGAGCGGTGGCAGAAGGATCTCCTCGATACCTCTGGCCGCAACCGGCTCGTTCGATACCGCGACCTGAAAACCAGTACTCTCGATCTCACGCCTGGTGGAGCGTACGGGCTCGACGCAGGCGCCTTGGACCGGCTGCTGAAGGCCAAGCCTGTCAGCCTCAGCGATCTCTTTCCTGATGCTCAAGATGGCTCCGACGACTCGACGGCCTTCAACGACGCCCGCCGCCGCCTCGCGGCCATCCACAAGGTGGCCCTCACGAACCTCGAGGAGAAGGGCATCGAGACGCTCTTTGCCGCCATCGGGCTCGCGACCTGGAAAGTCGATTCCGGGACCCCGCCGAACGCGCCTGTGATCCTCCTGCCGCTCGAGGTCGAAGCCACAGGTGCCGCTGCGCGTGACTTCAAGATCCTAGTTTCGGGGGATGCCCATCTCAACCCAGTGCTGGCCCACATCCTTCGCGCCGAACACGACATCGAGACTGAGGACGAAGAGGCGGACGTGGCTGAAGACCCGCCCACCAGCCTCGATGGATTCCGCGTCCTGCTCAACCGGTTCGAGGAGTCGTGGAAGGCCCTTCCCGATTTGGTTATTGAGCTACGCGCGGTCTCAGCCGTCTTCTCTTACTCCACGATGCCGCTGGTCACTGATCTGGAGCAGAACGGCGGGCTGTTTGCTGCAAGCGACATCGTCGCCGCTATCGCCGGCGATGGAGAGGCCCGCGAGGTCGTTGCCTCCCGCATTTGCGAGCCCGAGCCCAACCAGCCCGACACGGATCCTCCCGCGGACGAGTTCCTCGTGCTCGATGCCGATTCCAGCCAGCACATGGCGATCAATCGCGTGCTCGGCGGGGAGTCGCTCGTTATCCAGGGTCCGCCGGGCACGGGCAAATCCCAAACAATCGCCAACCTCATCACAGCCCTCATCGCCCGAGGCAAACGCGTCCTTTTCGTCGCCGAGAAACGCGCTGCCATCGAAGCCGTCACAAAACGGCTGGAGCAAGTGGACCTCGGCGACCTTGTCATGGACATGCATGGCGGCGTCACCTCCCGGCGTGATTTCGCGCGCACGCTCAACGACTCCCTGGAACGCGTCGCCACTATTCCCGCGCGCGACTACTCTGCTCTCCACAGGCGTCTCGGGGAACGTCGAGATGCCCTCATTGCAAACGATGCCGCCCTGCATGAACCGCGCCATCCCTGGAAGCTCTGTGTCTTCGACATGAGGAAACGACTCCTTGCCATCCCCAAAGCTGCTCACACCCAACTGCGCCTTTCAACCGAGGCCGCGCGCGCCCTCGATAGCGACGGGTTCGAACAGCTTGCAGGTGGAATTGAAGAGTGGGGCAACCTCGGTGGCCATACACTGGCTGAGAACCATCCAGAGTGGTCCCGCAGCTCCATCACTACCCCCTCCGAAGCGCGCAAGGCCTACGATCTGGTCAGCGATCTTGCGCACAGGCTCCTGCCCGCTGCCCGCGACGCCCTTTTCCCAGCCCTCGATGAGGTTGCCCTCCCTCGACCTGAGAAGGTTGCCGAGTGGGTTGGGCAGGGCGGTTCCTCGTGGTGGCAAGCGGACCATGGTGGAGGCGGATAATTGCTCAGATCATCTCGAAAGAGTACCGGGCGGCGAAGCGAGCGCTGGGAAATCCTGGTGCGCTGTCACTCACACCAGACAAGCTGAGTGATTTGAAAGAGCGCGTACGTGCCCTCGCCTCAGGGTTTGCAGCCTTGGCCAAAGTGGGGGGGATCTATGGTCTGGACGGGTTGCCACACACCGATCTGTCCGTGGTGCTGAATCGGATGATAGCTAATCGCACCGCGGCCACGAGCCTTCCCACAATCCGCGAGCTTGAAAGGCGGTTTGGCGAGGCCGGGATCGAAAACGTCATTGCGCTCGTGGCGGAGGACTTAAGACCATATCAGACGATACTTCGCTCTATCGGAGTTCCCGTTCTTGACGTGGAAACTCTGTGCTCGGCACTCACGAAAAATGGACTGAACCAGCCCGTATGTCTCAATGACCTCCCCCCTTGCCTCGCTTCGGAAGCCGGTCGAGAAACACTGTGGACCGAGATTGCTATATTGCTTGGACGCCAAGGTAATAACCCTCATGCAAAGCGCGCTGACGAGGAACGCCTCCGCGCCGTTTCCCTAGCACCATCTCGCGACAAATCTCTCTGGCCTTGCGATGACGTGTATTCTGCCGATTTACCCACGGTCCAGTTATTTTCGTCCTTAGGTTTGGATATTCCCTTCCTTGACCACACAGAGGCAGCATTTTCACGCCTAGAATATCTTTGCGGTGCGTTTGAAACAGAAGATGCTGTCCGGGTCCTCGAAGAAACGGACCCTGCGGCCATTCAGCGGCTATGGAAAGAAGGGTGCTTCTCTCTTCCAAGGACGATTGCGTGGTTTGAGAATCGACGCAAGCAGATCGTGGACGATGAAGATATTTGTAGGAGACTGTTTTCCCTTTCTATTTATCCTAGCGCTGGCCAGTTACATAGGTTGTCTAGCCTAGTCTTGCCGGGAGAGTTTGAAGATCCACTTGGCTTAACCAGCCTTGTTGATGTGGATGCCTTGGGCGGACGAAGAGAGTTCCTGTTCGACCTTGGGGCCTCTGAACTTGATTTTCGTACCTATGTACTTGAGCATCTTTCCTATGCGATAGAAAATGAAACACTAGATCCGACGGTCAGGCAGGGGGCCGTGACTCTCTTGGCCGACCGGGTTGGCGAATTGATAGATGATGACCAAGCCCGCAAAACACTTTCCTCAGTTCGTTTTGTCATTTGTTCAGATGGGGAGTATCGCCCTCCGGGTGATTGTTACTTTGAAGGTGGTGTTGTCCAGGAGGTTCTGGCGGATGACGCCAACATAGCTGTTCTTCCTGAGGAACGCGGAGCCTCTGTTCAACGATTATTGGACTGGCTTGGTATTGCAAGCAAGCCTCGTTTTCGTGACATCATTCAAGCAATACGCCGAATTTCCAACGAACCTTGCTCTGATACATCTGTCTTTCGTATGCAACGAATCGTTGCCCATATAGGAGGGCGGTTTGAGGAACTCAGAGAAATCCATGAACTCGAGAACCTGCGGAGTTTTGAGTGGCTGTCCGCCCGCCGGGGTGAGAACCAATGGTACAGGCCTAGCTCCTTGTATGCTCCGTATCGGTCCTACCTGTTCGAGAGCCAGGGGAAAATCCTTAATGCACCTTCCCCCAACTGTGATTTTTTGGAGTTTCTAGGAGTCCACATTGATCCCCCACCAGATCTCGTAGTCCGACATCTACTCTATTGCGCAGAATGTGGGAACCCAGTCAACAGAGAAGTCTATCGGTTTCTCAAAGACGAATCTGACACTTCGGCCATTGAAGAGCTTAAGTCGACCAAATGTCTATGGCTTGGGCATGCATACCGATCTCCAGACCATGTTTTTTGGGGCGACCATCCCTTCGGTCAGTACCGCTGGCGCTTGGCTGAAGACCTTCGAGGGTACGGGAACCTGCTGGAAAAGATTGGGGTCACCGACTCCCCAGACCACGAAGATGCTCTGCATGTTCTTAATCAGATTTCTTCGGAGTACGGCGAAGCCAACAACCCACTGCATGATGAAGCATACGCAGTGGTGATGGGTTGCTGGCAGATGCTCGAAAAGGCACTTGATGAAGGGGTCGTGACCAGTGAATGGTTTGGTAGTCTCAGAAACACCAAGAGCATTCCAAACAAATCAAAGGTTCTCTATCTCCCTACATGGCTATTCTTTGAGAACCGAGTGGGGCTTTCCGCTAAGTTTGGAAAGTTCTTGGCGAACAACGTGATTCCTCAACCGCTTGGGACTCGGCGGGCATTCCTAGCGGCCGGAGTCCCACAACTTGGCTCTGCCGTGGAAATAGATCTCATACGAGTTGAGAATCCGGCCAATGACCCCGACTCCATTAAACGGTTGCGCCAGCGCCAGGGAGAAATCGCTCGGGTGCTTTTCGGTCGAATGGGTTCCAATGAGGTCCAAAATGCTCTAGGCAGATTGAACCACCTTGATTGCAAATCGGCCACTTCACTAGAACTCCGATATAGATTAAATGCCTTCAACATCGATCAGGCAAGCCCGCCCGAACTTGCCCCGGCTCTCTACCATCCTGCTCAGCACTCTCTGTGGGCAACACGTTCCAACGGGCAGATACCCTTGGCACCTCTAGCTCGTGAACTAGCTATCGCCCTGTGTCCTGAGGAAGATCCTGGGCTCTTCGCCGCCGGGTTGAAGAAAGTACTAACAGCGAATACTACTGGTGAAGCAGCTAAAGTCTTGGATGAGTTGGGCTTCCCGCAGCTCGACGCAACTGTAGTTGAGCCTCCCCCCGTCCCGGAAGCCCCACCCCATTTGGGAGTCGACTCCCCCCCTGGTCCCCTAGAACCTCCACCACCCCAAATGAGAGATAGGGATCAGTCCGATACAACCCCCAGAGGCGAAACTGGATCCCCCACCGAATTAGAACCCCGCGGCCCAGAGGATGCCTCACCTCCCCTGGGACGGGAGTTCGTCTCCTACATAGCGGTCAGTCCCGACGAAAAGGAGGGACAAGATCCAGATGGCGTAACCCATCAGGAGCGCATGAACCTCGAAGATAAGGCCATTGAGCTTATAATCAGGCGAGAGCCTGAATTAAAGCGTACACCTACGAACAACCCCGGCTTCACCTGACCCAGCTAGGACCCGACGGGCAGCCCGTAAAATGGGTCGAGGTCAAGGCGATGAAGGGTGCCCTCCTTGACCGACCTGTAGGTCTCACTCGAACTCAGTTCGAGTGGGCGCAAGAGCACGGAATATCATTCTGGCTCTATGTCGTAGAACGGGCGGGGGATCCGGAACAGGTTCGGGTGGTTCGTATCCAAGATCCGGCTGGCAAAGCGCGAACCTTCACCTTCGACCACGGCTGGATTTCAATCGCCGAGGTTAGCAAGGTATCAGATCCGGAGGCCCCCGAAGAATGAACCCTTGCCATCCGGCGCCCTACCGCAACCGCCGCTTCGAGTACCTGCCCCCCCAGGCCGCAGGCATCGAGGAGCGGTCCCCGGTCCCCGTCCTCCCCCGGTCCGACTTCATTACCTAGGTGCCCCTGATTTACCATGGCGGCAGGTCGACGTCCGGGCCAACACGGTGTACCAGATCTACCACCTGCTTGCCTGGGTGTCCCCCGGGCTCTAAGGCACCGCGCTGAGACGCTTCCTTTGGTGGCCCCTGAACCCACTCGGGTTCGTGATTCTCCGCCAACTGGAAGACGAACCACATCATCTGCAGCACCCCTGCTGGCCTAGTTCCCGGCTGGTGATCTTGCGCCACGGCGGCGCGCGCATGTACCCGCAGCCTGCGGCCCTTCTTTCTGACCCAGGTCTGACCGCCGGTCGCGCCCCGGCAGGCGGACTCAGGTCTTCAGTCGACTCATCGCGGAAACCTCCTTGTCGAGGCGCTCCAACCTCTCCACGGCGCTTGTTCCCCGTGGAGACACTGGGCTATCGTTGGGCCGCGGAGATCCCGCCGGCGCCGCGGGCCGGCGGGATGACCCGAAATTCAGAAAGGGAAGCCTCAAATGGCCAAGAGGAAGACAACGAAGGGAACGACCAAGAAGCCGGCCGGCAGAGCCCAGGCGGGGGCCGCCCCGGCGGGCGTCATCGAGCTGGACGGCAGGCGCGAGTTGTTCGTCGACGACTACCTGATCGAGCGGCTGTCCGGCGTCGAGCTGCGCCTGAACAAACCCGTGCCGCGCAACGTGGCGATCGACCACGACGTGCCGTGGGAGGGCAACACCAGCGCCTACCACACGGTCTTCCGGGACGGCAAACTGTTCCGCGCCTACTACCGCGGCTCCCACTACGACCCGTCGGGCAACCACTACCGGCCGGTCGTGTGCTACGCCGAAAGCCGCGACGGCATCGAGTGGCACCGGCCGGAATTGGGCTTGGTCAACTACCAGGGCTCGACGCGCAACAACATCGTCTGGGACGGCATCGGCGCGCACAACTTCGCGCCTTTCCGCGACCGCAACCCGGACTGCCGGGAGGGCGAGGAGTACAAGGCCCTGGGCAGCGCCCTCGCGCGCACGGCCGACGAGCAGGCCCTCTACGCCTTCAAGTCGCCGGACGGAGTGCATTGGAGCCTGCTGTCGGAGAAGCCGGTGATCACCGTGGGCGCCTTCGACTCGCTGAACCTGGCCTTCTACGACCCGCTGCGCGGCTGCTACGTCGACTACCACCGCGACTCCATCCACCCCGGCGGCGTGCGCGTGCGCAACATCATGACCTGCACCTCCAAGGACTTCCGCCGGTGGACGAAGCCGCGGTGGCTCGACTTCGGCGACGCCCCCGTCGAGCACCTCTACACGAACGCGGTGACGCCCTACCACCGGGCCCCGCACATCTACATGGGCTTCCCCAAGCGTTTCGTGCCGGATCGCCGCATGCCCGGCAACACCGCCCGCGGCGTGTCGGACGCGGTGTACATGACCAGCCGCGACGGCCTGCACTTCAAGCGCTGGAGCGAGGCCCTGCTGCGGCCCGGGCTGCAGCCGGAGCGCTGGGAGAACCGCAACAACATGACGGCCTGGGGCATCCTGGAGACGGCCAACGACCTGCCGACGGCGCCGAAGGAGCTGTCGATCTTCACCACCGAGGGCTACTACCGCGGCGAGGCCTGCCGGCTGCGGCGCTTCACGGTGCGCATGGACGGCTTCGTGTCCGCCAACGCGCCGCTGCAGGGAGGCGAGCTGATCACGCGGCCCTTCACCTTCGCGGGCGCCGCCCTGAGCTTGAACACGGCCACCTCCGCGGCCGGCTCGGTACGCGTCGAGATCCAGGACGGCGACGGCAAGGCACTGAAGGGACACACCCTGCGGGACTGCGACGAGATCTACGGCGACTACCTGGAGCGCACGGTCACCTGGAAGGGCGCGGCCGACGTCAGCGCCCTGGCCGGCAAACCAGTGCGCCTGCGCTTCGCACTCAGCGACGCCGACCTCTACAGCCTGCAGTTCACGGCGCCTCCAGAATGAAGGGGCCGCGCGGCCTGCGGCAGGCGATACGTTCAGCGCCATGGGCGATCCGGCGTCGGGCTGGTAGTGGCTCTATCACAGGGCGCAGACGCCTGCCCGGCTATCGCCTGAATGCCGCTCCAAACAATGGATCCGGGACAGCTCAACCCATTGCGGCAGTGTGAGATGGAGCGTTTCGTCAGATCGCCGTGCCGTTTGCGCGGGATTTCCGCCTCGCTATCTTGAAGGCATGAGCGAATCCCGCCCCGCAATCGTGTACGACGGCGAATGCCGGTTCTGCCTGTGGAGCCTCGGCCGCATCCGCCGCTTCGACCGCAACGGCCGCTTCGAGTACCTGCCGCGCCAGACCGCCGGCATCGAGGAGCGGTTTCCCGTCCTCACCCGTTCCGACTTCAACACCGGGCTGCGCCTGATTCACGCCGGCGGGCGAGTCGACGTCGGGGCCGACGCGGTCTACGAGATCTACCGCCGGCTCCCTCCCTGGCACCTGCTCGCCTGGGTCTACCGCCTTCCGGTAATCAGGCAGCTGTTCCGCGCCGGTTACGGACTCGTCGCCCGCAACCGCCACCGGTTCGGCAGGGTCGAGTGCGCCGACGAATCCTGCGAGGTTCCCTACGGCGAGCGGCACCCGGACGCCTCCTCCACCTCCTCCTCCGGCTGACAGCGCCGGCAGATGAAGCGCGACCGCCGCCTGCGGCTGCTCGCCTGCCTGACGGTCGCCTTCTGGGCCGCGGTCTTCCTGCAGGCGCCGATCCCGCAGGATCCGGCCTACCACCAGTTCGCCGATCAGCGCACCCTTCTCGGCATCCCGCATGGCCTCAACGTGATCTCCAACCTCCCCTTCCTGCTGGTGGGTCTGTGGGGGTTCGGTGCGGTGTTCCGCCTCGCCGCGGACCCGGGACAGCAGGCTTTCCAGCACCCGGCCGACTCGCTGGCCTACCAGGTCCTGTTCCTCTCGGTGGCGCTGGTCGGCATCGGCTCCGCCTGGTATCACCTCGCCCCCTCCAACGAAACCCTGCTGTGGGACCGCCTGCCGATGAGCATCGCCTTCATGGCCTTTCTCTCCGCGGTCCTGGCCGAGCGCCTCGACCGGCGCGCCGCCACCGTCGCCCTGCTGCCGCTGATCGCCTTCGGCATCTTCAGCGTCCTCTACTGGCACTTCACCGAACGCGCCGGAGCCGGAGACCTGCGCTACTACATCGTCGCCCAGGGTTACCCGATTCTGTTCGTCCCCATCATGGTCCGCCTGCTGCCCTCGCCGTACACGCGCGGGTCCGATCTCTACGTCGCCGCCCTGTTCTACCTGCTGGCGAAAGCCGCGGAGCTGTTGGACCAAGGGGTGTACCAGGCGGTGGGCTTCGTCAGCGGCCATACCCTGAAGCACCTGCTCGGGGCCCTGGGGGCCTTCTGGGTGCTGCGCATGGTCCGGTTGCGCCGGCTGCGCTGATTTGACAACCCCCCGGGGGCTTGGCTTTGTTGGCCCCCCACCGGGAAGACTCCCCTTACAACAAATCGAGCGCAATAGCTTTGCTGTTCCTGAGTTCGTTGGGCAGTTGCCTGTTCGGCGACTCATTACACCCATTAACCTCATGAGGGTTTGTCATGCGGAGTAAGCACAGTTCTATCGCGATGTTCTTCTTTTTTCTGGGGCTGCTGGCCTTGAGCGGATGTTACCGGGCGACGGTGCAGACAGGGCTGACGCCCTCGCATATTCAGCACGAAGTCTGGGCGCACAGCTGGATCGCCGACCTGGTTCCGCCGGCTGTCGTCAAAGCCCAGAGCGAGTGCGAGAACGGAGTCGCTCGAGTGGAAACCGAATTGAGTTTCGTAAATCAACTGGTAGGAGCGGCCACCTTCGGCATCTATACCCCGATGACCATCAGGGTTACCTGCGCCCAAGCGAACGCGGCCAGCCTCAGCGAATCTTCATCCGTTGTTGCGGTAGACCAATTCGCCGACTACTCGACAACGATGTCGGCTTTCTCGGAGGCATCCGAGCTGGCTATCCAGAAGCAGTCACCCGCGTACGTTGTTTTCGAATCATCCACCAGCGAATAGGACCAGGATCGCACGATCCGGCTCCGCTGATTTCAAGCGGGGCCGAATTTTTGTACCGGCGTGCTCAATCCTCGAAGTCGCTTTCCAATAGCCTCTGAAGCATGCTGCAGCTGACCAACGTCTCGAAGTCGTTCGGCCACACCGCGGCCCTGCGCCCCACCGACCTGACCATCCAGGCCGGGGTCACCACGGTGCTGATCGGCCCGAGCGGCTGCGGCAAGTCGACGCTGCTGCGCCTGATGATCTGCCTGATCCGCCCGGACACCGGGACCGTCTCCTTCGACGGCAGGGATTTCGACGACAGCGACGTGCTCGAGCTGCGCCGCCACATGGGGTACGTGATTCAGGACGGGGGTCTGTTTCCGCACCTGAGCGCGCGCGACAACGCCGCCCTGCTGGCGCGCCACCTCGGCTGGGACGAGGGCCGCGTCGAGGCCCGCCTGCGCGAGCTGGCGGAGCTGACCCGTTTCCCCTTCGACGGGCTCGAGCGCTTTCCCGCGCAGCTTTCGGGGGGGCAGAAGCAGCGCGTCAGCCTGATGCGGGCGCTGATGCTCGACCCCGAGGTGCTGCTCCTCGACGAACCGCTGGGCGCCCTCGACCCGATCGTGCGCTCGGAGCTGCAGGGGGACCTGCGCGACATCTTCAGGGCCCTGCGCAAAACCGTCGTCGCCGTCACCCACGACATCGGCGAGGCCGGCTTCCTCGGCGACCGCCTCGTGCTCCTGCGGGAAGGGGAAATCGTGCAGCAGGGGACGTTGCAGGAGCTGGTCGACTCGCCGGCGGATCCGTTCGTGTCCCGCTTCATCAACGCGCAGCGGACGCCGCTGCAGGTCCTCGGAGCGGATTCGTGAACCCGCTCCGCACCGCCGCCGCCGCCGCGGCAGCGGCCCTTCTTCTTACAGGGACGGCCGCGGCTGAGGCCGGAACCGACCCTCCGCAGATCCGCGTCGGCTCCAAGACGTTCACGGAGAACGTCATTCTCGGCGAGATGGTGGCCCAGCTCGCGGCGGCCTCCGGGGCCGCGGTCACTCATCAGCGCGAGCTGGGAGGCACCCGGGTCCTGTGGGAGGCCCTGCTGCGCGGCGACCTCGACGCCTACCCCGAGTACACGGGAACGATCAGCGAGGAGATCCTGGCGGGCAGCGACGTCCACGGCCTGGAGGCGATACGCGCCGCCCTCGAAGAGCACGGCCTGTCGATGAGCCGCCCGATAGGCTTCAACAACACCTACGCGATGGGGATGCCGGAGGCGCTCGCCGACAGCCTGGGGATGCGGACCATATCCGACCTCAAGAAGCAGCCCGGCCTCCGCTTCGGCTTCAGCAACGAGTTCCTCGACCGCGGCGACGGCTGGCCCAGCCTGCGCGACCGCTACGGCCTGCCGCATCGCGACGTCCAGGGGCTGCAGCACGACCTCGCCTATCGCGGGATCGAGTCCGGGGACATCGACGTCATCGACATGTATTCGACCGATGCCGAGATCGAGTTCTACAACTTGAGGACCCTTGCAGACGACCTCGGCCACTTCCCGGCCTACAACGCCGTCATCCTCTACCGCTCCGACCTCGCCGGCAGGGCCCCGGAGGCGGTGCGCTCTATCCTCCGGCTCGAGGGGCTCATCGACGACAGGGTTATGTCCGGGCTCAACGGCCGCGCCAAGCTCGAACTCGTGCCCGGGGAAAGGGTCGCCGCGGATTACCTCGCCGCGGCCCTGAAGGTCGAAAGCGACATCGTCGAAATGACCCTGTGGGACCGCCTGCTGCGGCGCACGCGGGAACACCTCACCCTGACCGGGATCTCGCTGGCCGCGGCCATCGCCGTCTCCCTGCCCCTGGGGATCCTCGCGGCCAAGTGGGCGCGGCTCGGGCAGGCCATCCTCGCGCTGACCGGGGTCATACAGACGCTGCCGGCCCTCGCCCTGCTGGTGTTCATGATCCAGCCGTTCGGCATCGGGGAACCGCCGGCCATCGCCGCCCTCTTCCTCTACAGCCTGCTGCCGATCGTGCGCAACACCTGCACCGGCCTCCGCGACATACCGGGCCCCCTGCGGGAGTCGGCCGCGGCCCTCGGCCTGCCTCCGTTGGTGCGGCTGCGGCGCATAGAGCTGCCCCTCGCTTCGCGCGCGATCCTGGCCGGCATCAAGACTTCGGCGGTCATCAACGTCGGCTTCGCCACCATCGGCGCCTTCATTGGCGCCGGCGGCTACGGGCAGCCGATCATGACCGGCCTGCGGCTCGCCGACAACCGGCTGATCATGGAAGGGGCCATCCCAGCGGCACTCCTCGCCCTGGCGGTGCAGGGGCTGTTCGAGCTTTCGGAGCGGGTGCTGGTGCCCAAGGGCCTGCGCCTCGAGCCGGTGGAATAGAACCGGAGCGATCACCCCGTGTCACGTCTCTGGAACAGATTGGCGGAAGCCGGCCGCCGGGGCGCCCGCCTCGAGCCGGTGGAATAGCCCGGGAGCCTGAACGATCGCACGCTTCGCTGTCCAGCCCGCCTCCCCCGCCGCGGTCACCCTCCTGGCCGCGGACGGCCGCGTCCATTCCGACGATTTCGCCGGCGACGTCAGGGCCGGCCTGACCGCCTCCCCGAAACGGCTGTCCTGCCGCTACTTCTACGACGAAGCCGGCTCGAAGCTGTTCGAGGAGATCTGCGGCCTCCCCGAGTACTACCTGACCCGGGCCGAGCACGCCATCCTCGAGGAGCGCGCCGCCGCGATCGCCGCCCTGTTCGCCGGCTGCGTCACCCTCGTCGAGCTCGGCAGCGGCTCCGCGCTCAAGACGCGGCTGCTGATCGAGGCCCTGATCGAGCGCCAGGGCAACCTGCGGTTCATTCCCGTCGACATCTCGCGGTCAGCCCTGGAGGAAAGCTCGGCCGCCCTGGCCGGGGAGTTCGAGGACCTCGAGATCCTCGCCGTCGCCGGGGAGTACGGGGACGGCCTCGAGTACCTCCGGCAGCACCCCGGGGGCCGGCGGCTGATCCTGTGGCTGGGGTCGAACGTCGGCAACTTCGAGCGGGCCGAGGCCGCTGACTTCATCGCCGGAGTGCGCGCCGCCATGTCTGCGGACGACCGCTTTCTCGCCGGGATCGACCTGCGCAAGGAACGGGCCGTGCTCGAAGCGGCTTACGACGACAGCGAGGGTGTGACGGCCCGCTTCAACAAAAACATCCTGGGCCGGATCAACCGCGATCTCGGGGGGCGCTTTGCCCTCGAGCGCTTCCGCCACCGCGCCGTCTGGGACGAACGGCTCGGGCGCGTCGAGATGCACATCGAGAGCGCCGGCGCCCAGACGGTCCCCATAGAGGAGCTGGGGCTCGAGATCCGGTTCGCCGACGGCGAGACCATCCACACCGAGAACTCCTACAAATATTCCACCGCCGAGATCGAAGCCCTGGCCGCGGCCGCGGGGATGACCCTCGAGCGCCAGTGGTTCGACCCGGGGCGCCGCTTCAGCGTCAACCTCTTTCGCCCCTGACCAACCCGATGGGTCTCGTCCTCGTCACCTACAACCGCGGCCACTACCCGATGGACGACATCTCCCTGTACGAGCCCATGCCGCCGGTATGAAGCCTTCCCGCAGGCATGGCGCTCATCCCGGCCTCGACAATTCGATCCGCACTGCACGCGCTCCATTGCGAGCGACCCATCCAGGAGCTGCGCCATGATCGTTTCCATCGCCTGTCTGCTGACCCTCGTATTCCTCACCTCGCCCGGCCGGGGGCAGCAGGAATTCCCCCCGCAACAAACCCTTTCCCCGTTCTTCTTCGTCGAAACCGACGATCCCGACCTCGACCAGCTTCCCCTGAAGTCGGTTGCCGCCACGGTGGCGATCGCCGGGGTCATCGCCGACGTCAGGATCCGCCAGGAGTACGCCAACGAAGGGGAACGGCCCCTCGAGGCCACCTACATATTCCCCGCCTCCACCCAGGCCGCGGTGTACGGAATGGAGATGACCATCGGCGACCGCATCATAACCGCCGAGATACGAGAACGGGAGCAGGCGCGCCAGGAGTACGAAGAGGCGGTCGAAGAGGGCCGCACCGCCTCCCTCCTCGAGCAGCAGCGGCCCAACGTCTTCCAGATGACCGTGGGCAACATCCTGCCGGGAGACACCATCTTCGTCGAGCTGAGCTACACCGAAACCCTCGTGCCGACCGCAGGGGAGTACGAGTTCGTGTATCCGACCGTGGTCGGACCGCGGTACTCGGAGACCCCCCTGGCGGAGGCCGATTCCAGGGATCTGTTCGTGGCGACGCCCTACACCCATGAAGGGGAGCCGGCCACCTACGGTTTCGACATCGACGTCGAGTTGACCACCGGGGTGCCGATCCAGGCCCTGTACTCGATCTCCCACGAGGTCGACGTCTCCTATCCGGAGGCCGGCCGGGCGCGGGTCGGGCTGCTCGAGTCGGACCAGTCCGGCGGCAACCGGGACTACATCCTGCGCTACAGCTTGGCGGGCGACCGGATCGAAGCCGGCCTGCTGCTCTACGAGGGGAAGGGCGCAAGCTTCCTGGACGAAAACTTCTTCCTGTTCATGGGCCAGCCGCCGGAGCGCGTCTCCGAGGAGGAGATACCCCCGCGGGAGTACATCTTCGTCGTCGACGTTTCCGGGTCGATGAGCGGCTATCCGCTCAATGTGTCGAAGGCGCTGCTGAGGGACCTGATCGAGCCGCTTCGTCCGACCGACCACTTCAACGTGCTGCTGTTCGCCGGGGTTTCCAACCTGATGTCGGAACAGTCTCTTCCGGCATCGACCGAGAACATAGAGCTGGCCCTCGAGTTCATCGATGCCAGCGAGGGAGGGGGCGGCACCCGGCTCGGGACGGCCCTCGAGCGCGCCATGCAGCTGCCGAGAACGAGCGAGAAGACCTCCCGCTCGATCGTGATCGCCACCGACGGGAAAATCTCCGCGGAGGCGGCAGTATTCGACCTGATCAGGGACAATCTCGGGGAAGCGAACGTCTTCGCCTTCGGCATCGGCACGAGCGTCAACCGCTTCCTGATCGAGGGAATCGCGCGCGTCGGATTCGGCGAGCCGTTCGTCGTCACCCGGGAGGATGAGGCCGAAGAGACGGCCGCCCGGTTCCGCGAGTACATCGGCACGCCGGTCCTCTCGGGAGCGACCTTCGCGGCCGAGGGTTTCGACATCTACGAGGTGGAGCCGGCCGTCATCCCGGACCTGCTGGCGCAGCGGCCCGTTCTGGTCTACGGGAAATGGCAGGGGGAACGGCAGGGCACCCTGTCGCTGCGGGGTCATACGGGGCAGGGGGAGTACGCCTTCGAAATCGACGTCTCGCAAGAGACCCCGGACGAGTCCAACGCGGCGCTCCGCTATCTCTGGGCCCGCCGGCTCATCGCCACCCTGGGGGACTACGCGGGGCTGGTGAACGGTGACGAGTTTTTGCGGGTGCAAAGCCACATCATGGAGCTGGGTCTGACCTACAATCTTCTCACCGCCTATACCTCTTTCGTCGCGGTGGACCGGGTCGTGCGCACCGACGGCACCGAGCTGTCGAGGGTGGTACAGCCGCTGGTCCTGCCCCAGGGGGTCTCGGACGAAGCGGTTGGCGATGGAAGTTCCCCCTCGGCAGTCGAAGAACAGCTCGCGAGCGCCTCCTGGTTGGGCAGGCAGTTCTACTTGAGCGGCGGCGTCTGGATCGACTCCGAGTACACCTTCGGGGACCCGGTCGTCGAGTACGACACGGTGCGGTCTCCGCCGGCCGAGCTTAAGCCGTTTGCCGCCCTTCAGCAGGAAATGATCGTGGTGGCGGAAGAACGAGCCTATCGGCTGCGGGCGCCGGCGCTGCCAGTGGCTGCCGTACTGTATCAGAACGTGCCCAATCCGTTCAATGCCGGGACCACCATCCGCTTCGACGTCCTCGGCAGTCATGGGGGCCGGCCGCTGCATCTGGAGATCTTCGATCTGTCAGGGCGGAGGGTGAAGCTGCTGACCTGGGAGGGCCTCGGCCCCGGCGGGCACGCCTTCACCTGGGACGGCAGGGACGAACAGGGGCGCGAGGCGGCGAGCGGCGTCTACCTCTACCGCCTTTCCAGCGCCGGCTTCATGTCGATGCGGAAGATGCTGCTGCTGAGATAGGAGAGATGCCGGGGGCTGCGCCCCTCTTGCCGCAGCTCCCGGCATCCGGGCAGGCTGCCCCTGGACTTCGGCGACCGGCAGGAGTCCTGGGCTGCAACCGGATGCAGGTCGGCGATCCGGCAGGAACTCCTGGAGCGATGCCGCCCTTTCTGCGGGCGATCCGGATTCCTGGACCCGGTCTGCGCCCCCCGCGACCGCCTACCGCTGGTAGGTGAACACCGCCCCGGTGCTCACCCGCAGCCGCCTCCTGATCCGCTGCGAAATCGTGTCGATGCCGATGTTCAGCACCGCGGTTACCAGGATCAGGAACACCGCCTTGTCGAGCTTGTCGTCGGCGATGGCGCTGTCGATGAAGAACCCGAGGGTCGAGATCCCGAGAATCCCGAGGATGGCCGACTCCCGCATCATCACCTCCCAGCGGTAGAACAGGAAGGCCATGAACTGCCCGTACACCCGCGGCAGGACCTCGAACAGGTAGCGGTTCGCCCGCTTCCTGGCCGCGTCGATCTCGAGCTTCACGAGGTTGGCGTTCTGGCCGGTGAGGTGCGACAGGATGGCGCCGTTGTGCAGGGTGATGGCGAGGATCGCAGGCAGCATCGACGGGCCCCATAGCTGCAGGAAGACGTAGGCGAGGATGTACTCCGGGGTCGTCCTCATGACGATGAGGAAGTAGTTGGCCAGCCCCCGCCAAACCCTGGTCCTGACGAAATGGCGGCAGATGCCGCCGAAGAAGACGAGGGTGAACAGCCCGGTCCCCACCAGCACCACCTGCGTCAGCAGCACCGTGTTCCAGACCCCGGGCAGGGCTTCCTGCGACAGGATTTCCAGGGCCCAGTCCCAGACCCTGCCCGCGGGGAACGAGATCTCGCCACTGCCGTCGAGGAACCCCTCGCGCCGCATCGGCCAGGGCAGGATCTCCCAGGTCGCGAAGCGGGCGATGTTCTGCCAGGAGAGGTGGATCTCGGTCGAGATCAGGGCGAACGAGGCCGCAACGCAGGCGATCGCGACCTTCGGCTTCAGCCAGTAGCGCAGCGAGGCGATAAGCAGGTAGAAGGCGTAGAGGAGGGCCGGGGCCTCGCTGTAGAGCCCTTCGCGGAAGGCGGTCTCGAGGTGGAACCCCAAAGTCGGCAGGCCGATGAACCCGAGGATGGCGCTCGAGCGCAGGGCGCACTCGAACCGGTACGAGGTGTAGTGCCTGACGTCGGCGTAGATGACCGGCAGCACCCCGTAGAAGAACCTGCTCAGCCTCGGGGTGTGCAGCGGCAGGCCCTTCAGCGGCGTCTGGTCCGCCTCCTGCATGATCTCGGCGAACACCTTGGCGAAGATGCCGGCGTAGGGAATGCCGATGGCCAGCACCCCGCACACCGGGTTGAGGCCGACGACCGGCAGGAACAGGAAGGCCCAGAAGATCTCGTGGATCGCCCGGATGAAGGCGCAGAACAGCCTCACCGCGGTGAACTGGAAGAAGAGGGCCAGGACGCTGCCGAGGGCGAGGCCGAGGGAAATGCCGCAGAAGGCGAAGGTGACGGTGTTGAGCAGGGCCTCGCGGAAGGTGTAGAGAACCGGCAGGTCGGGGGTGAGGAAACCCAGGCCGATCCGTTGCAGCTCCCGCCAGGGATCGAGGGTGGTGACCTCCAGGTCGGCCAGGACCAGGCAGGCCAGGGCGACGCCGACAAACTGCAGACTCGTTCGCAGCATCCGGCGCCGTCTCTACGAAAGTTCCGGCGGCAGAGCTGCGCTTGCCTCGCTGCGGTAGAGGTCGGCGAGGATCCCCTCGTCGACGTCGGCGGCCGCCAGGTCGAAGGCGAGGCCGCCTTCCCGCAGTCCGACGATGCGCGGGAAGTGGGCGAGCGCCAGGTTGACGTCGTGCATGGCGAGGACGACGGTGGCGGAGCTGTCGCGGATCAGTTGCAGCACGGTGCCGGCCTGCAGCGGATCGATGGCCGAAACCGGCTCGTCGCCGAGGATGACGTCGCAGCCGCGGTACACGGCGCGGCCGACTGCGACCCGCTGCTGCTGCCCTCCCGAGAGGTTGCTGACCCGCTCGAACATCTTCTCCTCCATGCCGAGGGCGGCGAAAATCGGCCGGATCTCGTCGATTTCGCCGCGCCCCGGGCGGATGAGGTTCAGCAGGTTCCTGGTGGTGGGGCGCTGGTCGAGGCGGCCGATGTAGACGTTGTGAAACGCCGACAGCTGCGGCACCAGGGCGTAGTCCTGGTGGATGAAGGCGCACTGCTGCTGGCGCAGCTCGTACAGCTTCTTCAGCAGCGTCGTCTTGCCGACGCCGCTGGGGCCGATGACGACCACCTTCTCCCCGGCGCCGATGCGCAGGGAGACGCCGGCCAGGACCGGGGTGTCCTCGTAGGCAACGCTCAGGTCTTCGAGATCGTACACGGGTCAGGGCGCCGCCGCCGGGATGGCCCGGCTCATTGCTCGAAGATGCCGATGGCGGTCCCGGTCTCGAGTATGGGGCCGTACATCGAGTTGTCCGCGGCGATGAAGCGGGTGCGCGGGAACTGGTCGAGGATCTCGCGGTCGTCGAGCGCCAGCAGGGCGTCCTTTACCTTGGCGATGAAGCCCTCGCCGTACTTCTCCTCGACGTCGCCGCGGATCGACCAGTTGTAGTCCGGGTAGGCCGGGGTGCGCCAGATGACGCTCACCCTGGTCGAGTCGACGTTGCCGGCCGCCTTCTCCTTGTCGAAGACCTTGAAATTCAGGGCCCCGACCTCGTAGCTGCCGGACTGCACCAGGGCGAGGGTCTTGGAGTGGTCGCCGCTGAAGCCGACGCGCTTGAAGACCTCGTCGGGCGCCTTCCCGAAATGCTGCCTGAGGTAGAACTCCGGCATCAGGCGGCCCGACGTCGACCCCTTGGAACCGAAGGTGAAGGTGCGGCCCGCGATCGCCGCGGGGAACTCCTCTCCCGGCTCGATGCCGGTGCTGGCGTTGGCGATGAAGTAGGTGACGAACTGCAGATCCTCCTCACCCTGGGCGATCGCCTGCGACCCGGGCACGGCGCGCCGCGCCTTGACGCCGGACAGGCCCCCGAACCAGGCGAGCTGCACCTCGTCGTTCTTGAAGGCGTTCACCGAGGCCGCGTACGACTTGACCGGTATGTACTCGACGTCGATGCCCAGCTTGCCCGACAGGTATCCGGCGACGCGGTCGAAGCGCTCCTTGAGGCGGGCAGTGTTCTGATCTGGAATCGCGGTGAAGCGGAACATGTCCGCGGCCGACGCCTGGCTCGCCAGGACCATGGCCAGGACAAAGCAGATCCTACGCAGTTTCAATCTCGTCCTCCTTTTAAACGCGGATGATGTGGATCGGATATGGATTTTGTATGGGGAAACGGTCCGGACCAACGGTCCGCTACTGGAACTTCAGGTAATGCGGCGGCGACAGGCCGACGGCGCGGCCGACGATGCAGGCCGCCTCCACGCCGGCCTGCTGCAGGGCTTCGACCGCGGCCGCGGCCTGGGCCCCGGGAACCGCGGCGAACAGGCCGCCGCTGGTCTGCGGGTCGACCAGGATCTCGCCCTGCCTGTTCGGCAGCTCCTTCTCGTACAGGGCGGCTTCCCCGACCTGCGCCCGGTTCCCGGCGTTGGCCCCGGTGGTGACGCCGCGCTCGTACATCTCCAGCGCTTCCGGCAGTACCGGCACCGAGTCGACTTCGATTTCGATGGTAACCCCGGAGCCTTTGGCCATCTCGAGGGCGTGCCCGGCGAGCCCGAAGCCGGTGATGTCGGTCGCCGCGTGCACGTCGAACCGGGCCAGGGTCTCGGCCGCGGCCCTGTTGAGATCGGTCAGCACTGCCAGGGTCCGCTCCAGGGCTTCCCGGGAAAGCAGGCCTTTCAGGTTGGCGTTGAAGATCACGCCGCTGCCGATCGGCTTGGTCAGGATCAGCGCGTCCCCGGGACGGGCCCCGGCGTTGCGCCAGTACCTGTCAGGGTGCACGACCCCGGTGACCGAGAGCCCGAACTTCGGCTCGTCGTCGTTCGTGGTGTGGCCCCCGGCCAGCACCGCCCCCGCCTCGGTGATCTTGCTCAGAGCCCCTTCGACGATGCCGTGCAGCACCTCGGGGCCGAGGTCCTCCTCGGGAAACCCGATCAGGTTGAGGCAGGCCACCGGCCGCCCCCCCATGGCGTAGACGTCGCTCAGGGAGTTGGCGGCGCCGATCTGGCCGAAGGTGAACGGGTCGTCGACCGGCGGCGTGATGAAGTCCGCGGTGACGACGATGGCGGTGTCGTCGCCGAGGCGGTAGACGCCGGCGTCGTCGCTGGTCTCGAATCCGACCAGCAGGTTCGGGTCCGACTTGCGCGGCAGGCCGGCCAACAGTTTCTCGAGCCCGACCGGGCTCGCCTTGGCCGCTCACCCGCAGGTCTTGGCGAGACTCGTCAGGGTCTTCTCTTTTGATTGCAGCGCCATGGGAATCCGTCGATTCGTCGATGTGGGCTCTATTCGGTGCGGGCGACAACTTATTCAGGTCCCCGCCCCGAGGCAACGCGGTTGCCCCGAGCCGGGGACTGACTACACTCAGGGAGCATCGGGAATCGCCTGACCCCGCAACAGGAACAGCAACAGGGAAGGAAACATGTCCGTCCGACAACTGGCGTCCCCCGAAGAGCTCGCCGATTGGGTAAGAGACGCCAGGGAGCGCACCTTCGAGCTCGTCGCCGATCTCAGCGACGGGCAGCTGATGGGCCCGGAGCTCTCCACCGTCAACCCCGGCCTCTGGGAGATGGGGCACCACGCCTGGTTTCAGTCGCTGTGGGCGCTCCGGCACGCCTGCGGCGAGCGCCCCGTCCGCGAGGACGAGGACGCCCTCTACGACTCGATGGAAATCGCCCACGACACGCGCTGGGGTCTGCCGCTGCCCTCGCGCGAAGAGACCCTCGAGTACATGCGCGAGGTCCGCGACCGCCTGTTGCGGCACCTCGCAGGCGACCCTTCGGAAGAACTGCTGTACCACGCCCTCTACAGCACCCTGCACGAGGACATGCACACCGAGGCCTTCACGTACACCCGCCAGACCCACGGCTACCCGCGGCCAGGGCTGACCGGCTTCGACGGGACCGGGACCCCGGGGGGCGGCCCCCTGCCGGGGGACGTCGAGATCCCTGGGGGCTCCTTCATGCTCGGGTCGACGCCGGAGGAGCCGTTCGTGTTCGACAACGAGAAGTGGGTGTTCGCGGTGGAGCTCGAGGCCTTCCGCATCGCCCGCGCCTGCGTCACCCAGGCGGAGTACGCCGCCTTCGTCGACGACGGCGGCTACGGAAGGCGGGAGCACTGGTGCGGCGAAGGCTGGGAGTGGCTGCAGCAAAGCAACGCCGCCGGCCACCGCTACTTTCGCCGGGCAGGCCGCGGATGGGAGCGCCGGCACTTCGATTCCTGGGTAGCGCTCGAGCCGGACAAGGCCGTCATCCACGTCAACTGGTTCGAAGCGGACGCGTACTGCCGCTGGGCCGGCAGGCGCCTGCCGGCCGAAGCGGAGTGGGAGGCCGCGGCCACTACAGAGCCCGGACCGCGCGGTCTCGGTAACGGCGCGGCCAAGCGCCGCTATCCCTGGGGCGACCGCCCGCCGGCGCCCGACCTGGCCAACCTAGACTGGCGCGGCATGGGGACCGTCGACGTCGGCGCCTACCCAGCCGGCGACAGCGCCCACGGCTGCCGCCAGATGATCGGCAACGTCTGGGAATGGACGAGCTCCGATTTCCAGCCCTTCCCCGGATTCACTCCGGATCCGTACAAGGATTACTCCGAGCCCTGGTTCGGCACCCGCAAGGTGATGCGCGGCGGCGGCTGGGCGACGCGCTCGCGGCTGATCCGCAGCAACTACCGCAACTTCCAGACCCCGGACCGCGGCGACGTCCTCACCGGGTTCCGCACGTGCGCCCTGTGACCGCGGCCCTGCTGCCCGGGGGAGGCGCAACCGGGAGTCCGGGCAGCCAGAGCAGCGCGGAGCGGCTACCTGGGTTCCCCGGATTCGCCACTCCCGGGAAGAGCGGCGGCCGCAAGCGGCGGGTGGCCCCGGGATTCCCCGGGCGCCGGGAGCGAACCCCATGAGGATCCTCATCGTCACCCCGGCCCCCCCCGGCTCGCGCAAGGGGAACCGGGTCACGGCGATGCGCTGGCGGCGTATCCTGCGGGAGCTCGGACATACCGTCGCCGTGGCCGAGGAGTTCGGGCGCCAGCACTGCGACCTGCTGGTGGGGCTGCACGCGCGGCGTTCGGCCGCGTCCCTGGCGCGCTTCGCCGCCGCCCACCCGGAACGGCCCATCGTCCTGGCGCTGACCGGCACCGACCTCTACCGCGACATCCAAACCGACCCCGAGGCGCGGAGATCCCTCGAGCTGGCCGACCGCTGCGTCGTGCTGCAGGAGCTGGGAGCCGCGGCCCTGCCCGAGCGGTTCCGGGGCCGGGCCCGCGTCATCTACCAGTCGATCGTTCCTCCGAGCCGCGAACCCTCCTCGCGGGCCCGCACCTTCAACCTCTCCGTGGTCGGCCACCTGCGCCCGGTCAAGGACCCGTTCCGCGCCGCCGAGGCCAGCCGCCTGCTGCCGCCCGGCTCGCGCATCCGGGTGCGCCATGCCGGCGCCGCGCTCAGCGACGACATGGCGGTCCGGGCGCTGCGGGAGCAGCGGGAAAACCGGCGCTACCGCTGGCTCGGGGAGCTGCCGCGCTGGCGCGCGATGCGCGAGATCGCCCGCAGCCGCGCCCTCGTGCTGACCTCGGAAATGGAGGGGGGCGCCCACGTCGTCTGCGAGGCCCTCGCCTGCGGGGTGCCGGTGCTTTCCACCCGCATCGACGGATCGGTGGGCATCCTCGGGGAGGAGTACCCCGGGTACTTCCCGGTCGGAGACACCCGCGCCCTCGCCGACCTGATGCTGCGCTGCGAAGAGGACGACTTGTTCCTGCGCCGGCTGCGCCGGCACTGCTCCGAACGGGCGGCGCTGGTCGATCCGGAGCGGGAGCGGCGCTGCTGGGAGGAGCTGCTCGCCGAGATGGCGGTTCCGCCATCCCGCTGACCGCTCCCATATAACCCCAACCTACTGGATTGACAGCATGCTGATCGTCGATTCCCACCTCGATATCGCCTACAACGCCCTGGAGTGGAACCGCGACCTGCTGCAGCCGATCGCGGCGATACGGGAGTCCGAAGCCGGGATGGCCGGCAAGGGGCGCGGCGCCAACGTCGTCTGCTTCGACGAGCTGCGCCGCGGCCAGATCGGCCTGTTCGTGGCCACCTGCCACAGCCGCCTGGCCTCGGTTGGAAAACGCTTCCCCGGGGTGCGCACCCAGGACATCGCCTACGCCAAGTGCCGCGGCGAGGTCGCCTACTACCGACTGATGGAGGCGAAGGGGGTTCTCAGGCAGATCCGCGACGCGGACGGTCTCGACGCCCACTTGCGGGAATGGGAACGGGACAGCGCCTCGTCGCCGCTCGGTTTCGTGCTCTCCATGGAGGGGGCCGACGGCATCGTCGGCGAGGAGCAGGTGGCGGAGTGGTGGGACGAGGGCCTGCGCATCGTCAGCCTCTGCCACTACGGCATCAGCGCCTACTCGCACGGCACCCAGGCCCCTGGCGGCCTGACCCCGAGGGGGGCGCCTATGCTGAGGGCCCTGCAGGAAGCCGGCATGATCCTCGACGTCAGCCACCTCGCCGAAAAGGCGTTCTGGGAGGCGCTCGAGGTTTTCGGAGGGCGCGTCATCGCCACCCACAACTGCTGCCGCGCCCTGTGCGACCACGACCGCCAGCTCGACGACCGGCAGATATCAGCGCTGGTCGAGCGCGGCGGCGTCATCGGCACCGCCTTCGACGACTGGATGCTGTCCCCCTGCTGGGACAGGGAGGTGGTCGACAACACCGGCATCACCCTGGACACGGTGGTCGACCACATCGACCACGTCTGCCAGGTGGCGGGCAATGCCGGCCACGCCGCCATCGGCACCGACCTCGACGGCGGCTACGGCAAGGAGCAGAGCCCGGCCGACATCGACACCATAGCCGATCTGCAGCGCATCCCCGCCCTGCTCGAAAAGCGGGGTTACAGCGCCGGCGACACCGCCGCAATCATGCACGGCAACTGGATCCGCCTGCTGAGGGAGGCCTGGGGTTAGCAGGTTTGGCGGGACTGGAGTGATCGCCTCGCCTGCAAGATCTTGCTGCACTCAAGCTTTGCCGCCGCAAGCTTTGGCGCGCTGCAAACTGTTTTTGCGCCTGGATATTCTGGCGGAAAGGACGGGAAGAGCGCTCCTGCAATCCTTGCCTACCCCTGTGCTAGCTTTACCTTGGGAGACACAAAATGGGCAGTGAAGCGTAACGGCTCGGCCCGGTGATTTCGTGACCAGGAGCGACAGGATCTGAGATGCAACAAGTGCTCGAGACTCTAACCGTCAGGACATTCAAATCCCTGGAGGACATGACCGTCGAATTGGGATTGGTCAATGTCTTCATTGGCGCCAACGGAAGCGGAAAGAGCAACTTGCTCGAGGCCTTGGGGGTACTCTCTGCGGCCTCGGATGGCAAGGTCGATGATCAAAGCTTGTTGGCCCGTGGTGTTCGTCCCGGCCTTCCCGCGCTTTTCAAGTCCGCCTTCCCCGGTAGAGACGGAAAGAAAATCCCACCACATCTGTATTTCGGGGCCCGCAGCGGGGGAGCGAAATACGAAGTTTCCCTGCACAATCCGCTTAATGATCCGGCGCCGGCCTGGAAATTCAAGACAGAGCGGTGGGAAGGTGACAACATCACATATGTTGGTCGTTCACCCGCACAAGGCAAAAAAACCAATCCCGAACGGGGGCTAGCTGCACTGAAGGCCGTGGAAGTCGACAGCGGTGCAGCTCTGGATCTCTTAAAGTTGCTGCAGGGCTACGTCATTTTTTCCCCGACAACACCTGTATTGCGCGGCGTTGCACCGGAAACGCAACCAAGACAGCCCGTTGGCTTGTCTGGCGGGAACCTGCCGCAAGCAATAAAGGAGCTACTTAAACAACGTGGAGAGGATCAAAACAGTAAACAGATTTGCAGGGATGCCCTGAGACTTGTCGATTGGGCGGTGAGCTATGGGTATACATCTTCTTCTGAATTAGCTCTCTCTCCTGCTGCAGCTGCATCGGATTCCGTGATTCGTTTTCGCGACAAATTCATGCGAGATGGGCGAAATGGACTTTCGGGCTATGACGCTTCCGAAGGGGCCTTGTACGTTCTGTTTCTCGCGGTGATTTCCGGTCACCCGAAAAGTCCTCGATTATGTGCCGTAGACAATGCGGATCACGGATTGAACCCCAGGTTGGCCCGGTCCTTGATGGAGCACCTGTGCCGGTGGTACCTGGAAGCAGAAGAGCCACGACAGATCCTGCTGACGACGCACAATCCACTGGTTCTGGATGGGCTTCCATTACAGGATGACCGCGTGCGTCTGTTCGCCGTGTCCCGAACCAACTCGGGCCGCACTTCCGTCAGGCGCGTGGTCGTCGATGAGAGCATGAGGGAAAAAGCGGAGCAGGGCTGGACCTTGTCTCGACTGTGGGTGATGGGTCACCTGGGGGGTGTCCCGGATGTCTGAACCGCTGCGTATCGCCGTTGCCGTCGAAGGACCTACTGACGCAATCGTGCTGAGGGCGATCCTGGACGCCTTGTTGCCGAGAACCGAATTCATTTTCCAGACCTTGCAGCCGGAAGAATCCAGCGCCTTTGATACGGGGACATCAGGAAAAACAGGTGTTGGGTGGGTCGGAGTCTATCGCTGGTGCCGTCAATCCGCTTCGGAAGGAGGAGGTTCCGTGTCCGGTTCTTCGGTCCTTCTTTTTCATGACCTGTTGATCATCCAGGTAGACGCGGACGTTGCAGGAACAAATTATTGCAGTGGAAGTATTCGAGACGCACCGCGCAATGATTTGCCTTGTGAAAAACCCTGTCCACCACCAAATAGAACTACGGATGCCTTGCGACCGGTTGTGCTCAACTGGCTCGGCGAATTTAAGTGTCCTCCGAAGGTGGTATTATGCACCCCTTCCAAGAATATCGAGGCTTGGGTGGTTGCTGCCGTCTGGCCCAACAATTCCCTGGTCCAACGCAACGACTGGGAATGCCGCCCCAATCCGGAAGCTCAACTAGGGAATCTTCCCAAGGCAAAGCAGTTTGGGAAACGCCCGGACGACTATGAAGCCAAGCGGGAGGAGATGAGGAAGGCGTGGCCGTGCGTGGCCTCACGCCTGACTGAGGCGGCGCGATTTGAAAGGGAATTCCTGGCGGCTATTCCCACTTGATCCGCAATTGAGGAAGGACCGCCATGAGAAAAGTACTGTCGGGCCTTTTGGCCGGGGTGTTGCTGGTTTCCTGCTCTGACAACAGCAGCCCGGTCAAAAGCCAAAACCCACCGGCGGCAAAGCGAATCAGCAGCCCCATTACCTGGAGCCAGCCGGTAGCGAGCGTCGACAACCTGGCCGAACAGCGCACCGCGGGAAAAGCCGAACAGGCGCCGGAACCCGAAGCGCCACAGGAGGAGTTCGTTGTTTCCGGAACTATCCGGAACGAAACCGGAGCCGACTTGACCGGGACGAAAGTCGTTGCCTGGTGGGGTGTGGTGACGGGCGAGGACTACAACTATTTCTTCGGTGAAGGAACCGTCGACGTCCAGGACCTGACCTTCGAGTTGGTCTTCTCCGAAGCCCCGCCCGTCGAGGCCCTGAACCGCGACCTTGGGGTCGCCTATATCCTGATAGCCAGATCTTCCGCTACCGGGATGGAGGAACCAGGAATCCTTCCCGAAGACTACGACTACTTCGAGAACATCCTGGGAGGGGCGACCCGGCACTGCGTGATCTTCTCCACCGGGGAGAATGTCAATGGCATCCAATGGGTTGAGGAGTTCGAACCAGGATACGGCGTGGGGGAAGGGGTGAAGATTCCGGACTACCACTTCGAGGGGCTCGAACCGGTGGACCCCTCCTCCGTAGAAATCGTTGTCGACGACCTGGAAAACCTGGTTTTCGTGAACTGGACCTGATCCCCGGTCTTCATTGGGGATGGCGGGTCCCGCCACCTGAATTGGGCCGGACAAGAGTGTCGCCGGGGGGTAGCGGCTGGCCATTCGTGGGGGCGTCTTCGGACAACGAACCCTTCCCTGCCTGTGGTTCCATTTTCTGCAGTTGCCGGGCAGCATGGGCGGAGTTACTCTTGCCCCTCGCAGCCGGCCTCCCGCCGCCTGAAGCTCCCCCAGCTATGTCTCCCCCGCCAGCACCTCCGTGAGCCCGACTAACCGATGAGCTGCGAAACTACCCCCCATCCTGCCCGCTGTTCCTGGATCTGCCACCCTCTCTTCGAAGAGCCTTGGCCGAAATCCGCGGCTTTGGTGGCGGCGATTTTCGCCTTCTCCGCCCTCGCCGCGGTCGCTTTCGAGGGGCTCCTGTACGGCGCCATCGCCCTCGCCGTTCTCAGCGGGTCGATGTCGCGGTTCCTCCTGCCGACCCGCTACGAGATCGGCGCCGCCGGAATCACCGTGAGCCACCTGTTCCGGCGGCGGCTGCGAGCCTGGAAGGAGATACGCCGCGTCGAGGTCCGCGATGACGGGCTTTTCCTCAGCCCGTTCGCCCGTCCCAGCCGGCTGGACAGCTACCGCGGTTTATTTCTGCCGGCCGCCGGGGTCGGGGTGGAAAAGCTCGAGGAACTGGTCGGACGGCATGTCCCGGGTTGAGCGGCTGCGGGCCTGGTGGTCGCACGCCTTCGCCGTCGAAGAAGCTGCCGACCGCGACATCGACAAGCCGGAGCGGGAGCTGATCGAACGGGTCGCCGACTTTCTCGGGGGCCGCGGACTGACGGCACCTGCCGTCATGCTGCTCGAAGTGGGGCGACCGCTCAACTTCGTCGGCAGCCAGCTGCTCCTCTTCCTGAGTCCCTTCATCTCGCTGATCTTCAACCCCGACGAGCTGAAACGTTTCACCCGGCTGCTCGCCAAGCGCCGCTCCATCGACGCCCTTGTCGAAGCCATCTCGAGCCGAGGCGGCCGGGGCTGGAAGCGGGACTCGGACGCGGACCGGCAGTAGGGCAGGATCGAACCTGTAATGGACGTCTTCATCGCCACCGACTGCGGCAGCACCACGACCAAGGCGATCCTCATCGAGCGCCAGGCGGACGGAATCTGCCGGCAGACCTTCCGGGGCGAGGCCCCGACCACGGTCGAGGCCCCCTTCGAGGACGTCACGCGCGGCGTGCTCAACGCCATATCCGAGGTGGAGGAGCTGTCGGGGCGGACGATCCTCGACGGGGAGCGGATCATCACCCCGGCCGCGGGCGACCGCGGCGTCGACATCTACATCTCGACGAGCAGCGCCGGCGGCGGCCTGCAGATGATGGTCGCGGGGGTGGTCGCCTCGATGACGGGGGAAAGCGCGCAGCGCTGCGCTCTCGGAGCCGGGGCCATCGTCATGGACGTCCTCGCCGCCAACGACCGCCGGCTCCCCCATGAGAAGATCGAACGCATCCGCCGGCTGCGGCCGGACATGTTCCTGCTTTCCGGCGGCACCGACGGCGGCACCGTCTCCCACGTCGTCGAGCTCGCCGAGTTCATCGCCGCGGCCGACCCCAGACCGAGGTTCGGCAGCGGCTTCCGGCTCCCTCTCATCTACGCGGGGAATCGCGACGCCCGCCCAGAGATCGAAAAGGTGCTTGCGGAGAGAACCTCCCTGACCGTCACCGAGAACCTGCGGCCGGTGCTCGAGAGGGAGAACCTCGGACCCGCCCGGCATGTGATCCACGACCTCTTTCTCGAGCACGTGATGGCGCAGGCCCCGGGGTACCGCAAGCTGATGTCCTGGACCGGTGCGCCGATCGTGCCGACCCCGGCCGCGGTGGGCCGAATCATCCAGACCATCGCCCGCCTCCGGGACATCGACGTCATCGGCGTCGACATAGGCGGCGCCACCACCGATGTCTTCAGCGTCTTCCGCCCCTCCGACGACGCCGGCACGGACCGGGAAGAGCCGGTCTTCAACCGCTCGGTCAGCGCCAACCTCGGCATGTCGTACAGCATCTCCAACGTCCTCAACGAGGCCGGCCTGGAGAACGCCATGCGCTGGATACCTTTCGACATCGACGAGACCGACCTGCGCGACCGCATCAAGAACAAGATGATCCGGCCGACCACCATACCGCAGCAGCTCGAGGAGCTGCAGCTCGAGCACGCCCTGGCGCGCGAGGCCCTGCGACTCGCCTTGGTCCAGCACCGCGCCCTCGCCGTCGGTCTCAAGGGGGTGCAGTCGGAACGCACCCTGTCCGACGTCTTCGAGCAGTCGGCGACCGGGGAATCCCTGATCGACATGGCGGCCCTCGACCTTCTCGTCGGCAGCGGCGGGGTGCTCTCCCACGCCCCGCGCCGGGTGCAGGCCGCGGCGATGCTGATCGACGCTTTCCAGCCTGCGGGGATCACCCGCCTCGCCGTCGACAGCATATTCATGATGCCCCACCTCGGGGCCCTGGCGGCGCTGGACGAACAGGCCGCCTCCGACGTCTTCGAGCGCGACTGCCTGATCGATCTCGGCACCTGCGCGGCACCAGCAGGCAGCGGCAGGCAGGGGGAGGCCTGCTGCGAGTTCAGCCTCACCGGCGCCGCGTCCGGGGAGGTGTCCGGCCAACTGCGGATGGGTGAACTGGTGCGGATCGAGTTCGCGGACGGCGAGGAGGCCGAGCTATCCCTCGAGCCTGCCCGGGGCTGGGACGCCGGGGCGGGCAGCGGGCGGGCGGTGCATGCGCGGGTGCGCGGAGGCGCTGCCGGCCTAGTGCTCGACGGGCGCGGGCGGCCGATCCAGTTCGCCGCGTCGGCCGCGGAGCGCCGCGAACAGGTGAAGGCCTGGAGCGAGGCCCTCGGATCCTACCCCGAGGGCGGAGAGCCGGGCTGATGGCGCACGCCTACACCCCGGGCCTGCGCGTCAGCGCCCACACGAAACTGCGGAAAACGCGGCGCTTGCCCCTGGCCGGCGAGCTCGCGGTGCGTCTCGGCGACCGCGTCGCCCGCGACCAGGTCGTGGCGCGCACCGAGCTGCCGGGAGACGCGGTGACCCAGAACCTCGTCAACCGGCTCGGCGTCACCGCGGCCGACCTGCCACACTACATGCTGAAACAGGAGGGGGACCCGGTGCGGGAGGGGGAGCCGCTGGCCGAGACGCGGCCCTGGATCAAGTGGTTCAAGACCGTTGTCCCCGCCGAGACCGACGGCGTCGTCGAGAGCATCTCCTCGGTGACCGGCCAGGTGCTCTTGCGCAAGCCTCCGTCGAGCGTCGAGATTCCCGCCTTCGTCGACGGGGTGGTCGCCGAGGAGCTGCCAGGGGAAGGGGTCGTCGTCGAGACGGAAGGGGCCTACGTGCAGGGGATCTTCGGCGTCGGCGGAGAGCGCTGGGGGCCGCTTCGGGTCCTGTCGCAGACCCACGACCAACCGCTTCAGGCAGGCCGGATCGACGAGAGCTGCCGCGGTGCCGTGCTGGTCGCCGGCGGCATCGCCGGCATCGAGGCGCTGGAGAAGGCCGCCGGGGCAGGCGCCGCCGGGGTGATCGCCGGCGGCATCCACGACCGCGATCTCAAGGAGTTGCTCGGCTACGACCTCGGCGTCGCCATCACCGGCACCGAGGATATCGGCACCACCCTGATCGTCACCGAGGGGTTCGGAGAGATAGCCATGGCGCGCAATACCTTCGACATCCTGCGCTCGTGCGACGGCATGCAGGCCTCGATCTCCGGGGCGACGCAGATCCGCGCCGGGGTCCAGCGGCCCGAGATCCTGATCCCCTCCCCGAGCCCGGAGCGGGCCGAGGCAACCGCGGCCAAAGAGAACCCGGGAGGCATGGCCGAAGGGGACGCCCTGCGCGTCATTCGCGCCCCTCACTTCGGGAGAGTCGCCCGGGTGCGCGCCCTCGTCCCGGAGCTCCGGGAGATCGAAAGCGGCGCCCGGGTGCGGGTGCTCGAGGTCGAGTTCGAAGATGGAACCCGGGCGATCGTCCCGCGCGCCAACGTCGAGCTGATCGAGGAGTGAGGATGGTGGGATTCTCCAGGTCCGACAGCGCCCAGCCCAAGGGCAACTTCAATCCGAATACACCGGGAACGGAATCTGCTCCTCGCGCAAGGGGCGGGTCTCGAACGCACAACCGCGGAATCTGCCGGACGCGGCCGAAGCTTATGCAGCTGACTTCAGCCAGCTGCAGCGAACATGGTATTTATTGAATGAAATCCTCCGGCCTGCTGCTGCTCTTCCTGCTTCCGTCCCTGGCCTGGGGACAGGCCGCGGCGCCGCCCCCCTTCGAGGCCTTCGACACCCCGAACGACGGCGGCAAAAGCATCACCGTTACCTGGCCGCTCGATGAGGCCGCCCCCAGGGACGCCGTATACAATATTTACGTCGCCGAGCTCGCCACCGGGCCGTTCCACCTGGCCGCCTCGGTTCCCGCCGCCGGCGGCCTGCAGTCGGAAGACCGCTCGGTCTTCGGCTTCGGCCCGGAGACCTCGCGGCACCAGTTCGCTCACATCGAGAAATACGAAGTCGACGGCGAGGCCGTGGCCCTGAAAAGCGACACCCCCTACTACCTCCGCGTGGGGGTGCGAACCGCCGCCGGGGAAGGCCGCGGGCAGGTGGTCGAGGCGACCGCGACCGCACAGCTGTTGGACTGGAGCAAGCTCAACAACCTCCTCCTCGGTCTGGCGCTGTCCGCCGCCATCCTGATCTCGATCTCGATGGCCAAAAGGAAGGACCTCTTCGTGCGCCGCATCGCCGGGCTCGAGGCGCTCGACGAGGCGCTGGGCCGCGCCACCGAGATGGGCAGGTCGGTGCTCTTCATCCACGGCCTTCGCGAGATGAACGCGATCTCCACCATCGCCGCAGTCAACATCCTCGGCCGCGTCGCCCGCCGCACCGCGGAGTACGACACCCTGCTGAAGGTGACCAACGCCGACCCGGTGGTGATGTCGGTCAGCCAGGAGACGGTGAAGGAGGCGTACATCGAGGCGGGGCGGCCGGACGCCTTCAACCCGGACAACATCTTCATCGCCGGAACCGACCAGTTCAGCTACGCCGCCGCGGTCGACGGGATCATGGTGCGCGAAAAACCGGCCGCCCACATCATGATGGGGTATTTCTACGCCGAGTCGCTGCTGCTCGCCGAGACCGGGGCCTCCACCGGGGCGATCCAGATCGCCGGAACCGACGCCTTCACGCAGCTCCCGTTCTTCGTCACCACCTGCGACTACACCCTCCTCGGCGAGGAGCTGTACGCCGCCAGCGCCTACCTGTCTCGCGAGCCCCGGCTGCTCGGCAGCCTGAAGGGGCAGGACATCGGCAAGGGACTGCTGCTGTTCGTCCTGATTACCGGCTCGCTGCTGGCGACGGCCGGAATCCCCTGGCTCACGCACCTGTTCACCGCTTTGTAGGCTGGAGAAATGCTGTTTCCGAGCCGCACTCTTCCGGTACTGGCCGCCGGCATACTGCTTGTACCCCAAGGAGGATAACAATATGCAAATGACATCGTCACCCGCTGCCGTCGTCCCTTCGGCATACGCCGAGAGTTATGCAAAGGCCCGCCTCCAAGACCAGGCAGCGGCCGACAACTATATCAAGCACACCACCATTGGCGACCCCGTGCTTGATCCGGTGATGGAGGAGTTGTCCTCGCTGCCTCCTGGTGATTTGCACAGGTTCATCAAGGCTGGCATAGAACAGCAGGATGAGGTTCTGCGCCGTGCACCGCAGCCGCTGCGCGATTTTTTAAAAATGTGGAAGACCCTCCCTGGTTCGACTATGAAGTCTTTCGGCCAGGGATCAATGCCTTCCACGCAAATGTAGATCTCATGCTCGTGGCCTTCGTTACGGGGGTGCTGGTGGAAGGCTTTTCGACGCTTATCGCCAAGTCTTTCAGTATTACTGAGCGAGTGTCGTCAACCAAAAGACGCCTGCAGCAAAATAACCGCCACATGATGGACATATTTTTTCCCGGTGGCTTGCACAGAGAGAACGATGGATGGAAGCTATCCACGCGCATTCGCTTCGTTCATACTCGAATAAGGCATCTGCCGGCGAAATCCGACGATTGGGATCACGAAGCCTGGGGCACGCCCGTAAGTGCGGCGCATCTGGGTTTTGCCATCTCCGTCTTTTCCAAGCGTCTGTTGGAATACTCGGAATTGGTGGGCGCGCGTTTCAGCGAGGAAGAAAAGAAGAGTGTTCTCGATGTTTGGCGCTACAGCGGCTATCTCATGGGAATACCTGAGACCATCCTCTATGCCGACGCCGCGGATGCGGAAGAAGTTTACAAGATCAGCTATATGTGCGAGCCGCCGACGGACACCGCTTCGATAGCTGTTGCGAATGGGTTGATCCAGGCCATTCCTTCAGTTGCGGATGTAAAGGATCCAGTTGAAGTAGAGAAATTGACACATTTGGCCTATCGCCTTTCACGCGCACTCATTGGAAACAAACTCGCCAACTCGTTCCAGTTTCCAAAGACCAGGAATCTGGGAACACTGTTTAATTACCGGATGAAACAACGCCTTCTGAGAGTGCTACAGAGAAAACAGGTTAGATTAAATAATTTTACTCAACTTCTCCAAATCTCGGTGTACGATGAGGATGGATTGAGTTACAGGCTGCCCGACCATGTAAAACACGCACTGTCAAACAAGTGGTGAACGGCGCTATGCGCTGTGATGCGGCCACCTCTATCCGGTAAATAAGCAATCAGGAAATCGGTCAGGTTGATCGAAGTTATCTACAGTTAGTGGCGTCGATAGTGCCATGCACTCGTATTGGCAAGCGAGTCGCCGCACCCCAACCCGGGATGGTCGAAGGAGTGACACTTTTGCAATTGGACCGTTCTTCCGCTGCCATTTTGCGCTATCGATGGTTGGTCATCGCGCTCGCAACACTGGTCATGCTGGCACTGACGGCAGGAGTTCGCTTCATCACCGTTACAAACGATTATCGCATTCTGTTTAGCGAAGACAATCCGCAACTCCTCGCATTCGGCTTTGCAGGGTGAAGAAATGCTGTTTCTGAGCCGCACTCTTCCGGTACTGACCGCCTTCGCCTTCGGCGTCGTCGGGGTGGCGATCTTCTACATACCGCACCCGGCCGCGCAGGAGGTCGAGCGCGAGCTGGCCCTGTGGCTGCGCATCGCCTTCGCCTTCGCCTACTTCCTCGGGCTCTTCAGCCTGCTCAACCTGCACTGGAGCCGCATCCGGCAGCGGGTCGCCGGCTGGGGGTACAACGCCGTCGCCCTGGCGAGCTTCGGCGTCATGTTCCTCTTCGTCGTCCACAACGACGGCGCCGGACCGTTCGCCCCGCAGGCCCAGGAAGGGGCCTACCAGTGGATGTTCCAGTACGTCCACATCCCGTGCACGGCGACGATGTTCTCGATGCTCGCCTTCTTCATTGCTTCTGCGGCGTACCGCACCTTCCGCGCCCGCAGCGCCGATGCCGCCATCCTCCTCGTGGCCGCGGTCATCGTCATGGTCGGCCGCGTCCCGATCGGAGCCCTGATCTCCGACGCGCTTCCCGCCCTTTCCGACTGGCTGATGTCGGTGCCCAACCTCGCGGCCAAGCGCGGCATTCTGCTGGGGGTGAGCCTCGGCGCCATCGCCACCTCGCTGCGCATCATCTTCGGCATCGAACGATCCTACGTCGGAGGCGGTGAGGAATGATCGACCGGCTTCTCGGCATCGACCGCCGCATCATCTTCGCCGCCGTCTTCCTCGGGGTCGCCATACCCCTGCTGACCGATCTGCAGTTCCCGGTCAAACCCAGGAAACAGGTGACGGCGGTGTTCGACGAGATCGAAAAAGTCGCGGGTAAAGAAGACCCCCTCGTCCTGCTCTCCTTTACCTACGGAGCCAGCACCGAACCGGAAATGCAGCCGATGGCCAAGGCCCTGCTGCGTCACCTCTTCAGCCGCGACGTCGCCGTCGTCGCCGTCTGCCTGTGGCCGGAAGCGCCCGGTCTCGCCCAGCTGGCCCTCGAGGAGACCGCGGCGGAGTTCGCAAAGACCTACGGCGAGGATTACGCCTTCATGGGGTACAAGCCCGGCACCTACAGCGTCATCATCAACATGGGTCAGGATTTCGCCGACGCCTTCCCCAAGGACAACTGGGGGACCGCCACCTCCGAGGTGCCGCTGACCGCCGGCGTCGCCGGTCTCTCCGACTTCGACCTGGTGATCGACCTGGCGGCCGGGGATTCGATCGAGTTCTGGTGGCTGCCGTTCGGGCAGGAGAGGCACAACCTCGCCTTCGCCGCGGGCTGCACCGCGGTGATGGCCCCCGATCTCTACCCGTTCCTGCAGTCGGGGCAGATGCGCGGCCTCATCGGTGGGCTCGTCGGCGCCGCCGAATACGAAAAGCTGATCGGCCATCCGGGTGGAGCGACCGCGGGAATGAGCCCCCAGTCGGTCACCCACCTGATCATCGTCTTCTTCATCCTGGTCGGGAACGCCGCCTATTTCGCGGCTAGGCACCGGCAGCGGAGGCGGCCGGAATGAATCGCGATTCCATCCTGTTCCTCGCCGTTCTCCTGTTCTTCGCCGCGGCCAACGCCTACCTGTTCGCCGCCGGCAAGCTCAGCCCCGACTGGACCGGCTTCGGGATAATCGTCGCCGCCGGCCTGACCCTGGCGCTCTACAGCTTCCTCTACCGCGACAACCCCTTCTTCAAGCTCGCCGAGCACGTCTTCGTCGGCGTCGCCGCGGCCTACGTGTTCGGCCAGACCTGGTACCCGACCATCTACGGCGAGGTGATCGACAAGCTCACCGGGCTGGGTGAAGCCGGCGCCTGGGAGGGAAACGCCTGGCTCGTGCTGTTCCCGACCGCGCTCGGGATCCTGATGCTGACCCGGTTCAGCACCCGCATCGGCTGGACCAGCCGCATCGCCTTCGGGTTCATCTTCGGCCTGGGGGCCGGGTTCACGATCCCGGCCTACATCTCGACGTTCATCCTGAAACAGGTGGAACCGACCCTGCAGCCGATCACCCTGTCCTGGGCCGGGCTCGACCTGTTCATCATCCTCGTCGGCGTCGTTTCGGTGCTGGTCTACTTCTTCTTCTCCGTCGAGCACCGCGGCGCCGTCGGCATGGTCTCGAAGCTGGGGATCTGGGTGCTGATGATCTCTTTCGGCGCCTCCTTCGGGTACACGATCATGGCGCGGCTGTCGCTGCTTATCGGGCGTGTGAGGTTCCTTCTCGGCGACTGGCTGAACCTGATGTAGGAGGTTGATCTTGGAGTATCGACAGCTGGGAAAAAACGGTCCGCAGATTCCCGCGATCGCCCTCGGAGCCTGGCCGTTCGGCGGCGCCATGGGGGCCGTCGCAGAAGAGATGGCCGTCGCCACCGTGCGTGCCGCCATCGACCGCGGCATCACCATGGTCGACACCGCCCAGTCGTACCGCGCCAGCGAACGCATCGTCGGCCGCGCCCTCGCCGGCGGCTACCGCGAGCGCTGCTTCCTGGCGACCAAGGTGAGCGGCGACTTCTCGCCGCCGGCGATCCGCGCCGCCATGGAGAACAGCCTGCGGCAGCTCGACGTCGACTACGTCGACCTCTACCAGATCCACGGCTGGAACCCCGCCTACCCGGTGGATGCCAGCATGGAGGCGATGGAGCAGCTGCGCCTCGAGGGGAAGACCCGCTATATCGGCGTTTCCAACTACAACGCCGGGCAGATGGCCCAGGCGATGGAGACCGCCCCCTTTCAATCGGTGCAGCCCGGTTACAACCTGCTCGCCCGCGGTATCGAGGCGGAGGACATCCCGTTCTGCGTCGAGCACGGCATCGGCATCCTGGCGTACAGCCCCCTGGGGCAGGGATTGTTGACCGGCAGGTACCGGCCGGGCCACCGCTTCGCCGCCGACGATTACCGCTCGGAGCGGGCCCAGTTCCAGGGGGAGCAGTTCGCGCGCACCGTCGCGGCGACCGACCGCCTGGCGGAGCTCGCCGCGGACAAGGGACTGTCGCTGGTGCAGCTGGCGATCGCCTGGATCCTGAGGCTGCCGGCGATCAGCACGGTCCTGGTCGGCGCCAAGAACCCCGGTCAGCTCGACGACCACCTCGGCGCCGTCGGGGTCCGTTTCAGCGACGACGAGCTCGAGGCGATCGACGCGGTCCTCGCCGACGCCGGGTAGCCGGTGGCAGCGCCCGAACTCTCCCGCCCTTTCGCGAGCACATCCAGGGTCGTTGTCGGCCGCGACGCAGGCCTTCCCGTCGAGATGGCCTGCGCCGACAACGGCAACCTTTCCGCGGACTACACGCTGCTGCTGCTGCACGGCCTCTTCGACCACAAGGGTACCTGGGAGCTGATGGAGCCCTTTCTCGGCGAGCGTTTCAGAACGGTCGCCGTCGACCTCGTCGGCTTCGGGGAGAGCAGCAGGCCGCGCTTCCGGTCCCTGCCCGAGAGCGAGCGGTACTGCCTGGACCGGCTGGCTGCCTACGTCGGAGAGCTCATCCGCGCTCTCGAGCTCGACCGCCTCGTCCTCGTCGGCAACTCCCTCGGCGGGGCCATCGCCCTGCGGCTTGCCTGTGCCGATCCGCAGGAGCGTCCCTGGGCGGCCGGGCTGGACCTGCGCGGACTTGTGCTGATCTCCGCTGTCGGGTACCCGCAGCCGCTGCCGGGATTCGTGCCGCTCCTCGCTGGAAAACCGGGTGCCCTTTTGTTGAACCCCACCCTGCAGCGGCTGGCGGTGGCCAGCGGCCTTGTGCGGCGGTTCGCCGCATCGACCTATTACCGGATCTTTTACGATCCCCGCCGGATCCCTGAGCGGCTGGTCGACCGGGCGGTCGAGTACTTCGCCATGCCCGGCACCCCGTTCGCGTACCGGATGACGGTGCGCAACCTGACTCCGCCCGACATCGACACCTTTCCGGGCAAGTACGCCGAAATGTCGCTGCCCGCCCTGATCCTCTGGGGACAGCAGGACCGCATCGTGCCCCCCCTCAACGCGCTCCGCTTCGAAACGGATCTGGCGGCGGCGAAACTGCACGTTTTCGACGACTGCGGGCACGCCCCGCACCTCGAATACCCGGAGGGAACGGCAGTCGCGATCCGCGACTGGATCCGCAACAGCGTGAATACGGACTGAAGCACTCGTGACCAGCAGCCAAGACCTGTGCAACATCGAGGAGGACGGCAGGCGCTTCCGTCTCTTCTTCGGAATCCTGCTCTGCTGCTTCGCCCTCGGCTTCACCGCCCTGGTCACCGTGACCGACAGCCCCCTGCCGCTGCGCGCTGTCGTCTTCCTGCCGCTCTGGGTGGGCATCCTGTGCCTGCTGCAGGCCCACGGTTCGACCTGAGTGCTTCTCGCGGCGCGTGGTGCACGCGCTACCGCGGGAGGAACCGAGCCGATTCCGGACCGGGAGCTGATCGATAGGCTGCGTCGAAAAGCGGGCCGCCTCCATTTGCAGGCAATGCTGGCGGCCTTCGCGGCGACCATCCTGCTGTTGCTCGCCACCCTGTTCATTGCTTTGCGCCTGCCCGCGCTCTGAATCCGGACACCGATTCGGAACCCGGGGCGGGTCATCGGGGCCCGGAGCAGTAGAACCAGCCGTCGGCAAACGATCTCCGCCCCTGCTTCCAGGAACCTGCCGCCGCGAAAAGGAGAGCCCTACTTCAGCAGGGCGGCGAGGGTGTTGTAGATGTCGGTGTGGCGGAAGGAAAACCCGGATTCTATGAGGGCGTGGGGCCGCACCCTCGTGCTGGCGAGCAGCAACTCCCGCGCCATGTCGCCGAGCGCCAGCTCGAGCAGGACGGCGGGGACCGGGGCGAGCGCGGGGCGGCGGAGCACCCGTGCCAGGGCCGCGGTGAATTCGCGGTTCGTCACCGGTCCGGGCCCCACGAGATTGACCGGCCCGGAAAGCGAGCCGGTCTCCAGGGCGAAGCAGATCCCCCTCAGGGCATCTTCGAGGCTGATCCAGCTGATGAACTGATCGCCGCTGCCGAGGCGGCCGCCGAGGCCGAGCCTGAAGGCCGGAAGCATCTTCGCCAGGGCTCCGCCGCGGGGCGTCATCACCACTCCGAGCCGAGGGAGCACCACCCGGATCCCGCCGCTGACCGCCGCTCCGGTGGCCGCCTCCCAATCGCCGGCGACCTCGGGGAGGAAGCCGCGGCCCGGTGGGCTCTCTTCGGTGAGCTCCTCGTCCCCGCGGTCTCCGTAGTAGCCGATCGCCGACATGCTGACCAGTACCTTCGGCCGCGGGTCGAGACGGGCAAGGGTTTGCGAGAGAAGGCGGGTGCCCTCGATGCGGCTTTCGCGAACACGCCGCTTGCGGGCGGGGGTCCACCGCCGCACGATCGGTTCTCCCGCCAGGTGGACGGCGGCGTCGATCCCATGCAGGTCTTCCCCGGCGAGCGCCCCGGCCGCAGGGTCCCACCTCACCGGCTCCTCCCCGGCTGCCGGAATCCCGCGCACCAGGCGGACGACGGTGTGGCCGCGGCGCGCCAGCAGGAGGACGAGCTGCGACCCGATCAGGCCGGTCGACCCGGAGACCAGCACCCTCATGGCCGCGTATCCTCCAGGACCTCCCGCAGGGCACGGGCAAAGGCGGCACGCTGCGGACCGGTGCCTACCGTAACGCGGATGCAGCGGCTCTGGGGGGCCGCGGACGGCATGCGCACGAAGACCCCGCGCTGCAGCAGTTCCTCCAGCACGCGGCGGGCCTCCTCCGGGGCGCCGATGTCGAAGCAGACAAAGTTCGCCGCCGAAGGCACCGCGGCCAGCTCGAGCTCCCGCGCCAGCTGTTCGTACTCCCGGCGCCCGGCGACGACCTGGTCGACCACCCCGGCGACGAAATCGGGGTCGCGCAGCGACGCCAGGGCGCCGGCCTGGGCGACGCGGTTGACGCCGAAGTGGTTGCGCACCTTTTCCAGGACCGCGACGACGTCGCCGGCAGCGATGGCGTAACCGACGCGCCCGCCCGCCATGCCGTGGGCCTTGGAGAAGGTCCGCATGCGCACCGCGCGGCAGTCGCCGGGGGCGCCCGGCATGGCGGTTCCGGAAGGGGCGAAGTCGTTGTAGGCCTCGTCGACGATGGCGATGCACCGCGGCGGCAGGGAATCGACGAACCCCCGGATCTGCCCGCCGGAGTGCCAGGTGCCCATCGGGTTGTCCGGGTTGGCGAGGTACACGAGGTGGGCCCCGGTCTCGACCACACGGTCATGCAACCCCTGCAGGTCGACGCGGTCGCCGGCGTAGGGCACCTGCTCGAGGCGGCCGCCGAAGCCGCGCACGTGATAGTCGAAGGTCGGGTAGGAACCGCGGGAGGTGACCACCGGGTCGCCCGCCTCGACGACGATGCGAACCATGAGGCCGAGCAGGTCGTCGACCCCGGCGCTTATGCAGAGCTCGCCCGGGTCGATTCCGTGGTGGACGGCGAGCGCCCCGGCGAGGTCGAAGTTCTCAGGGTCGTTGTAGAGGCAGAGCTCCCCGACCGCGGCGAGCATCGCTTCGCGGGCCCGTGGAGATATGCCGAAGGCGGACTCGTTGGCCCCGACGCGAACAGCGATCTGGCTGCCGCTTCGCCGCTCCAGCGCTTCTGGACCTACGAACGGCACCGCGGCGGGCAGGCCGCGCAGGACTTTGGTCAGCGGCAGCGACCCGATCTCTTTGGCCATGGGAAGCTGGGTGATGCGATCGGCACGGTGTGGGCCCGGCTGTCTGATGTGGAGTGAGAAAAACCTGCCGGGCACAGCAGCCGGGCGGGGGCTGAAGGCCCCGCAAGGTTCGGTGGAGTATGCGGCCGGGCTTCGACGCCGCGCCTGAAACTGCGAGCCCGTCTGTCCCTGGACTTTCCGCCTCACCCCACCTCGACTTGATCAGGTCCGCAGCTGATTACGGCACCCGGATGACTCAGCGCCAACCCCTTGCTCAGGTCCTGCTGCTGCCAGGGCGCCCCGTGGACCAGGGCGATCTGCTTCGGCTTGAGCATGGACGCGTACTCGAGCAGCCCGGGCCGGTCGGCATGGGCGGAAAGCCCGAACTGCTTGGCCGGCATCGCGGCCTTGAACTTGATCTCCCCTCTCTCTCCCTGCAGGCGAACGACCCGCGGACCTCCGGAGCCGGAGATGTCGAGCAACGCCCTGCTGGGCGCGCCCTCGTCCTGGTAGCCGGTGAGGACGATGCGGTGGCGGGCATCGGGAAGCAGGTGACGGGCGTACTCGACCACCGGACCGCCGGTGAGCATCCCCGACGTCGTCACTATGATCGACGGTATCTTCTGGGCTTCGCGGGCGATTTCATCCCGGCCTGTTTCGCCATGCACCTCGAGGACGGCATCCTGCGGCAAATCGAAATCAGAATGTTCGCGATAGACAGGGTTGATGGACTTTATCATCCCGTCGACGAAAACCGGGACGTCATCCCGGAGATCTCCCTCCTCCTTCGCCCTGAGTATCAACTTCAGCAGCTCCTGGGCTCGCCCCAGCGCGAACGAGGGGAGGATCACCGACCCCTTGCGGTTCTCCGTCGTATCCCTGATGAAGTCGACGAGCTCGGCCCGGGTCGACTCGGGCTCCTGGTGTTTGGAGTTCCCGTACGTCGATTCCAGGACAAGGAGGTCGACCTCGCCGAGATCCTCGGGCCAGCTCGCGGCCGGAACGGTCAGTTGGGGAAATGAGGAGAAATCACCCGAGAAGAAAACACGGCGCCCGGTCTCCTCCTCGATAAGGAGGCTGGCGGCGCCGAGAATATGGCCTGCGGGGAAGAACCGGATCGAGGCGCCGGGGAACGGCAGGGCCTTCTCGCTCCCGAACTCGCAGGCGAGCGCTAGCTCGGGCACCCGGCGCACGTCATCCCCCCCGTAACTGGCGACCACCTCCTCGGCATTGGCGATATGTTGCGCCTGCTCGCTGCGGATCGCCAGCTGGCGAACGTAGCGGGAGTGACCGTCTTCCAGCATTACCGGAAGCAGCGCCTTGGTAGCGGGGGAGCAGAAGATGTCGAGCTCGCCGAAGCGGTTTACGAGGGCGGGGATCCAACCGATATGGTCGGTATGCGCGTGCGTGACGATGAGAGCATCGATGCGTTCGAGACCGTCGATCGGAGGATTGAACCCGGAAGACCCGCCCGGCTTTATGCCGCAGTCCACGAGAATCCGGCGCTCGCCCAGCTCGACGAGGTAGCAGCTTCTGCCGATCTCCGCGGATCCGCCGAGGGCGACGAACCGCAGGGAGGTCTTGCGCCGAAGCTTTTTCGGAGCGGCGACCCGGAACTTGGGATAGGCGTCGAGAAACGCCGACTTCAGCTTGCGATGGAGTCGCCACTCTTCGTCGGCTCGCGCCTTGGGTGAACCGGAGAGAATCAGGCGGTCCCGCTTGATGCGCTCCTCCTCCTCGTGAAGGAAATGCTGAACTGCCTGATCGCCGCGAGGGAGGTCGCCGAGCCTGGATTCCAGCTCCTTCACCCGCAACTCCTTGGTGGCGAGCTGCCTGGCGAGATCGCTCCGTTCCGCGGCCAGCTCCCCCTTTTCCCGGTCCAACCGGCGGTGCTCTCGCTGAATGTCCTCCCTGATCTGCTCCGCCTTGTCGAGATCCCGCTCGATGTTGATGCGGGCGGCATCGGACTTGCGGATCTGCTCCCGGACCCGTTCGACCTCCTCGACGACTCTCCGGTGCTCCCTTATTTCCTCCCGGTACTCCGCCCTGAGCTTCTCGAGCTCCTGCTCCTTCCGCTGCAAGCTCTTCTCGGCAAGCTCGGAGTTCCGCCTGGTCTCCCTGTACTCCCTGCTGGTTTTGCGAAGCTCCCTCCTCAGCTTCTTCTCTTCGTCGACACGGGCCGCGCCCTGCCGAAATCCGAGCGAGAGATTGCCATCCGCAAGAGGTACGAGCAACCGGAAAAGCTCTTCGGCGTCCGGGCCATCGAACCTCGACGCCCAGAGAACCGCGGCCAGGCGGCGCAGGCCCTCCTTCCTGTCCTGGAGCAAGCCTGACAGCGTCTCACTTTCCAGCAGATTCCCGGTCGCAATCTGCTCGACCAGTTCCTCGTTCTCCCGGCGGATCATCGAGCGGATGAAATCGACCAGATCGTGATTGGGATACGCCCATAACAGTCTGTTTACCTCCTGTCTGGCAGTCCGGAACCTGTCCGGACGCATCCCGCGGCGATACCCCAGGGGAGGAGGCACGTGTCCGCAGTCGAGATTCGGACACTCCTTGGCGTGCTTCACCAGCTCCTCGATGGCAATTTCGATCGGCAGGGCAAGTACGGCCGGGGGCACCGTCTCCGCTCCCAACCGACCTTCCGGTATGCGGTCGCCGTGGGTAGCCCTGAGAACGGCGAGAGCAGGCGACAGTGTCATCTGCCCCTCCGGCCGGCTCCGGTATGCTGTTTCGAGGATTCCATCCTGTCCACGCTTAAATCCATTCTCCCTTACTTCGACGCCGCACCGTCCTGGCCGGGTCCTGCCGCCCTGTCTGCGGTGGTTGAAGTCGCTGTACGGGCGCTGAAATCGAAACGCGGGAAGGCGAATCAGATAGGGTTCAGCGAGCGCAAAGCGGTTGTCGACGGCACAGGGCAAGCCTCCCATTACGCCCTGCCTCGCCGGCAGGCAGTCAGCCCGATTGGACGGTGCATATTCGTGCGCCCAAGGGTTGTTTTTCGCGGCGGATTATAGCCCCTGAGGCCTGTTCCGGCAAGCAGCGGAAGGGGGGATCCCGGCCTGGAATCGAGGCTTTGCGGCACCCCGCCCCCGGAGAAAACAGGCCTCGCAGGGGCGCGCCCGGTCCCCGAGGCGCTCGATCTCTTCACCCGCAGGGCGTCTCTCTCATCGGCTCGCCGGTTGCTCCCACAGGGCACGCCTTCGCAGCACTTCCTGCAACAGCGGGTGGACCAGCTCCGCCAACTCGCTGTTGGCGTAGGCGACCCAGTCCACCGGGGTCCTGACGTCGAGCGGGGGGCACAGCTGCCCGCCGTCGACGTCGGTGACGACGACGGCGGCCTCGCGCGCCGCCAGTTCGGTGCACAGGTCGTACGGATGGGCGCACGGTTCGCTGTACCTGCCTCCGGACAGCCTGCGCAGGGCCGTGGGGCGCACGTCGATGACGAAGCGGTCGCGGCCGGCCATCAGCTCGTAGAGCTGTCCGCCGGAGGAGATGTACTGATCCTCGAAGCAGGAGGCGCGTCCGTCGAAGGGGGTTCCGAGAACCGCCTCGAACAGCTCTTCGTCGATCCGGCCCAGAAGCTCGCGGGCACCCGGAAAGAAACGGACCACGGTCGCGAAGCCGTGGCGCGGCGATGCCGCCGCAGACGGCGCCAGCCGCAGCGGCGTGCGCTCTCCGGTCAGCCGGTTGCAGCGCTCCGCCCCGACGCCCCCTCCCCTGAGGGCCCAGACCGCGTCGCTGAGGTGCTGCCTGACCAAGGGGATCTCGGTCTGCACGGCGACCTCGAGGTCGGCCAGGGTGGTTGCGGAGCCGCGGTCCGGGGCTGCCCCGGTCAGGATCCAGGCGCTCCGTTTCTGATGCATCAGGCCGCGGGTCCCGTCTATGGGATCGACGATCAGGCGCCAGCGCGACTCCTGCCGAGATGCACCCGGTGGCAGGACGAGGCTCCCATCCGGCAGCCCTTCGGCGATCAGAACCAGCGGGCCCGACTCCTCCGCCAGCTTTTCCAGGCCGGCGAGCAGCTCCTCTTCGACAAGGCGGTCGATGGCGTAGATCGTGTCCTCCGCGCCCTCCCGGTGCACTTGGGCAAGTCCTTCCTTCCCCGGCTGCCCGGCCGCCTCCTCGCAGGCGGCGACGACCCGGTCGCGCAGGCGCTCGTGCAGGCGCCTGACTGGATCGATCAATTCCTGGATGTCCCTACTCATGGTGGTTACCCTTACCGGCCGGTTGAAACAACCTGATGCCTGAGCGCGAAAGCAAGCGTACGATCGGGGGCGCATCCGCGGCCGGGTTGAGGCAAAATCGTACCCGGCGCAGGCGGGCGGTGGCCACCTCGCCTGCAGTGCTATCCGGTCAGCGGGCCGTTACCTCGAAGAAAGAATCCCATGTGCGGCCGTTTCACCCTTCACCACTCGGTGCCGGAGCTCGTGTCGCGCTTCTCGGTCGAGCAGACCTTTCTCGAACTGCCCCCGCGCTACAACATCGCCCCGTCGCAGCCGGTGGCGGTGGTGATCCAGCGGCAGCAGCGCCAACTGCTCGAGTTCATGTGGGGACTCGTCCCCTTCTGGGCGAAGGCCGCGGCCATCGGCAACCGCCTGATCAACGCCCGCGCCGAATCGCTCCCCGACACCGCCGCTTTCAGGAACGCCTTCCGCCGCCGCCGCTGCATCGTGCCGGCCAGCGGCTACTTCGAATGGAAGCGCCGCGGCTCCGGGAAGGTCCCCCACTACATCCAGCTCGCGGACCGGCAACCGTTCGCCATGGCAGGCCTGTCGGAAAAATGGCACGCCCCCAACGGCGAGGTTCTGCGCACCTGCGCCATCGTCACCACCGAACCTAGCCCCGCGGTCGCCGGACTGCACCACCGCATGCCGGCGATACTGACGCCGGAGGCCGCGGAAATCTGGCTCGACCCCGAAACCGGGGAACTCCCCGCCCTGCTGTCGCTGCTGCGCCCCTACCCCGGAGAGCTCAGCCTGCACCCGGTGTCCCCGCTCGTCAACCGCGCCGACGTCGACGAAGCGGCCTGCGTGCAACCGGTCGACGCCCCGGACCTGCAGCTCGGCCTCAATCTGTAAGAGGGCAACTCCGCCGCCTCACTCCTTCGACTCCGGCACCTCCCCGGATCCGGCCCTCAGCCAGCGCGCCATTTCGCGGATTCCCGGCGGCTTCCCCGTCATCAGGATGCCGATCCTGAAGAGCTTGGCCGCGGCGAGCAGGGCGAGGCAGATCCCCCCTGCCAGCACCGCCGTGGTCGTCAGGTACTCCCATGCGGGGGGAGGTCCCGCGGCGCGGTTCATCATCACGAAGGGGGTAAACGGCGGGATGTAGGACATGATGCGGGCAAGCGTGCCGTTCGGGTCCTGGCTGACCGGCACCATCGCAAAGAACACCACCATCATCGGAACCATCACCGGAAGCACGAGGTTCTGCGCCTCCTTGAGGTTGTTGCAGACCGAGCCGAGGCCGACGAGGAAGGTGGCGTAGAGGAGGTACCCCATCGCGAAGTAGAGGAAGAAGGCGAGCAGGAAGAACGGGTCCGCGGCCAGACCGAGCAGGGTTTCGACCGCAGCCGGGGATCCGCCTGCCGCAGGGAGGAGGACGGCGGCGAGAACGATGAAGAATCCCCAGGATGCGACCATGGTGAGGCCGGCCCCCGCGGCGCCGGCGATCTTTCCCGCCATGAGCTGAACCGGAGAGACCGAGGAGAGCAGCACCTCGATGATGCGCGCCGATTTCTCCTCGATCGTGCTGGTGAGCAGCATCTGCGCGCTGGTGAAAATCGCGATCCAGAGGAGGTAGGTGAACCCGACCGGGGCCCATTGCCGCGCCGTGTCTTCCCCCGCGACCTCCGCCTCGCTGCCGTGGGAGTCGACCTTGCGGCCCTCGAACTCCAGCGGTTCCTCGATCCAGGCCGCGGTTCCGGGTTCGACCTCCGCCGCGGCGATGCGGCGCTGGCGGATGACGGTGTTGGCCCTGGCGACGAACCACTCGTGCAGCTCGCGGTCGGTGAGGTTGTTGGAGACGTACTTACATCCCTGCGAGCCGACGACCGGGTCGGCCCCGATCGTCAGGTAGGCGAACAGCTCGCCGCTTTCGACGCGGCGGTTGAGAGCTGACAGGTTCCCCTCGGCGTTGTCGAGGCGGGTGAAGCGGGAATGCGAAAGATGGAGGTCGAGCGCCTCCAGCTCGTCCGCCGAGACCGACCGCCACCACTCGTACAGCTCGCTGCTGCGCGCCGGGTCGGCGAAGCTCCGCGCCCCTTCCGGCACCTGGCTTTCGGTCCGCCCAGCCAGGGCGCGTACGAACGCCGCCCTCTCCTGCTCGTCGATCCCCATCCAGGCCAGGGTCAGCTCGCGAACGACCTCGGGCAGCCGCTCGAACTCGCGGCCTTTCCCGCGCTTCCAGGCGGCAGCCGCGGCGATCAGGTCGGTCAGGTCCCTTTCATAGATGAGGGCGTCGATCTCCCGCAACAGGAAACCCGATTCGTCGACCACGGCGTAGGTGCGGACGTCCTTGGCCTGGAGCAGGAACCTCGGCACCACCGCGGCGAGAGCGATGATGACGGGGAACGCCAGCAACCCGAGCCAGAAGGCCTTGGTGCGGACGGTCCCCAGGTATTCGTTCGAGGCGACCAGGAAGGCTTTCGTCATGCCGATTCTCCCTCGCCGCCGACGGCGCGGAGGAAAATCTCGTGCAGGGAGAGCTCGGTCAGGTCGAACCGCCGCACCCGGATGCCGTTTGCTATCAGGGCCTCAAGGACCTCCTGGGAATCGCCGCCCTGGGCGAGAAACAGCTCCGCCTGCTTGCCCGAGTCGTTGACGCGCTCGACCCCGGGGAGCTGGGCCAACGGGCTTCCGTTGCCGTCGTAGTCGAGACGGATCGACTGTCCCGCGGCGGCGCGAACCGACGACAGGCTGCCGTCGAGAACCTTGGAGCCGCGGTCGATCAGGACTACGTAATCGCAGATCTGCTCGGCCTGCTCCATGATATGGGTGGAGAACAGCACGCTCTTGCCGTTTCGCTTAAGCTGCAGTATCAGGTCCCTCACGACGTCCCGGTTGACCGGGTCGAGTCCGGAAAACGGTTCGTCGAGAATGACGAGGTCCGGCCCGTGCATGACGGTGGCGAGGATCTGCACCTTCTGGGCCATCCCCTTCGACAGGGTGTTGCACTTCTTCTCCCGCCAATCGCCCAGGCCGTATTCCGCCAGCAGGCGTGAGGAGACCTCACCGGCATGCCGCGCGCCCATTCCCTTCAGGCGGCCGTAGTAGGTCATCAGGTCGGCGAGGCGCATCCTGTCGTAGAGTCCGCGCTCTTCCGGGAGGTACCCGATGCGCTCCCTGATGGCCGCCGGGTCGCTCTGCCCCAGAACGCGGAGGCTGCCCTGGTCCGGGTAGAAGATCCCGACGATCATCCGCAGGGTCGTGGTCTTTCCCGCCCCGTTGGGACCCAGGAACCCGTAGATGCACCCCGGCGGGACCTCGAGACAGAGATCGTCCACGGCGACCTTGTCGCCGAAACGCTTGCCGACGTGATGGAGGGCGATAGCCGCTGTCATGTCACCGTTTCCCTGCTCCATTTCGGCGGGAGGGGTTCAGATACTCGAAAGAGGAGCGCCTCCCCTTCTTTCGCTCTTCGGACATCGTTTCTGGCGGGTCCGGCGTCCGATTCCAATAATATACCGGGCGGCGTCCCCGAACGACTCGCCGCATCGATGCCTCCCGACCTGCGGAGCGCGACCAAGCCTTGGTGGAATCCTGAACCTGGGCGGAACCTGCGGGACAGATGCATCGGCGAGAGAATGCGGTGAGCTGTCGGGGGTCGTCATATAAGCCCGGACTGCCGACCCCGGAACCGCAGCGGAGATCCCGCCTCGTTTTCGGACCGCCGAACCTCGTCGGGACCATCGCCGGCACCAGGAGAACTTTCATACCCTGTGGGATCTTCAAGCGCCAACAGCTTCTACCAACCTCCAACAGCGGACCCGCTCTACCACCTGGTGCAGCAGCCGGATGCGGACATAGATCTCGCTTTCGGAGCCCTGCTGATCGCCCGCGACGCCTACCCTGCCCTCGACATCGACTCCTGTCTGCAGCGCATTCGCGGCCTCGCCCTGGAGGTCGAGCCCCGTGTGAATGGCCGCGAGCCGCATGACGCTGTGCGCGAGCTGAGCCGATTTCTCGCCGTCGAGCAGGGATTTCGCGGCAATGCCGACGGCTACGATGATCCGCGCAACAGCTATCTCAACGACGTCGTCGACCGCCGCCTGGGAATCCCGATAACCCTTTCCATCCTCTACATCGCGGTGGGCCGGGAGCTGGGCCTTCCCCTGGCCGGGGTCAACTTCCCCGGACACTTCCTCGTCAGGTGCGCGGCTGTTCCCGACCCGGTTTTCGTCGACCCCTTCAGCGGCGGCCGCGTCATCGGCCGGGCGGCTCTCGAAGGGATGCTGGCGCGAATGACGGTAAAGGATGCCGTGCTCGACGACAGGCTCCTCGCCGAGGCGGCCCCGGCGCAGATATTCGCCCGCATGCTGCGCAACCTCAGGCAGATACACGCCGGCCGTGAGGAGTTCGAACGCGCCGTCAGCGCCGGCGAGAGAATCCTCTGGCTGCAGCCGGAGACGGCCGCCGACCTTCGCGACCTCGGATATCTCTACTTCCGGCTCGGAGCCATTCACCGCGCCCTCTCCTGCCTGGACGAGTACCTGCGCCGGGCGCACGGAGCCGGAGACGCCGTGACCATCGCCAACGACATCGCCCTGCTGCAGTCGCGGCTGGCGGTGTTGAACTGACTGCCTTGCCCGTCGCGGAGGCACTGCCGACGGTCGCTTGGCGGGATGACAGGGTGGCATTGGGGCGGCTGAAGTACCAGGCCTGGCGACGTCCCCGAAGACAATCCGCCCCGGGAGCTGACGCGCATGGCCGCTCGTGAGAAAACTCCGCCGATCGATCCGGGACTCTGCGGGGACTGTCGGCACTGCCGCGTCGTCGCTGCCCGCAACACTCGCTTCTACCTCTGCCGGGTCTCCGAGCGCGACACGCGGTTCCCGAAATACCCCCGGCTTCCGGTGGTTGTCTGCGAGGCCTACCAGCGGCAAGAGGATGAATCGCATTGATGGTCCGGGACCGACCGTTCCCCAAGATGGGGCGGGGGACCGGCCGATGAAGAGGAGGGGTTTACTTCCCGCGGACGCGCTCCCCGAGGGCGGTTATCAGGCGGGAGGACTCCGCCCGCGCTTTAGCGAGGCCTGCCGGCGTCGGTTCATCCGTCTTCAGGTAATCGAGGATGACCTGCTCGGCGGCGACGAACTCCTCGCAGACATGGGCGACGTCGCTGGCGATATCGTTGGGAACGACGGCGACGCCGTTGCAGTCACCGTGCAGGAGATACCCCGGGAAGATGGCGATTCCGCCGACGTGAACGGTGCGCCCGAGATCGACCATGTGGTTGTACCCGTGGGAAGCGATGGCACCGTTGGTGAAGGCGGGAAAACCGAGGTCGCGCACCTGGTCGAGGTCGCGGCCGGTGCCGCTGGTGACCAGGCCGACGGCGCCGAAGGTCTGGTAGACGGAGCACATCACCTCGCCGAAGGTCGCCGCCACCGATGGACTGTCGAGGTCCTGGAAGACAACCACCGGCGGTCCGGGGACCTCGGAAAACGAGGCCACCTGCCTGTCCATGGTGGAATAGACGTCCCCCTGCGCCGGGGCCGAGGCGCGCATCGTCACGGTGCTGGCGTACCCGACCATGGGGGGCATCTCCGGGTAGCATGCCTGGATGCGGGAGTCGGTGTAGCCGACGTCCCGGGGCCTGACCTGGAACAGCTCGATGGCGTTGCAGATGGTCGGAGTATCGTACTTGCGCAGCAGCTCGAGGTCCTCGCTGCTCAGTCCTGGTTTCGACATTCGGCTTTTCTCCGGTGGAAGTGGGGCCGGCAAGATATCCCGCGGCGCGCGCGGGTGTCAAAGCTGCTTCGGGGGCCGGGGAACCTGCTTGCAGACCGGCTTTGCGCTGCCTATATCAGGGTAGCGGCAAGGACTAGCCTGCCCTGCCGAGCCGAGGACGACGTGATCGAAGAGATCCTGGACATACTGCTCGACCGGCGATTGATATCGATCGTCGCCCTGCTCGTCGCCTGCTTCATTCTGCGCGACGTGGTGCGCACCCTGGTGTTCATTTTCGACGCCGGCCGGTGGCGGCGCCCTCCGAAGTCCCGGGGGAAATGAGCTCCACTGCGCGAGCGGAGTCAGGCGGCGAGGGCCGCGAAAACCCGCCGGTCGGCTCTTCAGCCGCCGGCCAGTCGCTCGGCGTCGTCCTCCGGTTCGTACCCGAGCTCCGAGCGGGCGTTGGAGATGTCCCAGTAAGCCCGGGTGTTACCCGAGATGCCGTAGTAGATCCCGGAGCGTACCTCCGCCTCGATGCTCCGCCACACCAGCTGCACGCAATCGCGGTGGCTCAACCAGGTCGACAGGATGCGGTCGCCGTCGCGCCCGGTAACCGACTTTTGCGGCTGGAACGAGCCGATGCGCAGGCTGATCACCTCGAGACCGAACTCGTCGACGTAGTACTGCCCCAGGTCTTCCCCGAACGCCTTGCTGACCCCGTAGTAGCTGTCGGGGCGCGTCGGCATCTCCGGCCTGGTGTACACGCCCTCCTGCTCGTAGAACCCCGTTACGTGGTTGGTGCTGGCGAACACCACCCGCTTCACCCCTTGGCGGCGGGCAGCTTCGTAGAGGCAGTAGGTGCCCTTGATGTTGGCCTCGAGCACTTCCTCCCAGGTCGCCGACACGTTGGGGTTGCCGGCGAGATGGACAATGGCGTCCATGCCGGCGACCGCGGACTCGACGAAGGGGATGTCGGTGATCGCCCCCTGGAAGACCTCCTCCCCGGGGCCCGCGGGCAGCACGGTCCGGTGATACATCAGGCGCAGGCTGTAACGGTCCCGCAGGCCATCGCGCAGCACTTGGCCGATGCGGCCTGCCGCCCCCGTGATCAGAACCCTTTTTCTCCGCCCGCTACCCTGCATGTCGTCTCATTCTCCCGAATCTCCTGCGCCTTGTCGACAGGCCGCACCAGCATGCGGCGGCCGGCACCATCCCCACCTGCAGCGGCGCACTGCCAAGCCTGCGGAGGAGAAAGCCTCCGCTCCAGTTTCCATCCCCTGTTCGCGGAGTTTCTTTGAACAAGCCCGGAATCAGCGCGCCGCCCAAAGGCAGCCGCGGCGCTGGATCTCCCTGGCTTCCGGCACGTCGAAGTCGGCTGCCACGTGCCCCAGCGACGAATAGAACACCCTGCCCTCTCCCCAGCGACGCTTCCATACCACCGGCATGACCGTGCCTTCCACCCACGGCGCGCTTCGCCGCGGGCCGACGGCCGTCGTCGCCAGCACCTCGTTCCCGGGGTCGACGTGCATGTAGTACTGCTCCGAGTGCATCGAGAAGCTGCCCAGACCGCTGACGATCGGATCCTCCGGTCGGCAGATGTCGACCTGGTAGTCGATGATGCCGTCCGGGTGGGCGATGAACTGGCCGCCGACCATGAACTGGTAGGTGCAGTTGTTTCTGAAGGCGTCCGCCATGCCTCCGTGCCAGCCGGCGACCCCGACGCCGCTGTGGATGGCGTCGAGGAGGCCCCTTTCCTCGTCGCCCTCGATCCGGCCCATCGTCCAGATCGGAACGATCAGGCTCAACCCTCGCATGAAATCCTCGTCGAGGTAGATGGAAAGCGATTCCGAAACGGTGACCTCGAACCCCTCCCCCTCGAGGATCGGCGCCCAGATCTTCGTACACTGCCGGGGCTGGTGGCCCTCCCAACCCCCCGAAACGATCAGTGCCTTTCTCATCATTACCTTTCCCGGGTCCGCGGAAAGCGCGGCTGGTCCAACTACCGGCCGCCACCATTCCGCAACGAATCGCCATATCAGTAAGGAAGGGTCACGGGCGAAGTCAAGATTGCCGCCCCCCGGAGGATGGGTTTCCTTTCCGCCTCTGCAATCGGGCAGAGATGCCGATCTCGTCCCTCCCACCGAAAAAACCACCATCACCTTTGAAAAAACCGCCATCACCTTCGAATGAATAACGCCCCACTGAGAAGCGCCGACTGGTTCGCACCGGTCACCCATCATGGTTTCGTCAGCCGCAGCTGGCTCAAAGGCCGCGGCCACCCGCAGCAGATGTTCGACGACAAACCCGTCATCGGCATCTGCAACACCTGGTCCGACCTCAATCCCTGCAACGCCCACCTGCGCATCCTCGCCGAGTCGGCGAAGCGCGGCGTGTACGAAGCGGGCGGCTTCCCCCTGGAGTTCCCGGTGATGTCGCTTGGGGAAACCCTGATGCGGCCGACGACGATGCTCTACCGCAACCTGCTGAGCATGGACGTCGAGGAGTCGATCCGCGCCAACCCGATCGACGGTGTCCTGCTGCTCACCGGGTGCGACAAGACCACCCCGGGAGCGCTGATGGGGGCCTGCAGCGTCGATCTGCCGACCATGGTGGTCACCGGCGGACCGATGCTGACAGGCAAGTACCGCGGCCCCAACATCGGCTCCGGCACCGACGTCCACCGCTTTTTCACCTTCACCGAGCTGCGCGCCGGCAGCATCAGCGAGGAGGAGTTCCTCGAGGCGGAGGGCTGCATGACGCGGAGCGACGGCCACTGCATGACCATGGGAACCGCCTCGACGATGGCCTGCATGGTCGAGACCCTGGGACTGACCCTGCCGACCGGGGCGGCCATTCCCGCCTCGGACGCGCGCCGCCGGAACCTCGCCCACCGCGCCGGCAACCGCATCGTCGAGCTGGTGCGGGAAGGGGTGCGGCCGTCCGACATCGTGTCGCGGAAGTCGCTGGAGAACGCCATCAGGGTGAACGCCGCCATCGGCGGATCGACCAACTTCGTCGTGCACCTGCTGGCCATCGCCGGCCGCCTGGGACTGCCGCTGGAGCTCGACGACTTCGACCGGCTCGGCAGCCGCATGCCCCTGCTGGTCAACCTGATGCCGTCAGGGGAACACCTGATGGAGGACTTCTACTACGCCGGGGGGCTCCCGGCGGTACTGCGGGAGCTGTCGGGGCAGCTCCATGCCGACTGCCCGACGGTGTCCGGGGTGAGCCTCGGGGAAAACGTCGCGGGCGCGGAGTGCTACAACCGGGACGTCATCGCCGCCGTCGACGCCCCCTTCCAGGAAGAGGCCGGCATCGCCGTATTGCGCGGCAACCTCTGTCCCGGCGGCGCGGTGATCAAGCCCTCGGCCGCCTCGCCGGAACGCATGCGGCATCGCGGCCGCGCCGTGGTCTTCGAGAGCCTCGAGGATCACCGGGCACGCGTTGACGACCCGGACCTCGACGTCGACGAGGACTGCATCCTGGTCCTGAAGGGAATCGGCCCCAGGGAATTCCCCGGAATGCCGGAGTTCGGCAAGTTCGGCCTGCCCCGGAAGCTGCTGCAAAAAGGGGTGCGCGACATGGTCTGCATATCGGACGGGCGCATGAGCGGCACCGCTTTCGGCACCATCGTCCTGCACGTCGCTCCCGAAGCCGCAGTGGGAGGTCCGCTGGCGCTAGTGGAGGACGGCGACATGATCGAGCTCGACGTCCCCGGCAGGAGACTTGATCTCGACGTCTCCGCGGCCGAACTGGAGCGGCGGAGGCAGCGGTGGCAGCCGCCGCGGCCGCGAGCCGACCGCGGCTACGTCGGCATCTACCTCGACCACGTGCTGCAGGCCGACCGCGGCGTCGACCTCGACGTGCTGATTGGCTGCTCCGGCTCCGTCGGTCCGCGCCCGTTCGTGTAGGAGCCGGCGACTCGCTCATGGGCCTTGGGGCAGTCCCGCACGAAATGGACGCCACTCCGGAAATGAGCCTGAATCCGTCCCACGAGTAACGCCATGCCCTTCCTTTCCAGAGCCGTAGCAGGTGTGGGCGGTCGGCGCCGCCTCGGCACCCCCTCCCTGCTGCTGCTGCTCGTCGCCCTGAGCGGTTGCGCCGCGGTGCGCCAGCAGCTGGGGAGGAGCCTGGTCCCCCCGGAAACGGAGATCGAGCTCGGGCGCAAGCTCTCCCGGCAGATCGAAGCGGAGCAGCCGGTTCTGCGCGACCGCGAAATCCAGCGCTACGTCGCCGAGATCGGCCGGCCACTCATCCTCGCCAGCCATCGCGACCGGCCCGGGATCCCCTACCGCATCCGCGTCCTCGACGACCCCCGCCAGGTCAACGCCTTCGCCCTTCCCGGGGGATTCATCTACTTCTACTCCGGCCTGCTGCTTTTCGCCGAGAACGAGGCCGAGGTGGCAGGCGTGCTCGCGCACGAGATCGGCCACGTGGTCGGGAGGCACTCGGCCAACCAGCTGGCGACCCGCTTCGGGGTGCAGCTGTTGGCGGCGATTGCCCTGGGGGATAACCCGGCGCTTCTCGCCGAGCTGACGGCCGACATCCTCGAGGCCGGCTCTATGGCCGAATTCAGCAGGGACGACGAACGGGAAGCGGACCGCTACGGCGTCGCCTACACCATCGCCGCAGGGTACGATCCCCGGGGCATGATCACCTTTTTCTCCCGGCTGCTTGAAGCCGAATCCGCCCGGCGGCCGGGGTACTTCGAAAAGCTGATGTCCACCCACCCCGCGACCGCGGAGCGCATCCGCGACATCGAGAGGCGGATCACCAGGGCCGGCGATCCGGATGGGCGGCTCGGAGCCGAGCGCTTTGAGCGCATGCGTGCCCGGCTGAAGCGCGGATACCGTTGACGACCCGGAGGCGGCCACGGAATCAGAGAGGTGCCTCGCGCCTCCGGAGCTTTCAGGCAGGGGTGCTGCTGCGAAAACAGTGTTATGGAGAACGGCTTCGCGGGAGTTGTAGAGTACCGGCAGGCCGGGGTGAGAAATCTGGCTGCGTTTCCGCGGCCAGCCAGCAGGTGCGGCCCCGCGGAACCTCGCTCAGGCGAAGCGGTATTCCGGGGGATCGAAGAGGAATCCGTGGAACAGCTTGCGGCGCTCGGACGAGAGGGCGTTGTAGAACCCGGGCGGATAGCTCCAGTGTTCGGGGTTGCCCATGATCCAGGGGACCTCGTAGGCGTAATACAGCATGATGCGCCTGCCGCCGGGGCGCCGCTTGGGGCCGCGGGAGTGCCACAGGGCGTTGTGAAACAGGACCGCCGTGCCCCGAGGACCGCAGACCTGCACCGCCTCTGGAAGCGTATCGAATCCCCACAGCTGCTCCGGGCCCGGCTCGTCGTCGTCGCGGTGGGACCCCGGGACGATCACCAGGTTCCCTTGATCCGGTTGGGTCATGTCCGACAGGATGTAACCAATCTTCAGCTGGAGAAGCGGGATCCGCGGGCGCAGATTGCGGTAGCCGCGGTCGGCGCCGTCGATGTGCCACCCCGGCTCGCGCTCGCAGACCCCCTGTTCCCAGATGGCGTCGGAGGCGTGGAAGTGGGCCTCCTCGTGAAGCAGGGTGCGCACGTACGGCATGATGGCGCCGTAGTCGACGAGCTCGAGGAACTCCGGATCGTCGTCGAGGATGTGGAAGATGCGCCGGTCCGCCCCCTCGATGGCGATCCGCTTTCCCGGGCTGTTCGGGGGGACGCCCTCGCGCTCGAGGAGGGCACGCCGTTCCATCGCCGCGCCCAGCCGATCCGCGAGTTTTTCGACCAGGGCCGCGGGCAGAAACGAGTCGAGCTGCAGGTACCCCTTCGAATCGAAGAAGCCCCGCTCGCCGGCGGTAGGTCGCGTTTCCGTCATGGCCGGAACGGTACACTGTTGCATGGGGGGGGTTCAAGCGCTGAGAAGCCACGGCGTCCATCCGGAAATCCTGATCTGCCGGTCGTCTGCCGCACCAGAAGGTCTTACCGGAAGTAGGGGAGGGGCGGTCGGATTCGCTATTCGATCAACCGCGGTTTCTCGCGCCGCAACAGCCCGTCTCCGTCGTTGATCCTGGCGCCGGAAGGAGCGCGAACCGGCCCGGACAGCAGTGGATCGCCGGTCTCTTTTATCCACTGATCCCGACGCCCGCGCATCAGGCCAAGAACTCCGGCCCCGCCGCGATCGGCCGCGAGGTTGCGCGCCTCGTTCGGGCCTGATGCCAGGTCGTACAGCTGCTCCGCCTCCGGCGCCGGGAGGGTTGCCCAGGAACTCGGCGGCGGCCGGGGCCGCTTCCGAGGCGCTGTTGGAGTCCGTATCGAGCACCTGGAGGCACCCCAGCTCCGCGTCGCGGTGCCCACGTGCTGGACACCGGGGAGTACGGTGTGGTACCCGCACTCCCCAATACGCGCGCCAGATGCCGGCGGGAGTCCGCCAGCGAGAAGCCGCGGTGCACCAGCCCCAGCATGCCGCTGCAGGGGGCCCACTTGCCCGTCAACAGCGCCGCCCAGCTCGGCTCCGCAGGTCGGTGCAGCGCAGAAGGCGCTCCGGAACAGCAGGCCCTGTTCGGCGAGCTCCTGTAGGACGGGGACTGCACCGTGTCCGTAGGGCTGCACGTAGCGGCCCGTATCGTGGGAATGCAGGTAGACGACATCGAGTGATTTCATGATTTCACCTGCGGAGGCCAAGTTGACAGCACCCTGCCATCCTGTAGGTTTAGTCGCGACTAAAAATCAGCCTCGATTGTGCGCGATTCAGTTGAAATACAGGTAACCCGGCGTTGACCCCGAAGAGCGACAGGCTCCCACCAGACGGGACGATCAGCGAGTCGGTCCAGGACTACCTGAAGGCGATATACAAGCTTTCCAACAGCCCGGATACGGAGCAATCCGGCGACGGATCGGTTACCACCTCCCTGCTCGCCGAGCGCATGCAGGTCTCGGCGGCTTCGGCGACCAACATGATCAAGAAACTGGCGGAGATGCGCTTGCTCCGGCACCGCCCCTACCAGGGGGTGCGGCTGACGGGCGCGGGCGAAAAAATGGCTCTCGAAATCATCCGCCACCACCGCCTGCTCGAGCTCTACCTGGCGCAGGCCCTCGGGTACGGGTGGGACCGTGTCGACGCCGAGGCGGAGCGTCTTGAACACGCCATCTCCGAGGACTTCGAAGACCACATCGACCGCGCCATGGGGTACCCGACCGTGGGTGCCCACGGCGAGCCGATTCCCTCCAAGGAGGGAATCATCGCCGTCCACGACTACCAGCGGTTGTCGGATATCGAATCTGGACAGGTGGTCTGCATCTCGCAGGTCAGCGACCGAAGCCCCGAGCTGCTGCGCTATCTCGACGAGAAGGGACTTCACCTCGGCACCGAGCTGGAGGTTCGCGACAAGGCCCCTTTCAGCGGCTCGATGCTCATCGCGATCCGCGAGTGCGAGCACCACCTCGGCCTCGAGGTCGCCGATCAGATCTTCGTCGCCCTGGTCGATGGCGGGGGCTGACGGCTACTCGTGGGGCCCGTATCCGTTCGATTTCACCCGGCGCTGCTGCTCCAGGCGCAGGCGCAGCTTCGGCAGCACTTCTTCGAAGTGATCGCAGAGGTAGCGCAGGCGTTCGCTCTCGCTGAGCATCTCCATCACCCTTTGCTTCTGCTTCAGGTCGAAACCACAGTTGACGGCGATCTCGAAGGCCGTCGCGTCCCTCCCGACCTCCTCGTCCGCTCCGGGAGCCGCCAGGGCAAGCAGCTCACGGTAGGCGTCCCCCGCTTCCCGGGCCAGGGCCGGGTCGCCGGTTTCGCCGGCATCCTCGAGGAGCTCGACACGCCCCTGCAGGTACGGCTTGTCCTCGATCACCTCGAGGGTGCGGTAGCGCTGTCTGCCGACGGTGACGATATGCATCGAACCGTCCGCATGACGCTTCGCTATCTCCGAGACCACCGCGGTGCAGCCGACCTCGGCGACTTCGCCATCGTCGAACAGCGAGATCCCGAACGGCGCGAACTCACCGGTTCCTTCCGGCTCGCAGTCGGCGATCATCGCCTTGTAGCGCTCCTCGAAAATGTAGAGCGGCACCGTCTGTCCCGGGTAGACGACGACGGCGAGAGGGAACAGTGGGATCAGCATCGGCCGGGAACGGTTTTTTTCGCCATGGGTGCCTTTTGCGTGAATCCAATCGCCGTCGGTCCGCAGGAATCATGACCGACTACTACACCCCCGCCTCCGAAGAGCATATCGAGAGAGAGAAGCAGAAGGGGCGGGAGCTGCGCCGGAGCCAGTGGTGGAAGAACAGGTGCGGCGAGGGCAGATGCCACTACTGCAACGGGCGCTTCCACCCCAGGGAACTGACCATGGATCACGTCGTGCCTGTCGTTCGCGGAGGCTTCTCGGTCAAGAGCAACGTCGTCCCCTGCTGCACCGAATGCAATGCTACAAAGGGCGATCTCGTCCCTGTCGAATGGACGGAGTACCTCGAGCGCCTCGGCGGACGCAGCTGACGATTCCGGGTCCCCTTCCCGACCTCCCGACACCCGCCGCTGCCGCCCCGCCCTTTCAGTAGATTTCTCTCGCCTTCCCGGGCGCCGGGATGGGCGCCCGTCCAACCGGTGCTGTTGCCCTGTGCCGGCCTCTCGTTGAGTCCCGCACAGGACGGCACCACGGTTCCCGCCTAGTGGTAGTGCCGGATTCCGTCGATGGCAGCCCGTACTTCCTCGGCCACCTCGGCGGGAACCCGGGGATTGAACGGCCCCCCTTCGCCGGCTACCACGTCCTGCCAGCCGCCGGCATGCATCGCCTCGACTACGGCGGAGTAGTTGTACATGCGCCCGTCGCGGAAGCGGATCTCCTCCAGCGCCGCGAGCTCTCCTTCGACCTTGAGCGAGACCTCGTAGTCGCCGCGGCGCTGGGCGTTGTTGATCTCGTCGGAGGCCTTCGAGAAGGCGATGTTGATGCCCGATGTGTGCCCGCTCGCACCGAGCTCGGCGGCACGGGTCGAGCGGTCGCCGATGCCCCAGATGACCATGCCGCGACTGCGGTCGACTTGCTCCACCAGGGGCACAACGTCCTCGTCACGGGTCCCGACCTTGACCCCTATGAAATGCGGCGAGTCGTTGACGAGCCCGACCACGTACGGGATCTGTTCCGGGGACCGCAGGTAGTAGAGCAGCCGCGCCCCGCACTCGCCTGCCCGCTCGGCGAACTCCATGTAGGTGTCGTAAAGCCCCGCAGGCTGGATGATCCCGGTCAGCGGCATCACGAGATAGACGTCGGGGGGATGGTCGAGTGCGGACATGGTCTCGATCAGCCGGGCGGCGTCGGAAAGGGGGTTCGGCGCTATGCCGGCCATCAGCACCCCCCTTCCTGCCATGCGCTCGCCGGCGACCTCCATCAGGCGGACCTGGTCTTCGCCGGATATGTGATGGACCAGGCTGGTACCGGCGACGGCGATGGCGCGCCGCCGGTCCCCCTCGAGATGGTTGGTGTTCATCAGGTAATCGACGTTTGTCGCGTGCCCCTCGAAGTCGACCTCTCCATTCCTGAACGGCACCACGGGAATCGAAATCACCGTGTCGAGGGCGTCGCGGAGCTCGTCGGTCTCCAGTCCGGGGCTCGCGGTATTCGTCAGTACTGTCATCGCAGCTGATTCCTCCGGTTTGGTTGGCAGGCTTTACGGTATCCGGGAGCCCGGTCGCTGTCAATTCACCGGCGGCCGGCATGAAGCCAAGGCTTCTCCTCCGGAAATGGCTTATCTGCGGATCCCGAAGAAGGACATGTCGCGCGACGCTTGCCCGGCGACGATCCAATCGGCGAGGACCCGACCGGTCAGCGGGCCGAGAAGCACCCCATTCCTGTAATGGCCGCTGGCGACGAAAAGGCGCGCGGACGGATCGACCGGGCCGATCACCGGCTTTCCTTTGCGAGGCTTGGGGCGCAGCCCCGCGGCCTGCGAGAGCAGGATCGATTCCATGTCGAGCACGCGGCCAAACACCCCCGCGAACTCCGCCGCGGCCGCCTCCGTGGTCCGGGTATCGAAGCCGACCTCCTCCACGGTCGCCCCGACGACGATGGCATCCCCGGCCGGGATCAGGTGATGCCCCCCCCAGCGCAGCAAGTGGCCGATCTCGCTTCCCCCGCGGTAACGGCAGTGCTGCCCGCGCACCGGCCTGATGCGGGGCCCGCCAGCCGCTTCCGCGACCAGCTCCCCGGTCCAGGAGCCGGCGGCGAGAACGGCGAAATCGAAGCGCTCCTCCCGGTTCTGGGTCTCCTCCCCGATCCAGGCCTTTACACCGCCGCCCCCGGCTTCGATCCGCAGCAGCTCGCAGCCGAGCCGAACCACGGCGCCGCGCTGCGCCGCAGCGGTGCGCAGGGCATGCCCCAGGGCCGGTGGATCGACGCGGTGATCGTCGGGGAAATAGACCCCGCCGCTGACATCGAAGGACACCTTGGGCTCAAGGCGGCGCACCCTGTCGTGGTCGAGCCACTCCCAGCGGCAATTGCGCCCTCGGTCCCGCAGCCGGGATCGAGCCTCTTCGACTTCCGCGTCTCCGAAGGCGAGGTCGATTCCACCCAGGGCTCTCCAGCCGACGTCGAGACCGGTCTCCTCCCGCAGCTGCCGGGCAAGCTCGGCGTGCAGGGCGTGGGCGTCCCGGTAAAAGGTCGAGTACGGGTCATCGCCGCCTTGGAAATGAGTCAGGACTCCGAGGGAGGCGCGCGTCGTCGCCGACGGATCGGGGTCGCGGTCGATCATCTGCACGCGCGCCTCCCGGCAGGCGAGAAAGTAGCCGGCGCAGCTCCCGACGATCCCGGCGCCGACTACGAGCACGCTGGGTCGATCAGGGGACGCCACGGCGGCTCCGTGTGCTTGACGGTATTCGGGACCGCCTCCATTGTTTGGTGCCTGACACGACTAGTGCGGAGGGAAAAAGAGGATGCGCATCATCCGGTTCATCGACGAGGAAGGTCAGACCTGTTTCGGGGAGGAGGGAGACGGCCGCCATGCGGCCCTGCTGTCCGGAGACCTGTACTCCGGGCTGACGCCGACAGGTGAGACGAGGAAGGTCTCCAAGCTGCTGGCCCCGGTCGACCCGGTTAACATCTTCTGCATTGGCCTCAACTACCGGGAGCACGCCAAAGAGTCGGGTGTCGACATCCCCGAACGCCCGGTCGTGTTCATGAAGCCGACCAGCGCCCTGAACCATCCCGGGGATCCCATTCGCCTGCCCTCCTGCCAGCACGGCGAGGAGACCGACTACGAATGCGAGCTTGCCGTCGTCATCGGCAGGCGCTGCCGCGGCGTCTCCCAGTCGAACGCCCTCGATTTCGTGCTCGGCTACACCTGCGGCCACGACGTCTCGGCGCGCACCTGGCAGCTCCAGGGGGGCGGCGGACAGTGGATCCGGGGCAAGGGTTTCGACACCTTCTGCCCGCTGGGGCCGGTCCTGGTGACCGCCGACGACATTCCCGACCCCCAGACGTTGGGCATCAGGACGCTGCTGAACGGCGAAACCATGCAGGACCACACCACGGGAGACATGATCTTCTCCGTTCGCGAGCTGATCGCTTTCCTGAGCCAGGATACGACCCTGTTGCCGGGAACGGTGATTCTGACGGGGACGCCGCAGGGAGTAGGGTTCGCCCGCACGCCGCCGGTCTGGCTGCGGGAAGGCGACGAGGTCGTTATCGAAGTGGAGAAGATCGGCAGGCTGCGCAACCCGGTGGCCGGCGCCTGACTGCTCACGCCGCGGGCTCGTACAGGCTGAGCCGGTCCAAGCCTTCCTCTATATCGGGCTGGCCGTATCCGTAGAACCCGGCGAGCCTCTCAAGCACCCCGTTCATCAGGACATCTGGACAGGACGCTCCGGAGGTCACGGCGATGGTAACCGGAGCCTTCGCCGGAAGCCAGTTGTTGGAGATCGTCAGTTCCTTGGCGTGGATGTCGAAGTGCCGGATGCGCTCCCGCGACAGCAGCTCCTCCTTGCCGCCGATCAGGTAGCTAGGCATCATCTCCGAGCAGATCTCCGCCAGGTGGGAGGTGTTGAAGCTGTTGTAACCGCCGACGATGATGGCGACGTCCGGCTGCGCCTCGAGCAGTCCCTTGGTGGCATTCTGATTCCGGTTCGTCGCGTAACAGAGCGTATCGTTGGTATCGGCGAAGTGGTAGTCGAGGTTGTCGTCGCCGTACCTGCGTTGCATCGCCGCGCGAATGATGTTCGCGACCTCTTTCGTCTCTTCGGCGAGCATCGTCGTCTGGTTGACCACGGCGATGCGAGTCAGATCGGTACCGGGATCGAATCCCTGCGACCACTTCCCCGAGAACTCCTCGGTGAACTCCTCCTCGGAAACGGCGCCGGCGATGAAGGCGGCGACCCGGGTGGCGTCCTGTCTGTCGGGCACGACGAGCGTCTTGGCATGCTGCTTCGTGTGCGAGTGGGTCGCCTGCGTCTCCTCGTGCAGGAACTTCCCGTGAATGAGGATCGTGTAGCCCTCCTGTCCGAGCTCCTGCCCCCTGTCCCAAACCCTGGAAACGAACGGACACGTGGTGTCGTAGCGCTCGCGGTACTCCTCCGAATCGGTGTCGAGACCTGCCTGCTTCAGCGACTCCTCGATCTCCAGGGTGGTGCCGAAAGCGGGGATCATGACGATGTCTTCCCTGCCGATCTCCTCCTGGGAGATGCGGCGATCCCCGTCGGAATCGAAAATGAAGTCGATGCCCCTTTCTTTCAGGTCGTTGTTGACCAGGGGATTGTGGATGATCTCGCTGACCAGGTGGACCGGACGACCGGGGTGTTCCTCGAGCGCGGAGAAGGCCATGTGGATGGCGCGCTCGACGCCGAAACAGAAGCCGAAATGCCGGGGGATCAGGAATTCCAGGTCCCCGACAGGGAGGCGGGTGGAGCGCAGTGACCGCTTGCCGACTTCCTGGCGAAAGTCCTTGATGCGCTGGATGATAGCCCCCTCGTAATGATTGGGCACTCTGTCGAATTTGGAGTATTCCATATTAGATAAGGGCCTTCCGTTTTGCCGCTGAATCTACGTTCGCGGGGACCCCTGTCAAACGCTACCTGTAGTCCCTGGGAAACCCCGAAAGGGCCCGGAGCCGACACGGAATCCGAACAGGTGCAGCCGGTATTTACGCACTGGATGCAGTCCAGCGTCATTTCACCCATTCCCGGCCGGGAACACTATATATTGGCAGCGATGAATTCACCCATTCAGGCGGTCGTCCTTGTCAGCGGCGGCCTCGACAGCTGCGTGACAGCATCCGAAGCTGCCCTCGCCATCGGCGACCCCGGCGCGCTCGGTTTCCTCCATGTCAGCTACGGCCAGCGCACCGCCGAGCGCGAATTCGCCGCTTTCGAGGAGATCGCCGAACATTTCGGCGTTTCCCACCGACTCCTCGCCGACGCCGGCCACCTCGCCGCTATTGGAGGCTCTTCTCTGACCTGCCCGGGATTTCCCGCAGGCGACAGGAACGGAGAGCCCGTCCCTTCGACATACCTCCCGTTTCGCAATGCCAACCTGCTCGCCATCGCGGCCGCCTGGGCCGAAGCTGCCGGAGCGAGGTCGGTTTTCCTCGGTGCCCACGAGCGCGACTGTCCGTACCCCGACTGCCGCGCCGTTTTCTTCGCGGCGTTCGCCCGGGCAATCGAAACCGGAACGCGGCCAGAAACCGCCATCTCCGTCGAGACGCCCCTGCTCGCCCTCGATAAGCCGGGGATCGTGAAACGGGGACTCGAGCTCGGTGCACCATTGCACCTGACCTGGTCCTGTTACGTGGGCAGCGAGGCCCCCTGTGGCGAGTGTCACAGCTGCGAGCTGCGGCAGCGGGGGTTCCGCGACGCCGGAGTCGAGGATCCCCTTTTCGCCACGGAGCCGCGCTGATGCTGGTCGGGTACGTCAGCGACGAGCGCTACGTGGCACTCCCGGACGCCCTGCTGGAATTCGAGGGGTGGAACCGGCGGGTGGAAGCCCGGTCCTCCGCCTCCGGCGCGGTGCATGCCGAGATCGAACCGGGGCGGTACAGGGTGACCATCGCCCGCGACGGCTACGGATCGAAACGGGTGGACGTCACCGTCGCCGAAGGGCGGCCTTACCAGTTCCGGCTGCTCGCCGACGGCTTGCTCGGTTACGCCTGGCCCAAGTGCGTCCGCTCCGGAGAGCGGTCGGAATTCCGCGTGCACTCCAGCGAGCCGTACAAGCTCGAGCTGTTCCGCTACGGAAGAGAGAAGGAGTTCGTGCGCCCTGTGGGCTGGTTCGACGAGCACGGACCGCGCGCCACCGTGCAGATTACCCCGGACGGGGACTACACTCGGACCGGCGTGCGCTGGAATTCCATCGGCTACACCAGCCCCGCCCACAGGCAGTTCGTCAGCGCTCCGGAGCGCTCCGGGCTCTACTATTTCCACGCCTCGACGCGGAACCCCTTCACCGGCGCGGACGCATCGGTTCCGCAGGCATTTTTCAGCTTCCCCTGGATCGTCGCCCCCGCCCGCCCCCAGGCCCGGATCGCGGTGCTGGTGTCGGACGTCAACTGGAACGCCTACAACAACTTTGGAGGGCGCAGCAACTACGCCAACCCTGCGGAACTGGCGCCCGTTCCGACGGTAAACGCGCGTCAGGAGCTGCCGCGCTACACCGATCCGGACAACGTCGTCTACGACCGCGAGGAGTACGCTCCCCTGTCGTTCGAGCGCCCCGAGCCGATAAACCACATTCCACTGTCGGTCGGCCTGCACGACCCGATCGAAGGGCGGGCGGCCTGCCACGTCGCCGAGACGGAGTGGCGCATCCTCGGCTGGCTTGAGCAGGAGGGGTTCGACTACGACGTCTACTCCGAAACGCAGCTCCACCGCGGCGTGCTTAATCTCGACGACTACGAGGTCCTCCTTCTCGGACCGCATCCGGAGTACTGGTCCGCGGAGATGTACTACGGGGTCAAGGGCTGGGTGCACGAGCGCGGTGGCAAACTGGTCTACCTCGGCGGCAACGGCCTCAACTGTAAGGTGGAAATTCTCGACCAGTCGACCATGAAGGTGTTCAACGGCGATGCCCGGGAAATCGGACGCCGCGGACTGGAGAGCCGCTTCCACTACTACTGCGAATCGGAAGCCAACCTCCTCGGGGTCGTGTACAGCGACAGCGGCGTGATGACGGCTGCAGCGTACGAAGTGGTCGATGCCGATCACTGGATTTTCGAAGGCACCGGCCTGGCCAACGGCGATCTGTTCGGTGAGCGCAGCCTGCACATGCGCATTTCCGGTGGGGCATCGGGGCACGAGACGGACAAGCGGTCCCCCAGCTCGCCGGCAGGTGTCCGCGTGGTCGCCCGGGGCCTCAATCCCGGCGGCGGCGGCGCCGAGATCGTCCACTACGAAAGCGGCAGCGGCGGCGAGGTCTTTTCAGCCGGCTCCATCTGCTACGCCAGTTCCCTGCTCGTCGACGAGGTCGTGTCCGCCATCACCGCCAACGCGTTGCGGCGCTTCATCGGATGAAGCTTCCTTGCCCCCCTTGCCGGGACCCTTAGTTTCTTTACGGTTTGCAGAAAACGAATATGGCCTCACATTCCGCTCCGGTGCTCGAGACCTTCCCCAATCCCAAGCCCGACCGGGATTACACCATACAAATCGACTGTCCAGAATTCACCTCCGTCTGCCCGAAAACCGGGCAACCGGACTTCGGCACGGTCCGCATCAGTTACGTTCCCGACCAGAACTGCATAGAGCTCAAGTCGCTGAAAATCTACCTCGGATCCTTCCGTCAGCAGGGCATCTTCTACGAAGCGGTAACCAACCGGATACTCGACGACTTGGTTGCCGCCTGCGCCCCCAGACGCATGACGGTGACAGGCGACTTCAACGTGCGGGGAGGAATCGGCACCGCGGTCACGGCCGAGCATCCATGATGGTCATGTGACTTCCCGGCATGACGGAATAACCCCACAACTTGGAGAATCGCCGCATGGAAAACCGCAACATCGATTCAGAGGAGAGGGAACAGGACGCGGTCGAAGAAGCCGCTGAGGATTCCCCGGAAGGCGGAAACGACTCCCGGCCCTGGTATCCCTACATAACCAAGGCCCAGTTCGAGAAATTCCTCGCCAGACTTCAGAGCCGGATCCCGGACGAAATCGACCGCGACTACGTTCGAGCCATAATCCGGACCCCTTCGATGATCCACCGCTTCCTGCGCGGCATCGAGGCGATGCAACTCATCGACAGCGACCAGAAGCCGACCGATCGCCTGCAGAAGCTGGTGAGTCAGGACACCCGCGCCGGCGCCTTCGACGAAATCCTCGAGGATCTCTACCCCGAGCTGCTCAAGGAATACCGGGCGAACGGGGAGATGACCGACCGCGACATCGTCTCCTTCTTCCGCAAGGAAACGGGGATGGGGAACGATTCGGCCAACAAGATGAAGATGTTCTTCAAGTACCTGACAAGCTGCACCGATCCCGACGAAGGAACGGGGGAAGCCGAGGACGGCAACGATAGCCCTGCACCGGACGCTCCTCCGTCGCCGGCACCTCCACGAACGGAGCGTGAGCGAGGGGAGCGAGGGGAACGTGAGCGAGGGGAGCGAGGGGAGCGCGGATCGAGCTCCAGATCTTCGCAGCAGTCCCGCAGCCAGGAGTCTTTGGGCAGCGGCGGGTCGACCACCGGTTCGCGCACCCTGAGCGAGGCGCAACGCGCCTATCTCGACACCCTCAAATCGGTGCTGAAGGTCAATATCGACGGGGACTGGGACGACGACATGATAAAGCTCGCCTTCGACCGACTCGAGCGCCTGTTCGACCGGGTCCGAAGGGGCTGACCGCAAGGAGCTGACCGCAGGGAGCTGACCGCCAACAGCGATTGGCGACGAGAATCCCCAAACGAAAAAGGCCCTCACTGGATGGTGGGGGCCTTTTCCATTTCGAGTGCGCCGACGTACTGATGTTGCCAGAGTGTGCTGTCAGGCGCTGACGAACTCACCCATCGCTCCGAACTTGTCGACGCGCCTGTTCACCAGCTCCTCACCCGTCAGACCGCGCAGTTCCTCCAGCGCCTCCAAAACCTGCTTCTTGAGATTGGCCGCGGCCCCGTCGTAGTCCCGGTGGGCTCCGCCGAAAGGCTCGGGGACAATGCGGTCGATGATGCCGTACTCGCGCAGATCCTCCGCGGACAGCTTCAGCGCCTCGGCAGCCTCCTCCTTGCGGTCGCGGGTGCGGAACAGAATCGTCGAACAGCTCTCCGGCACGATGACCGAATAACAGGCGTGCTCGAGCATCAGTATGCGGTCCCCCACGGTGATCCCTATGGCTCCCCCGCTGAAGGCCTGTCCGATGACGGCGACGACGATCGGTACCTCCAGGTGGGACATCTCGAAGAGGTTGCGGGCGATCGCCTCGGCCTGGCCGCGCTCCTCGGCCTCGATCCCCGGGTAGGCTCCCGAGGTGTCGACCAGGGTCAGGATCGGGCGCTTGAACTTGGCCGCCATCTGCATCAGCCTGAGGGCTTTCCGGTAGCCCTCGGGATGGGGCATCCCGAAGTTGCGGAACTTGCGCTCCTCGACGTTGCGTCCGTTCTGAATGCCGATCACCACGACCGCCTCGCCGTCGAGCCGCGCCGGTCCGCCCACGATGGCCGGATCGTCGGCGAAATACCGGTCTCCATGAAGCTCGACGAAGTCTTCGAGCATCCGCTCGATGTAGTCCAGGGAGTACGGCCGCTGCGGGTGGCGGCTCATCTGCACCCGCTGCCAGCGCGTCAGGTTGGTGTAGGTCTGGCGACGGAGCCTCTCGATCTGGCGCTCGAGGGTTTTCAGCTCGCGGTCGAGATCGAGCCCGTCGGTCCGGGCCTGCACCTGCATCTCCTCAAGCCGCTTTTCCAGCTCTGCGACCGGCCGTTCAAAATCTAGATAGAAGGATTTGTCGCTGTTCATCGGATCATGGCTCCCGGGTATCTGTATTACTGACACCGGAGACCGCGAAGGTGTTCGGTTTTCGAGTCGGACCTACCTGCGCAGGAGGGAAAGTGCCGCCTCGATTCGGTCCATCGCCGTCGCGATCTTTTCCATCGACGTGGCGTAGGATAGCCGGATATGTTCTGCGGTCCCGAAGCCGACTCCGGGAACGCAGGCGACTTTTCCGACTTCCAGCAAGTATTCGCACAGGCCGGTGCAGTCTTCGATCTCCCACGATCCTTCGGGACCTTCGAACCGCGAACCGAAATAGCTCGACATGTCGGGATAGACGTAGAAGGCCCCCAGCGGCAAGGGGCATTCCACCCCTTCCAGGCCTTTGAGACGAGCGGTGATGTAGCGGCGGCGGCCGTCGTACTCGCGGCGCATGGTCTCGACCATATCCTGGGGTCCGGTCAGCGCCTCGAGGGCCGCTTTCTGCGACATCGAAGTCGGGTGCGACACCGTCTGGCTCTGGGCCTTGTCCATGGCCGCGACCACCTCCGCTTCGGCGGCCGCGTACCCTATCCGCCACCCCGTCATCGCGTACGCCTTCGAAGCCCCGTTGACGACGATGGCCAGCCTCTTGATCTCTTCGCCCATCGAGGCGATCGATACGTGCTCGGCGTCGTCGTAAACCAGCTTCTCGTAGATCTCGTCGCTGAGCACGTAGATGCCGTGCTCGACGGCGACCGCGGCCAGCTGCTCGAGCTCATTCCGGGTATAGACGCAACCGCTCGGGTTCGACGGGCTGTTGAGCAGCAGCATCCGCGTCCTCGGGGTGATCGCCGAGCGCAGGGCATCCGGAGTCAGCTTGAGACCGTCTTCCCGCCTGGTTCGCACCACCACCGACCCGGCGCCGACCAGCTTGGGCTGCTCGGTAAAGGTGACCCAGTAGGGCGTCGGCACGATCATCTCGTCCCCGGGATTGAGCACCGCGGCGACGGCGAGGTAGAGGGAGTGCTTGGCGCCGCAGTTGACGATCACCTGGTCGGCGGAGTAGTCGAGGCCGTTATCCTCCCGGAATTTCCGGCACACCGCCTCCTTGAGCTCGACGATGCCGGACGGCGGCGAGGTGTATTTCGTGAACCCCTCTTCGATGGCGCGGATGCCCGCGGCCTTGATGTGCTCGGGAGTGTCGAAATCCGGCTCTCCCGCCGACAGCGGGATGACGTCGATCCCCTCCCGTTTCATCGCCGCGGCCTTCGCCGAGATCGCCATCGTCGCCGAAGGCTGAACTTGCTCGATGAAATGCGAAAGCGCCATCAGGTGGTGTACTCCGCGTTCAGGCGCACGTACTCGTAGGTGAGATCGCAGGTGAAGATCTCGGTTGCCTCCCCGCCCATGGCCAAGTCGATGGCGATGGCGATCTCATCCGCCTGCATGGCCGCGCTCAGCTTCCCCTCGTCGTAAGAAAGTCCGGCTCCGTTTCCGTAAATATCGGTGCCGCACAGTGACACCCGCGCCTTTCCCGGGTCGAAGTCGACTCCGGCGTACCCCACAGCGCACAGGATCCGTCCCCAGTTGGGATCGTTGCCGAAAGCCGCTGTCTTCACCAGGCTCGAGTTGGCTACCGCGAGTCCGACCTGCCTCGCTTCCGCTTCGGTTGCGGCGCCGCGCACCGATATGGCGATCAGCTTGGAGGATCCCTCGGCGTCGCGCGCGATCTCCTGGGCCATCTGCCGGCAGACATGCTCGATCCCCTCGTAGAGGCGCTCGCCGTCGCGCCCACCCAACTCCTCCGGAGAAGCGCCGCCGTTGGCCATCAGGATCACCGTGTCGCTCGTGCTCATGTCGCCGTCGACGGTGATGCAGTTGAAGGTGCGCCGGATCGCCTGCGACAGCAGCTCCTGCAGTTGTCCCCCCGGCACCGCGGCGTCGGTGGTCACCACCGACAGCATCGTCGCCATGTCGGGGGCGATCATCGCTGCCCCTTTAGCCATCGCCCCGATGACGGCGGTGCCCGACTCCAGCTCGACCTCGACGGCGCAGCTCTTCGACACCGTGTCCGTAGTCATGATCGCCTCGGCGGCCTCAGCCCCTCCTTCCTCGGACAACGCCGCGACGGCCCTCGGTATTCCCGCTTCGATCTTGCCGATCGGCAGCGGCACCCCGATAACGCCGGTGGAGCAGACCAGCACCTCCTCCGCGCCCAGTCCGAGCTCCGAGGCCGTCAGGGAGCACATCCGCCGGGCGTGGTCGAGACCGGCATCGCCGTTGCAGACATTGGCGTTGCCGCTGTTGAGGATGACCGCCCGCGCCCTGCCGTCGGCGAGGTGCTCGCGGTCGACGGCTATCGGCGCTCCCTGGACCTTGTTGGTGGTGTACACCGCGGCGGCATTCGCCGGACGCGTCGAGTACACCAGGGCCAGGTCCCTCGCCCCGGACTCCTTGACGCCCGTACTGATCCCCGCCGCAAAGTAGCCGGGCGGAGAGGCGACCCCTCCGCCTTCGAGGTTTCTCACCGCTCAGTCCGTCCCGGTGTTGCCGGCGGACCGCCCGGCCTCGGCCAGCGTATCCCGCATCAGTTTGAAATGCAAGGAGTCGTTCAGGGCGATCCAGCTCGCTTCGATGATGTTTTCCGACACCCCCACCGTACCCCAGACTTCGCGGCCGTCGGATGACTCGATCAGCACCCGCACCCGCGCCGCAGTGCCGTTGCTGCTGTCGAGGACGCGCACCTTGTAGTCGGCGAGATGGACGTGTCTCAGGCTCGGCCAGGCCCCCTCGAGGGCCTTGCGCAGGGCGCGATCGAGGGCGTTGACCGGGCCCTCCCCTTCGGCCACGGTGTGCACCATCTCCCCGTTCACCTCGACCTTGACAATCGCTTCGGCCACCTCGGCGCTGCCGTCGTCCTTGCGGCTGATGGTGCGGAAGCTCAGGGGCCGAAACTGGTCCTCGTAGAGTCCCATCGTCCGCCGCGCCAGCAGCTCGAACGAGCCCTCTGCGGCCTCGAACTGGTAGCCGTCGTGCTCGAGCCGCTTCACTTCCCCCAGCACCTGCGGGACGATCGGATCCTTCTTGCTGAGCCCGGGGAAGAACCTGTTGAGCTTGGAAACCACCGTGCTCCCGCCCGACTGGTCCGAGACCAGGAAGCGGCGCTCGTTCCCCGTCGCCTGCGGGTCGATGTGCTCGTAGCAGCGCGGGTTCTTGGTCATCGCGTCGATGTGCACCCCTCCCTTGTGGGCGAAGGCGCTCTCGCCGACGTACGGCTGGCGGTGATCGTGATGGACGTTGGCGATCTCGCTGAGAAAGCGCGAGAAGTCCATCAGCTCGGCGAGGTTCTCCTTCCCGATGAGGTGCATGCCGAGCTTGAGCTCGAGGGTCGGGATCACCGTACACAGATTGGCGTTGCCGCAGCGTTCTCCATAGCCGTTGAACGTCCCCTGCACTTGGACCGCTCCCAGCTCGGCGGCGGCCACGGTGTTGGCTTCGGCCATGCCGGAGTCGTTGTGGGTGTGGATGCCGAGAGGAAGGGAAACGGCGTCGCGGGTCGCGGCGAAGATGCGGCTGACCTCGCTCGGCCGCCGGCCGCCGTTGGTGTCGCACAGGACCAGCAGGCGGGCGCCGCCGCGCGCCGCGGCGCGCAGGGTCTCCAAGGCGTAGTCGGGGGCCTCGCAGTAGCCGTCGAAGTAATGTTCGGCGTCGTAGATCACCTCGCGGCCGTGGGCGGCGAGATACCCCACCGAGTTCTCGATCAGCTCCAGGTTTTCCTGGGGCGTGGTCTTGAGCGCCTCCGTCACGTGCAGAATCCAGCTCTTGCCGAAGATGCAGACAGACTCGGTCTCCGCCTGCAGCAGCGTGTTCAGGGTGGCGTCCTCTTCCGCCGGCACCCCTGCCCGGCGCGTGCTGCCGAAAGCGGTGACGCGAGCCCGGAGATCGAGCTTCTTCACCTCGCGGAAAAACGCCTGGTCCTTCGGGTTGGTCGGGTTCGGCCAGCCCCCTTCGATGTAGTGGACCCCGAGGCGGTCTAGGCGTCGGGCGATTAGCAGTTTGTCCTCGAGCGAGTAGGCGATCCCCTCGGCCTGGGCCCCGTCCCGCAGGGTGGCATCGTAGACTTCCAGGGTATCGTTCATTTCTTCACCCTCCCGCGGGCCCGTCCGCCACCGCCTGTGCCACGAGGTCGCCGACCTCCGATGTCGAGTACCCCATCTCGCCGGCCCCCATACCCTTCAGCTGCCGCAGGGTCGAGACGATGGCCTCATCCAGGAGTTCCGCTCCCTCCTGCTTTCCGAGGGTGGAGATCATCAGCTGGCAGGCGGCGATCGCCGCCATCGGGTTGATCACATTCTGTCCCGTGTACTTGGGGGCCGATCCGCCGATCGGCTCGAACATCGACACCCCCTCCGGGTTGATGTTGCCCCCTGCGGCGATCCCCATGCCACCCTGGATCATCGCGCCGAGGTCGGTGATGATGTCGCCGAAGATGTTGTCGGTGACGATCACGTCGAACCACTCCGGGTTCTTGACCATCCACATGCAGATGGCGTCAACGTGGGCGTAGTCCCGCCGGATCTCCGGGAAATCGCTCTCACCCACCTCGTGAAAGGCGCGCTCCCAGAGATCGAAGGCGAAAGTCAGCACGTTGGTCTTGCCGCACAGGGTCAGCGTATTCTCCCTGGCGCGCCGCCGCGTGAACTCGAAGGCGTAGCGCAGGCAGCGCTCGACGCCCTTGCGGGTGTTGATCGATTCCTGCACCGCGATCTCGTCCGGCGTGCCCTTCTTGAAGAAGCCGCCGGTTCCGGTGTAGATCCCCTCGGTATTCTCGCGCACCACGACGAAGTCGATGTCCTCCGGCCCCTTGTCCTTCAGCGGGGTCGGCACGTTCGGGTAGAGCTTCACCGGGCGCAGGTTGATGTACTGATCGAGTTCGAACCGCAGCCGCAGCAGAATCCCCTTTTCCAAGATGCCCGGCTTCACTTCCGGGTGGCCGATGGCGCCGAGGTAGATGGCGTCGAACTGGCGCAGCTCGTCGACCGCGGAATCGGGAAGCACCTCGTCGGTGGCGAGAAAGCGGTCGCCGCCGAAATCGAACTCGACGGTCTCGTATGCGAACCCGACCTTCGCGGCCACCGCGCCGAGGGCCTTCAGACCCTCGGCAACCACCTCGGGGCCGGTCCCGTCACCCGGCAGAACGGCAATCCTGTACAATCTCACCTCCCTCTTTTTTCGATTCGATTTGAAAGCCAGAACAGCCCCGCAACCACGGGGTCGACCACCAGGATTACGACCGCGACTATCCCCGCCGCGGCCAGCGCGATCCCGACATGTACCCGACATGTATCAGAACGGCGCTGACGATTGCCGCTGCAACGAAAGAGAAAATCAGCGCGAACGCGGTAATGATCAGCACCCGGGAGATCGGGTTGTTGATCTTCCGCCCGCCCACCTTGATGTATCCCATACCGGCCCTTCCTCAGAGTGCCGCCACGTACGGCAGCTTCCGGGCAGTGCTCTCGATCTCGTCGACCGCCTCGAGCAGCTGCCCCAGGGCATCCCACGTACCGGTCACGAGCTGCTCGCGCGGCCCATCGGGGAGGGTCGCCGCTATGGAATCGGACGCGAAGCCCACGGTCTGCGCCTCGACATCGATCTCCAGCTCCAGGGGCGGATCCTCCTCCACCGCCTGCATCAGCCGCTCCACGTCCGCTTCGGAAGCGGTCATGCAGGGCAGCCCCATGGCGACGCAGTTGCCGAAGAAAATCTCGGCGAACGATTCGCCGACGAAGCCCTGGATGCCCCAGCGCGCCAGCGCCTGCGGAGCGTGCTCCCGGGAAGAGCCACAGCCGAAATTCTTGTTGGCCACGAGGATGCCGGCGCCCTGGTAGCGGGCATCGTCGAACGGGTGATTGCGGGCACGGCGCTCGTCCTCGAAGGCGTGCTCCCCGAGGTTGTCGAAGGTTACCGTGCGCAGGTAGCGGGCAGGGATGATGCGGTCGGTGTCTATATCGTTGCCGCGCACCACCACCGCCCTGCTCCTGATCGCTCCCCTGCGGGAATCGGTTGCCGTTTCCATTCTCAGTCTCCCTGCCCGAGCATGGCGCGCACGTCGGTCACCGCGCCCTCGATCGCCGCGGCGGCGACCATTGCCGGGCTCATCAGCAGTGTCCGCCCCGTCGGGCTCCCTTGACGGCCCTTGAAGTTGCGGTTGCTCGACGAGGCACAGACCTGCCGCCCCTGCAGCTTGTCCGGATTCATCGCCAGGCACATCGAGCAACCGGCCTCCCGCCAATCGAAACCGGCCTCGCGAAAGACCTCGTGCAGGCCTTCGGCCTGGGCCTCCTCGCGCACCTCGCGGGACCCGGGAACCACGAGCGCCTTGATGTTTGCCTTGACCTTGCGGCCCCTGGCGACCTTCGCCGCCTCGCGCAGGTCGGATATTCTCGAGTTGGTGCACGAACCGACGAAGGCGACGTCGATGGCCGTGCCGGCAATCCTGTCCCCTTCCTCGAACTCCATGAAGTCGAGCGCTTCCCGCACGCTCGCCCGTTCCGATTCCGGAAAGGAGGTCAGCCGCGGGATGGCGCCGTCGACACCCGCCGACTGGCCGGGGGTGATTCCCCAGGTCACGGTCGGGGCGATGGCTCCGCCGTCGATTTCGACGCGGTCGTCGTAACTCGCGCCAGTGGAGGAGGGCAGTGAACCCCACCATTCCGAGGCCCTGTCGAAGGCGCTTTCCGGCGGTGCGTACGGACGCCCCCGGACATAGTCGAACGTCGTCTGGTCCGGGTTGACGTAACCGCAACGGGCGCCCCCCTCGATCGACATGTTGCAGACCGTCATGCGCTCTTCCATCGACATGGCGTCGAAGACCTCGCCGCCGTACTCGTAGGCGTAGCCCGCCCCGCTTTTCACCCCCAGTTCGCCGATGATGTTGAGGATGACGTCCTTGGCGTACACCCCTTCTCCGAGCCGGCCGTTGACCTCGATGCGGCGCACCCGCGGCCGCGCCATCGCCAGACACTGGCTCGCCAGGACGTCGCGCACCTGACTGGTGCCTATGCCGAAGGCAATCGATCCGAAGGCCCCGTGGGTCGAGGTGTGGCTGTCGCCGCAGGCGATGGTCATCCCCGGCTGCGTCAGCCCCAGCTCGGGGCCGATAACGTGCACGATCCCCTGGCGCGGGTCGTTCATGTCGAACAGGGGCACGGCGAATTCTCTCGCGTTCTCCTCGAGCGCAGCCATCATCTCTTCGGCAAGCCCGTCGGCAAACGGGCGCCCGCGCCGGTCCGTCGGGATGATGTGATCGACGGTGGCGTAGGTGCGCTCCGGATGCAGCACCTTCAGGCCGCGCTCGCGCAGCATCTGAAAGGCCTGGGGGCTGGTCACTTCGTGGATCAGGTGGAGGCCGATGAACAGCTGCGATTGCCCCGAGGGGAGCCGCCGCACCTCGTGCATATCCCAGATCTTCTCGAACAGATTCTTCGACATTTCCCAGTCTCGTCGTCAGAGCACCTGCATGCGCTGCTCGTGCCGGGTCTTGCGGACGTCCAACCGGTTCAAGGCATCGACGTAGGCCTTGGCGCTGGCCTCGATGATGTCGGTCGAGACTCCGTGACCCGTGGTTTTCAGATCCCCATCGGCGACGCGGACGGTCACTTCACCCATCGCCTGGCTGCCCCCCGTGATCGCCTGAATTCCGTACTCCTCGACCTTGACGCTGTCGATCTTCAAGGCGGTGTTGATTGCCTCGTAGGCCGCGTCCACCGGGCCGTCCCCGCAGGCCGAGGCCTGCAACCGCTGGCCGTCGCCGACCTTGATCCGCACCGTGGCCGCGGGAATCGAGCCGGTGCCGCTGACGGTCTGCAGGTAGTCGAGCTGGTACTTCTCCGCGACGTTGCGCAGCTCGTCGCCGACGATGGCCATCAGGTCCTCGTCGAAGACCTCCTTCTTCTTGTCGGCCACCTCGATGAAGCGGTCGTACGCCTTGTCCAGCTCTTCCTGGTTCAGCACGTACCCCAGCTTCTCGAGCCGGTGCCGCAGAGCGTGCCGCCCCGAGCGGGCGCTCAACACGATGCTGGTGTCTTCCCAGCCGACGTCGCGGGGGTCGACGATCTCGAAGTTGTCCCGCTTCTTGAGCACGCCGTCCTGGTGAATTCCTGAGCTGTGGGAGAAGGCATTGGCGCCGACGATCGCCTTGTTGGGGGGTACGGCGATCCCCATCAGGCGGCTGACCATGCGGCTGGTGTGCACGATCTCGCCGGCGGCGACCCCGGTGTGGAGGCCGAAGTAGTCGCGGCGCGTCCGCAGTGCCATCACCACCTCTTCGAGCGAGCAGTTTCCGGCCCGCTCCCCCAATCCGTTGATCGTGCACTCGACCTGGCGCGCCCCCGCCTTCAAGGCGGCCAGGGTGTTGGCCACCGCCATCCCGAGATCGTCGTGGCAGTGCACGCTGATGACGGCGTCGCCGGCGTTCGGCACCTCGGCGAGAAGGTCGGCGATCAGCCGCGCGAAGTCGTCCGGTACCGTGTAGCCGACGGTGTCGGGAATGTTGATGGTCGTTGCCCCGGCGGCGATCGTCGCCTCGACCACCTCGAACAAGTATTCGCGCTCGGTGCGGGTGGCGTCCATCGGCGAGAACTCGACGTCGGCGGTGCAGGACCTTGCCCGCTCCACCGCCTCTACCGCCATCTCCAGCACGTTGGCCGCGGACTTGCTCATCATGGCCCGGTGCTGCGGAGAGGTGCCGACGAAGGTGTGAATCCGCCCTTTCGGCGCCCCCTTCAGGGCCTCCCCCGTGCGGTCGACATCCTTGAGCACGACGCGGCACAACCCGCAGATCGCCGGACCCTCGACCTCCTGCCCGATGCGGTGCACGGCCTCGAAGTCCTCGTTGGAAGAGATCGGAAACCCTGCTTCGATGACGTCGACGCCGAGTCGGGCGAGCTGATGGGCGATCTCGAGCTTGTCCGGCACGGTGAGAGAGGCGCCGGGCGTCTGCTCGGCGTCGCGCAACGTCGTATCGAAAATCACTACGCGATCACTTTCCATGACTCGTCCCTTTCATGACGCCACCTGGCAAGATTGTGGCTTCACTCGCGAGTTGCATGTGACCCGAAGGCGCACTGTGACTCGAATGGTTTCATGGATCCGGGGAGACCTACCCTTCGAGCCAACTCATCATGCCGCGCAGACGGGCCCCCACCTCTTCGATCTGGTGCTCGGCGTCCTGGCGTTTGCGGGCGTTGTATACAGGCCTGCCAACCTGGTTTTCCAGCATCCACTCTTTTGCGAACTGCCCGTTCTGCACCTCTTCGAGGATCTTCTTCATGCGCTGCCGCGTCTCTCCCGTCACCACTCGCTTGCCGCGGGTGAGATCACCGAACTCGGCCGTGTCCGAGATCGACGAGCGCATGTTGGCGATGCCCCCTTCGTATATCAGGTCGACGATCAGCTTCACCTCGTGCAGGCACTCGAAGTAGCAGACCTCGGGCTGGTAGCCCGCCTCGACGAGGGTCTCGAAGCCGGCGCGGATCAACTCGGTCAGGCCTCCGCACAGCACCACCTGCTCTCCGAACAGGTCGGTCTCGGTCTCTTCGCGGAAGGTCGTCGTGATGACGCCTCCCCGGGTGCCGCCGATTCCCTTGGCGTAGGCGAGCCCGATTTCGTGGGCGCGCCCCGTGGCGTCCTGCCCGATCGCCAGCAGGCACGGGACCCCTCCCCCTTCTTCGTATACCCGGCGCACCAGGTGACCGGGTCCCTTCGGCGCCACCATGAAGACATCGACGTTGGCCGGCGGCACCACCTGCTTGAAGTGAATGTTGAACCCGTGCGCGAAGGCCACGGCGTTTCCCTCTTCCAGGTTGGGCTCGATATCGGCTTTGAACACCGCACCCTGGATCTCGTCGTTGATCAGAATCATGATGATGTCTCCCGCCTTCGCCGCTTCGGGTACCGTGGCGACCGCGAGGCCGTCTCTCTCCGCCTCGGCGCGGCGGGCGCTTCTTTCGCGCAGTCCGACGACGACATTCACGCCGCTCTCCTTGAGGTTGAGGGCGTGCGCGTGCCCCTGGCTGCCGTAGCCGATGACGGCCACGGTTTTGTCCGCGAGCAGTTCGAGGTTGGCGTCATCGTCGTAGAACATCTGCATCGTCGTCATCTCCTGGGGGGTGTTGAGGGAAGCATCGGTCTCGTCGACAGACATTTTTCGGTCACTGCCACAGACACAATTCGGTCACTGCCTTTTCGGTCACTGCCACAGACACAATTCGGTCACTGCCTTTGAATTTTATCAAGGCTCCGTTCTCGGTCGGGTTGTTGGTAGCGAAAGAGCGGAGCCTACTCGATCAGCGCGGTAAGGCGAAGGCCGAGGAGCAGGAGAATGATCGGAAGGAGGCGCAGAGATGCCGGTGTCGGGAGTTTGTTGCGCGAGGCGGGAGCCGCCTCGCGATCCTTGTCTGGAGAGCAGTACAAATCCAACCGGCCCAAGTGGTTAGAATAAAGTTACATATTTGTTAATATAGAACGGCTCCCCGGACGATGTCAACAACGCCGATAGTGACCGCTGGATAATGCCCGCCCTGGACATCTACGAAATCGCCGATGCAAGCAACGCCGGGGACTGGGACGAGTTCGTGCGCGGCGCCGTGGGCGGCACGGTGTTCTCGACGCGGGCATGGCTGGAGTGCGCGCAGGAAGCGACCGGCGACCGCGCCGTCAACTACGGCTGTTACAAGAAGGGACAGCTCGTAGCCGGCGTCAGCGGAATCGAGCGCCGTCGCGGCAGGCAGTTGATCACCCCGCCCCTGATGCCGCACGGCGGCTTCATCCACCGGCCGGTCCCCAGCGACCTGCCGTCGCGGCAGGAATCGGAGCGTCGCGGGGAAGCGCGCGCCCTAATCGAATTCCTGGAGGGCAGCTACGGCCACGTGCACCTCACCTTGTCACCTGCAATCGACGACGTCCGCGAGTTTTCCTGGGCAGGTTGGAACGCGGCGCCCCGGTACACCTACCTCACCGATCTCCGCTGCGGTTCGGCCGCGGTCTGGTCCCGCCTCGAGCGCCGCACCCGCACCGTAATCCGCAAAGCCTCGGAGATATTCCGGTTCGAGCCTGCCGACGATCTCGACGAGCTCGTGCAGCAGTACGAGATGGTCTATGGCGAACAGGGCCGCCCACCGGTTGCAGCCGATATCATGCGGCGGTTCGCCTTCGAGGCGCGGAAACACGAACTCACCGAGGCCTACCGCGTCGTCGACGGCACCGGCCGCACCGCCTCGGTAGTCGTATTTTCCCGCGGCTTCGACACCATCTACGCCTGGGTCTCCGGGGCCGATCCCGACTTTCGCGACAGCGGCGCCACTTCCTTTCTCTACTGGAAGCTGCTCGAGCAGACCGGTTTTCCCCGGTTCGACTTCGTTGGCGCCAACCTTCCGGGAATCGCCTTTTTCAAGCGCGGATTCGGGGGCAGGCTGGTGTCATACTATGCCGTCGAGACCTTCCCGAACCGGCTGCTGAAACTGCTTGCCGGAGGCCGTCTCCTCCTGCGGGGATCCTGATCCTCCTTGCCGCCTTCCGAGGGAGCCGTGGATTCGCCAAATCGACAGGGGAGCCCGGCCGTGAAACCATACCGCATCGCCATAGTCGGACTCGGCAGCATGGGACATCACCACGCCGAGGCGGTAGAAGCGGAAAATACCTGCGAGCTCGCCGGCGCCGCGGAAGTCAATTGCGATCAATCGCGCAAATGGCGGCAGCGCTTCGCCGTCAAGGCGGTCTTCGATGACTACGAGAAGATGATGGATGAGCTCGAGCCCGACATCGTCATCCTAGCTACACACTCCCCCGTGCACTGCGCAGCCACTCTGGCCGCGGCGCAACGCGGCATCCACGTGTTCTGCGAAAAACCTATCGCCTTGAACCTGGTCGAGGCCGACGCCATGGTGGCCTCCTGCGACGACAACGACGTGCGCCTCGCCATCAATCACATCAAGCGGGCAAGTCCCTACAACCGCTACGTGCAGGAAAAGATCAGCAACGGCGAGATCGGCCGGCTCATCCAGGTCAAGGCTTTCGAAAAAGGGGGAAGGCGCGCCGGCAACGCCTTGATGGAGATGGGGACCCATTTGTACGACTGGGTTCGCTTTTTCGCCGGAGACATGGAATGGGCGCACGCCCACCTCCAGCAGCTCGACGGCAGGGAATCGAAGATCCGCGACATCAGACATACCCGAGAAGTAGATGCAAGCGATCGCGATTCCGGCCTGGTCCTGGGTGAGCGCGGATTCGTTTCCTTCCGTTTCAAGACGGGAATACATGCACAGGTGGAGTTTCTTGCCGAGCCGCGTGCCAACGACGATGCCTACGGTCTCGACCTGATCGGAACAGAAGGACGCCTGGCCCTGCGAGGCAGCGTCGGAACCGCTTTGTTCATCCACGACGGTTCTCATCACACCCCCATTGAGGAGTGGATCCCTCAGGCGGTCCCATCGGAGGATGTCGACGAACTGGGCAAGCGGCGGGACATGGCGGCGAAGAGGTTGTTATTACAGCGGTTGATGCTCCGCGATCTGATTGCGGCGATCGAGGAAGGACGCGATCCGGCAGCCAGCGGAAGGGATGGGCGTGACTGCCTGGAGATGATCCACGCCACCTGGGAGTCGCACTTGCGCAAAGCACGCGTCCGGGCGCCGCTGGAACCGCGCGAACATGTGCTGGAACTGTGGCAAAGGCAGGGTGATCCACGCTTTCTCTGATTTGGCCTGGCATCCAGATGGTGCCGGCCACTTGGGCGAACCCCGCCACCAGGTATCGGTATGTCAAGACGGCTTTCGGCTATTGGCGCTGTCATCGTTCTCTGTATCCGGCGTTACAGCGCCCCCCGGCGCCCGGAACCTTGGCTGAAGGGACACGACCAGGCACCGACCAGGAGGCATAACCCATGGTGAAGTTCCTCCTCAAGGAGCTCCTGGAGCGGAAGGGAGCTCCCACGCAGTCCGAGCTCGCCCGCAGAATCGGGATGCGGGCGCCAGCAGTTGAACCGACTGGTCAGGGGCGAGATCAAGCGCATCGACCTCGATACCCTCGATCGCATCTACCGCGCCCTTGGATGCGAGGGCGTCGACGAGCCGATCGTCCACGTCCCCGGGCCGATCTGCCAGCCTCCCGGGGAACCCTTTACGCAGGGCCCCTTCCTCCTGTCCTGCCTGCAGCCTCTGAGGACGCCTGAAGACCGGATTCCTCTCGCTCGCCGTGCCCCGGACGCCTCCCTATCTTATCGAACTCCGCCCTCGATATTGCAATCGAACAGGTCCTGATGACGACGGAAACACTTCCCCAGTTCACCTTCAGCGGCCGTCCGCTCGACATGTCGGGTGTCGGCCCCCTGCGCAGCTCTATCGACGTTGTCGCGGACCGCGAGGAGCTGCACCGGCGCATGGCTGCCGACGGCTATCTCTTCCTTCCCGGATACCTCGACCGCGACGAGGTCGCCGCGGCGCGTATGAGCGCCATGCGGCGGATCGCCGCTACGGGGGTCTTCGAGGAGGGTTCCCCTCTCGAGGAAGGGCGATTCAAGCCCGGAACGAGGATCCGCTCTGCCCAGGACGTGCCTGTCGACAACCCCGAGATCGACAGGCTGCTCTACTCCGGCCGCATGATCCAGTTCTACGAGTTCTTTCTCGGCGGGCAGGTGGCGCACTTCGACTACACTTGGTTCCGGGCCAAGACGCAGGGGAAGGCCATCGCCACCGACCCGCACTGCGACATCGTATTCATGTCGCGCGGAACCAGGAACCTGTACACCTCCTGGACCCCCCTCGACGACGTCCCGTTTGAAATGGGCGGGCTGATGCTGCTCGAAGGCTCGCACCTGCAGGAGGAGCTGAAGGCTACCTACGGCTGCGCCGACGTCAACCTGTACTGCGAGAATTCCGGGGAGGCCGCGGCCATCGTCGCCGCGGCGAAGGCGGAAAATCGCGAACTGACCGGCGAGGAGAGGAACCACATTCAGTGGACCACCCTCGGCCCCTACGGCAAGGACCCGATCGACACCCGCGCCGACCTCGGAGGCCGCTGGCTGACCGCCGACTACAGGATGGGCGACCTGCTGGTCTTCACCATGTACACCATGCACGCCGCCCACGACAACCAGACCGACCGCCTGCGGATCTCCACCGACTCCCGCTACCAGCTCGCCTCCGAGCCGATCGACAGCCGCTGGGTCGGCGATCCCCCTCCGGGAAACGGCATCGGGCACCATCGAGGGACGATCTGTTGAGGCCGGCTTCCCCGGGTAGGCGGCCGTGAGCCGGCCGCTTCGGCTCGGCATCGTCGGGGCGGGCTTCACCGGCAGGCAGGCCGCGCTCTCCGCGTCCCAGATGGCGCGGGTCGAAAACGCGGCGATCGCCGACACCGATTCGGGGCGCCGCGACCCGGTGGCCGAGGAGTTCGGCATTTCCGGCCGCTACGCCGACTACCGCGAGCTGCTCAGCGACGGCCGCGTCGACGCCATCTATCTCGGCGTCCCTCCCGACATACGCACGCCGATGGTCCTCGACAGCCTCGCCGCGGGCAAGCACGTCCTGGTGCAGAAGCCGCACGCGACCCGGGCCGGGGAGATCCTCGAGATAGGGACGGCCGCGCAACGGGCCGGCAGGGTCGTCCAGTTCTGCTATTACCTGCGCCACTACCCCCACAACCGCGCCGTCCGCCTCGCGGTCGCCGCGGGAAGGATCGGCGAGCCCTACCACGGCCGCTATTTCAGCAAGAACGCGAGCCCGCCGGAAACGATTACCGATGCCAACCGCTGGCTGCACGTGTACGGCATGAAGGGGGGCGTGCTGGCCCAACACATGTCGCACGATCTCAACCTGCTCTGGTGGTGGATGGGCTGTCCGGAACCGCAGTGGGCCTTCGCCGCCAAGCACCACCTGCACCCTCTGTACGACGGCCCGGAAGGCCCCTCGGAAGATTACTTCAGCGGCCTTCTCGGCTTCGCCGGCGGCAGGACGATCCAGATCGACTGCAGCAACTCCAGCCACTGCGACACCCCGCGAACCTGCGAGCTGCACGGCACCGAGGGGGCTATCGCCGGCAATGCCCGCTGCGGCCTGGGCCACGCCCCCGGTTCGCCAGCGAACGAGGCGGTGTTCCGCCGCACCGGGAACGGGTACCGGCGCGAAGAGATCCCCCTGGAATCCGACATCGAACAGACCGAGGCGCCCGAGGGGGCGTCGCCGTTCTACCACGAGATCGAGCGCTTCGCGATGGCAGTCGCCGGCGAAACCGTGCCGGAGGTCTCGGCAGCGGAGGCGCACCTGTTCATGAAGATGCTCGACGCCCTCTACGACAGCGCCGAAACCGAACGGAAAATCGATATCCGTTGAAAACCACCTGACCGGAGAAAATACCGAAATGGACATCAGACCGAACCGGATCAAGCAGAAGCTCGCCGACGGAGGCGTCGCCTGCATCCTCAGCGGCATCTCCGATCCCGACGGCATCGACGCCTTCGGCCCCAACGGCTTCGACGGCGTCTGGCTCGAGGGGGAACACGGCTCCGCCGACGCCTCCAGGCTCGGCGACCTGACGCGCGCCTGCGACATCTGGGGCATGACCTCGGTTGTGCGCGTCAACAGGAACGATCAGGCGCTGATCTACCGCACCCTGGATTGCGGCGCCACCGGCATATGCGTACCCCACGTCGACACCAGGGAGGAGGCGCAGAACGTCGTCGACGGGGGAAAGTTCGCGCCGGTCGGCAAGCGCGGCATGTACACCAGCCGCCAGGGGTACGGGGTCGAGAACTTCTTCGAGAAGGCCAACGAACAGTCGCTGCTCATCGTTCTGATCGAGGACATCAAGGCGATTTTGAATCTCGACGCGATCCTCACGGTCGATCACATCGACGTCTTCTTCGTAGCCCCCACGGACCTCGCCCAGTCGATGGGACACAACGCCGACACCGCGCACCCGGAGGTTCAGGACACGATCACCGACGCCCTCGCCCGCATCAACGCCGCCGGGCGGGTCGCCGGCTTCACCACCTCCAACGACCAGGTGGAGGACTACGTCGGCCGCGGCGCCCGGGTGGTCCTGACCTCGGTGGGGGCGTGGCTGGCGGCTGGCGCCAGGGATTTCATCGCGCGCGCCGAGTCCGCTCTGTAGTGTCTAGATAGGTAGTCTGCGGACCGGGGAATCAGCGAATCCATTTGACTGGGCCGCGGCCCCGCGATCACTTGGCAGTCCGGGAACCGTAGCCACCCTTCCCGATCCCCGAACGGAGCGGAAGACGACCTACAGTACCGGCACCAACTCCAGGGCCCGCCCGCCGTCGGCGTTGGCGGCTTCCAGGGCGTCGCGCGAACCCAGCACGGCTATGCGGCCCCTCTGCCCCACCTGTTCGAGCACGTCGGCGAAGGCCCGGAACTCCGCGGTCGTGGTCGCCAGCACCGCATCCCGCAGGCGCTGGCGAAAGCCGTCATCCATGCCGGTCAGCTCCCTCACCATCGAGGTGTAGCCCTTGGCGTCGGGCAGCTGGTAGGCGTCGAGGTCGCTGATCGTCCCGATGATCGCCTTGGTCAGCTCCTCCTCGGAGAGATCGACCTCGCGCAGAAAGCGCCCCGAGTCGTCGAAGTTGGCGAGGGTCTCGCGGAGGTTGGGGTCCCGGTACGAAGCGAAGGCGAGGATCCCCGAGAAGGGATCGAATGAACAGAAGGCCCCGTAGGCGCCGCCCTGGACGCGGACGCGGTCCCACAGCCATGTGTTGCGGAGGTAGCGCGTTATCACGGCGGCCGAGCCGTGCAGCTCGTACCCGAGCTCGTACAGGTTCGCGGCCTTGCCGACGTAGTTGACCTGCGCCGGGATCACCAGACCCTCGCACTTGCTGTCGTACCTCGGTTCCCACGCCGCTTCTTTCGCAGGGGCCTCCGGCAGCCCCTCGACCAGCTCCGCGAGCTGCCTCTCGAACCCGGGGCGGTCGGCGTCCGGGAGCGTGGCGTTGCACAGCAGGGTGCGCCGGTTCACCAGCAGGCGGCGCAGCTCCTCGAGCCTCGCGAGCACCCCGGGCCAGTCGCTCTCGATATCGGCGACCAGCTGCCGCAGGAAAAAGAGGTGGCTGACCCCCTCCATCTGCTCCGACACCCACGCCGCCTCGTCGAGCTGAGCCCGCAGGCGCAGGGCGACGACCCCGTGCCCCCCGGGCACAAGGCCGGCCTCCTGCTCGGCACGCTCCTCGAGCGCCATCTGCAGGAACCGCTCCCGGTTGTCGAGGTTCACCGTGTTGAGGATGTCCCCCATGATGTCGACGAGGTCGCCGACTTGGCCGACCATTGCCTTGCCGCGCAGGAAGAATCGCGCCAGGGCCTCTTTCGAGCCGCGCCTGGACGACACCAGGGTACGCGGCCAGACACCGCCGGTGCGCGCGCCGATGCGCTGCGCGAGCTGTACGAAATCCTCCTTTTCGGTACCCATCTCGAGGAGGGCGCGCCCGAACAGCGGCAGGTAGGGGAGGAGCTGCTCCGGCACCGTGCGCACCGAGAAACCGATGTCCGCGTAGACGATGCCGTTGGTGAAGAGGTCGTGGAACAGGGCGGGGGCGCCTGCGACCTCCCCCCTGTCAAGCGGTATGGTGCGGATCTCCGGTTCCAGATCCTCGAGGGTCAGGCGCGGCAGCCTGGCGAGATCGGCAGGGTCGTCCGGTTGCTGCTGGCGCCGGGCAAGCTCTTCCGCCTCCGCGGCGATCGTCTGCAGCTGCCCGTCGCTCATCCCCGAACGCGCCCGGTTCAGCCGCTCCTCCTCATCCTGCTCCTCGCGCCGGGCCTGCTCTTCGTCGGCGCGCAGGTAGAGCATGGTGCAATGGCTGTTGTCGAGCAGGTGACGCCTGATCAGCTGCTCGAACCAGCCGTCCGCCTCGGCCCTCCGCCTGACCTCGGCCAGGGTTCCGGCGTAGGAAAGCGGCGCGAACGGGTCGCGGTCGTAGAGCCACGTCGTCAACGCCCTGAGCATCAGCGCCAGGCCGCGGGGAAAGGAACCGGTGTTGTTCTCCCGCAGGCGGAACTCCGAGGTATTGAGCGCCGCGGTCACCGTCTCCTTGGCGATGCCCTCCTCCGCCAGCGATTCCAGGGTCTTGAGCACCAGCTCGACGACTCCCTCCTCGTCTTCACGGGGGACCCCCTTCAGGCCGATCGAGAAGAAGAACTGTTGCAGCTCGGTCTCCAGGCCAGTACCGGAGAGATCTTCGCCGAAGCCCGACTCGATAAGCGCCTTGCGCAGCGGCGATGCCGGCGTCCCCAGCAGCGCGTGGTCTAGTATCTGCAACCCGAGACCGGTAACGGGGTCGATTTCCTCGTGCATAAGCCAGTTGACGGTGACCATGCTCCTGGCGCGGCCGTCCCCACCCCCTTCCTCACCCGCGGCGTAGGTGCGCTCGACGCGCCGCCGCCCGGCGAACGGGGGCTGCCAGGCGACCGCCGACCTGATCTCGACCGCCTGGTATTCGCCCAGGTACTCCTCGAGCACCTCGAAACGGCGCTCGACCGGGTCGTCGCCGTAGAAGTAGATGCGCGCGTTGGCCGGGTGGTAGAAGTCGCGGTGGAAGCTTTCGAACTGCTCGTAGGTCAGGTCCGGTATCTCGCGCGGGTGGCCCCCGGAATCGACGCCGTAGGTGTTGTCGGGGAACAGCGAATGCTGCACGTACTCCGCCATCACCCGGTCCGGCGAAGAGTTCGCCCCCTTCATCTCGTTGAACACCACCCCCTTGAACACCAGGGGGCCGCCGGCCTCCTCGAGCTCGTAATGCCAGCCCTCCTGCTGCAGAACCTGCGGCGTCAGGCGGGGGTGGAAGACCGCATCGAGGTAGACGTCGATCAGGTTGTAGAAATCCTGGAGGTTCTGACTGGCGACGGGATAGCAGGTCTTGTCGGGGTAGGTGAAGGCGTTGAGGAAGGTCTTCAGCGAACCTTTGAGCAGCTCGACGAACGGCTCCTTGACCGGGTACTTGCGCGAGCCGCACAACACCGAGTGCTCGAGGATGTGCGCCACCCCGGTCGAATCCTCGGGCGGAGTCCGGAAGGTTATGCCGAAGACCTTGTTCTCGTCGTCGTTCGAAAGCGACAGCAGCTCCGCACCGGTGCGGTGGCGGTAGAGGCGGCCCCGGGTGTCGAGCTCGGCGATGTCGCGCTCGGCGATCAGTTCGAAGTCATGGCTCATGGTCGTGTGGTCCCGTTGGTGTGTCTTGTGAGTAGTGAGAGATGTGAATCGGGGGGCCACACCCGAAGCCTCCGGCCGCCGGCTTGCACCCCACTTCATCCCCTTCGGCCGGGGCAGATCTTGCCCAGCACCGCGGCGCGCGCCGCCCCGGTCGCCGCCGGCAGGTTGCCGCTGTTGCCGGCCAACGTCTCGTTGGCGAGGACCGCAAAGGCGAGGGCCTCCTTGGCGTCCGCGGGCACCCCGAGTTCGTCCGTGGGGGCCACGCGAAGATCGGGGAGCCCACGCACGATCTGATGCATCAGGCACCGGTTGTGCACGCCGCCGCCGCTGACCCAGAGCTCCTCCATCCTGCCGCCGGCCAGGGCGAAGCGGCCGATCCCCTGAACTATGGCGCCCGCGGAGAACGCCGTCAGGGTGGCAATCAGGGAGTCTCCCCCGAGCCCGCTTCCAGCCATCACCTCGAACAGGTACTCGGCGCCGAACTCCTCCCGGCCGGTCGATTTCGGCGGCGGCCGGTGCAGGAATTCGTGCCCGAGCAGGCGCGCCAGCCACCCCTCGTCGACCGCACCCTTGGCGGCGCGGAGTCCGTCGCGGTCGAAACGCTCGCGGCCCCCGGTCAGGAACGAGACCGCGACGTCGACGAGCATGTTGCCTGGTCCGAGATCGAAGGCGGCGACGTCGTTGGCTCCGGCCCCGGGGGGCAGTATGGTGACGTTGGCGATGCCGCCGATGTTGAGCATCAGGCGCCCCCGCCCGGGATGGCCGAAGAGCAGGAGGTCGACCAGCGGCACCAGCGGAGCACCCTGGCCGCCAAGGGCGATGTCCGCGGGCCGGAAGTCGGCCACCGTGGTGATGCCGGTGCGCTGGGCGATCACCGCGGGCTCCCCGATCTGCAGGGTCGAGGGGCTGCCGGCCCCGGGGAAATGGCGCACCGTCTGCCCGTGGGAACCGATCAGGTCGACTTCTTCGGGGTCGGCGCCGGCCATGCGGATCACTTCGAGGGCGGCCAAGGCGAGCGCCTCGCCGAGTTCGAAGTCCAGCCCCGGCAGATCGTCGACCAGCGCGTCCGGCATGAAGAGGTCGAACAGCCCCTCGCGAAGAGCTTGGGGAATGTCGCCGGTGAAGTGGGCGAGAAGCTCGAACCCGGTGGTCGTTCCCGATGCGGAGATCCGGGCCAGCACGGCGTCGATGCCGTCCGCGGAGGTCCCCGTCATCAGGCCGACCACGAGGCGGCTGGGCTTGGCGGCGATCTCCTCAAGAAGCTGCATGCGCTGATCCGGGTGCCGGGGTCGGGGTCGCTGCCGCCCCCGCCCGCGCCACCGCGGCGAACAGGATGGCGAAAAGGACGGCGAAGCGGCCGTTGATCATCGAGCCGTCGGCGATGCCGAAAACCCCCATCGCGACCAGGGCGCTGAAGGCCGCGGCCGCGAAGGCGCGCTGGTCGACAGCGGCCCCCGAGTGAAACCGGTTCCAGGCAGTTCGCAGCAGACGCAGGTACAACAGCGAAAAAAGGATCAGCCCTGGCAGTCCCATCTTCAGCCACAGGGTCAGGAACAGGCTGTCGACGGTCCAGGCGTGCCAGGTCTCGAACCTGCCCTGGTCTGGATTGAAGCCGTAAAACCTCAGGGTCCTGCCCTGGCCGCTGCCGAGAACCGGGCGCTCGGCAATCGCCCCCAGCACCTCGGAATAACCCATGAGGCGCCCCAGCACCTGCACGTCCCGGGTGTAGTCGACGAAGGTGCGCGAGCGTTCGAGTGCATGGGCGCTGACCGCGGCGCCTGTGAAGCGCTGGAACACCAGCACCGAGGCGACGAGAAGGAGAACGACGGCCGCGGCGAGAATTGCCGCCCCCCAGGCGCGGCGCGCCCCGCGCGGCCGGCTGCGGTGCCTGAGCCACAAAGTCGCCGCCAGCCCTACGGCAAAGGCGAGCCACATGCCCCGGCCCACGGTAAGGGCGAACGCCAGTCCCGTGGGAACGAACGCCAGCGCCGGCAGCAGGCGCCCGAAGCGCCCCGGGTCGTGGATGAAGAGGTTGGCCGTCATCAGCATGGCCACCGGCAATACCACCCCTTGCGGGCGCGCGACGCGAAAGAAGCGCTCTCCTGCCGACAGGTCGATGGCCCCGAGAAACTCGAAGATGTACGTAACCCCAACGACCGGACCGACGAACATGAGAGCCGGAGCGATCAGACGCGCCCCGTCTCGAGGGGAGAAGGCCTGGGTGGCAGCGAAGAAGGCGACGTAATAGAGGGGATAGCGGAGATTGCGGAGGATGCTCCCCTTGTCGTCGTTGCCGTAGTACACCCCCAGCAGGGCGGAGAGCAGGGCAACGGCGAGAAAGGCGGCGACGAGGCGATCGACATCCGTGGTCGTCACCCGCAGCCGGCGCGCCCAGGCGACCTCGATCGCCAGGAACAGCAGGGTTGCGATCAACAGCACCTCGGTCAGCTTGAACCCGAGGGGTATGCGCAGGAGCACGAGCACAGGGCCCGGAATCACCGCGGTCGCCACGAGCAGGACGACTAGCGAACGCCTGACCGAGAAAAGCATGGCCGCGGCGGTCAGCAGGGCCGCGGCGATCAGCGGGACGTAGTGGGCCGACCAGAATGCCGGCGCCACGACGATCCCGCACAGCAGCGCGCAGGCCGCGGCGATCAGGCGGTTGTCGCGAGGGTCGAAGGAGTGCCGTACGGTGACCGCGGTCACGGTGCCGCCCCTCCTCCGGGGCGCTCTGCGATCAGCAGGAAGTTCCACGCGTCTCCCTCGACGCGGTGGAGCCTGTCGAGGAGGAAGCCGGCTACCTGGATCAGCGCGTAGAGAGGCCGCGTCACCCAGGCGAGACCGATCTTCTCGAACTGCTGCAGGTACTGGCAGGCGCGCGCCGCCGCAGTCACCCAGTAGCCCGCCAGGGCCTGCACGCTCGCCACCTCGAGGCCGGCGTCTCCGGCGAGCTGGCGCAGTCCGAAGCCGGTGAAGCGGAAATAGTCGCGGGGCTCCTCGTGGACTCCCCACATATGGGGGGCCGTCACGATCAGGCAACCACCGGGAGCCAGCACCCGCGCCATCTCTTCGACCATCCGCGCCGGTCGCGGCACGTGCTCGAGTACCTGGAAGGAGACAACGGTCTGGAAGCTGCCCTCCCGGAACGGCAGGGCGAGGGCGTCCCCCCATACATCGGGAGGGGAAGCGGCGAAGCGGCGGCGGTCGAACTCGAGATGGGTCAGGGATTCCCCTGCGGCGGCCAGCAGGGGCGCGAACGGCCGCTCCCCGCAGCCGACGTCGAGGATGCGGCCGCGGGCGCAGCGGCTGACCGCGTCCTCGACGCAGCGCCGGTGGATGCTGTGGACCAGCCAGTTCACCGAGAAGGGTGAGCGCGGCTGCGGCTTCATGGGACGGGCTCGACCGAGCCTATGAACGGTCGCGGGCCGAGTGCGGGTAGTAGTCGACGACCTGCCCCTCACCGCCGATTACGTAGCTGCCCGGGTAGCGGACCGTCGTCGGGCAGACGTGCCCGGGGACGGCGAGCAGGTAGGTCCCTATCCCGGGCAGGTCGCCGTCGCAGGCGAAGACGCCGTGCTCCTCGTTCTGCCTGGCCAGGTTGGCGCCTCCCATGCCGAGAAGGCTTGCCCGGCTCGACAGCGGCGGATCTCCAGCGATCGCCTTGTACCCGAGATCGGTCGTGAAGGTCTTCTGGTCGGGGTGGCGGTCGACGACCTGGGTCAGCACCAGGGCGGCAAACCGGAAAGGGGTGTCCGGCATCCCGCCCTGGTAGCCGGCATCCCAGTAGATGCAGGCCCCGGGGGATCCGAGCATCCCCTCGGCGCGGGCGTAGAACGGATAGGAGAAGCTGCTGCCCCCGACGACACGCCCCGCCTCCATCCCCTCGGCCTCGAGCGCGGCGATGAGCTTACCCGCCTCCTCTATGTGGCGGTTGGCCGCGGCTTCCCGCAGGGTGCGGTCGCTGAAGTGCTCGTGCCCGTCGTAGATGTGAAGGCCGCTTCCCTCGACCTGGTCCTCGCGCCCCAGGCGCCGGTACAGGGCAATCGCCGGCGCGCCGAAGGCGACCCCGGTCCGGTGCTGGCCGGCGTCGAGGTCGAGCATGGCGCGCAGGGTCAGGGATTTCTCCCGCGCCACCGAGGCAAGGACATCGACGTGGCAATCGCTGCTGACTATGGCGTGGACGAGGGCGCCCGGATGTGCGGCGGTCAGCTCGGCGAGGCGCTCGACCTTGGAGCGCTGCACCAGGGGGTAGGACAGGATCGCCTCCTCCGCGCCGGCCTCGAGCACCATCTGCAGCTCCCGGAGGGTCGCGCACTTGAAGCCGCTGACCCCGGACTCGAGCTGCTTGGCGGCCACCGCCTGCGACTTGTGGGTCTTGACGTGCGGCATCAGCCGCGCGGCCCCGCCGGCCTCTTCGGCCATCGCCGCGATATTGTGATCCACCATGTCCTCGAACAGGACCATGGCGGGCGTCTCGATGCCTTCAGGATCCGCGATCCGGTAATCTTGGGAGTCGATCATCGCTGCTTCGGGGGGCCTTGAAGTTTTGCTGGAATATTGACGTAAAGCATTGAAAATTAATGCGCTCGGGAGTCAGTGGCAATCGCTGGAGGCCACGCTTTTTCCCGGTCGGACCGGTCAGACTCCGAACCCCCGGCGGCTCTCCAGCTCGTCGATGGTTCGCGGCCAGTCCTCCTTCAGCAGCTTCGAGAGCTGACGGTCGGCGAGGATCTTTCCCCCGGTCTGGCAGCGCGGGCAGTAGTTGGTCTCGTTGGCGGCGTACTCGATGCGTTGAATCTGCGTCCCGCAGACCGGGCAGGGCTCACCGTAGCGGCCGTGGGCCGCCATTCCCGGGCGGAAGGCGGTGACCTTTTCGGGAAAACCATCGGCGCCTTCGCATCGCAGCCGCTCGATCCACAGGGCCAGGGTCGAGCGCGCAGCCTCGTGCAGCCGCGCGATTTCCTCCTCGCTCAGCCGGCTCGTCCACTTGACCGGGGAAAGGCCTGCGGCATGGAGGATTTCGTCTGAGTAGGCGTTGCCTATGCCGCTGAACAGGCGGGGATCGGTTAGGGAGCGCTTGAGAGTGTGGTTCTCGCTCAGCAGCGCCTGCCGGAACTCCTTCACGCCGGCGCCGAGCACCTCGATCCCCCCCGGGTCGTGGCCCGCCAGGCCGGCCTCACCCTGAACGACGTGCAGGGAGGCGCGCTTCTTCGACCCCGCCTCGGTCACCATCAGAACCCCCCGATCGAAATCGAACGCCGCCAGGTCGATCCTGCCCCTCGGTTTCGAACCGGGTTTCCTCCAGTGGTAACGGCCGGCGATCATCAGGTGGAAGACGAGGAACAGCTCCCCCTCCAGCTCCCAGACGATCCTCTTGCCGATGCGGCGGAACCCGCGCACCTCCCTGCCGTTTGCGGCCTCCAGCCCCGGGTCGAAGGAACGCACGAAGAACTGGCTCCTCAGCTCGGTCCCGGCGATGGTCCTGCCGCCGATGTCGCGGTCGAGGGCGTCGATGTAGAGGGCGACGTCCGGCAGCTCAGGCATTGCCCCGGTTCTTTCTGCCGACGTGGAGGAAGTGCAGGGTGCCACCAAGCAGGTCGGGGAGCTCGCAGGTTTTGCGCAGAATGTCGAACCAGGCCTGCTTGTCCCGCTCTTCCGCCAGGACCTTTTCCTGGCGGACCTGGAAGAAAGCCCCGACTCCCTCGAGGTTGCGCATGCGCAGGGTCTCGAAGCCCCCTGCTTCCATCATGTCCCTCGCCTCCCGAGGCCAGCAGCGGAAGTGGTCGCTCATCGAGGTGATGCCGCTCGCCGCCCGGACCAGGCCCCGCTCGAGCAGGTCGTCGAGGAAGGCGTCGTCGTGCAGCAGGGAAGGGTCGTGGGTGAGCATGCGCGAGAACACCGGGTAGCGGCTGATGAACGAGGCGACGGCGATTCCACCCGGCTTGAGGATACGGAAGGTTTCGGCGATCGCCCGGCGGCGTTCCCCTTCCTCCAGCAGGTGGTAGAGCGGCCCCATCAGCAGGGCGGCGTCGAACTGCTCCCCGGGGATCCAGCTCAGGTCGGTGGCGCAGGATTTCCAGGTGAACTGCACGCGGCCGCGGTGGGCTTCGCCGATGCGGCTGTTGAACAGTGCCAGGCAGCTCCCCGAGAGATCGACGAGGCCGACCTCGCACCCCCGCCGCTTCAGCAGGTACTCCGAATAGCGGCCCGGACCGGCCCCGATGTCGACGACCGCCGAGCCCCCGGCGACGTACTCGTTGATCAGCTCGACCGTCAGCTCCCACTCCGCTTCATGCAGAGGGGACTGCAGCAACCGCCCGTACTCCCGTTGCGCCCCGTCGTCGTAGGAGCGGGTGATGAGCTCCCTTGCCGTCATGGCAGGGTGCGAAGCGCTGGCCCGCTACTTCTTTTTCTTCGCGGCTTTTCGCTTCCCGGCCTTGTCCTGGGTGCCGTAGGCGTGACCCTGAAAAATGGCGCGCAGCTCCGCCGCGGACGTCGCCTTCCGCATCCGCTCCTGCTGTTCCGCTTCCTCAGCCAGCAGGGTGGCGACGTTGTCGTGCACCGCCTGCAGGTGCTCGGCGGGAAATTTGCAGGCCCCGTGCTCGTCCATGTGGATGATCTCCCCCGGGCTGACGTCCATCCCCGAAATCGACACCGGCACGTTGACGGCGTGGAGCTGCATCTCCCCGTGTCCGGGGGTGACCCCGCTCAGCAGGTACTGGAACTCCATCGGCCGGATCTCCTCGACGTCGCGGGAGGGGCCGTTCGAAATCGCCCCGATGCAGCCGACCGCCTTCATCGCCGTTACCATGTTTCCCCCTGCCAACCCCACCTTGCCGGCGAGCCGGCGCGGGAATTTCTGCTGGAAAACGAGAATCGTCGGCTGCGGCGAAGCCTCGAGGGCGTCGAGCACGTCCATGAACGACAGGCGGTTGAAGTTGGGGTCGGGCATGCCGAAGACGCAGGTCACCGCGTACCCGGCGACCGCTCCCAGCTCGGGATACATGCAGCGGATGCGCTGATCGGTGTACCAGTTCTCCGTCCAGGGATGGTACAAGCCGAGGCAGAGCGGGTTGTTCGGGTAGGTGGCGACGACGTTGGTGATCGAGGGGGTGTCGAACCTGCGGAGCTTCTCGAGCAGGTCGAGTTCGGGTGTTTCGGCCATGAATTTGCGGCTCCATTGATCGGGATGAAAGGCGAAGGTTTTTCAACCTATCCCATGGGGACAAAGCTGGCAATCGGAGCCGGGGACTGCGCAAAGCGGGCCTGCTATTTCGGAATCCCCAGCTGCTTCCGGTAGGTCTCGTCGCCGTTGCCTTGCAGCTCCCAGTAGGGGACGCGGAGGGTGCGCATCAGCTCTCCCGAGCCGCCGCCCGAATCCCGCCACGCCAGTATGCGGCGGGGGGCGGCCTGCTCGACCCAGACGACCGTCTGCCCGTGGCCGTACCCCCAGGTCCAGCGCACCGCGGCCGCACGGACCCCGCCTGCCTCGATCTCCTCGACCGCGCCCTTGGTCAGGGTGGCATGCATCAGCTCTCGCGGCGCCTCGCGGGCCCGGACCTTCCAAAGCCCCGGCAGCAGCCGGAGCTGGCGCGCCTCCCCGGTCTTCATCCACTCCCCCTTCAACTCGCGGATGCGGATCAGCAGGTTGTCCTCGCTTTCGAAGTCCGCCGGCGTTTCCAGGCTCCACTGCTGGCGGCCCTCGCGCTCGAAGTAGCTGTTGAGGTCCCCCCGCAGGGAATCGGGTGCGGCGCGCACCTCCTCGAACACGTGCCCGCACCACTCCTGCGAGCTCAGGCTGACCTTCCACAGCTCGAAGGGCTCCACACCGGTACGCGGCTCCACGGAACTGAACACCGACGTCATCACCGAGTAGTCGTAGATACCGGTGGTGAACTTCAGCACGTTGTTGAGCTTCAGGACGTATACGCGGTCGGCCGCGGGAGCCGGCGACTCCACCTTGATCCCGGTGCCGGCGTGCAGGTCTTCGGTGACGAAGATCAGCACCCCGTACGCCTCTCTCGGTTCCCCGTAGCGGGGCTGTTCGATGCGGTAGCTCGAGAGCTCGGCGCGACCGTCCCCCCAGTGGGCGTAGAAATCCTGTCCCGCAACGGGCGACAAGGCCGCCGCCAGGACGGCGGCGGTCGCAAGAACTCGGTTCATCCTGTCCTCTCTCTGGTATCGGCCTCGGCGGCCGGCTTCTCATTTACGGAACCACTCCCGCAAGATAGGCGCGGCGAGGGAACCCGGCACGACAGGCACGGCAGCGGAAAACCAGACCCTGTGGAAACAGGTTCGCGCCTCCCTTCCCGACGCCCGGCATGGCCGGATCGATCCGGCACGCCCTCCCTCCTTTTCAATTGCGTTTAATTGCGGAAATTCCATCTTGCGGGAGAGGGCACTAGCTGGTCATTGACTTCAAATTTAGCCAAGACTAAATTATCACGATGCTTTCATTCGCAAACCCACTGGAAAAAATGGCACCGCAACCTTCCAGGATGATGGCGGGAATCGTCGCTGTCGTCATCGCCGCGGTCGGCATGGCCGGATGCGGCGATCCCGAGGTCGAACCAGACCAGCCTGGCCCTGGCCGCCTCAAGGTGGTGGCGACCACCGGAATGATCGCCGACATGGTCGCCGAGGTCGGCGGCTCCCGGATCGAGGTGACCGGCCTGATGGGGCCCGGGGTCGATCCCCACTACTACAAGGCGACCCGGGGGGATCTCGAACATCTGACCGCGGCTCGCGTCATCTTCTACAACGGGCTCTTCCTCGAGGGCAAGCTCGACGAGATCTTCCGCAAGATGGCCCGCTCCGGAACGGTGGTCGCCGTCTCGAGCGCCGTTCCCGAAGAGCAGCTTCGCAAACCCGCGGAGTTCGAGGGCAACTACGACCCCCACATCTGGTTCGACGTCGACATGTGGCGCTCGGCGATCGGAGGCGTCGCCGCCGCCCTGGCGAAAGCGGACCCCGGGGGGACCTCCCTTTTCGAGGCCAACGGGGCGAGGTACGGCTCCGAGCTGGCCGAGCTCGATGACTGGGTTCGCGAGCGCCTGCAGCAGGTCCCGGCGAAGCGGCGGCTGCTGGTCACCGCCCACGATGCCTTCGGCTACTTTGGCCGCGCCTACGGCATCGATGTCGTCGGCCTGCAGGGAATCTCGACCGTTGCCGAGTACGGAGTCGCCGACGTCCGCAACCTCGTCGACCTCATCGTGGCGCGCGGCGTGCCGGCGATCTTCGTCGAAAGCAGCGTCCCGGAGCGCTCGATCAACGCGGTGCGCGCAGGCTGTCTCGCCCGCGGCCACGAGGTCGTCATCGGCGGCACCCTCTATTCCGACGCCATGGGGGCGGTCGGCAGCGGGGCGGACACCTACGCCGGGATGGTGCGCTCCAATGTCGACACCATCGTCGAGGCCCTGAAGTGACCACCGTTCGCAACCCCGCGGTACGGCTGCTGGACGGGGTCGACCCGAGCGAGATCCCGATCCAGATACACGACATGACCATCGCCTACCACCGCAAACCGGTGCTCTGGGACGTCGACCTCGACGTGCCCGAAGGCCAGCTGGTCGGCATCATCGGCCCCAACGGCGCCGGCAAGAGCACGATGATCACGGCGATCATGGACCTGCTTCCCAAGGCCTCGGGCTGGGTGCGCATCTACGGCCAGCCGTACGAGCGCATGCGCAGGTCGGTCGGGTACGTGCCGCAGCGGGAGTCCGTCGACTGGGATTTCCCCATCAGTGCGCTGGAGGTGGTGACCATGGGGCGCTACGGCCTCCTGGGATGGATGCGCAGGCCGCGCAGGGAGGACCGCCGCGCCGCCGAGGAAGCGCTCGACAAGGTCGGCATGGGGGATTTCGCCGGCCGCCAGATCAGCCAGCTGTCCGGCGGCCAGCAGCAGCGCGTCTTCCTGGCGCGGGCCCTGGCGCAGGACACCCGCATCTACCTGATGGACGAACCTTTCGCCGGGGTCGACGCGACCACGGAGCAGGCGATCATCGATATCCTGATGGAGCTGCGCGCCCTCGGCAGGACCATCCTCTGCGTGCACCACGACCTGCAGACCGTGACCCGCTACTTCGACTGGGTCATCATGCTGAACATGCGTGTCGTCGCCAGCGGACCCACCGCCGAGGTGTTCTCCGAAGAGAACCTCCACAAGACCTATGGCGGCCGCCTCACCGTACTGTCGCAGGCGGCCGAGGCGGTCCAGGACTACCGCGGGTAACCCGGGGCGATGACGGGCATCTGGGAAATCCTCTCGCTGACCGACGCCAACGTTCGCTTCGTCCTCGCCGGCTCTCTTCTCATCGGCGCCACCGGCGGCATGCTGGGGACGTTCGCGGTCCTCCGGCGCCGTAGTCTGATGGGCGACGCCCTGGCGCACGCGGCTCTTCCCGGGGTCGCGCTCGCCTTCATGATGACCGGCAGCAAGTCGCTGCCGGTGCTGATCGCCGGGGCCACCGCCACGGGGGTAGCCGGCATGCTGGTCATCCAGTTCATCGTCCACCACACGCGCCTCAAGGCCGACTCCGCCATCGGCATCGTGCTCTCGGTCTTTTTCGGGGGCGGCATCGTCCTTCTCACCCACATCCAGCGCAGCGGCGTCGGCAACCAGAGCGGCCTCGACAAGTTCCTGTTCGGCCAGGCCGCGGCCATCGTCAAGGAGGACATCCTCGTCATGGCGGCGATGAGCCTAGCCATCATCGCCGTCCTCCTGTTGCTTTACAAGGAATTCAAGGCCCTAATCTTCGACCCCGGCTTCCTGCAGTCCCTCGGGTTCCCGGTGCGGGCCATCGACATGGCGCTGATGGGCCTGATCGTGATGACGGTCATGGTCGGGCTGCAGGCGGTCGGAGTGGTGCTGATCGCCGCCATGCTGATCACCCCGGCCATGGCTGCCCGTTTCTGGACCGAGCGCCTGCACCGCTTGGTGCTGCTGGCGGCGCTCTTCGGCGGCCTGTCAGGCATTGTCGGAACCTCCCTGAGCGCCATGGCCCCGCGCCTGCCGACAGGGCCGGTGATGGTCCTGGTGGCGACCGGATTCTTCCTGTTGTCCGTCCTCTTCGGACCCCGGCGCGGCATTTTGGCGCGTCTGCACCGGCGCAACGCCAACGAGCGCCGCGAGCGGCGTCACCATTTCCTGCGGGCAGTGGTCGAGCTGCTCGAGGCACATCCCGGAAGACATCGGTTTTCCATCGGCGAGGTCGCAGCGGAGCTGGGCTCGGATGCGGGCCGGGCGGGGGCCGATGCGAAGCGGCTGGCGCGCGCCGGCCTGGCCGCGGTGGGGACCGACGGCATCGCCTTGACAGGGGCTGGGATGTCCGAGGCGACCTTCGTCGTCAAGTCGCACCGCCTGTGGGAACATTTCCTCGTCTACCGCGACATCCTCGCCGCCGACCATGTCGACCGGCCTGCCGACGAGGTCGAGCACCTGCTGACGCCCGAAATCATCGCCCGTCTCGAGGAAATCCTGCAGCGCGACCACGGACTCGATCCGGCCAGGGTTATCAACATCCACGAGACCGGCAGCGGCTATGGAACCGGCGACGAAGGGAGGCCCTCGTGACCGCGGTCCATGGGGAGTGGTCCATTCTGCTGACCGCGGCGCTCGCCGCGGTTTCCTGCGCCCTGCTCGGCACCTTTCTCGTGCTGCGCCGGATGTCGCTGCTCGGGGATGCCCTGAGCCACGCGGTGCTTCCCGGGATCGCCATCGCCTTCCTCTTTTTCGGGAGCCGCGCCATCCTGCCGATGTTCGCCGGGGCCGCGGCTTTCGGGGTGATCACCACCCTGCTCGTCGAAGCCTTCCACCGTCGCTGGCAGGTCCCCGAGGACGCCTCGATCGGCATCGTCTTCACCTCCCTGTTCGCCCTCGGGGTGGTGCTGATTTCCGCGTATGCCGGACAGGTAGATCTCGACCAGGAGTGCGTTCTCTACGGCGAGATCGCCTACACCCCGTGGGACGTTCTGGTCTGGGGAGATACCGATCTCGGTCCCCGCCCCGTCTGGATCCTCGGCTCGGTCCTCCTCCTCAACCTGCTGTTCGTCGGATTTCTCTATAAAGAGCTGGTGATCGCCTCGTTCGATCCTGCCATGGCGCTGTCGGTTGGCATCAACGCAACCCTGGTCCACTACCTGCTGATGGGGGCGGTGTCGTTGACCACAGTGGCGAGCTTCGAGTCCGTCGGCGCCATTCTCGTGGTCGCCCTGCTGATCGTTCCCGGCGCCGCGGCCTGCCTGTGGAGCGACCGCCTGCCGGTCGTGCTGGCAATTGCGGTGCTGTTCGGGATCGCCGCGGCCGTGGGCGGCTACTACGCGGCGGGCATCTGGAACAGCTCGATCGCCGGTGCGATCGTTGTGCTCCTCGGCGCGGCTTTCGCCTTGTCGGTGTTCCTCGCGCCGCGACAGGGACTGTTGGCGCGCCTCTGGCAGCGGTGCCGGCTGTCGGTCAGAATCGCCCAGGACCACCTGTTGCTCTCGATGGTGCGGGCTGCCGAGGTCGACGAGAATCGGCGCTGGCCGGCCCCGCAGCTGCGTGGTGAGGCATCGGTCCATAGCCTGCTTGCCCGCCTCGCTCTGCGCCGCCTGCGCCGCCTTGCCCTGCTCCAGCAGACGGCGACCGGGCTGCGCCTAACCGAACTTGGCCGCAGCCAGGGGCTGCGCCTGCTGCGCGGCCACCGGCTGTGGGAAACCTATCTCAACGAACTGGGGATCAGGCCCGACCACGTGCACGATCCGGCCGACATCCTCGAGCACTACATCGACGAGCCCCTTGAACGCGAAATCGACCGGCAGGTGGCCGAGCGGGCCCTCGACCCCCAGGGCAAGGAGATCCCCCCCACCCGCTGAAGCGCCGGTCGACCCGGGTTCCCGCCCTGTTCGGCTTCCGTCAGTCCTCCGTCCCTTTTCCCATGCGTGAAAGGTGGGTCCGGGCCGGCCCCGGTGACGCAGACAGGCGCGCGCCGGCACGGAAAAACAGGGGATGGGAAACTACAAAATAGCGATTGACGAAGGCCGATCGGGACTGCTATATTAGGCATGTCAATCATTTGTTTGCCATATAAAACAGATTGTTGTCATAACATACGGCAGGTATCAGGTTGGTAACGACGTGAAATGAACGTCAACGGCACCTCCCGAAACGGGCAAGACGCGGGGATCACCAATCTGTCGGAATGCGGTCTTCATGTCGAAGCCGAGGTGGTCGAAGCCCCCTGCAATACCTCGGTCGAGACGCGGCTGCGCGAAATCGGCCTGGTTCCCGGAGTGCGCGTTCGCGTCATTCGAAGCGGCAGCCGCATCGTCCTTCAGGTAGGAGAAGGACGGGTCGCCATGCGCCGGATAGACGCCTCCACCATTCGCGTGCGCCCCCTGGACGGGGCCAATTCTCCGAGCCCGCCCGCCCTTCCCGCGGCGACGTAGCTTTACCCGGCCACCGCGCGGCAATCAGGAATGACCGCTGCATCACCCGGGGGCGAGCCGGCGCCCTCAATCGCCCTGATCGGCAACCCCAACACCGGCAAGACCACTCTGTTCAACGCCCTCACCGGGCTTTCGCAGCACGTCGGCAACTACCCTGGTGTGACGGTCGAGCACATGAGCGGCACCCTCTCGCTGAGCGGGGGGGGCACCGCGGAGTTGATCGACCTGCCGGGAACCTACAGCCTCGCCGCTCGCGCCCCGGACCAGCTCATCGCGGTCGACGTCCTTCTCGGCCAGCAGGCCGGCGCTCCCGAGGCCGATCTCGTTCTTGCCATCGTCGATGCCAGCAACCTGCGCCGCAATCTCTACCTGATCTCGCAGCTGCTCGAGGTCGGCACTCGGATCGTCATCGCCCTCAACATGACCGACATCGCCCGCCGCCGCGGCGTCGAGGTCAACGCCAGTGTCCTGTCCGCCCGCCTCGGGGTGCCGGTCGTTCCGATCTCCGCGAGGCGGCGCCAGGGTCTGCGGGCTCTGAAGCAGGCCCTGGAGGCGGTGCTGAACACCGCGGAGCAACCGCACCCGAACCTGCCGGAGTTTCCCGTGCCCCTGAGCGAGCAGGCACAGGCGCTCGCCGGGCTCCCCGTGGTTGCGGATGGCCGCGAGCGCTCCCTGTCCCGGGTCGAGGCGTTTCGCGCCCTCGTCGACGCGGGCGGGGTCATCGAACAACGCCTCGGCGCCTCGCTGGGAGGCGGCATCAACGCTCGCCTGGAACGAATGAGGGGCAAGGTCGGCGCCGCGAGCCCGCTCGCCGCTCTCGAGACCGAAATCCGCTATGCCTGGATCGAGCGGGTACTCGAGGATTCGGTATTTCAGGGGAGACCGTTGCTCCCGAGCCGTTCCGACAGAATCGACCGCGTCCTCATGCACCGGGTCGCCGGAGGGGCGGTGTTCGCCCTCCTCAGTGCGCTCGTGTTCCAAGCGATCTTCGCCTGGGCGGTGCCGGTCATGGACGCCATCGACGCGCTGTTCTCGGGCCTGGGCGCCGCAGTCTCCGCGGTGATGGCCCCCGGCCCGTTTCACAGCCTGATCGTCGACGGGATCGTAGCCGGGGTCGGCGGCGTGGTGATCTTTCTGCCGCAGATCGCCATCCTCTTCCTGTTCATCTCCGTGCTCGAGGATTGCGGCTACATGGCGCGCGCCGCCCTGCTGATGGACCGGCTGTTGAGCCGTTGCGGGCTGTCGGGCAAGTCGTTCCTGCCGCTGCTTTCCAGCTTTGCCTGCGCCGTTCCCGGGGTGATGGCGACGCGCACCGTGGAGGACCGGCGCGACCGCCTGACGACGATGATGGTTGCGCCGCTAATGAGCTGCTCGGCGCGGCTGCCCGTGTACGTCCTCATCATCGGCGCCTTCATCCCCGATCGCGCCCTTCTCGGCACCTGGGTCGGCCTGCAGGGACTGACCCTGTTCGCCATGTACTGCGTTGGGGCCGCGGTCGCCGTCCCGGTCGCCTGGGTGCTCAAGGGGACCCTGCTGAAGGGGGATCCGCCCCCCTTTCTGCTCGAGATGCCGTCGTACAAATTGCCGGCGCCGCGCACCGTCGCCCTGCGGGTGTACCACAGCAGCAAGGCTTTCGTCCTGCGCGCCGGCAGCATCATCCTCGCGACCACCATCGTCATGTGGGCCCTGGCCTATTTCCCGAGGCCCGGCGAGGTCGTGCAGCAATACGAAAGGGAGCGCCTGGGAACCACCGCAGCCGAGGAGATCCAGGATATCGAACGCCGCCAAGCCGCCCACCTGCTGGAAGTCAGCTATCTAGGCCAGGCGGGCAAGTTCGTCGAGCCGGTCGTCGCCCCCCTGGGGTGGGACTGGCGCATAGGCATGGCGACCCTGGCCTCCTTCCCGGCGCGGGAGGTGATCGTGTCGGTGCTGGGAACGATCTACAGCCTCGGAGGAGATCAGGACGAGACCTCCGAAGACCTGAGCCATGCCCTGCAGGCGGCCAGGCGCGCCGACGGGCGCGCCGCGATCGGGATCCCCGCCGCCCTGTCGATCATGGTCTTCTTCGCGCTCTGCGCCCAATGCATGTCGACGCTGGCGGTGATAAAGCGGGAGTCCGGATCCTGGAAGTGGCCCCTGCTGACCTTCGTCTACATGACCCTGCTCGCCTACCTCGGGGCTCTCGCGACCTACCGCGGCGCCCTGTGGCTGGGGTTGGGGTAACGCGACCCGGGGAAGAAACGGTGGCCGCCTTACTGACCGAGAACTGGCAGACCGGAGCGGCGCTGCTCGCCGCCGGGTTCTGCGCCGGCTGGGTGGCGGTGCGCGTCCTGGCGCCGTTCCTTCGCCGCCGCGGCGGCGAAAAGGACGAAGGACCCGGCTCCTCCCCGCTGATCGAGATCGATCCGCCCGGCCGCAACTAGCAGGCTGTTGAAACCACGATTTCCGGATTTTCAACGGCCTGCTAGGCCTGAAAGGCCGCCCGCCTCCTGGCGTCCCGGCGCGACCGACCGCCCCCGACAATGGTCCGGCAAGAAGGGCGGCAGGTTGCCATCGGCGTGGCTTCGGATTCCGCAAATGCGTGTAACTGCGTGGCCTGGTAATTCTGCCGGCTCCACACGCTCGCTTCGGCCCATCCTTCCTCGAGCTCGCCGCCGAGACCGCGGCACTCTTCCGGGAGCCTTGGCCGTGAGTTGTTTCCAGAGAACCAGCGATCGGGCGGGACCGGAATCACCCCGCGGTCCCGTCCTGCAGGCCCGGATGCCCTCGCGCTCTCTGGCGGCTCAAGCCAGCATCACCCGGTGCATCAGGCGCCGGAAGCCCTGGTAGTCATTCAGGGGTAGGTGCTGGGCACAGCGATTGTCCCAGAGGGTAAGGGTCCCCCTTTCCCACCGGATGCGGCAGGTGAACTCCGGGCGCACCTGATGGTCGAACAGGTAGTCGAGCAAAGGCCGGCTCTCCCCCTCCGTCCACCCTTCAAACCGGATCGTATGGCCGCGGTTGACGTAGAGGGCCTTGCGCCCGGTCTCGGGATGGGTGCGCACTACCGGATGCAACGCGCTCAGCACTTTGAGCGCTTTCCCCTTGTCCCGCAGACGATCATCCCTCGTTCTCGCGATTTCCGGTTTCGAGGAGGTGTTGACGGCAGTCAGGCCGGCAAGCGTCCCCCTGAGTCCCTCCGAAAGGGTTTCATAGGCGATGTACTGGTTGGCGAAGATCGTGTCGCCGCCATGGGGTGGGACCTCGACGGCGTACAGCTGGCTCGCCTTCGGTGGAGATTCGAGGTAGGCAGTGTCCGAGTGCCAGACGCCGCCGAAATTGACCCGCTCCTGCTCCCGTTTGATCACCTCGGTGATCAGGGGAAACCCCCGCAACCCTTCGAGTTGCGGATAGGGCATCGGTTCGCCCATCTGCCGGGCGAAGGCGAGCTCTTCCCGAGGGGTGAGTTCCTGATCCCGGAAGCAGATGACCAAGTGGTCGAGGAAGGCGCGGCGGATCTCCGCCAAAAGGTCGGGTTCGAGAGGCCGGGATAGATCGGCGCCCTTGATCTCGGCGCCGAGAGCGCCGGAGACCGGGTGGACCTCGATGCGGCGATAGGGACGCGTGCACTGCGTTTGCATGGGGACTACGGGCGGCAGAACCGCTTTCCCGGCAGCTGGACCACCCTTCCCGACATCTCCATTCGCAGCAGCAGATCGAGGGTCCGCGCAGGGCCCAGGCCGGTGAGTTCGCTCAGCTCGTCGACGTGGCGGGTCTCGTCGAGAAGGGCGGCGACCATCCCCTCCGGCGAGCCGTCGTCCGCCGCGGGCAGGCGCGGCTGCGGCTGAGGACGCGGGGGCGCGGCCAGTCCGAGGGACTCAAGCACGTCTGCCGCCCTTTCGACCAGCCCGGCCTCGCCGCGGCGGATCAGCCCATGGCACCCGGAGCTTTTGCCGGCGGCGACGTCCCCCGGCACGGCAAACAGGGGGCGGCCCAGGTCGCGCGCGATGCGGGCGGTGATCAGGGCACCGCTGCGCGCCGGGGCCTCGGCGACGATTACCGCGGTGCACAGAGCGCTGACGATGCGGTTGCGCTTGGGAAAGGTGCCGGCCGATGCCGGCGTCCCCATCGGCTGCTCCGCAACCGCCGCACCTTTCTCCAATATCCTCTTGTAAAGAGTTCGATTCCCCGCGGGGGAGGGCCTGTCGAGGCCGCTGCCGAGCACCGCCGCGGTTGCGCCCCCCGCCTCGAGGGCACCCTCGTGAGCCGCGGCGTCGATGCCATCCGCCATGCCGCTGACTACGCAGATTCCGGCCGCTGCCAGCTCTGCCGCCATTCTGCGGGCGAGCCGGCGCCCGCTCTCGCTGCACCGGCGCGTGCCGACCATGGCGATACAGCGGTCGCCCAGGCGTCCGGCGATGTAGAGAACGGCTGGCGGCGGGCGCAGTTCCGCAACCGGCGCGGGATATTGTTCGCTCGCGAACGGTGCAATCTCCACCCCGGCGGCGCGCGCCGCGGCGATCTGCGATTCCGCCCACTCCCTGTCGGGCGTTGCGCCCACGGCCTCCCGGGCGGCTGCTTCACCGACTATGCCCACCCAGTCCGCGCCGCGGTGGGCGAGGGCGGCGGTCGCCGAGCCGTACTCCCGGATCAGCCGGCAGGCGCGACCGTCCCCTATGTGGGGAAGCCGCCGCAACTCCAGGGCCGCTCTCGCTTCTCCGGCGCCGTTCATCGCCGTTCCTCCTCGCGCCTCTCCCTGACCCGGTTTCCGAGGAAGGAGACGAGGTCGCCAAGTCCGTGTCCGCTGACCGCCGAGATTGCGAAGCGGGGTGCCGGGTCGCTCCACGATTCGGGAAGCGCCCGGTCCGGAACCTCGAACAGATCCGCTTTTGTCAAAGCGACGGCGTGCGGTTTGTCGAGCAGCGAAGGGTTGCTCTGGCGCAACTCGTGGCGCAACAGCTCGAAATCCCCCTCCGGATTAGGGCTGGCGGCGTCGAGGATGAACAGCAGGATGCGGGTGCGTTCGACGTGGCGCAGAAACCGCGTCCCCAGTCCCCTGCCCCGGTGGGCCCCTTCGATCAAACCGGGCAGATCGGCCATCAGGAAGGTCTCGTACTCGCTCCAGCGCACGATCCCGAGGTGCGGTTCGAGGGTGGTGAAAGGATAGCCGGCGATCTTCGGACGCGCCGCAGACAGGCGGGAAAGGAGCGTCGACTTGCCGGCGTTGGGCAGGCCGACGAGTCCGACTTCCGCCAGCAGCTTGAGCTCGAGGAGGACGACGGCCCCCTCCCCGGGCCCGCCCTCATCGGCACGCGTGGGCGCCTGGTTGCGGGAGGTCGCGAAGCGCGCGTTTCCGCGTCCCCCGCGGCCTCCCACGAGGAAGCGGAACTCCTGGCCGGCGACGACGAGGTCGGCGATGATCTCCCCAGCCTCGGTGCGGACCACCGTCCCGGGGGGCACCCTGATGACCGCGTCCTCGCCTCGGGCCCCGGTCATGTTCCCGCCGCGGCCATGGGTTCCGCGCCCCGCCGAGATCAGCGGCCGGTAGCGGTAGTCGAGCAGGGTGTCGAGGCTGTCGTCGACGCGGAAGATCACGCTTCCCCCGTCGCCGCCGTCGCCGCCGTCGGGCCCTCCTAGCGGCCGGTACTTCTCGCGCAGGAAGCTGCTGCAGCCATTGCCCCCGTCGCCGGAGCGCAGGGTAAGTCTGACCTCGTCGATGAACACAGCTGCCCCTTCAGGCCGCGGTCAGCGGTCGAAGCGGTTCTTCAGTCTGGCGGCGACCCCAGGTGGCACGAAGCGGTTGACTTCGCCCCCCATTTCCGCCACCTGGCGCACGACTGAGGAGTGGAGGTACATGAACTCCTGGCTTGTCATCAGGAACACGGTATCGAATTCCGGCCACAGCTCGCGGTTGGTCAGGGCCATGGAGAATTCGATATCGAAGTCGGTGAGGGCGCGCAATCCGCGCACGGCGTGGGTAATTCCGTTGGCGCGGGCGTACTCCACCAGCAGGCCGGAGGTCTGGTCGACCTTTACTTGAGGCCACTGTTCGGTCGCTTCCCGGATCATCTCGATCCTCTCCCCCAGCGGGAACAGCGACTTTTTGGAAGGGTTGACGGCGATGAGAACGGTCAGTCGATCGAAGATGTCCAGGGCGCGTTCAATGATGTTGATATGCCCCAGGGTGATCGGGTCGAAGCTCCCCGGGTAGAGGGCGGTTTTCATCGAGAACCTCCGTTTCTGGGTCCGGCCGCCATCACCACCACGTCGACGGTGGCGAAAATCTGGGCGCTCTCCCACACCGCGTCCGCCCCGGGGTAGCCCGGAACGACGAGCAGCTCGACCAGGGCGTGCCGCTGCGTCGGCAATCCGATCGCGCGCGCGAAGGCGGTGATCTGGGAACGGGAACCTGAAGCCCAGAACTTCCCCCTTTTCCGCAGAAGGGAATCGCCGAGCCCCTGCTCCGCCACCGCGTCTGCATTTACACCGCGCAGTCCGGCTGCCAGCGCCCGCTCCTCCACCTGCTCGAACAGCAGCGTCCCCTCGGCCGCGGTAACCGCCGGCAGCGGAATACCGCCGAACCCCCTCAGCCTGCCCTGGAAGGCGAAGCGATACTGGTCTTCCCCCGCACTCCGGTCACACCGGTACGACAGGCTCGCCTCCGCCGGCAGCCCCTTCAGGGTATCGAGAATGCTCTGCAGGCTCTCTACCTGGTCTGCCCGGCAGGACCCTTCCAGGTGATATCCGCCCCCGGCGTCGGCCGCCAGCGAAGTCAGCCGCAGCGGCGGCGGCAGCTGATTCCCCAGGCGCAGGATACGCAGACATGCGCTAGTCCCCCGCGGTCTCTCGAGGGCGACGGAAACGGGCGCCTCTTCGGGCGCCGGCTCGTGCCCGACCGGCTGTAGCTTTCCCGACAAGGTGGCGTGCAAGTCTCGAAAAAAGGGCAAGGGCCCCCCTCCCGCCGGCAGAAAAACGATCAACCCCACGCCCAGGGAGGGCCCGGACAAGGCGGCGATCAGCAACCAGCGCAGGCGATGGGATGGGCGCAGCTCTACGCGTATCATGACGGAGAAACCAGGGTTCTGTCCCGGAAAATTGATTGAAAAATCCGGACGCCGACACACCCGGCCCGCATCGCGCCTGGGCGGGTCGCACCGGGGACGTACGGCAAGAGAGCATTGCCGCCAGCCGGGATCGAGGGAAAATTTCGCACCGATTAACTGTTTGGATTGAACCGCGATTTTCCCCTCAAGGACAGCGGCGTCCGGATTCACGCGGAATTGCGCGCGCAGGCACTAGGCCTCGGACAGCCCTCGAAAGGCGAGACCGGCCGCGGTTGCGAAAGCGAACGGGTCGTCCACCTCGTCCATCCCCGTGGTGTCGACGTTGGCAAACGGGTCGAGCGCCTTGCTGCCCAGGGACAGTCTGGTCTCGACCTCCTGGCTCCACCCGTCGAGAGCCTCTCTGCCCGAGAGCCAGACCCGGTCCGGCTCCTCGCCTCCCAGCTCGAGATCCATCATCCTGCGCAGCGATACCGACAACAGCCCCCCCCTGGACGGGTCCGCGGCCGCGGTTGCCTGCCCATCCCCCTTCCGAGTGTCGAGGGCCCCTTGCCCGTAGGGAGCATAGCGGCCGTCCCAGTTGCAACCCTCGACCGCCAGCAGTTCCCCGCGATCGAGCAGAATCATGGTGACCCGGTCCCCGGCAAAATCCAGAACCAGGTCGATCCCGACCGTCGACGATGCCCCGCACGACTCGGCGGCGTTGCACAACGCCAAGGCGGCGACATCCACCCTGGGCCGGGAAATACCGGCACCGCGGCAGATCGCCGCCACCTCCTCGATTCCCTCGCGGCGCACGGCCACGACGAAGGCGGCCCTCGTCGTCGTGAAACAATCGAGGGTGTAGGAGCGGATGTCGTCTGACAGGAACTGCCGTGCCTCCCATTCGAGCTGGTCCCGGTTTTTCGAATCCTTGCGGTAGAAGAGCGGTGTCTGCTTGAGGTGCACGGCCCCGTAACGGAGGGTCGCGTACGGATTCTCGAAGCGCATACCGCGCTGGTTGCGCGCCTTCCTGAGTGCGGCGGTGAGCCCGGTGCGCAGCCAAGAATTGGTAGGACCGCCGACGCTTGCGAAGGCATCCAGATCGACGCGCACGCTCCCGGCGAGCGCCGTCCTCCCGCGCGCCCGGGTCAACTCAACCGCGTACAACCCCCGGTCATCGAAGTGGATGCCGGTGGCTCGCTTTTGCCATGGCCGCAGCATGTCTTCAGTTCAGGGTGACTGCCGGACGGATCTTTTCGAGTGTTGCGGGGCCGATGCCCTTGACCTCCAGAAGATCCTCCAGCCTGGAAAAAGGCCCATTCTGTTCCCGGAAGCTGAGAATGCGCGCCGCGGTCTTCGGCCCTATCGAGGGAAGCGTCTGCAGCTGCGCCGCAGTCGCCGAGTTGACGGCGACCGGTACCACCGGTTCGGGGGGCGGAGGCGGGTCGCGATCGGCGGCAGGGGGCTCGGCCGGCACCTCTACCGCCCCTTCGATCACGTGGAACTCCTCCATCGCTTCTGGATCGTAGCGGTCGACGACGGCTACGCCGGTGCCGAGCAGGAGCGCTGCCGACAGGAACAGCAGCGCGGTCTGCTCCTGCCGGTTGAACATCGAAGATACCGGTTGCAGAAGTCGGGTCAAACCTGTCCACACGCCCCTGGTGACCATCGCCGTCAGCGGAAAGTCAGCACGCCGGAGACCTTCACCTCGTGCACCTTGCGCAACTGCTCTCTGCGGTTGTCGCGGCTGTAGTCCAGGCGCACGACGCCGTTGCCCCGGAAGGTGTCGCTGAAGCGGTAGGTCCCCTTCAGTTCCGCTTTCCATTCATCCTTTGACTCGAGGGGCACAGGTTCTTCCAAGCCGGTGGCGCTCGATCTTTTCTTCGAGCCGCGCTCGACCTCGAAGGCGAGATCGACCTCGCTCTTAAGTTTGCCGAAGAGCGGCAGCTCCCCAGGCCTCAGCCGGTACTTCACCTCGAGGCTGGTCGACCTCCGCTCGCTCGTCCCGCTACCGCGCACGGGGGGCCTCTGGCCGGCCTCGGCATCCGCGGAGAGCTCGTAGTTGGTTTCGTCGGACAGGGAACGCGTCACGCCGATGCGGGTGCTCGGACCCCAGCGCCACTGTCCGGTCCAGTTCAGGCGCATCTCGTCCGTCGTTTCCTCGCTCAGCAGGTTGTGCGGAAGCAGGGAGTTGTTCCCCTCGTCGGTAACCCCGCCGTCGATGGAGGCGCTCACCTGGGCGCTGTTGAGGAACCTCTTGATGTAGGGAATTCGGTCCGCCCGGCCCCAGCTGATGGTGAAGCTGGGAAAGGTTTCCTCGCGGCGAACCCGCATCCGGTTGCGGGTGCTGCCGCTACGGCGCGAGGTCTGGTCCTTGAAATTGGTTTTGACGCTGAACCCCATCGGCAGCTTGACCCCGGTCGACAACTCGAGGTTCTCGTTGCGGCTGTCCTGATCCTGCGTGGTCAACCCCGAGGCGGCGCGCCGCCTCTCGAGGCTGTCGGCGAGCCCGAGCTGGTACGAGAATGCCGGGCGTCCGACGAGGTTGTAGTTTCGCGTCTCCCCGCTACGGCGCCAGTTGGCGCTCAATGGGTCGACGCGGCCCCCGGCGAAATGCAGGAACCGGCGCAGGAAGAACGGCTGCCGGTCCGCCCCCCTCTTCTCGGGGCTGCTCGTATTCACATCCCCCTCTCTTTTCTTCCTGGAGCTCCTGCTCGGCTTCACCCCCGGCTTGCCCACCGCCTTCATCAGCTGCCCGAGGCGCAGGTTCACGCGGCCGGAAATATTGTTCTTGGTCGTAATGTCGATCGTTTTGACCGGGAGTCCGGTGACCGTGTCGATGACCGCCTGCGCCTGCCTTCTCCTCGGATCGTTGATCTCCTCGTAGTTGGCCAGGAAGGTATAACTCTGGTCGAGCCATTTCAGGAACCTGAGGGTCAGCTTGACGTCCGCTTTCTGGTTTCGCCTGACCTCGCGGCCGAAGCTCATCCTCCTGAGGTCGTACTTCTTGCGCAGGTCGCGATTGATCTGGAGGCTATAGTCCCCGGACAGCACTTTCAGCGGATTGGCCTTGGCGGTGTAGGTTTCCCTCATCGCGAACTCTTCCTGGAAGGTCGTATCGATGTTCGAGCGCTGCAGGGTCACCGACTCCCTGTGGTTGACGGACATCGAATAGTTTGCGGTCGTCGGCAGGAAGCGCAGCTCGAATTTCGACCACGAGTCCGGCGCGAACCCCGGGAGCCAGGCGAGAAACCGGAACGAGGGTTTCGGCAGGGGCATCTTGTAGCCGAAGCTGAGGTTCTGGTTGTCCCTGTTTTCCAGCGGACGGATCGGGGAGAAACCGCGCTCCCGGGTCTGCGATATGCGGAAGTTCATCTGGTCGACCGACCAGCGAGTGAGCCAGTTCTTGCTCGAGCGTTTGCTGATCGAGATCTCGTAGAGCTCCTTGGCCCGGCGCGACTTCTGCTCCTGCTTTTCCTGAGGGTTCAGCTCGACGTCGGAGTTGGGACCGAAGCGGGGCAGGCTCTGGTTGCGCGAGTAGGTCGCCTTGACCGGGATGGAAAAACCCCAGCTCCCCGGTAGGAACTTGTGGAGGTTGGTCGTGGTGTTGAGCGCCGTCCGGAAGTCGGATTGCTTGCGGCCGGTATTGGTGATCGTGCGAAAGTTCTCCCCCTGCCAGTCGACCGAGGCCTCGACGTTGACCAAGTCGGCCAGCGAGCTGTTGACGCGGGCATAGGCCGCCAGTCCGGGATCGTTGCGCGCCTCGTCCAGGCGCAGCTCGTCTGTGAACAGCCGCCCCGAGTAGCTGCGCAGGGCGCTGCGGTTGCGCACCCCGATGGCCAGTTGCCTGATCTGCTGCAGCGACGGACTGCCGCGCACGCGATAGGTCGCAGGGGTGCCGTCGCGGAGATCCGGATCGACGATCACGGTGTCGATTTCGGTTACCGGATTTCCCAGCTCGTCTGTGCGGCCCTCCTCCAGCAGCGCCTTCAGCTGCGCCATCTGCAGCAGGTCGACGTCGACCTCGTTGCGCTCGTCCCAGCCCGGGAAGATCGGCATGGCGAACTCGTAGTAGTTGGAGCCGTCCCGCCCGAAGCGCACGAACAGCTCGATCTCGCTCGAGTCGACGTCGACGAGATAGGTCCCGGAGGAGTCGCCGTGGGCGAACATTTTCAGGCGCGTGTACTTCGTGTAGTCCGCCTTGCCCGACAGCACCTTGGTGGCCACCGCCTGGTGCCCCGCTTCGAGGTCGCCGTACTCCAGAACCAGGGATTGCTCCCGCTCCCTCGCCCTCGAGCTGCGCAGGCGCCGAACCTTGACCCCCGGTGGAGGTTTGTAGGTCAGGCTTTCGTCGGTGCCGATCACGGTTACGTTGAAGCTCTCCTCGCTGTCCGGTTCGATCGGCATGCCGCCTGGCAGCACCGCAATCTCCTGTTCCTGCCAGTCGTTGCGGATGATCTCGATCTTGGCGATCTCCACCTTGATGGTGGTTTCCCCGGGCGCAGGCGAGCCGCCGGCAAGGGTCAGGCGCCCGTACTCGACGCGGCTGGAGTCGGGCGAACCGACGCGTTCGACCCTTTCGTCGAACAGCGCCCTTCTGTAGAGACGCCAGCCCGCCGGACTTTCGGAACCCGGGACATGCCCGCCGTCGGACAGATCGATGACGTGGTGGTAGTAGTCGTTGCTGCGGTTTAGAATGCCGTCGTTGTTGAGGTCCTCGGTGTCGGGACGCGTCCCGGCTTCGGTGTTGCGGTTGCCCTCGGTACCGTTTATGCGGCTGTAGTCGTCGCGGTTGCGGCTCGAGTCGTAGCGCCAGTTGTCTCCCTCCGGATCGCCCGGGTCGCGGTCTTCGTACTGGGGCAGGGCCCTGAACTGAACCCGCATCTCTTCAGCTGTCAGTCCCTCCGTACCGACTCCGGCCGCGGCGAGGTAGAAAGCGAGCTCCCCGGTATCGTCGCGGCCGTCGATGCCGACGTCCTCATCCTTCGAGACCACGTTGTCCCCGGATCTGCTTCCCGCGTACGGGACGTCTTCGGTGTCGAGAACGCCGTTCTCGATCCAGTCCTCGTCGATCGAACCCAGATCGATGTGCAGCACCCCCTCGGTGCCGCGCACCCAGACCTCGAGAAACTTGCTCTGCGAGAAGTCGCGCACCCCCGTCGACCAAGTCGTCATCAGGCCGTCCCAGGACTCGGGAACCCCGTCGAGGGGCGTCAGCTCCATCACCAGCACGTCGGTCTTGTTCTGGCTGGCTTCGACCTGCTCCTCCTGCCGCGGCCAGATCTCGGTGAGGGCGATCCTGTTGAAGGGGTTGTACCAGATCATCCTGCCGCGGTCCTCGCCGTCGAAGCCCAACGGCCGGCTCGACGGCGTCCAGTTTCTGCGGAATACACGGAATTCCTCCGGCCTTTCGCTGCCCTCGAAGTCGTCGATGTAGCCGCGCCCCTTGGTGTTCAGGTTGGGACGACTCTGGGCGACCTCGGCGTGGAAGGACAGGTCGGACTTCGCCGCGGTCTTCAGCATCGGCAGGGCGTCGACCGCCCGGGTCAGCAGCGGGGCGTCGAACTTCGCCTTGAAGTCGAGATCCCAAACCACGGTGCGCGCCGGCTCGGCGCCGACGCGGACGCGGGGCTCGGCGCTGCGAACGTTGTTGTAGAGGATCGTTCCGCCCACGGTCGCGTCCCCGCCCATGAATTCGTACTCCCCCCGCGTGCCAAGCAGGGTTTTCTGCTGGCTACCAAGGCCGAGCAGGTCCTGCGACTCGTAGCTGATTTCCAGCTCTGCCCCGGGGTCGGCAACGATGTTCTGCACCTCGCCGAGGAAGGTTACGTCCCCGGTGAAAGACACGGTGTAATCGATGTCGCGCTGCAGCCTTTTCCCGTTGAGGCGCACCTGCACCGACTCGGTGGCGATGCCGGCGAGGCGCCCCTGGGTAAGGCTGATGCGCTGCTCGCCGGAGCTGTTAACGACCTGAATCAGGAAGCGGCTCACCTCTTCCTGGTCGCGGCGCTGGTGCGAGTTGTAGATCTTGGGCACCGGATTCTTGAGCGCGGAGAAGCGCTGATCGCTGGGGGCGAACGGGGTCAGGTCCGGGAAAATCAGCACCCCCCTGCTCTCGTCGAGACCTATGTAGTCGGCGTCGATCAGCTGATCGGGAGGAGTTCCCGAGTCCTGACCGTGCGAGTCGAGGCCCATGATCTGCAGCAGCGACTTCCTGCCCTGGGAAGGGGAAGGCTCACGCCCCGGCACCTCCTCGAGGATCTCGACGCGAATCTTGTCCCTTTCGAACTGGCGCCCCCGGGAAAAGCCGCGAACGATGCGGTAGACGTTCTTCCACTCGAGATCCCAGGTCGGAAAGTCGGGGCGGGCATTGCGCGCCTTTATCAGCCTGAGCTGCAGCTGATCGCCTCCGCCGCCGAACTCCTCGCCACCAACGGTGCGGTACCTGACGGCGAGGGCGTAGCGATCCTGCACTGGGCGGTTGAGGATGATGAAGCCGAACTCGCGCACCAGGGAGTAGTCGTTGTCGGGATCGAGCCTGTGCCAGGTTCCCTCTTCGCGACACCCGGTTCGATCGACAGCACCGCTGGCGTCGAAGCACTCGATGCGCGAGCCGCCGGCCGCGGCCAGCTGCGCGTCCTGGGCGTCGACGGCCGCCACCCCCTGCTTGGCCAGGAGCTCGGCGTCGTTGTTGATGTTGAAGTCGTTTATGTAGACCTCGAGGCTGGCCTCGTCGATGATGTCGGCCTGGACCAGGCCGCGAGGCTGGGTCGAGGCCACCTCGCGAAAGTCGCCGAGCCGGTCGCGATAGCGCATTCCCAGGTAGAAATAGGTGTTGCGGATGTAGTCGTGGTCCCTCACCGTGAAGGTGTCGACCTGAGCCCCGCCCCGGAAGGTGCGCCTGTTGCTCTCGCTTTTCTCATGGCTGGCGATGGTCGTGAACGCCATCGGCCCCAGGCGCCCCTTGGCGCGGATTCCGAACAGCCCCTTGTGCTGCTGGTTGAAGGTCACGAAGCGGGTCTGCGGCAGGGCCAGGGTGGTGTTGCCGGCGACGACCTCCTGGAAGATGTCGTCCTCGTCCCCCTTGAAGTCGAGCTTGATCTCGTTGGCGAGCTTGTCCTTGAAGCCGGTGGTGAACCCCTGGCCGAGCTGCTGCGTGTCCTGATCAATGCGCACGTTGATCGCCTCGCCGACACTGCCTTCGACGGAGAATTTCGATTCCTGCTCCATCGCCAGAGACGGAAACTTGGACGACCCTCCGGCGCGGGTGAACTCCTCCCCCGCGGTCCACTGGCTCTTTCCTGCCAGGGTAGCCGTATGACTGCCGTTGATCCTCAGGCTGCCCTCGTCCCCGATGAAGCGGCGCACCGGCGCCGGAGCGGGGAAGGGGACCCTCCACTCGAAGCGCCCTCGCTGCCCTGCCTGGCGGGCGGCGGTCACCTTCTGGTTGCGGCGCACGGTCTCCCGCCACCTGGTTCTCAGAGTGTGGTCATACCCCAGGTCGAGGTAGTCATCGAGAGAAAGGGTCACCGGGGGCCCGCTGGGAAAGCCGGCCGCCTGCGGGGAGTAGTGAACGCCGTTGGAGTCGACGGTGACCTCTTTCATGTCAAAGGACATCGCCGATTCCAGCATCGGCTTCTTCCAGCGCCAGCGAAGCAGGGGCTGGCCCGGGCGCGTGATATCGCCGTATTCGAGAGGCTGGTGAAAAAGCTGTGCTACTGGTCCGACCAGAGGCTGGCCACGCAACCCGACCTCGGCTGCGGACACCTGAACACACAGGGTGCACGCGAAGAAGCCCAGGAACCCGAACCGGGCCCTCTTCTCGGTGAATCGAGATCTGATGCTCAAGACGAATTCCGTTCACGGCACGGATGTACAGCAAGGATCGTACCGCGAGTGTCGTGCATGGTCCTTCGTAAACCGGGGTGATGGCTTGGGGCATGTCCGGAAAATCCGCCCGCATGCGGGTGAGCCCGCAAGGGCCTTGCCCAGGCCGAACGGATCGCCGGAAAGGCTCTGGAGTCCTGGAGCTTGTCCTCCCGCTTCAGCGGCGCCCGCGTCGCTGAGCAGGTCCTACATACGTTCGCTATGGAGCGATAAGCGGACTCCAGAGATGGGCGGGTTCAGTTGGGGAAACCGTAGAGACAAGCCTTCCACGCGGGACCGTGGGGTGGAGTTAAATCTTTAATAAACATAGCATAAAGGCTTAGATTACATCAAGCAGAGCCGCCTTCCGCGGCAGCGGGGACCGAGGTCGGCCAAGGTCGGCATCGAGGATGGGTCGGGCGGTCTCCGGGCCGATTGCGCGCTCCGCGCCGTTCCTTCCTGGATCGGAACGGGCCTTCCCGGGCCCGGCGGAACGTTTCGCTGCCCTCCCCGCGTCCCGAGATGGCGACGTTTCCGCTATTACACGGGGAGTGTCCCTATATATTCACGCACGGAAAGCCGGGCGGTTCCCTTGAATCCACTTTCACGCTACGTCCTCGCTCAGCATCTGGGCCCGTTTCTGTTCGGCTGTTCCCTGATCGTGTTCGTGCTGGTCATCGACGTGGTCCTGCAGATGATGGACCGGGTGCTGAGCAGGGGGCTGTCGTTCGCCGCGGCAGGCCAGCTGTTTTTCTACAACCTCGGCTGGATAGTCGCGCTCGCCGTGCCGATGGCCGTGCTAGTGGCGGTGTTGATGGCGTTCGGCCGGCTCTCGGCCGACAGCGAGATCCTCGCCCTCAAATCGAGCGGCATCAGCCTGGTTCAGCTGATGAAGCCGGTCCTTGTGGCAGCCGCGATCCTGACCGCACTGATGGTCCTTTTCAACGATCGGGTGCTCCCCGACTGGAACCACAAAGCCCGTAGCATCCAGGCCGACCTGAAGCGGCGCAAGGCCGCCCTCGTTCTCAAGCAGAAGGAAGGCCTCTTCATCCGCGATCTGGGCGGATACAACCTGCTAATCCGCCGCGTCGACGAGGCGGAAAACAGGCTCTACGGGGTGACCCTCGTCGACGGCGGTCGCGGCAGCGGCCCGCCGCAGACGCTGCACGCGGACTCGGCTGAGGTGCGAATCTTCGACGACGGAGGGTACATGCGCCTGACCCTGTTCGACGGCGAATTCCACCGCATCGACTCCCAGAATCCCCGGCAGTTCGTCGATGGCCGCTTCGAGCGCCAAGTAATTCACATAAAGGACCGCGACCGGGCGGCGCGGACATACCCTTCTACTTCCTCTTCCTACCGCAGCGACCGCGAGATGGATGTCGGCGCCATGATGACCGCGGTGACGGACTATCGCACCGAGCAGGCCCGCGAAACCGCGGCGATGGATTCTGCCGTGCATGCCTTCCTCGACACGGTGGCGGCCAGCTACGGAACGACTGCGGCCGGGGATGAGACCGAAGAAGGGCTATCGGAAACGCCACTCCGGGCGAGAGCCGAGAAAATCGCCAAACAGCTTCACAGGCAGAGGCGCCTCAACCAGAACCGCGAGCGCCGCGCAAACGCCTATCTCGTGGAGATTCACAAAAAGTTCTCGATCGCTGCGGCCTGCATAGTTTTCGTTCTCGTCGGGGGCCCGGCGGGAGCCCTCGTGCGCACGCGGGGGGCGGCGACAGCCGTCGTCCTCAGCCTGGTCTTCTTCTTTGTATACTGGATGTTCCTGATCGGCGGCGAGGGCCTGGCGGACCGCGGGTACGTTCCCCCCGCCCTGGCGATGTGGGCTCCCAATCTCTGCTTCGGCGGCCTCGGAATCCTGCTGCTGAGGGTGGTCGCCCTCGACCAGCCGACCGGCGGCCGCCTCGGCGGACGGCTGTTGGCAACCCTCGCCTACTACCGCCCGGGGGCCCGCGTGCGATGATCCTCGATCTCTACCTCCTGCGGCGGTTCGCCGTCTGGTTCGCCATCAGCGTCGTCGCCCTGTGGCTGATCGCCGCCATCGTCGACCTCATCGAGAGCATCGACACCTTCATCGACCACGCCGCACTGCCCGGCCAGATCCTGAGATACTATCTCTTCCGGAGCCCCTACTGGATCGTGTTGATCCTGCCGGCCGCGGCGATGCTCGCCACCCTTTTCGCCCTCACCGGGTTTGCGCGCCGCGGCGAGATCGCGGCGATGAAGGCGGCAGGGGTCAGTCTCCACCGCCTCCTGATTCCGGTGCTGGCCAGCGCCCTGTTGTTCAGCGGCGGGGCCATGCTTTTCACCGAGTACGTCGTTCCTCCGGCGACGTTCCGCTACAACACGACCAGGGACGACATTCGCTCGTACAGCCGCAGCGACGGATCACGGCGGCAGGTGCTGCTCCAGGACATCGGCGGACAGCTGGTGTTCGCGCGCTCGTACGACCACACCAGGCAGCGGGCCCAGCAAGTGCTGTGGGAGAGCCGGCCCGGGGGCCGTACGGGCGAGCGCGCCGCGGCGGAGCGGCTGGAATGGAACGAGGGGCGCTGGGTGCTGGTCGAAGGCACCCGCTACGCGCTGACCGGCGACCGCTTCGAGGTCAGCTCCTTCGACACCCTGACCCTTTCGACGTTGACCCTCGAGCCCGGCGATTTCTCACGCCAGCGGAAAAAGCCGGAAGAGATGAATTTCGGTGAGCTGAGGTCCTACGTGGACCGCGCCCGCGCCAACGGCGAGGACGCCACCCGCCACCTCGTCGACTTGCACCTGAAGATCGCTTTTCCCCTCGTATCCTTCGCGATCGTCCTGGTCACGGCGCCGCTGGCCGCCAACACCCGTCGCTCGGGGCGCGCCGCCAGCTTCGGGTTCGGCGTGCTGATCTGCTTCCTGCTCTACACCTGCGTCAAGGCGGGACAGGCGCTCGGGTGGAACGAGATCATCCCCCCCTGGCAGGGGGCCTGGGGGGCCAATCTCGTTTTCGGCCTCATGGGCCTGATACTGCTGAAGAGGGCGCACTCGTAAAACGGAAGCCGCCCCGGATACCTTCTCCTCCGGGACCGCTTCCGTTTTGGCCGCTGTCTCCGACAGCGCAGACCCCATTCTTCCCGCCGGGGCTTCCCCCGGTCTCCCGACTCCCCGCGGAATGCTAGTCGAGACCCTGCTGCATGTGATAGATCTTGAGCTTGAGCGCCGGCGACCTCCCCTTCCACCCCTCGAGCAACTCCTCGGCCTCCGGTTCCGCTCGCCTGTCTAGCCGGGTCTTCAGCTCGAGCAGCATCCCGGCCATTTTCACCAGTCGCTCCTCGCTCGCCGTGGTCGCCAGGCGCTCGAGATCTCTTAGCAACTCGCTGCCGAACGTCGCCCCGGTGTTGGCGATCGCCGCGGTGAGGAACGAAGCATGCCGGCGGGCAAAGGCGTCGTCGCGGGCGCAGCGTCCGACAAGATGGCGCACCAGCTCTGCCGACGGCTCTTCCAGCATGGCCGTCTCCACCATCCTGGCCAGTCGATGCCACCTTCGCAGCATTTCGGTCGCCTCTTTGCCTGCCCGGGGATCGAAGGTTGGCAAGCCCCGTTTTTCGACGAAATGCTCGAAGATCTCAACTTGGGGCAGGCAGGCGACCAAGGCGAGAATCGCCTCTTCGCTGGCCGATCCTACCCATTCGACGGCCAGCTCCGCTATCGTCACAGCCAACGAGCCCGGTGCCGTCCTCAGCTTGTCCAGCAGGATGGTTTGGACATCCCGGACGCAGCCGGCAAGCACGGCCGAAACCAGGGCGGCTGCCGTCTCCCTGCTGATCGGCAGTCCCAGTGCCGCTTCGCGGGCAATTCCGGGGACGCGGTGGAGGAGAAACTCCCTCGCCCCGGTCCTGCCGCGCAGGGCCCAGACGAGCGCGCGCCCCACTTCCGGATCGGTTTCGTTCCGGATCCACGCGGTCAGCCGTTCCGCCCCCGACCGGACGGCCAGCCAGCCGCGGTGAAAACCGAGCAATTCAGCCGCGGCCAACCGGCGCGGATCGGATGCGTCCTCAACGATCCCGCCCAGGAAGTCGGCCCCTTCCCTGCTGGGGACGAGGGCACGCAACTGCGCCATCGCATCCGCTCGCTCCCCGGCGACTTCGCTGCATGCCGCATTCAGCAGATCCTCCAGATCTGGGCCCGACTCCGGGGCTTCGGGTTCCTCAGGCGCCGGGGGTTCCGCTTTCTCCTGTCCGGCGACGTCCGGTTGATTCTCGTCGTCTTCGGCGAATTGCAGATGTCGAATATCCAGAATCATGACCGGGTCTCTCAGTTGTATTGTCCAGGTAATTCAGCTTTCGAACGAGTTGGGGATGATTGCTCACCGGAACCAACGGCGTGGTGGGCACGTCCTGTTGCGTCCCGGCGCGGCAACCCGCAAGACGGGGGCCTTGCAGGCATGACGTCACCTTGCGCGGCGAGCGAAATGCCGAGGCACCGCTACAGGGGAGGAGAGTCTGTGGAGAAGGGGGAGGGAAAATCCGGCGCCCTTGGAGATAGGGCGCGGTCGGCGGCGCTCGAAGCGGCGCCTGCCATCGGACAAATCCAAAATTTATAAGATGTTACAAGATATCGGAATATAGCACCGGCAATCGGGAACGGGCAAGCGTCCCCGGCGGGATTTCGATTGTCAGCATCTTCGAAATCATCGCAGACTGGCGTACACCGTCGCGAACGACAGGCCGCCTGTCTCCGATTGCCGCTTTCGGTCCGATCTTTCGAAGCTTCTTCTGTTGAGGCTGTACCCGAACTGGGTTACCAACCGGTAGCCTCCGTACTCTCCGATGTTGGTCACCTGGGCCGCCAGCACGGTGTTGCGGAAGTCGCCGGTGAATTCCCCATCTCCCACCTCTTCGTCATCAACGATCAGTTCCTCGAAGAACAGCTGCTCGACCCCCAGCTCGACGTGACTCCTGTTGAGGAACGGGAATCGCACCGAGACATCGAGCGTGCCGGTCCACTCCCGGCGCTCCTCCCCTCCGAGCGCATACGGGGTATTGTCTCGCAGAAGCTCGCTTTTGACTCTGGGCCGAATCTGGAGGCTGCCGGCGTCGATCAGGTACCCCGCCTTGTTGATGACACCCAGGAAGCGGGTGCTCTCCTTGTGTCCGCTCTCCGACGAACCTTGTCTCAGGGTCTGGTACTTGAGCTTGTGAGCGAAGTTTACTCCCAGATTTTCCCGGCGCTCCAAGCCTAGCCAGGCGGTGTTGATCCAAGTGTCGAGGGCGGCAAGGGGGTCGGCGACCGGTATCAGCGAGCCTGTCGAACCTGGCGCCTGCACCCACTGTACCAGATCGTCCTGGATGTCGTCTTCCGCTTTCTTGAGCAAGTTGTAGAAACGCAACTTGCCCGCCCCGGCAAAATCCCGCTCAAAGGCAACCATCCCGTAGGTCGTCTGGTTTCTTCGGTCGTCAGATATCAGCTCCTGGCGCGTCTGCCCCGCCTGCAGCCGCAACTCCGGAGACAGGTAACGGCGCAGGTACAGGTTATACCCCTTTAGATTCCGTTTGTAGGGATAATCCGGTTCGTTGTCGTTCTCGAAGCGGTCGGTCCAGCCGTTGTTGTTCAGGTCGATTCCGAACAGAAACTCGGGGCGGTCCGAGGCGTAGCGCAGGAAGGGCTCGTCGTAATCGGGAAAGACGTTTTCCTGCAGTCGATTGCTGTTCTGGTTGAAGTCGGAGACGAAATCGCCGTTCTCGTCCCAACCCGGAAAAATGGCGTCGTCGGCAAAACCTGCCGAGGAGCGACTCTGGTTCTGCCTTTGGTGCCCCTGCCTCGGGTCCTGGAAAAGCCGCTTTTGATCGGGGAGCCTGTCGTCGTCGTCATTGTCATCGACGAAATCGTACAGGCTTCGGGTGTCATCCTCGTAGTCGACCCTGCCGATTCCGTCGAGGATATAGGAACTCGTGCTGTAGTCTTCGTCCATGTAGAAGCCTTCAGCAAGGAAATACCAAGGGTAGTCCGATTTCGACAGGTTCATCATCCAGGCCTGGGCACTCTCGTCCCCTTCGATCCCCGAGAACGACCGGTGTTTCTGCAACTGGTTGTTGGGATACTGCCTGTACCGATGGTTGACGTCGAATTCGGTGAACAGCCGGAAGCCGAGGATGTCCTTCGTCTCGAGGGTGAGCCCAAAGATCTGGTTTGCCGTCGGCAGGCCGTAATTGAAGGCGACCTCGCGCCGGTTCGAGCCGTCCTGTATGTTGCCTGCGGCCTGGGCAACGGTCAGGAAAACCGGCTGCCCTTCGAGGTTGGTCTGCCGGTCGGAGGTGACTTCCACCTTGTAGTCGTTGACCAGAATCAGGCGAAAGCGGACCGCCCTGATGTTCTTCACGAGATCCCTGTCGCTTATGATCTCCCCCAGTCTGCCGAGCTCGTAACGCAGCAGGATCTGCTCGCTTCCGTCGGCGACCAACACTCCTTCCTTCAGCGTCCCCCCCTCCCGGTCGGGCGGAAAGCCGATGCTGTTGCCCGAAAGAACGGTGTCGACACCCCCGATGGTGGTCGCGACCTCGATATCGTCGTAAAGGAGGACCGCTCCGCCCCTTGAATCCCCCGGTGAATCGTCGCTCAGCCTGATGGTTATCGTGTTGACCTGGTTCTGCACCTGGCTCGTCGACAGCGCCCCTTTCAGCGGGTTGCCCTTGAAGCTTTCCAGGGTACCTCTCGTGCTGTGGGCGTTCACGAAGGTGCCGCCGAGGGTGACGTAGTCGCCGATGTTGAACTCCGCCCTGCCCGCCTGCATGTTGACGGCGTTGTTGAGGGCGGCGGGATTCGGGTCGGTCGTGAAGCCGGGAGCGCTTATCCGCGACATCAGCCCGGTGATCACCAGCCGGTCCGAGGCGAAGTCTACCTTTGTTCCGTTGTAAGCCGCTTTGCGGAAAGTCATCGGCGTCAAGGTCGTTCCGATCTCGTCGCCGATCGTGACGGCGTAGGAGTACTGTCCCTTCTGGTCCACGGCAATGATAAGGTTGGAAAAGAAGGCGGAGTATTTGTCTTTCCTGAGGATGCGGCTGCCTTCCGAGGTTCGCGGACGATCTTCGGTCCAGTTGTAGATCAGCCACCCCCTGGTGAGGAAGTTCCCAAAGTTGTCGTAGTGATATTCACCCTGCAGAAGGGGGGACAGGTAGCGCTTGTAGGAATCGCCGGCGTAGTTGGTGGTTTGCCACGTTCGCCACCGGTACTCGTCGCGGATCTCCTGTGGCAGGTACTGTTTCCTCAGCATCGGGTCGAGGAGATCCGTGTCGACACCCGGCCCGTACGGTCGAAAAACCACTCCAGTTGGTCCCCGTTCTCCCAGACGGTTGCCGTACTCCGGCTGCGCTCCTCCCGGTTGCGGCCAACCTGCCAGGGCGGACAGCAGGCAGAGGATCCCGATACTGCTTCCCCGGCGTCCGAAGATGGTCGGTATGAGGTCGTTCATGCTCCCAAGCCCCTCATCACTCCAGACCGGCGTAAATGGTCAGGAAAGTGGTGCCCGTGGTTTCGGAGTCCATCCTCTTCACAGTTTCCAATTCCCGGATCTCGATCGTCTCGATCGCCGCCCGCGTCAGTCTGAATCCGGTCTGCAGCAGCAGCTTGTAGCCCTGGTAGTCGGTGCGCGTCGACCACTGCAGGGCGAGGTTCGTCTCGTTGAGATCTCCCGTGGGACCGATCGTGTTCTGGTTGAGGAGATCCTGCTCGTCGAGCTCGAAATCGGCTAGATGCATCAGCTCTAGCCCCAGCTCCAGCTGCGAGTTCCGCAGGATCGGGGTCTTGCCCGTCAGGGAAATCAGGCGCCGCCACTCCTTGCGGTCCTGGTTGCGCTTCAGGAATGCAGTCTGGCGCAGGAACTCGCTCTTGACCCGCGGCTGCAGGATGAAGACGCCGATCTCGTACGTGTAATCTGCCCGATTGACGATTCCCAAAAAGGCGGATTCGCCGTTGAGCTGGCTGCCGTCCAGGGCCCGCGGATCGTCATCCTGCTGCGCATAGGTCTCGAGCTTGAACTTGTTGACGACGTTGAGATTGGAGATGCGCCGGTAGTCGAATCCCAGCCACAGTGAGTTGACCCAGGTGTTCGGCGCCGGCACGATATCGGGGACGTTGCGCGGCGCTCCGGCGAGCAGGAAGGCCTGCGGCTCGAAGCGGTCGTCGGGAATTTCGTCCTCGACCCTCTTGAGCATGTTGAAAACCCGCAGGCGCCCCAGCGACGAATAATCCCTGTCGAAACTCACGAGACCGTAGGTCGTGTTGTTCCTCCGGTTCGACGACAGCAGCTCCTGCCGGGTCTGTCCCACGGTCACCCGCCCGTAGGCGGTGAGATCGACACCCCCGTAGGCGTTGTAACCGCTGTGGTCCCGCTTGTAGGGGTAGTCGGACTCGTCGTCGTTTTCGAAGCGGTCGATCCAGCCGTTGTTGTTGAGGTCGATGCCGAACAGGAATTCCGGACGGTCGACGGTGTACCTGAGGAACGGCTCTTCGTAGTCGGGAAGGCGATTGCTGATCGAACGGTTGTCGTTCTGGTTGAAATCGGAGACGAAATCGTTGTTCTCGTCCCAGCCAGGGAAGATCTCGAGGTCGCGCCCGCCCTGGTTAGGCCGCTGCCAGTCCGGGTAGCGGTCCTGGTCGTCGTTGTCGTCGACGAATTCGTAGAAGGAACTCGAGGGGCGGTCGTAGACCACGTCGCCGAGGATGTTGACGATGTAAGAGCTTGTCGAGTAGTCGCGCTCCATCGAGAACGCCTCGCCAAGAAAGAACCAGGGAAAAGACTGGTACGAGGCGTTCACCATCCATGCTTCGGAGCTCGAAGAGGCGGTCGAGAAGGTCTTGTTGTCGTTGAAGCGGGCGGCGTTCGGATACTGCCGAAAGCGGTGGTTGACGTCATACTCGGCGTACACGTCGAGCCCCTTGACGTCGGTGAGCTCGATGGTGAAGCCGGCGATCTGGTTCGCCGTAGGCAAGCCGTAATCGAATGCCACGCGCTGGCGGTTGGAGCCGTCCTTGACGTTCCCCGAGGCTTGCGCGACATCGAGCAGGGCAGGATTCTCGCGGTCGAGGGCCGCTATGGTCAAGGGGGCGTTCGGCACGACCGACTGACCGGTCTGCCGGTCGGACCATACTTGGACCCTGAAGTCGTTGGCCAGTATCAGCTCGAAGGCGACCTCGACGATCTCGCTCGGGTCCGGGCCGATGTAGGCCGGATCGGTGAAGTCGTAGTTGATAATCATGCGCTGACGACCATTGGCCGACAGGAATCCTTCTTCGAAGAAACCGCCTTCAATGATCGGCCAACGGGTCGGATCGCTGGTCAGGTCTGCGAGCCGCAAGGTAGTTCTGGCCCCACTCTGGAAATCTTGGCGGACGACCTTGACGTCGTGGGAGAACAGGGCCGCCCCCGCCTCCCCGTCCTCCGGGGAGTCATCGCCCAGGATGAGGGCGATCGCCGTCACCGGGGAGCTCCCCTGTCCTTCTGCCAGGGTCCCTTTGAAGGAATTGCCGGTGAAGGCACCGAGGCTCGAGCGCGAGTTGTGGGCGTTGACGAGGGTGCCTCCGACGGTGACGAAGTCGCCGACCTGAGCCGTCAGGCGGCCCGCGATCAGATTGGTCGAGCTGGTGCGGCGGTCCGGCGCCGTGACCGATCCATTGATCGGGCTGTTGGCGCGGGAAAGCAACAGCGTCCCGGTGAACTTGTCGGTCGCCGCATCGAGCTGAATCCCGTTGTAGCGGGGCTTCGAGAAGGTCAGCGGCGTCAGTGTCGTGCGGATGTCGTCGCCAACGGTGAGGGAATAGAATACCGACCCCTTCGAGTCGGATGCCACGGCGAGGCTGCTGAACCAGTTGCGGTAGTTGGCATCCTGGTAGATCGAGCTGCCCTGGGGGGTGTTCGCCTCCTGGCGCCAGTCGTAAATCAGCCACCCCCTGGTTACGTAGTTCCCGTACACGTCGTAGAAATAGTCGCCTTCGAGCGCCGTGTTGACGTAGCGCTGGTAGGGTACCCTGGCGTAGTTCGAATACTCCCAGGACTTCCAGCGGTACTCGTTGTAGAGCTCCTGGGGGACGTACCACCTCTTGACCGCCGGGTCGAGGGCGTCGAAGAGAACGCCGGCGCCCCGCGGTTCGAAGGTGACCGTACCTCCGCGCCGCGTCCCCAGGCGGGCGCCGTAGTCCTGCGCCAGGGCGGTGGTCGCCAGTCCTGCCGCGGTGAGGACGGGGATCAGCAGGCACGCGTACCCCCTCATGAAAATCCCGGTCATATAAGAACTCTCCCTTTTTTCCAGAAGCGGCGCCCGTCAGTACGCCACAACTACTATCCCATTCTTTTCTTCGTTCCCGGAGTCGGCGTCTACGGAGATGCTGTACAGGTAGGATCCCGGTGGCACGGTATTCCCGAAAGCATCGGTTCCGTCCCAGCTTCGCGAATACCTCCCGCTTTTGTCGGTGCCCGTGTATACCTCGCGCACCAAGCGGCCGGAAAGGTCGTATATCCACGTTGTGACCTCCGCCCTCCCGATCAGGCTCGTCACGTCGTAGTCGAGGACCGTGGTTTCGTTGAATCCGTCGCCGTTAGGGGTAAATACTTCCGGAGTGGCCCCCGCGTTTATCAGGAGGGCCCCTTTTATCGGAATTTGGACGACGATGTTCGCCGCATTGCGCACTACCTTCCCCCCGGATGCGGAGGCGATGTCCGCGGCGTTGCCGCCGCTCAACTCCTGCGGCAGGCCGTCGGGGGCTTCGGGAAGAGCCCTGCCCGAAAAAGCGGTCGCCGCCCTCAGCACGGGGCAGGTGAACTTCACATTGAGGACGGTCATCTCCCCGTCTTCGATACGGCTGGATTCCACGGTGGGAAAACCGATGCGGAAGCGCGTCTCTTCGACTTGGTCGACGCTGATATCTCCACGCCGGATCGGAAGGGTGCTGAGGTCGGCGTCCTCGAAGTTTTCGGCAGAGGTGCTGCCATCCGGCCTCGTATAGGTGATCTCGCCTATGGATACGACACGCACCGGCGTCGAAATCTCGAGAGCGCTGAACCCGAGGTCGATTCCGGGACGCAGATCGGGGATCACGGTGTAGGAAAACTCCCGAGCGCTGCCCAGGTCGGCTTCCCGGGGACTGATTTCAGCAACGATCTGCTCCGCAAGAGAGGGGCCGGAAACGTCGATGGAAAGGGATCCGAGACTCCTGGCGGAAAACAGGTCGTCGTTCTCGAAGTCGATCCTCACCTGGAAGTATCGCGCCGGCCCGGGCGAAACGATCGGGGTTCCACCTTCTCCGTCGGCGATCTGGAGAGCAGTTCCGGCCCCCGCCGGGGAGTACGGCGGCGACCACGTACTCCAGTTGTCCACGTCGTCGCGCACAAGGCCCTTGACCCCCGAATTGAGGCGGCCGTATTCCCCTTCACTCAAGGCGATGGCGTTGCGCTGATCGAGCGGCAACTCGCCGTAGAGCCGCAAAGCCGCCCGCGGATCGAGGTCTTCGGCATCGAGCATCTCGACGATCTCTCTCTCCTCGGTGCCCCCGTCGTACTCCCCGGCACCCGCCCATGGCACCTGCGCGCCGTCAGGGCGGCGACGGTTGAAAACCACCGGGGTGTCGTCGATACCGGTTCGCGTGCGGATCTCGACGCGCGAGCGCAGGGAATCGCCGATGCTCTCCTCTTCCCAGCGAATCCTGCCCCAGAGAGCAAGGTCCTCGCCGAAATCGAGGATGTTGGTCAAGTACTGTGCCCGGGGCACGAAACCGGCCCCGAAAACCTGAAACTCGGCGATTTCGAAATCGACGGTGGTCAGCGATTTGAGCTGGATGTGGCGCACGAGCTGGGGTTCGATGATCAACTCGACAACGGGCTTGTCGTTCTGCAGCTCGAGCAGGACCCCGGGTCCGAACACCGGCCGGCCGCTGATCTGGGTTTCGTCGGAGCCGTCGTTGAGAAACAGCTCGAACGCCCGCAGGAAATCGTCTTCGAACGGAAACGCTTCGGTGGCGTAGGCGGGGTCGGCGTTCCTGGGAAAGAACTTGAACCTGCTGACGCCGAACTGCGAGCCGAGATCGAACTGCATGACGACCCCCAGGGTGTTCACCTGCCTTCCGGGGGAGTCCTTTCTCTCGAAGGCGGTCTCCCCGTCGTCGTCGATCATCTGGGGAAGTACGGTGTCGAGATTCTCGAACACGTTCGGCGCGGTAACCGCACCGCCGCGTTGGAGCAGGCCCAGGGCGATATTCTCGGATTCATCGGCCAGTTCCGGCGAGATCCATCCATCCCTGGTCTCGAAGTCGATGACGCCTCCAGGGGTGTTCCCGAACTCGATCTCCTGAGAGCCTGTGATGTAGACCGGGGTGATTCCTTCGCCGCCACTACTCCAATCGATGCCGTTCTCCCCACCGAAGACGATGGTGCGCCCATTTGCCGTAGCCGCCGTACAGGCCAGAACCAGAACTCCTTCGAGAAGCCGTCGAAGAGGTTTGTTTCGCCGGCGCCCCGATTCCCTGCACCCGGTTCGTTCAGAATTCATAAGAAAGTCGTAATCCTTCCCCCGATGGACGGGGAAGTATCAATTCTCCGAATCGCGGTACGTTTCCATAGGAAATCCCACAGCATGGCAGGGAGGCTGCGAGGAGCCGGCAGATTGGAAAATCGCGGTTCCGCTTCCCGATAGGGAGGCATTCCAAGTCGAGGGCTCCTTAATACGCCACGTGGATCAGCCGGTGCGCCGCTGTCGAGGTAGCCGACGCGGAATCGACAGCGATCTCGATTCTGGCGATGTAGATGCCCGGGGGCACGAGCACTTGGGAATCGTCGTCCCCGAGCCAGGAGATCGCGTAGGAACCTCGCGGATCCGTCCGCTTTTCCATGGTCTGGCGTACTACGGTGCCGCCGAGGTCGAAAATAGTCAGCCTTACCTCGCGCTCGCTGTTGATGCGAGCGACCGTGAAATGGAACGTCATCATATCGTTGATGCCGTCCCCGTTGGGAGTGAGAACCCCCGATCCTGTGGAGAGATTGCTGATTACCTCGTTCCCGGCCAGCGCCAGGACTGCCGTTGTCTGGCTGTTGACCAGTTCGGTGGCGTCGCCGGCATCGACGCGCTGCCATAAACCGGGCTCCTCAGAGTTCTGCCCGGCCACCTTGAACGAAGTGCTCGTGGAGAAAATCGTCGGCCTGAAGCGCACTTCGACGAGGTCCGTTCCCTTGGCTACTGGTTCGGGCAATCGAAACCACAACGTGCTGTCAGCGGAGCCAATCATCACCAGCTCGGCTGCCGAAAAGACCTTTGCTCCGTCCCCGGCGAAGTCTTCATCGCTTCCGACCAGCGCCTCGACCAACTCCATGGTGGTTCCTCCGGTCGCCTCTATTCTCAACTCGTCGAAGCGCTGCCTGGAACTGGAAAACGAAGGGCGTATGAAGAAGGACAGGTCCAATGGTTTTCCGAGATCCTCTACCTGGCTCGGAAACACTTCGCCGACCAGGCGATCGGCCACAGGATCCGAGAAATTCACCGTGATCGAGTGCAGAGACGCCCCCACATCTGCCAGTTCGGAGAACAAAGTCGCACGGATCTGCATGAACTCCCTGGGGCTCGGAGAGGTGATGTCGGCCCCCTGAAACTGGTACGGAGGACTCCATGCAGACCAGTCTCCTCCGGGTATGAAGAAGTTTTTTACCTCCCCCTTCTTCGACTTGGGCAGGCGGTCGTATTTCGATTTTGCCGCCTCGGGATCGTCGACCGGCTCCACGGGATTACCATTAGAATCGAAATAGAGGAAATTCTCGATCAGCTCGTTCCCGGAACGTGTCTGGATTTCGATGCGGGTCCCCTCGGGAAAGTCGGCTTCCCAGGAAATCGTGCTGAGGTTCTTGCTGCCGCCGAGCTCGATGAGATCGGAAACCATCACCAGTTCCGGAACGAACCCTTCCCCGTACAACAGCATTTCCGCGAAAGCCGTGAACGTTCCCAGTACCCCACCGCCTCCCGGATTTGATTTGAGCGTGCCGATCGTGCCTTTGAGATAGCGCACAAGGGTAGGCTCGATATCGTACTGGCGGAATTTTTGCGCCCCCTCACCAGCGCAGTGATCGCACGAATACCCGAAATGGGATCCCGTGCCTCCCACTCCCAGCCCGGTGACCTCACCCGCCGCCCGCGTCCACTTGATGCTTCCATCCGGAGCGCGGGAACCGTCCGATACATCCACCGCCATCTCGTCGATCGCATCCTTGCCGTCCATCAGGAACTGCATGGTGTCGACCCAGTAGAGAGCGCCAAGATCCACGACGAAGTCGCTCGGACCGAAGTGCCTGAACAAGGTAACGGTATGCGCCGTCGAATGCCTGCCGTCGACTGCGACCGCGGTGATGTCCTTCCACCCCAGGCCCGGACTCGGAAACTCAATGTTGACGCTGCCGCCCCGTTCCGCCATTCTGAGCGCCAAGTTGTCTCCCGAGGTCCAGACCTCGATCTCGGCGACCCGCGGCCGCTCTCTTCTGTAATACCTGATCGAGCCCCGGCGCTCCTCCCTGATGTTTTCGTACTCGCTCCGGGAGATCAACGTCTCGCGTCCCGATGGCTCGCGACGGTAGTGATCGATGGCGCCTCGCTCCTCGGGGGATATGGCCCCGTACTTTTCCTCGGCGGTCTCCCCGTCGGACAACACCTCGGAAGACCTTTCGAGATCTGTGTCAGTGGCGAATATCTGAATCCTGTCTATGGCGTCGCCGCCGAAACTGTCGCTGGCGGGAATCAGGGATTCCGGAGGCCGGAATGTGTTGTTCGCCTCGGGATCCGGAAAAAACTCGAACACCCTCTGACTTTTGTTCGGCTTGTCCGTCCTGCCCAGCTCCCAGTACTTCGGAATGTCCGGGGCTCCGTTCAGCCAGAGCTCGGGAGCTCCTCTCGGAGGAGCGTGGCGCCACGCGAGTACCTTGAACTGCAGGAACGGATCTCCCTCTTCTTCCTCGGCGAAGCGCACCACGATCCTGTTGGCAACCACTATGCGCCCGAGGTTTACTTCCGCCCACCATTCGGACAAAGGGCTGTCCGTGTCGGGTCCCCAGGTCGTTGCAGGGTTGCCGTCGATCAGGAACCGCGCCTCGCTGTCATTGGAACCCACAATGACTCCTCCCGGTCCATCGTCGAAAGCTGCTCCCTTGGCTTCGTTTTCGAACTCCGTGGCGTCGAAAGCTGCGTTGATGCCTTTGCGCATGAAACGAGGTCCGACGGAGCCATCGCCGGTTATTTCCGCGGTGCCGCCCGCGACCGCCCACTGCTGCCAGTGGGAGCTGCGGTCAACGACAATCTCGTTTCCCTGTATGCTGTATCCGAGCTGAGCCGACAGCGGCGACGAACCTGGGGCAATAACGGCCAAGGCAGCCGCGAACGAAATCGGATGAAAGATCTGCACCTTGGAATTTATCATAAGCCCTGCGATTGTTTCTCGACGCGGTAACGGTGTGAACTCTGGACTGATTCTCTTTAAAAGGATCTTCTTCAACTTGGACGTCAATGCAACAGAAAGAGAACAGGGGGGGCTCCTGTTGTTTGAACCCCCCCTGCCTGTTTACTACGCCCTTTCCTCGTCTACTTCATTACTCCTCGATGAGGAAATCGGACTTGATTCGGCCCCAAGTGTCGGTCTCGACAGCCGTCGGCCACAGCGAGTCGTCGATTTCGAGCAACTCGAAGTCGGCGAGCAGACTGCTGTTGCGCCAAGTGTCGTGCAACGGCGGAAAATCATACGAAGCCGAGTAACGCTCACCCTCGACGGGAACGTCGAAATCCTTGAACATGTAGGCAATGCCGAGGATGCTACCCACTTCGAGATCGACGATAGTGCTGCGGGACTCGCCATCTTCACCGCGATACAGGTTCTCCCACGGGGTCACCATCATCTCGTAGGTGCGGGTTCCGGGTTCGTAGAGCTCGGCATTGAGCGTCCAACCCACCTCGAGGTACTGGGGGGCCAGGATCTCGCGACCGGTGGTCAGGAAGTTGTCGTTGCCGACAAAACCGCGACCGAGCATGAAGATGTAGTAGCCGTCGAGGGGCGGGGTGTAGTAGCGGTAGTTCTGGCCCGAAACGAAGATCAAGTCGATCTGGTCGTCGTGCTCTTCTGCGTGCCAGTCACTGTTCCACAAGTCGCCGCCGCTGTGGTCGGCATCGACGATGAAATCGAAACCGTCATCCCAATCGACGCCGGAGGGGTCTTCCTTATCCCTCTTGAAGTAGTCGTCAAACACGTCGGCCGTTACATAGAGGCGGTTGGTCTCTTCGTTCCAGCCGAGGATGTGCTTGGTGTTGAAATCGTCGAGTCTGACTTCGGTGTCGTTGCCGACCACCGTCTCTTCGAAATCATTCTCGCGAGTCACCCAGTACGACTCGGGAACCATGTCCCAATCGCTGAGGTCGCCATCGATGGTCGGAATGGCGTGGGTCGGGAACGCGACCGCGAAGTACGTCACGCCCGGGGGCTCGTGCGCCGAGGCGGCGCTGAGGCCCAGGATGAGGCTGAGTGAAAGAATGCCCTTCAAACTTTTCATTGCTTTGGATCTCCTCACGGACTGAAGGGGTTTTGAAAAATTGCAATCGCCACACTCTGTGTCGTTGCAAGTCTGCCGGCAGAATGGGCGCCGACAAGGAATTGTTCGTCGAGTTGTCGCATTGAACTGCGCCTGCCGCGAATGCGGTACTCATTCAGCTCGGTCCCACTCATAGGCTCATCCGGCAAGTTCTGAGTTCATTCCTTAATGGCAGTACGGGTTTGTTTATTTGGCAGTAATGGTTGACTATTCAAAATAGTAATGAAACAGTTTTGATAAAAGGTGTTTGGAGTTAGGAATCGTTGGAAATGTACGCCTTCCCGATGTTCCAAAGCAAGAGGCAAGCACTCGGAGATGAACAATTGAACACTGGTGAACCGTTGCGCCTTCAGGTCTCCTCCGGTTCGGATGACGGCAATTCTCCGTCATTTCCTCTCTTCGAGGAACTGTCGCACCGAGGCCGCCAGTGGGTGCTCCGGCCCGAGCTCAAGACCCTTCAGTGCCACCTCGTAGGCACGTCGGTACTGGCCGGTGGCGTAGAGCGCTTTGGCGAGGTTGAAGTAGGCTGTTGAATGAGTAGGGTCGAAATCGAGGAGCCGCTCCCACAAGCGGATCGCCTCTCCGACCCGACCGGTGCTGGCGCAGGCGATCGCCAAGTCGTTGTAGTACTCGGGACCGTCGGGAAACAAGGCCACCGCGGCCCTCAGTAAGGGCAGTGCCCGGTCGTAGGCGCGCAGGTAGCCATGGGCGATTCCCGCGTTTCCATACAGGCGGTGGGCGTAGACATCGGGCAACAAGTCGGACAACTGAGGCACCTTCAGGGCCCGGTCGAAGGTGCGCACCGCCTCGTTCCAGTCGGAGGCCCGCATCGCCAGCGACCCGATCCGGGTATTCAGCAGCACGTCGAACAAGGTACTGGCGCCTGGTTCGGCACCCTCCATGTCGGACGGCAGTAATCCCAGCCGGATGGTGGGACCGGAGTGCTCCATCCCGGCTAACCCCGACAGCGGCAGGAAATACCAGTCCATGGGATCGAATGCCGCTGCATCCACCCCTGTACCGGGTGAAAATGTCTGCGGCCACGAAGCGGAAGAGACGAGTTTCCCGGAATTCGGCGACACCTCGGCATCGGCGCAGAGCGGGTGTCGATACTCCAATAAAACAACATGCGGACTCGCCCCGGTTGCCAGCCTTGCACTTTCCCAAACCCTAGCCGGGTCAGGTTCGAGAAACAGCGGCGGAAGATGTTCGCGTTTGCGAAGCCAATCGTACGCCGCGATCAGCTTCTCCTCACCATAGCTGCGAAGAAAATGCGTCTCCCTGACGAGGACTCGGCGCGGTGTCAGCACCTGGATGTTCCCGCACCTGTCGGGGAGGTGCACCAGCCGCCTGCTGGCGGGGGCGTTGTTCTCCATCCAGGTGACGGCCTGTTCGCGCGTGTCGCTGCCTGACAGCAGAGCCCTGGTGTGCAGCGAGGCGTAGGCCGGCTCCGCGAGCAGGACGGCGAGAACCGCCGCCATCAGCGTGGGGCTGCGGCGCAACCGGAGCAGGGGCCGAACCATCAGCACCGACATGATCGGAGTCAGCGGCAGCGCGTATCGCATGAAAACCGAGCCCGCTGCGGCCAGCAGAATCGCGAAGGCACCCAGTCCTGAGAGCAGAACGACCTCGTCCCTCTTCAGGCTCCCCGGCTTTCTCGCCAGAGACAGAAGCAGGAGGGCGACCCCCGCCAGGCCAAGGCCGAAACGCAGGGTGTGACGCAAGTGGAAAAAAAAGGGCCGTTCTACGGCCGCATTCGGAAGCAAATGGTCGCCGCCCATTTGGGCGAAGTCCTTCCAGAAAGCGGCCGAATCCAGCCACACGTACGGAGTCGCAGCACAGAACGACAGCACCGCCGCAGCGCCGGCGCACCAGATGCCGGGATGGCGCAGAGAAGGGGTCCGCAGCAACGCCGCGGCCGCGACTGGCACCGCGACCAGGGCAGCCGGGTACTTGGTCGCTCCTGCCAGGCCGGCGAAGAGCCCGGCGACCAGCGCATCGACACAGGTCCCCCGTTGCCGCATCCGCACCGCAAACACCAGGGCCAGGCTGACCCACAGCACCGCCGGCGTGTCGGTGTTGGCGAGATGGCCGAAGCGCACCGACAGTGGCATCAGCGCCAGGACAAGGGCGGCCAACAGCCCCCCGGCGGAGCCGTACAGGAGACGCCCTAGAAAGGCTGTCACCGCCACGGTAGCCGCCGCCATCACGGTGCTGCATGCGCGGGCGAGTGACAACAGATCGCCGCCGTCGACGAAATACCGGTAGGCGACGAACTGTTCCAGCGGAACGCTTTCCGCCAAGGTGAACTTTGCGAAATAGAGAAGGGATACCAGGTAGAACTGAAGGGTCGGATAGTTGAAGAAGTGGGGATTGAGATCGCCGCTCCAGAATCCCAGCGGAATCAGGACCAGCGATTCCTCATCGAAGTGCGACCACTCCGGCGCCGGGAGCGGCCAGCGCAGCCACAGCGAGAGAAGCACCGTCCCCCCCAGCAACCAGGGCCAGTATCTCGCGATGGACAGGGAAGAGTCGGGAGGCTGCGTTCTCACCCTCCGTAGGTTGCGCGCGTGCGAGTTGGGTACCGCTGCGACATTGCACTACAGGGCGGACGCCAGGGCATCCTCGTAGATCTCCACCTCGGAGGCGTATTTCTCCCGCAAGCTTTCCACTTCACCTTCGAACAGCCGCTGCTTTCTCAGCCACCTGACGGTGGCGACGACGCGCCGCTCCACCTCCTCGAAGGTGACCTGACGGCGGTCCCTGGATATGACCCGGAAGACGGAGTACCCGTCAGCCACCTCGAGCGGACCCATGAGCTTTCCGATGGGAGCCTTCCTGACCGCGGCTTCGAGCCCCCCCCAGGCCGCCTTCTCGAAGGCATACAGCTCGGCCCTGCCGTTCTCGTTCCGGTGATCGAGGGGCCGCCCGGAGCGGCCGGCGAACTCGGCGAACGTCGCGCCTTCCTCAATCTGCTTTTTCAGGCCCAGTGCCTCCTCCTCGGAGTCCACGAGGATCTCGTCCATGACGAACAGCTCGGGATCGGCGAACATGGAGGCGTTGTCATCGAAATACCGGCGTGCTTCGTCCTTGGAGACCTCAAGCCGTCCCTCGAGCACGGTGGTGCGCAGCTCGACAATCAGCAGCCACCTGCGCTGCTTTTCGAGCCAGGCAACTACCGCCGGCTCCTCGTGTATCTCCGAGCGCACTGCCGCCTCCATGAACATCGCATCCGGCACGAGGAAACGGGTTGCCGCGTCGATGACGTCTTCAGCCGTCTCCATGGAATCCGGCCGTTGGCGTCGGACCTTCAGGGCTTCGATCAAATCCCCTGCGGTGATGCTTCCGTCACTGAAGGTGTAGAGGACTATCGAGTCCTCCTCTTCGGGTGAGAAGGGCTTGTCGATTCTCGTCCGGGAAAGGAAGCGGTCGACGCCGCTTCGATTCAGCTCGAGCCCGTACTCCCCCGCCAGCTCAGCGGCGAGCTTGTCGCGCGCCTTCCGGAACTTGAGAGTCTGGAATTCCTTCACCACCTCCTGCAACGCCATGGGTCCCAACTGCACCCTCATCTCGTCGGTCACCTTGACGACCGCCCAAAGTCCCCCGGCGAACCTGATCGCTTGGGATGTTTCACCCACTTCGAGAGAAAAAAGGGCGTCGCGGAAGACCGGATCGATTTCGACTTTGACGGAAGCCCGTCCCCTGTCTCCCCCGGTTTCCGCGGTGGCCTTGCTCAGCGACATTTCCCGGGCCACCTCCTCGAAGCTCCTGCCGCCGTCGATTTCGGCGCGGGCACGCTCCGCAGCTTGCATCGATTCCACGATGATCTCGCTGAACCGGATCGCCCGGTCGTGCTCCTCCCTTGCGACAAACTCCTCGAACTCCTTCGGATCCGTCTCGACCTCGATCTCACGGGCCTGGAAAATGCCGATGAGCCTTTCCTTTCTCGCCTTGCTCAGCCTTGTGACAAACCGGCGGCTCTGATCGAGACCTCGCGCGTGCGCCTCGAGCCGCAGAATCTCCCTGTCCATCAACGTCTGCAGGTGGTTTTTGGCCCTTTCGATACCAGTCCGCTCGCCTCGCAGCTGCTCGGGCATTCTGCCGCTGAATTTTTTAAGATCCGCGGCGGTGATCTCCGCACCCGCCACCCTGGCCACGACCACATCCCGGGGCAGGGCGGATTCGGTCGCCGCCGGAGCATCGTTTCCAGACGGAACGGGAACCGGTGCCTTTTCGTCCGGCGGTGCCGAGCAGGCGGCGAGGGCAAGGACGAGACCTGCGAGCCGCGGTCGGGGAAACACTCGGCGGTGCCCGGGGCATGGAGACGTTGAGGAACCTCTATTTTTACTGAGAATGCTGATCATCCTTCCTCGTTCCTTCTGTTCCCCGTTTGTGATGGCGTTGCGGCAGGGCTGACTGCGGCGGGATTTAAGGATACAGAACCGATTTAACATGGCAAACCGGACCTGGGTCGCCGCCATCTTCCTAGTCGCCCTTCTGCTGCGTCTGGGTTACCTCGCCGACGTTTCCGAGTCACCCTACTTCGACACCCTTATTCTCGATGCCGAGGAGTACGACCACCTGGCCGAGGAACTGAGTCGCGGGAACTGGCGGCTCGACGAGAAACAGACCTACGTGCATGGCCTGGGGTATCCCGCCGCCTTGGCGGCCCTCAAGATCCTGGGCTTCGGACTGACCGGCTTGCGGCTGTGGCAGGCGGTTCTGGGGGCGCTTTCGTGCGTCCTCGTCTACCGCATTGCCCGCCACCTGTTCGACCCCGGGGTGGCCGCAATCGCCGGGACTATCGCCGCCGGGTACTGGCCTTTCCTGTTCTTTGGCGGCGAGCTGTTCGCAACCACCTTCTTCATTTTCATACAACTGCTCCTCGTCGACACCCTGCTCCGCTTCGCCGAGCGCCCCAGCCACGGCGCAGGTGCCGCATCCGGCTTTCTCCTGGGACTGCTCGTCGCGACCCGCGCAAACGCCCTGCTCGCAATACCAGCGGCCCTCTGGTGGATCTGCCGGTGCTCGGGCCAGAGTTTCTCTTGCGACCGGCAACGACTCTGGCCTTCCTTCGCGGTCGCCCTCGTGCTGACCCTCTCTCCGTTCGCTCTCCGCAACCATATCGTCCAGGGGGGACCGCTGCCGTTCCAGGGGGCGTGGAGTTTCTACATGGGGGCCAACCCCGAAGCCGACGGCACCCCCTACGTCCGGCAGGGGTTTCAGTGGCAGCGCCACGAGCTTCTGCCGCTGCGCGCCGGGTTCGCCGAGCCGGTTTCCAGGGGCTTCTATTACCTGCGGTCCGGAATGCGTTTTGCAGCGGAACACCCCGCGCAATACCTGCATCTACTCTACCGCAAGTTCAGACTTTTCTGGCACGCATTCGAGATACCCGTGAGCAGCGACCTGTCGTATTACCGGGAACATTCGATCCTGCATCGGATACTCTTGGTCAATTTCGGCGTCGTCGCGCCCCTGGCTCTGGCAGGCCTGCTCCTGGGTGGATGTCGCGATGCGCGCTATCTCCTTTTGTGGACCTTCGTGCTGGTGTCCCTCGCCACCGGGATGTTGTTCACGGTCAGCGCCCGTTACCGCGTCCCGGCTGTCCCGTTCCTCATCGTCATCGGCGCCCACGCATTCTGGGAGCTCGCCGCCCTCGTGCGGGCGCGGGACTGGCGCAGGACCGCGGTCTTCGTCGCGGTGCTCGCAGCCGCGTCGGCGCTCGTTCACACAGGCGTCGATACAAGGCGGGTCGACCATGTACGACCCGGCCTCCTCATGGGGATGGCCCACTACCGGAACGGGGAATACCCCGGCGCGGAACAGGCTTACCTTGAAGGCCTTGCGAAGAACCCCGACGACCCCGACCTGTTGAACGGCCTGGGAACCGCGTACGCCGCCCAGGGCCGCCATCGCGAAGCGGAAGACGCCTTCGCCAGAGCGATAGCCGTAGCGGATGACTACGGGCAGCCGCGATTCAACCTCGGGGCCCTGTACCTCCGGCTCGGCCGCCGCCAGGAAGCGATCGCCGCGCTGAAACAGGGGCTGGCAATCGACCTGCGGCCGATACCCCGGTACCAGGGGAACCTCGCCCTGGGAAACGCCCTCATGCAGGAAGGACAGTTCCGCGAGGCGTCGCGGGCGTTCGAGCGCGCCCTCGGGCACCGGCGGGATCCCCACGCCTACTACGGGCTTTCGAACGCCCGCGGCAAGCTCGGGGATGTCGAGTCCCAGGTCCTGGCACTCGAACAAGCAGTAGAGCTCGATTCGACCTTCGCCCCGGGGTTGCGCAACCTCGGTGTCCTCTACCTCATACACGGCGAGCCGGAAGCCGCCGAGGCCGCCCTTCTGCAGTCGATCCGCCACGATTCCACATCGGCTGTTGCCCACCAGAACCTGTCAGAGCTCTACTCCCGGCGCGGACACCACGAGCGGGCTCGCGCCGCCCTGGACAAGGCCGAACGGTTGCTGGAACGGGGAATCAGCGAGCGCTAGTCAGGTCCCTGGATGACCTGCAGAAACCGATGGCCCGGAGGTCACGTCAGCCCGACGCTGGATTGGTGAGATCTTGCGAACAAGGTTCCCTGCCTGCCGGCCCGCATGTCAGGACGCCACGACGAATGGTTTTCATGTTTTTGGCCCGAACGGACACCATTCCAGCATCCTAAAAGTCGAGACTCCGGACACACCGCTTTTTTAAGGGTCTCTGCTTGGTGTCCCCTTATGGCGGCGTATATTGGAGGCCGACCTGGGCCGTTACTCGTCGAGGAGGAGGAAAGACCGAATGAAGGATTCTTCGATCTACATTCCCGCCTGCGACTGGGACTCGGCCGCATCCCTGCCGCAATCGCTTCCTGGCTGGCGGTACGCCAAGCGCCTAGTGCTGGTGAACGACAGCCAGGCCATCAGGTCGGGATCGGCTCCGAGCATGCGGTGGGCTCCGACCAGGCCGCCGCGGGCGTGGCCGCGGATGCGCACCGGGTCGAGGTTGTGGAACAGGGACAGGAGCCTGTCCTTCGCGGCCACCATGGCCTCGTAGTCGTACCCCAGATCCGCGGCCATCGGCGCCACGGATTCCGGCAGGTCGTGAAAGAAGTAGGAGCGGTGATTCATGTGATGGGGGGCGATTTCGTACCCCCACTCCGGCCCGTCCATCACGGCGCCGTCCGCCATCGGGAAGTGCTCTAGCGTGTCGACCATGCGTGCCACCCGCGACGCCAGCGTCTTGTCGTCGTGCAGGTGGTGGCCCGTACCGCCTGGACCGGCGCCACCGTCGGCGTACATGCAGTAAACCTGCATACCGCGGTCTTTGGCGGCGTTCATCGTCTTTTCCAGCAGGGCTCTTTTCTCGGGCAGCTTCTGCTCCGGCGGCGGCGGTGGCTCGACTCCGAGCCGCGTGTACACCGCCGGGTTCGGATCGTACGCCTCCGCCACGATGTCGCCGGTGGGAGCGGACACTGCATCCTTCGACAGTCTCGAAGTGCCGAAAACGAGTGGTCCGAACACGACTCCGTCGACGCCGCCCTCCGCCCAGGCATCGAGTATGCGCTCATGATCGTTCATCACGCTTTCGAGATCGCGCATTACATCCATCCACAGCTTCATGGTCAGCCTCCTTGCCTTTTTCGGCGCCCTTCAAACGAAGGACCCGCCGATCGGCTGGTTTCCCTGCACCCCTGTGAAATGGTCGATAACCAGCCACAAGCCGGAGCAGGAGATCTGCCCCAGAATGAGACCCAGGAAGAATGGCCTCGTCGTCCGGTACAGGGAAGGCCCGCCGTACTTGAGGACAACCGACTTGATTGCCCATGCGATCATGACGCTGAACCATAAGTAGGTCATGATGAAAAAAGTGCTTATCGCGAAGCCCAGCGGATGCAGCGGCCACCAGACCAATCGTGCCCGCGCGGCCACGAGGAGCGCCTGAATAAGCCCGCCGGCGCCGGTGAACAGCCAGCCGCTCCAGCTCGGTGGGGTTGGATTGGCGATGAACTGGGCAATGTTGGTCCCGGCGTTGTGCGGAACCCCAATGAACCAGAATCCGTGCAGATTTACACCCCGTATTGGTAGGACAGGACGAGTACGCTCCAGAGCGACCCGGACAGGGCGACGAGAACGGCAAGGGCGATCGCCCATTTCAGCCGCTTTCGGCCGCACCCGATCTCCTGAGCCAGCCTCAGGGCGTTGGCAAATGCCGGCATGAAGAAGATGCGGATATTCGCCGCCCACACGTAGGTCAACCCCAGGGAAGCGATCCCGAAGCCCCCGATGGCGCTCGTGCCGAACCCTGAGATGACGAAGTCCGCCGGGGTCAGGGGGGTACGGATCACGGCCACCCCGCCCTCGACGACGGCCCGTTTCAAGGCCACGAAGACGACGAATGCCGCCAACAGGAACACCGGCACGAGCCACAGCGGCATGCCCGCCTTCCACATCCAGGCGCTGACTACGGCGAGTCCCCCCGACATCCCGAACACGGCGGTGCGGTACGACAGCACCTCGTCGCTGTCGTCGATGCCGCCGTTCCTTCCCACAGCCTTGCGAAACACGGCCCCCAGATGGCTCCGACCCATCCATACCCCGGAAAGCACCAGGACGGCCATGGCCCCCATGGCCTGGTGCGCCAGGAACGGCCCGCTGTGGTTGGCAAACCGACTCAACGTCTCTGTGCTGGCGACGCCAAATACGTTGAAGGCTCCTCGCTGGACCACTGCCAGCAGGCAGAACATCCATAAGCCCAGGGCAATGTCGCGGCTCAGCAGGTAGGCGAAACCGATAAGCCCGAAATTCAGCATTACGACCAGGGTGGTGGTCCCGCGGAACACCGGGAAGGAAGTGATCAACGGGCCCTGCCCGTCCGACGTGGTCATCGGCGGAAGTGCCGGAAAATACTCGTGCAGGGAGTGGTAGGAACCGAGCAGGAAGGGGACCGCAAAACCTATCCACATCACCGGGTTCCGGAAGAAGGGTTTGAGAACCGAGTCGCCTTCGTCGCGGATCATTTCGAAAGGCACCTGAACCAGGGGATAGAGCAGCTTCTCGCGGTCCATCCACTGCCGGCGCACGATGACCATGGCGCATGCGGAGGTCCGGTATACTGCGAGGATCAAGACCACCCACCAGAAAACCGGCTCCACCCAGACCTCCCAGGGAATCGGCATGCCGGAAGGCAGACCTTCGTAGAATTGGCGGACCGCCTCCTCCCCTTGGGGCACAGCCCAGCCTGGTAGGAAGGAATGGAAAGTGTCGTACCAGGCGTTTTCGGTAGTCGCGTAATAGGAGTACTCCGCGATGATTGGCAGCAGGTACTCGGAAAACCCGATCGTGGGAATCACGGCGGCGATCATCGCCATGATATAGATCGTCGCCAGTTCGCCGCGGGTAAAACCCAAACTGCACCTGATCGCTCTGGTCAGGGTATGGACGAATCCGACGAACAGGAAGAAAACGAACAGCGCTGCCGGCGCATTGTGGTTGTGTGCCAGCAGGCCCCCCTTGATGATCATGTTGGTGTACGGAAGCGACACACCGATGAACAATGCCAGTCCCCCACCGACGAGTAGCGCTCGCAGACTTACACCGCGCCTGTCCATTTCACCCCGATCCGCGGCTTCTGCGACTGGCATGGTGGCAAGGATTCCTTTTTTTGCGGACGCAAACCCCTTCGCGCTTGCCCACCCGAATTAAGTTCTCGGCACAACGGCAACGGGTACGGAGGCCGGGGCCATCAGACACCTGCTGCGGGAAACCAGCACCGACGATGTCCTCGGTCGCATGATCCTGGTCCCGGTACTCAACACACGTATCCGACAGATTGGACTTCGGCGCCGAAGCTGCCCTGGGTGATGTGAGGTTTTCCGCTCTCCAGGAACGGGCGCCCAAGTCGTCATACGGGCCCGGAACAGTTCCGGCGCAAGCCGTCCTTTGTTGAGGCCCCGTCACTACCTGCAGTTCAAGGTGGATTTCATCCCCAAGGAGGAGTCAGGAGGAGAGCTCCGGTATTTTGAAGTGCGCGCCTCGATGCCGCCGGTGGCTTCGAGAGCAGTAGGCGAATCCATCCGCGCCAAGCCGATGTCGGAGAGACCACCCGCTTCACCGCTCCCTGAAACCGACCTTGGAGGCGGCCAGATTCGGCCGGATGAGGACCTTGCCCCTTCCCCCGGATCTGCAGAATCCCCTCCGTGTGGCCTTCAGGAGACCTTGCGCTCCCAGGGGCCCAGATCGGCGTCGACGAAGTCCCGGTGGAAACTCTTCCCCTTCAAGTACTTGATCTCGATCTCGACGTCGCGGACGCTCGCTTCCGGTATCACCTCCGGATCCCTGCGCACCAGGGTCACTTCCAGGACGTTCCTGCCCCGGACCGGCCAATGCTCCCGGTCGAGCCGGAAAATGAACCAGTACCCGGTCGCCCGGTACCGCGGCGCCGACATGACGTACATCTGGTTCAGCCGGCGCAGCCGCCGCTCCGGCAGGACCCTGCCGTTGAGGGCGAACTCGATGCGGTCCAGCTCCGTGGCCTGCGCCACCCGCACCCGCAGAAGCACCTCGTGCACCCTGCCGGCACCGTCCCAGCGCGGCAGGTCGTCGCTCGCGGCGAACTCCAGCCGCACGAGCGCCCCTTCCCGTAGCGCCGCGGGCAACGGGTCGGGAGTCTGCGGCGGCACCACCGGCTTGGGCGGCGCTTCGGTCGCCGTCGGTATGCGGTAGAACTTGTCCTTGGGCGCCATCACCTCCGGGTCGGCGATCTCGCGCAGCTTCTCGTAGAACTCTGCCTCGTACGGCCAGCTCCCGAACCAGTGCGCCAGGTAGAGTCCGTCGATCCCCTGGGCCCAGAAGTTGCATGCCCCCGCCCTCATCATCTCGATGGTGCCCTCCCCTATGCGGTCGGAATTGACCCGGTTCTGAATGGCGGCGATCACCCGGCAGGAGGTGCCGCGCGCCGCCTCGACGAAGGGAGTTAGATCGGCTGACGGGTCCGCCATGCCCGAGGCTTCGGGGATCACTGCGTCGACGGTACCCCGGCGCATCCACTCCAGCGGCTCGAGGCCGACGGCGAGCCCCCCTTCGATGTCCGCAGGCACGTGCACCACCAGCTCCCGTTCGCGACCGCCGGCCCTGACCGCCTCGTGCACCTGTCCAATCCACTCCCCCATGATCCGCCTCCCCTCTTCTGTCTCGTCAGGGTGGAAGTACCAGGGGGTGTAGTTCAGCTGCAGCTCCAGACCGTCCACCGGGTAGCTCGCCAGGACCTCTTCGACAACGGCCAGGGTGCGGGCGCGCACCTCCGGGTGCGCGAAGTCCGGACATCGATACCCCGGCCAATCGCTCTTTACCCCGCCCTTGGAGCCTACGTCGAGTGGATGCAGCCTGAACTGCCAGTCGTCCGCTGAAAAATCTTCCTCCTCCCAGCTTTTCAGCATGCGTTCCCTCGGCCCCTGCTGGGCAAGCAGGGTGGCGTAGAGCTGCATCCCCTTGGCGTGCGCGCGTTCGCACAGCACCCGCAGAGGGTCGTTCCCCTCGACAATCAGGGATGCGAAGTTCTGGTTGGCCCTCCGCCAGATCAGGTGCGGCCATTTCTCGACGTCCCTGCCCCAGAGCTCTCCCGCTTCCGAATCGTAGAGGAGGCTGCGGATGTCCCCCAGGGTCAGCATCAGCGCCTCTACGGGAGTGCCGACCAGCTCGTCCACCGCGGCCTCCAGCTCCTCTCTTCGTATCGGAGGCTCGTACATGTAGATGAGGGGATGCCGCCCGTCGTGGTCGAACATGATGCGCGGTTTCGCCATGGTTCCCGTGTCCTTTATCGGTTGGCGACGAAGTTTCCGACCGTTGCCCGGTGGTGGGACGGCAAGCCATCTTGTCTCTTCCCTCCTGCGCGGAGGTCGGCAAACGAGCTCGATCTACCGCGGCCTGCCCGCTCCAGCCCTTTCCGACGGCGACCAAACTATGCAGAAAATCACCGTCTCCCGAAACGACGATATCTACGAGGCCTTCGCCGACGTCGCCCGGGCGGCCGACGGCACCCTGGTCTGCACCTATCGCGAAAGCATGTGCCACAGCCAGCGCCCCTTCTCGCGCGTCGTCGTCAGGCGCAGTGGCGACCGGGGTCTGACCTGGGGGCCGCGCCAGGTGATCTGCGAGTGCACGCGCGAAGAGACCGCCGCCGGCAAGGGCCGCTACAACTGCTCCCGCATCGCTGCCTGCGCCGACGGCACCCTGTTGCTGGTCGTCGACGAGCTTCACGTGCAGGCCTGGGAGGAGTATCTCGAGCCGGCTCCCTGCAGGAACCTCCTGTTCCGCAGCCGCGACGCCGGGCTCACCTGGGAAGGGCCGGAGGATACCGGCATCACCGCGGGGATCGTGCCCTCGATCAAGGAGCTGGCCAACGGCGACCTCCTGATCGGAGTCACCGAGCAGTTCGAAGGGGACGACCCCGGCCGGGGGTTTTCGGAAGCCCAGACGGTCTACCGTTCCGGCGACGGCGGCGCCACCTGGGAAGGACCGGCGAGGGTGCCCAACCCCCCGGGGCTCACCGTCAGCGGCGAGAAGTGGCGCCTCAACGAGGGGGACTTCGCCGAGATGGACGACGGCCGCGTCGTCCTCTACATGCGCGAGGACGGGGAGCGTCTCAGCGCCTGGAAGAGCCTGTCGGAAGACGGCGGCCGCACCTGGTCGGAGCCGCTGCGCTCGCAGATCCCGTACTGCCACGGCCGCCCCTCGGTCGGGCGCCTGCGTTCCGGCGAGGTGGCCGTCACCTACCGCATGTCCATCGGCCGCTCGACCTCCCTCGCCCTGTACGTCGAGTCCGCGGCGGAGGCGGTGCGCGGACTCCCCGGGGCCGGGGCCCGCGACATGGAGGATTACACGAGCACCGCGGAGGCGCGCTTCGCCGTGCTCGACAACGACCGCTCCGCGTGGGCGGACAGCGGCTACTCCGGCTGGGTGCAGCTCGACAGCGGCGACCTCTACGTCGTCAACTACGTCAACGACGACGCCCCCCGCGCCTTCGTCCGCGGCTACCTGGTCGGCAGGGAGGACTGGTACCTGTTTCCCGAGGGCCGCATACTGGCCGAGTTGCCCTACGACTGGGAGGGGGAGTACGTCGCCGGGATGCAGGACCTGGCCCGGGAACAGCAGGCATGGGCCGATGCCCGGGACTGGTCGAGCAGGGTGCCGACGCAGAAGTAGGGCGTGGGGCAAACCTGGCGGCGGGCCAGCTGCGGGGGATCAGGCGAGGGCGTCGTCGACCAGGGCGCTCCCGGCCCTCGTCCTGCCATTGCCGGTGCGAACGGTATTGTCGTGCCGGCCTGCTATACTCTTTCCCTGATTCTCACGGTGGAGGATTGACATGAAATTCATTCTGGCAGCTGTTCTCGGCGTCGCTCTGGCGGCGACCGCTTCTGCCCATGAACCCCCAGGGATTTTCAGCCTTGCCTGGCCGTGGCCGACCGGCTATGAGCCGACCCTGGACGGAGACCTTTCGGAATGGGACATCGTCCGGACGAATTCCGCATTCCCTTCTCCTCAGAGGACTCCCACTACAGCGATCCTGAAGGCAACCGGCCGACCGACTTCAACGATCTCAACTCCGAAATCATCGTCAGCTGGAGCGAATGCGAGAACAAGCTCTACGTGATGGAGAAGCGCTACGACGATTTCTACGACCGCAACGGTATCGGCACGGCCTATGGCGGAGACGACTTCCTCGAGATGCATCTCGACGGCGATCACGGCGGCGAACCGTTCTGGTTCAGCGACGAGGACTACCCGGATCCGGACGAACGCGCCCTCAACATGGGCCGCCGGGCCCAGACCTTCCACACCCGTTTCCCCGACCTGCCCGGCAGCACCGGTATGGGTCTTGAGAGCTGGGCCTGGTTCTGGGTCAGCCAGTCGACCTGGCATGACCAGCCGCAGTACATGGACCGTCGCTTCAAGATCGACGGCCAGCCGAATCAGGGTGAGGCCACCCTCTACATCGAGTTCAGCACTGTGATGTGGGACGAGTTCATCTGGAACGATCCGGATGCCTCGGTTCAGACCGACCTCGAAGAGAACAACATCATCGGCCTGGGCTGGATTTACGGCGACCATGACCGCTCGGATTGGGACGCGGAGCTCCCTGGAGAGTGGTGGATCCTGTCCGGGGCCAGCGATGCCTGGAAGACCTCGGCTGCGGCTTCGGACTTCCTTCTAGATCCGGTCCGCTCTGGTTGTTCCGAGGGGATCTGGTGCGGGCCGAAAAACCTTGGGAAGTGGCCCGATTGCGCCGAAGATTTCGAAACGGCTGTCGAAAAGCGGTCCTGGGGGCGCATCAAGGAAGCGTTCATACGGTAGCATCCGCCGTCCCGGAGCCCGACCCCCTCGACCCGGGATTCTGGTTGGGCCGAAAGGGATGGACTATTCTACAACCTCGCTCCCCAGTCCCCAGTCCTTGCCGCAGGTGATCGGACGGGCACAGGCCGTGCCAATTCAAAACCCCGAACACTTCCTGATTTCCTGCTACTTACCAACCACCTCCCACAACCATTTTTTCCGCGAGTCCCGCCTCCGGGACAGCAGTTCGAGAGGAAACCACCAATGCGAGAGAAGCGCATCCTGATCGGAGATTTCACCCGCAAAGAGTTCAGGGAAATGCTGGCGGCCGGCACCATCGAGGCCGCGGTGGTTCCGACCGGCACCATCGAGCGGCACCATCGAGCAGCACCTCGAGCATCTCGAAATGTGCCACGACAGCGCCGCAGTCACCCACGTGGCGCATCAGGCCGCCCTCGCCCTGCACCCGAAGGTGGTGGTGGCGCCGACGGTGCAGGTCGGGGTGTCCGAGCATCACATGCCCCACCCGGGAACCCTGACGACCCGCGTCGGCACCTTTCTCGACTACGTTTTCGACATCTGCGAAAGCATAACCCGCGCCGGCATCGGCAACGTTCTCGTCCTCAACGGCCACGGCGGCCACATGCACGCCCTTGGCAAGGAGATGATCCGCTACCGCCAACTCCTGAGGGCGAACGTGGTCTGCATCTCCTACTGGGACCTGTACACGGAAGAGGAGGCGCATGCGCTCATGGACAGCAAGCGCCTCCCCGGGCATGCCAACGAGTTCGAAACCTCCTTTGCCCTCGCCGCCTTCCCGGAACGCGTCCACGTCGAGGACATCGACGACGCCGACACCAAGCTCGCCACCGCGGAGAAGGGGCGGCGCGCCATCGATATCGTGGTGCCGCGCGTTACCGAGGTACTCGAGCGCATCTCGCAAGGGGAGACTCCCGCGATCGAGGCGCGCACCTTCACCCCCGACGGCGTTGTCACCGGGGCGGAGAAGTATTCCTACCAGGCGGGAAGGACGGAGGCGTAGCCGTTTCCACCGTCCTTCACCTTGAATCCCCGCGGGCGGCGTATTCGCAACCCCACGGCCGTCCTAGTGGGAGCCCCGGGGAACTGCTCCCCTGCCGGGCGCCGCGCCCCTCGTCTGCCGGACTCAGCGCGAAGGCTGCTCCCCCCTCCACGCAAGATCGATGCTGGTGTACCCGTCCACGTATCGGTGCAGGTGCGGCGGAAGGTCGGCGAGGAACCGCTGCCCGCTCTCCGGTATTTCCCAGGGGACGTCGATGCGGTGATTGCGGTCGCGGAAACCGATGGCACAGGACAGCCGGACTTCATCGAGGTTGTTGGCGAAGGCCCCGTGATAGGTGCGGTGGGCGAAGACGATCATGTCCCCCGGATCCGTGAACAAGGGGACGAGCCCCGGGATCTCGAAGCCGTCGTAGTTCGCTTCCTCTTCTCCTTGCGGGTAGAACGAGCGGCGGTCGCGAGTCAGGGCGAACCCTTCCGGGCCCTCCCAGCCTTCGAGATGCGAATCTGCGATGACGCAGAGACCTCCGTGCACCGGCCGCGACCCGGTGATGTAGAACCACTTCCCCGAAGGCCACGGCCCGCGGTTGAGGACCTCGCCGGAGTTCTTCGGCGGCCCCTCCGCGAACCCGCACCAGTCGCTGTGCCAGCGTACCGGAGCCGACCCCGGCATGCGGATAATGGCAGCGGAGCGGTGAACGGTCAGCTCGTCCGTCCCGATCAGGTGGCGGTGGATCTCCATGAACGGCTCGGACTCCAGCAGCGACCACGCCCTCGGTCCCGACTCGATCCAGGCGTGGCGCGTCCGCGACTCCCCGGGCCCCAGGGTGCGGTCCGGGTCCGTGCCGTCCCATACGGCCTTCCTGAGTCCGGCGACGATGTCGTCGGGAAGCACATCCTTGATGATCGCGAAGCCGTGTGCTTCCAGGCAGGCCGACACCAGGTCGAGCTCCCCGGTGGAGAACTCGTACCGGCACCCGGGATCCGGTTTCTCGATCGCCTCGGTCATCCTTGCAACCCTCCTGTCATTTCATCGCGCCCATGGCTCGCGCCGGTTTCTCTGCTGCTCGGGATGGCAGATGCTCGGGAATGGCTGCCGGGCACGTGGATACGGAACGGGACCGGCATGCCGTACCCCGGCCGCGCCCGCAGCCATGCAGGTGCTGCCCAGACCGAAACGCATCCTCCCTCCAGGCCCGAAAAAGTCAGGTGCTCACCCTGAATTCGGTCAGGTAGATGTCGCACTCCGAGCGCTTGCGCAGGTAGGCGTCGAAGTGCCTCGGAGCGACCATCCCCGACCAGTAGGCGACGTCTGAGTAGTAGGACATGGCGAGGCGATCCGGGGCGAGGGATATCAGCCCTGGATAGGAGCTGTCCCCGCCGGCAGGCATCGAGAGTACCCGTTGCGCCCGGCCGCGCTCCAGCCGGTACACTCCGGTGGTGCCGTGGGGATTCCCCTCCGCCGCGACGCGGCCCGCCAGGTAGACCTGGTCCCCCGAGGCGCAGATCGCCGGGGCGTCGCAGCGCACCCCGAGATCGACGTTTCCCTCCCAGCTCTCGTACGGAGGGTGCGACCAGTACATCAGGGCCGGTCCGTGGGAGCGCACGATGCACCAACACTCGCCGCCGGGAGACCAGTACAGGTCGGACTCCTCGGTGAAGCGGCGCGGATGGCCGGCAGCTATGCGCGCATGGCGGTGCCAGTCCACCCCGTCGTCGCTGGCGATCAGGTCGAAGGGCCCTTCTTCCTGCTCGAGGTAGCAGATCGCCGAGTAGAACCGGCCCTCGTGCAGGCGCACGCGCCACGTGTACGGGTAGTAGTCCCCGAGCCGCAGCACTTCGGGGGGCGACCAGCTCTGCCCGTCCTCGGTGTGGGACATGTAGATGCGCGACGGCTTGCCGCTGTCGCCGGGGAACTGCACCGGGAAGAACAGGAACAGCCGGTCCTCGTCCTGGGTGAAGTGCCCGGCGGCGATGCCGCGGCCGTCGACGATGCCGCCCGGGGGCTCGAAGCGCTGCACCCGTTGCCAGCGGCGCAGGTCGTTCGAGCGCAGCAGGATGACCGAGCTGTTGCCGCGGACGCAGCTGTGCCCGGTGCCGCGCCGGTACGAGAGCCAGTAGTAGCCGCGCCACCGGGTCAGGTCGGTGGGCATGTTGTACCAGCCGTCCCGGACCACCGTGCGCACCGCGGCGACGTCCGCGGGCGCCGGTCGGGCGCAGGCGAGAAACATCGTGTCGTCCCCTTCCCGGTGCGGGACTCCCCCGGGAACCGCATTCTCTGAACCGCTTGCCGTCATTGTTGTTTATCCAGGCCTGGTGTGGCGGCGGCAATAATCCATTACAGTAGAGCGAACAGGGCTTCGGGCGTTCGAGCTGCCGTCCGTTTCCGCTTCGTCCTCACCTCGCAGCTGCAGCGCGCTTGAACACCGGGGCGGCTGGGGTCGACTCCGGCTCGCTGAACTCGTACCCGCCGGCGTCGAAGCCGCGCAGGTCTTCCGCTTCCCTCACGTCGTTGTCGACGAGCCAGCGCGCCATCAGTCCGCGCGCGTACTTGGCGAACATTCCCAGGACCTTGAACTCCCCCTTCGATTCGTCCTTGAAGACCGGGTGCACCACCGGACAGGGCAGCTCCTTTTCGCGCACCGACCGGTAGTACTCCTGGCTGGCCAGGTTGCAGACCCAGGCGGGATCCTCCTCGGCGAGCCCCTCGGTGATGGCGCCGCCCCAGAACTGGTACAGGTCCCTGCCCTTCGGGGTCTCGAGCTTCGTTCCCATCTCGAGCCGGTAGGGCAGCATCAGGTCGAGGGGCCTGAGAAACCCGTACAGTCCGGACAGGATGCGGATCCGTTCCTGGGCGCGGCCGATCCCCCTGGACTTCAGGGACCCGGCGTCGAACCCCTGGTACACGTCCCCGGTGAAGGCCCACAGCGCCTGCTTGGCCGGCAGCGGGGAGGCTTCCTTGCCGGCTTTCTGGCTTGCCTGCTTCTCGATAACGGCCGGATCGAAGCTCTGGTAGCGCTGGAAGTTCAGCTCCGACAACCTCCCGCTCAGGCTCATCAGGTCCGCGAGCTCGACCGCGGATTTCTCCTTCAGCAGGCCTGCCAGCTCCGCGGTCTGCTGCGTCAGGAAGTGCGGGACCCCGGCCTTTCCGGTAGGGGCAGGAGTCTCGAAGTCGAGCGATTTGGCCGGGGACAACAGGATCAGCTGCGGTTTCCTTCCCTTGCTGCGGGATTTCGAAGTGGCCATTTCTCTCTCCAGGGTATGGTCTTTGGGTTGCCGGCCTGCGTACCGAGCAGCTCAGCCATGGGCTTTTTCCGGGCGTACCGAGACTGGCCGGACGCACGGGATCTGCAGGTCGAGCATCGACTTGATGTCTGCATGTGGGCGTCTGCTTCCGGCGAATTTCAGCCGATCCTTTCAGCATCGCAAACGCGGATTGCGTTGGGGGGAATGTATCCCGCGCCCGGTCCGGTGGGCACGAATCCAATGCCGTGCCAAGGGGCGGGATCCCGCGCCGAGACAAAGTGCCCGCGGCAGTGGCTTCTGCTCGCTGCAGACCCGCGAACCTCGACTTGCCGATCTCCTGACACGGGTTGGACCCCGCTGAAAAGCGGCTGTAAAGTAGAAACGTGCGATAAATCCAATCCACGAAATCCGGGAGCAACCCCCCTCATGTCGGATCGACCCAACATCCTGTGGATCTGCACCGACCAGCAGCGCTGGGACACCATCCGCTGCCTCGGAAACGACAGGATCAATACCCCCAACCTCGACCGCCTCGCGGCGGCAGGGGTCGCCTTCACCCACGCCTTCGCCCAGTGCCCGGTCTGCACCCCGAGCCGGGCAAGCTTTCTCACCGGAATGTACCCGGGCAGCGTGCGCGCCTGCATGAACGGCAACGGCCACTGGGCCGGAGCCGCGCCGCTGCTACCCAGGCTGCTCGCCGACGCCGGCTACGACTGCGGCCTCTCGGGAAAGCTCCATCTCGCCGGCGCCCAGGGGCGCATCGAGCCCCGCGGCGACGACGGCTACCGCGTGTTCCACTGGAGCCACGACTCCATCGACCGCTGGGAGGAGGGCCACGAGTACGCCGACTGGCTGAAACGGCAAGGGCACGACCTCGGCGCCTTCAACGACGCGCCCGAGACCATGCCCCCGGAGCTGCACCAGACGACGTGGTGCGCAGACACGGCCATCGATTTCATCCGGGAAGAGCGGGACGGGCCGTGGCTTTTCAGCGTCAACCCCTTCGATCCCCACCCGCCGTTCGACCCTCCGGGGGAGTACCTGCGCCGCTACGATCCCGACAGCCTGCCGGAGCCGCTGTGGCGGGACTCCGATGTCGACGCCCACCGGCCGTTCGCCGGGGTGGACGGATTCGCCGGACCGCCGCTGCCGCCCGCGGAGTTGGGAGGCCGTCGGATCAAGGCGGCCTACTACGCCATGATCGAGCTGATCGACCACAACGTCGGGCGCCTGCTGGACGCCCTCGAGGCCGCCGGTCAGCGCGACGACACCATCGTCATCTTCACCTCCGACCACGGGGAGCTGCTCGGCGACCACGGCTTCCACACCAACAAGGGGTGCGCCTTCTTCGAAGCCTCGGTGCGGGTGCCGCTGATCCTCTCCTGGCCGGGGCACTTCAACGGCGGCCGGGGCAGCGACGCTCTCGTCGAGCTGATCGACCTGGCACCGACCCTGCTCGAGCATGCAGGGGTGGCGCGGCCGCCGCGCATGCAGGGGATCTCGCTGAACGGGCTGCTCGAAGGGACCGCCGCCGAGCACCGCGACCGGGTGCACTGCGAGTACTTCCGCGACCAGACCCTGTCGCCGCACCTGCGTCCCACCTTCGAGGGCAGTTATGCTACAATGGTCCGCGACCGGCGCTACAAGCTGATCGTGCACCACAACCGCAACAGCGGCCGCCTCTACGACCTGCAGGAGGACCCCGGGGAGTTCGACAACCGCTGGGACGATCCCCGGCTCGCCGGCGTCAAGGGGCAGCTGATGCTCGCAAGCTTCAACAGGCTCGCCCTATCCGTCGACGTCGGCCCTGAACCGACGACCGGGTTTTAGACCGCCAGGTACTCCCTCAATCGGGCGCGTTTCGCCGTTTCACGCACATGACTCCAATAAACCCTTGACTCCCTCGTAACAACCCCGTTTTCAAGACAGAGGTTTTTTTCTTGAAACTTTAGTTTCACCAACATGAAAAAGAATCGGGAATGCGCCGCTATGTAAGCAGCTTCAGCGCCATATCGTCCGATGGCCTCGAATCGGGCTTATAAAGCCTTTTGCGGCGCCGAAAGGAACTTCCGTTCCCTTTTTCAGCCCATCGCCGGAGCTATGGCTTCGGGTTTGGGCGTAAGCGCCCGCAGCATTCTCTTGAAATTGCAAGCCAGGGCTTTGAGGTAAACGGCCAGCTCCACGCGCCAACGCCCGCGCACGCGCAGGGCGCCCAGCCCGTGTCTTCGTTTCAGTTCCGAGACCGTGGCCTCGATGCCGGCGCGAATGCGATAGCGCTCCCGGAAGGCGCCGCTGGCCATGGCGCGGCGGCGACGTTCGAGGTTGACGGCTTTCAGGTCCACGGTCACGGCGTAGCCGTCCCCGTCCTGGTTCGGCCGCACCGGGCAGAGGGGAAACAGGGCGCAGGTCTGGCAGCTTCGGCGCTCGAAGGTCAGCACCACGTGGTGCTTCTTCTTCTCATACGACGTTTGCTCGCGGGCCAGGTGTCCGGCCGGGCAGATGGCCGGATCCCGGAGACGGGCCTCGACGAGGAAGTCGGCCTCGGTCACCGTATCGGGCCGCTCCTCGACGTCGACCTGGGGGCCTTTGACCGGGCTGACCAACTCGGTGCCGAGGCGTTCGGCGTGGATGGCATGGTCGCCGGAGCCGAAGGCGGTGTCGGCGACCAGCTCGTCGGGTCGCTGCCCGCGCTCTTCGAGGGCCTCCAGCACCGGCATCGTCGCGTGCTCGTCACTGGCGCAGGCATCGGTCACCGCTACGTGGGTGATCATGTTCACGGTGTCGGTCTGGTCGTCGTCGGTCTGGTCGTCGTCAGTCTCGACGCAGGTCTCGGCGATCTGCACCTCATACCCCTTTGCCCTTGCGGCCGTGGTAGGTGGCCTCGGCATCATAGGGGCTTTGCAGCGAGTCGCTGCCGACGTGCTCCGGCGCCTTCAGCGCCACCGGCACGCCGCCTTCGCCGGCGTCGTCGTCCTCGGTCGAGGGGCGCTGCTTGTCCGCGACCACGTCGCACTGCTCCCACAGCAGGCGCTGCAGCAGCGCCCAGGACTCCAGGCCCTCGGCCGCCGTGCCCGCACACAGCTGATGGAGACGGTAGAGGTCGCGGGCGCACACCGGCAGCCGCCTCTTGCCCGTGCCGGAGGGCGCGTCCTGGTAGGCCGTGGCGCTGCCGTCCTCCTTCAGGTAGCGCTCGCGCAGGCGCTTCGACACCCGCCCGTACAGGCGCGGATGCTCCGCCGCCAGGGTTTTCAGAAAGTGACGGAGGGTCTCACACAACAGCCCCAGACGCGACAACACCGCGATGTTGCTGAGCACGTGGGTGGAGTCCAGGCGTTGCCGGGTGACCTTCGTACCCAACGCTTGCAGAATGCCATCCGTAGTCGCCTCGAACGCCTGCCGGCCGCGGTCATGGGCCAGCAAGCGGGCGCGGAAGTTGTGCAGCGTCAGGACGTTGTTAGTCCTCGTCTTCTGCGCCAGGTGGGCCTCCTCCGGGGTCAGCTCCAGGGCGTGCTGCCACAACAGGCTGAACTCCAGCTGCTCCAGCGCCTCGGCGTCGGTCAGAGCGAACATCTCCTTGAGCAGAAGCACGCCCAAGACCGTCGCCACCGGCTGGTTGGGACGACCGTTGTCGTCGCAATACAAGGACGCAAACTGCGCTTCATCGATCAGCGGCAAGGCACGCGTGCGAAAGGTCTCCGCCCAGCTCGCCTGCAGGCGCTGCCGCTTGGCCGCAGGCACCAGGTTGCGGCTCTCGAACAGGGTGCGTTGCGAATCCTTCGTACGAAACATCAGCCCCATCCACTAGAGAGGAAGTGTGTGACGGATTGGTATACCCAATATACCAAGAATCCCTGATTATCGGGGCTGTGAGAGAGGGGTTTTTACGAGAGAATCAAGGCTTTGTTCGTCAAGGCCATTCTACAACAGCGATAGGTCGAATTTCCTGAATCGCACCAATATATCTCATCTTAAAATGATTTTTCATTGCCATAAGCCCTGAACACGGAGCTTGTCGAAGTGTGTCGAAGGGCACACCGCGGCGGCGATTTCCCCTTCCGTCAGTCGGTAGAGTGTATAGACCAGCCGATCTATCTCCGCTTCCAATGTTTCTACCACGCATACTCATTGATATGCTGGCACCATGGGTTCACGGCGTGTTGTTCGTCACCGTCGTCGTCGTAAGAGGCTGCACCCAAAAGCCCCAGGAGGGCTCGTTATTGGGGCGGTTCCGATTATAATAGCCATACTCGTCCCTGAGATCTTTACCGTTTCTAAGGTGGACGTATGCCACCGTCACCGCGTCGGTCGCCGCTACCGCCGACTCCAGAGTCAGCGTTACCTCTACCCCGCTCACGGCAACGCTGCTGACTGTTCGGGCCGCGCCTTCAACCATCACCGTAAAGGCACTTGGTGAGGCGACGTAACGCTCATCTAATTTCACCTCTGAGTTAAGTGTCAGCGTTGCGCCATCCACCTCTGCCGACTCCGGCAGGAATACCGGCCAGATGCGGAAGCGTTCCAGGTCAGGCGCCCGGTTCCCCAACAGGTCCCTGAGCCCCTTCACTAAGCCCCCAATAGGCCGGTTGTATGCCACCGCCACCCCGGCCGCTGTTACCGCCAAATCGAGGGTCAGTATCACCTCTTTCCCGCTCACGGTAACGCTGCGGACCCTTCGCACCCCAGCCACAGACCCCTCCCTCACCTTGAAGGAATTTTCCGGTACGATGTCCATGTCCTCGTTCAGGGCCTCGCTAAAGACAAGTGTCAGCGTTACGCTGCCATCCGCCTCCGCCCTTATCTCCGACAGCGTCGGAGGTATAGTGTCTATTGATCGCACCTGGTATGGAAGGGAGACAGAACCTGCACCATTCGCATTGACCGCCCGCAGCTCGAACAAGTAATAAGTCCTGTTAGTCAAGCCGGTCACGGTGTACTTCATCGCGTGGACCTCACCGGGGGCGCTCATGGCGATCGGCGTCCAGGTGTCGGGAAACGTGTCGTCTGACCCGAAGTCCGACTCCTTCTTGCGGAATTCATAGCCGGTGATGGAGCTGCCGCCATCCGCCGGCGCGGTCCAACTCAGCTCCACCTCACTACCGGTTTTTAAGTTTCTCGCCGACAGCCCCGGCACACCCGGCACGTCAGGGGTGCTGGTATGGAGCAGCGCCACCGCAACCGTATTATCAGCTGCCGGCAGGGCAAAGCCGGAGGGAATTTCCCATTGATAGGAGGAACCAAAGTCGGTGAATTTTACGTCGGCATCGCCGAGATCAAACTCCGTTGTGCCTACGACTAAAATCAGATTTGTGCGATCGGGAATAGCAAAAGTGTCGAATCCAAGAATCATTTTGGATTGATAAGTCCTCAGATCGCTTGCTACATAATTTCTGCCTGCAAACTCGAAATCCGTATCAGAGAGTTCACCAATCCAACCATCGGAATACCCAACAGCGCCAAATGACGCCCCCACCGTCAGTGTGGCAGACCAGGCCAGGCTGGTCCCCTCTTCAAGCGTAGCCCCGCTTCCCGATGCGGACCAAGTGCTCTCACCTTCGTCATTCTCCGCCCGCACCTGCACTTCGCAGTTCCTGTCCGGGGTCAAACCCGTAAGGGTCGTGGTCAAGTCCGTGCCAGTGTATTCCGCATCCGTGAAGTCGCCGCTGCTGCCGATTCGATACTGCACATCGTAGTCCGTGATCACCGGCCCGGTGTTATCCGGCTCTGTCCAGGTCACCGTCAGGCTGGTGGATGAGGCCGCCATCACCTTCGGCGCATCGGCCCTGTCCGGCGGTTCAGCTACATCTTTCACGTTGATCGTCACGGCGATGGTCGCGCTGCCGCCGTGCTCGTTCTCGGCGGTCACCGTCACCGAGTAGCTGTCCTTCGTCTCATGGTCGTACGTCTCCTCATCGTTAGTCCGAAGCTGACCGCTGGTCTCAACGATGGTGAAACTTCCCGCATTCGTACCTCCGAGGCTGTAGGTCAGTGCGCTCGTCTCCTCGTCGGTCGCGCTCACCGCATCCCCGATGTTCCGTGTCCCTGTCGTGTTCTCTTCCAGGTGGCGCGTCGCGCTCGTACCATCGCTGAAGGTCGGCACCTGATTGACACTGGTCGTCTCATTAACCAATGGCGACCAGTCACCTGGACCTTCGTCGTTGGTCGCCCGCACCTGCATCTGATAGGTCGTGGCCGGGGTCAAGCTCATAATGGTCGTGGTCAGTGCCGTGCCCTCGTGAGTTACAGAAATAAACGAGCCGCCGCTCTCACGGTATTGCACGTCGTAGTCCGTAATCGCCGGCCCGGTGTTATCCGGCTCTGTCCAGATAACCGTCAGGCTATTCAACGTCACGGCCGTCACTGTTGGCGTCGCTGGAGCCGCTGGCGGTTCGATCTCATCGTTCAGGGTGATCCTCACGACAATGGTCGCACTGCCGCTGTGCTCGTCTTCGGCTGTCACCGTCACTACATACGAGCTCTTCGTCTCATGGTCGTACGTCACACCAGTCTTGGTCTGAAGCTGACCGCTGGTCTCAACGATGGTGAAACTCCCCGCATCGTTACCTCCGAGGCTGTAGGTCAGTGCGCTCGTCTCCTCGTCGGTCGCGCTCACCGCATCCCCGATGTTCTCTCCCGCCACCGCGTTCTCGGCAAAGCTGCGCGCCGGCGATGCCTCGCTGAACGTCGGCAGCTGATTGGCGCGGGTCGTCCTGCTGCCCGAATCAGACCATGGGCTCCTCCCCTCGGCATTGATCGCCTGCACTTGCACCTCGTAGGTCGTGCCCGGGGTCAAGTCCGTAATGGCCGTGGTCAGCGCCGTGCCCTCGTGAGTCACACCCGTGAACGCACCGCTGCTGCCCTGGCGGTATTGCACATCGTAGTCGGTGATCGCCGGCCCGGTGTTCGCAGGGGCGGTCCAGATCACCGTCAGGCTGGTGGAGGATGTCGCCGTCACGGTCGGCGCAGTCGGCTTGTCCGGCGCCTCGCCAGTCACATCGGTCAAGGCGATCGTCACGTTGATGGTCGCGCTGCCGCCGTACTGGTCCTCTGCCCGCACCATTACCGAGTAGCTATTCTTCGTCTCATAGTTGTAGTCAATGCCTGTCCTGGTTTGAAGCTGACCAGTGCCCGAGACGATGCTGAAATTCTCCGCCTCCGTGCCCTGGAGGCTGTAGCTCAGTGTGCCGCCATCGCCGTCCGGGTCGGTCGCGCTCACCGGATTCCCGATGTTCTGTCCCGCCGCCGTGTTCTCGGCAAAGCTGCGCGTCGTGCTCGTACCATCGCTGAACGTCGGTGCTTGATTGGCCCTGGTCGTCCCATCAACCAATGGCGACCACGCACTCTCTCCTTCGTCATTCTCCGCCCGCACTTGCACCTGGTAGCTCCTGTCCGGAGTCAAGTGCGTAATGGTCGTGGTCCGTGCCGTGCCCTCGTGAGTCACATCCGTGAACGCGCCGCTGCTGCCCTGACGGTATTGCACATCGTAGTCGGTGATCTCAGGCCCGGTGTTCGCAGGGGCGGTCCAGATCACGGTCAGGCTGTTCAATGTCGAGACCGACACCGTGGGCTTGGCCGGAGCCGCTGGCGGTTCGTCCACATCGGTCAAGGTGATCGTCACGGCGATGGTCGCACTGCCGCCATGCTCATCCACGGCTTTCACCGTCACCAGATACGTGCTCTGCGTCTCATGGTCGTACGTCACTTCATCGTTAGTCTGAAGCTGACCGCTGGTCTCAGCGATGGTGAAACTCGCCGCATCCCCGCCTTCGAGGCTGTAGGCCAGTGTGCCGCCATCGCCGTCCGGGTCGGTCGCGCTCACCGGATTCCCGATGTTCTGTCCCGCCGCCGTGTTCTCGGCAAAGCTGCGCGTCGTGCTCGTACCATCGCTGAACGTCGGTGCTTGATTGGCTCTGGTCGTCCCATCAACCAATGGCGACCACACACTCTCTCCTTCGTCATTCTCCGCCCGCACTTGCACCTGGTAGCTCCTGTCCGGAGTCAAGTGCGTAATGGTCGTGGTCCGTGCCGTGCCCTCGTGAGTCACATCCGTGAACGCGCCGCCGCTGCCCTGACGGTATTGCACATCGTAGTCGGTGATCGCGGGCCCGGTGTTCGCAGGGGCGGTCCAGATCACGGTCAGGCTGGTGGACGATACATTCCTCACCGTCGGCGCATCGGGTCTGCCCGGCGGTTCTTTCACATTGTTCACTTCAATCGTCACACTGATGGTGGCATGTCCGCCATGCTCGTCCTCTACCCTCACCCTCACGGAATAACTTATCGTCGCTCCCTCATAGTCGTACGTCACACCAGCCTCAGTTTGAAGCTGACCGCTGGTCTCATCGATGGTGAAACTCGCCGCATCCCTGCCTTCGAGGCTGTAGGTCAGTGTGCCGGTGTCCGTGTCGTCGGTCGCGATCACCGGATTCCCGATGTTCTCTCCCGCCGCCGTGTGCTCGTCGAATCGGCGCGTGGCGCGCGTGCCCTCGGTGAACTCCGGCCACTGATTGTCACTGGTCCTCTCGCTGCCCGATGGCGACCAGTCACCTGTACTTTCGGCATTGGTCGCCCTCACTTGCACTTCGTAACGTGTGCCCGGGGTCAAGCCCGGAATGGTCGTGGTCAGGTCCGTGCCATCGTATCCTGCATCCGTGAAGGTGCCACTGCTGCCGATTCGATACTGCACATCGTAGTCCGTGATCGCCGGCCCGGTGTTATCCGGCTCTGTCCAGATCACCCTCAGACTGGTGGATGAGGCCACCTCCACTCTCGGTGTATTGGGTCTCTCCGGTACTGGTGCCACGACGACTGTGAAGGTCGCTTGCACGCTATTGCCCTGACTCTCATGTGCTGTCAGGGTGATGGTTGCATTTCCTTCCTCCCCGGAGGTGATCGTCACCGTCGAACCCGAGATGCTCACCGCTGCCACATTCGGGTTCGACGAAGAAACCTCATACCTCAGACTGGCTGAAGAACTGATGATGTTCGACACATCCACAGACTTCTGGCTGCCATCCGGAGACAGCGTCTGCGTGTCAATGGAACCGACGACCTCTATCGGCCTGCCAAGGCTGCTGAGCAGCCCAACCCCAACTGTATGATTAACGGGCGGCAGGGCAAAGCCGGAGGAGACTGTCCAGACATAGGTGGAACCATAATCGGTTTCTCTTTCTTCGGCCTCGCCCAGATTAAACTTCGTTGTGCCTACGACCAAAGTCAGAGGTGTGCGATCAGAAATAGTTTTTTCGGCGACATCAAGAATCATTTTGGATTGATAAGTCCTCAGTGCCGTTAGTTCATAACTTGTGCTTGCAAACACAAAATCCGTATCAGAGAGTTTACCAGCCAAATCGGAATACCCCGAACTGCCAAATGTCTCCCCCACCGTCAGTATGGCAGACCAGATCAGGCTGGTCCCCAACTCAATCGTAGCCCCCATGCCCGATGCGGACCAAGTGCTCTTCCCTCTGGTATTGATCGCCCGCACTTGCACCTCGTAGCTCGTGCCCGGGGTCAAGCCCGTGATCGTCGTGCTCAGGTCCGTGCCATCGTGAGTCACAGGGATAAACGCGCCGCTGCTGCCCTCACGGTATTGCACATCGTAGTCAGTGATGGCGGGTCTGGCGTTCGCAGGGGCGGTCCATGTCACCTTCAGGCTGGTAGATGATGCCGGAGCTACTGCCGGCGCATTGGGTCTGGTCGGTGGTGGTGGGGGGGGGGCGGGGGGGTTACCGACCCACCATCACCATCACCACTGCTCGAGCCGGGCGGGGTCCGGGGCGGCCTGGGGGGCGGCTTGGGCTCGACGGTGAGGTTGAAGCTCAGCGACGCCTCCAATCCCTTCGGGTCGCGGGCGGTCACCGAGATCCGGGTCTGCCCGGTTTTCCTGGGGGTGATCAGCAGGCCGGTCCCCTCGACGGCCGCGGTGGCCACCGCTTCGTTGCTCGAGGTGGCGGTGTAGGTCAGGACGTCTTCTTCGTCCGGGTCGGTGAAGGCGCTCGACAGCTCGACCCGTGCCGGGCTGCCGATGCGGATCTTGCGGTTGGCCAGTGCTTTGGCCTCCGGGGGGCGGTTGGACGGGTACACGGTCACGGCCACCGGCAGGGTGGCAGCCCGGCCCCCTTCGTCGCGGGCGGTCACCGAGACCGTCACCTCGCCCGGGGCGACCGGGGCGATGGTCACCGTCGAGTCGGCCAGACTCGCGGCGGCGACCGCCTCGTCGCTGGAAGTCGCGGTGAGGGTCAGGGGGCCCCCTTCCGGGTCGCCGAAGCGGCCGGTCAGGTTCAGGGTCGCCGAGGCCCCCTCTACTTTCAGGATCTGCGCCGGCAGCCCGGCCCCCAGGGTCAGGCCGTAGGGCTCCTTCAGGCCGGTGGTGACCAGGTCTTCCACGTCGCTGCCGTCGAGATTCGCCCGCTGGATCTTGTCGGTGCCGTAGTCGGTCCAGTACATCCTGCCCTCTACAAGGTCGAGGGCGATCGCCTGGGAGGTCTGCAGGCCCTCGGTGACCAGGTCTTCCACACCGGAGCCGTCGAGATAAGCCCGCTGGATCTTGTCCGTGCCCCAGTCGGGCCAGTACATGCGGCCCTCTCCCAGGTCGAGGGCGATCCCTCGGGGCTGGTTGAGGCCGGTGACCAGGTCCTCGACCTGGGAGCCGTCGAGATTGGCCCGCTGAATCCGGTCGCTGCCCCAGTCGGTCCAGTAGATCTTGCCGCCGTCCCGATCGAGGGCGAGACCGTAGGGCTCGTTGAGGCCGGTAGTGACGAGGTCTTCGATTTCGGAGCCGTCGAGGTGGGACCGCTGAATCTTGTCGGTGCCCCAGTCGGTCCAGTAGATCTTCCCTCCGGCCAGGTCGAGGGCGAGGCCGAACGGCTCCTGCAAGCCCTCGGTTACCAGGTCTTCGACCTTTGAGCCGTCGAGGTGGGACCGCTGGATCTTGTCGGCGCCGCTGTCGGTCCAGTACATGCGGCCCCCGTCCCGGTCGAGAGCGAGGTCCCGGGGCTGCATGAGTCCGGTGACCAGGGTGTGGATGCCGCTGCCGTCGAGCTCGGCGCGCTGGATGCGGTCGCTGCGGGCGTCGGTCCAGTAGAGCCAGGGCACGGCTACCGGGGGCTCGTTGGAAGCCTGCACGGTGACGGTGAAGGTTCGGGTTGCCTGCAGTCCCCCCGGGTCGCGGGCGGTCACGGTGATGGCGGTCTGGCCTACGGCCAGCAGACGCAGGGTCACCAGGGAATCGGCTACTTCTACTGACGCCACCGCTTCGTCGCCGGAGGAGGCCGTGTAGGTCAGGGCGTCGCCGTCCGGGTCGCTGCCGAAAAGCTCGAGGGTCAGCGAGTCGCCGGTTGCCGCGGTGCGGTCGGCCAGCGGCTCCAGGGAGGGGGCCTGGTTGTCGGCGGCCGCGGTCCGAACCAGGGCCAGGCCCCGCGGGCTCAGCAAGCCCTCGGTCACCAGGTCTTCCACCTCGCTGCCGTCGAGGTTGGACCGCTGGATGCGGTCGGTGCTGCTGTCGGCCCAGTAGAGCTTGCCCGCAGAAACGTCGAGGGCCAGGCCCCGGGGCGTGCCCAGACCGGTGGTGACGAGGTCCTCGACTTCCGTGCCGTCGAGGTTGGACCGCTGGATGCGGTCGCTGCCGCTGTCGGCCCAGTAGAGCTTGCCCGCGGCCGTATCCAGGGCCAGCCCCCGGGGGATCCGCAGGCCGGTAGCGACCAGATCCTCGATCCCGCTGCCGTCGAGGTTGGCCCGCTGGATCTTGTCGGCGCCGCTGTCGGTCCAGTAGAGCTTGCCGCCGGCCGCGTCCAGGGCCAGCCCCAACGGGGTCCGCAGGCCGGTGACGAGGTCTTCCACTTGAGAGCCGTCGAGGTTGGACCGCTGAATCCGGTCGGTGCCGTTGTCCGTCCAGTAGAGCTTGCCCGCGGCCGCGTCCAGGGCCAGCCCCAGGGGAATCTGCAGGTCGGTGGTGACCAGGTCCTCCACCTCGGAGCCGTCGAGGTTGGACCGCTGGATGCGGTCGCTGCCGTAGTCGGTCCAGTAGAGCTTGCCGGCGGCCTCGTCCACGGCCAGCCCGCGCGGATTGACCAGGCCGCTGTCGATCACGTCCTCCACCCCCGTGCCGTCGAGGTGGGACCGCCGGATCCGGTCCGCCTCCGCGTCCGTCCAGTAGAGCCGGACGACGGTCCCGGGGCCCCCGGCTCCGACGAGGACGGCGAAGCGCTGCACGGCCTCCAGGCCCTCCGGGTCGCGGGCGGTCGCGGTGATCGTGGCCCGGCCCATCGACAGCGCGTAGACCGTCAGCAGGGAGTCGGTCACCTCGACCCGGGCTACCGCCTCGTCGCTCGATGAAGCCGTGTAGGTCAGGGCGTCGCCGTCCGGGTCGCTGGCGGCCGCCGCCAGGGTCAGGGTGTCGCCGGCCGCCGCGGCCCGGTCGGCCAGTGGCGCCAAGGTGGGGGGCCGGTTGCCGACCGTCTCTGCAGTCCGGGCCAGGGCCAGCCCCCGCGGACTCAGCAGGCCCTCGGTCACCAGGTCTTCGATTTCAGAGCCGTCGAGATTCGCCCGCTGGATCTTGCCGGTGCCGCTGTCCGTCCAATAGAGCTTGCCCCCCTCCGCGTCGAGGGCCAGGCCCCGGGGGGTGTGCAAGCCGGTGCTTACCAGCTCTTCCACCTCGGAGCCGTCGAGGTTGGCCCGCTGAATCTGGTCGCTGCCGTTGTCCGTCCAGTAGAGCTTGCCCCCGGCTGCGTCCACGGCCAGCCCCCGGGGAAGGTCCAGGCCGGTGGCGACCAGGTCCTCGATTTCGGAGCCGTCGAGGTTGGACCGCTGGATCTTGTCGGCGCCGCTGTCGGTCCAGTAGAGCTGGCCGCCGGCTGCATCCAGGGCCAGGCTCAGCGGCGTCTGCAGGCCGGTGACCACATCCTCGACTTGAGAGCCGTCGAGGTTGGACCGCTGGATCTTGTCGCTGCCGTAGTCGGTCCAGTAGAGTTTGCCCGTTCCCGCGTCGAGGGCCAGGCCCAGGGGGATGCGCAGACCGGTGGTGACGAGGTCCTCGACTTGAGAGCCGTCGAGGTTGGACCGCTGAATCCGGTCGCTGCCGTAGTCGGTCCAGTAGAGCTGGCCGGCGGCTGAGTCCACGGCCAGGCCGCGCGGGTTGACCAGGCCGCTGTCGATTACGTCCTCGACCCCGGAGCCGTCCAGGCGGGAGCGCTGAATGCGGTCGCCGTCCGCGTCCGTCCAGTAGAGCCAGGTCGTATCCCCGCCGGCCGCCAAGGACCCGATCCCTTCCGGCAGCGACGGGTCGGACGGGTCGGCGTGGTAGGCCTCGATGAGCCGGGCGTCGTCCAGGTCGACCTGCCCGTCCCGGTTGACGTCGCCGAGAGAAATGTCGCCGGTGGGCAGGGACAGGGTCGGGTCCTCGCTGTAGGAGGCGATCAGCAGGGCGTCGGCGAGATCGACCCGGCCGTTGCCGTCGACGTCCCCCAGCAGGCCGCCTGCAACCGCCGCCTTGCCCCGAGGCAGGTCCGCCAGCGTTTGAACCTGGATCTCGACCCGCCCGGCCCCCACCCGGAAGGCCGGGTCGACCCAGGGAACCAGCCCCGATCCCGAGACCGTCAGCCCGTAGAGCTGACCCTCGCCGTGGACCGAAGCCCTCGCCCCATCCGAAACCGCTCCACCCGCCGGGACCACCGGGCCGTCCAGCAGCACCATCGACCGCGTCAGGCGCTCCCCGCCGCCCAGCAGACGGTACAGGTACACCCCCGAAGCCACGCCTCGCCCGGAGGCGTCGGTCGCGTTCCAGGTTGCGGTGTGAAAGCCGGCCGGCCGCGCCCCGTCGACCAGGGTCGTCACCCGCTGCCCCAGGATGTTGAACACCTCCAGGCGCACCCGCGCCGGGGCCGGCAGCTGATACGGAATGATCGTCGAGGGATTGAACGGGTTGGGGTAGTTCTGACCCAGCTGCAGGCGCGCCGGCAGGGGCGCCGCCCGGTGCAGCGCCTTCAGGGGCAGGGCGAAATAGCCGCTCTCATCCGCGGTGGCGCCCAGCGAGCGCCCCAGCTCGGCGAACAGCCGCACCCGCGCCCCGGCTGCCGGGGCGCCCGAAGACAGAAGCACCCGACCCTCCAGCAGCGGCTCGGCGCCGGCGGCGGCCCCGGCGCCTGATCCCGGTCCCGCGAGGCAGCCGAGCACCGCCAGCAGCCATCCAAAACCGCCGGCACCCGGGAAAGAGGCCGAGGAGCGCCGGGCGGCCAGGGTGCGGGGCGTATCGATGGGGTTCTCCAGTCGTAAGGTCGGCCGCATACAGGACCGGGGTTGCCGAAGCCGCGGCAGGAACGCAGGGGCCCTGCGCGTTTGGATCCTGTATGGGCGTGCAAAGACTGTTCCATCTTCGAAGAAATGGAGCTAACTACTTGCAGATAAAGGGGTTAATCCATATGGGGAGAAGCCGAGGAAAAAGGGGGAAGTGTCGCATTTTGAAATATTCCTGCGCTGCCCCGGGGGTTGCCTGAAGGGGGTTCACCTTGTTCAATCAACTGTTTATAAACGGGTTATAAAAAACCAGGGGAGGCAGGGAGGCCCATATGTAGCAATATGCGACACCTGTCTCAATTTGCGACAGAAAAGGGAAGACTGGAAAGGGGCCGTGCGGTCGGATCTCAGCGGGGATCCGCAGCCCGCGGACAGGCAGAATGCCCGGCTAGGTCTTCGACCTGGCTGCCGTCGGGGTTGGCCCGCTGGATCTTGTCGGTGCCGTAGTCGGTCCAGTACATCCTGCCCTCGCCCAGATCGAGGGCGATCGCCTGGGAGGTCTGCAGGCCCTCGGTGACCAGATCCTCGATTTCGGAGCCGTCGAGGCGGGCGCGCTGCGCGTGCGCGGACGCTGGCGCGTGGAGCTGGCCGTCTACCTCAAAGCGCTGGCCTGCAATATCAAGAGAATGGTGCGGGCGCTTACGCCCAAACCCGAAGCCATAGCTCCGGCGATGGGCTGAAAAAGGGAACGGAGGTCCCTTTCGGTGCCGGAAAAAGGCCTGATAAGCCCGATTCGAGGCCATCGGACGATAGAGCGCTGAAGCCGCTAAACTGCGGCGCATTCTCGATTCTTTTCATGTGGGTGAAACTAAAGTTTCAAGAAAAAATCTCTGTCTTGAAAACGGGGTTGTTACGAGGGAGTCAATCTTGATTCTCTCGTAAAAACCCTACGTCGCTCAGAATGCCCGGTTTATCACACAACATATAGTGTATGCCTTGTCTTTGTTGGCCAATATATAGTGGCGATCTAATGTGCTGAATCGCTGAACATCCTCAAAATGGGGTTTATACGAAGAAGTCAATGTTGATTCTCTCGTAACAACCATACGTCGCTCAGAACACCGGTTTTTTATACAACATATAGTGTATGCTTTGTCTTGGTTGGCCAATATATAGTGGCGCTCAAATGTGCTGAATCGCTGAACACCCTCAAAATGGGGTTTATACGAAGAAGTCAATGTTGGTATTCGATGTCGACGATCCTCAGGGAGATGGTGGACCTGATGGAATTTATACTATCCCGCCTGTGGACCCCGACCCCGAGTCCAGCCAGGGGCCGGATTTTTTCGGGGACGGACTGCTTGTGCCCGTTGGTGGAACGGAGGACAGCGCCGTGGAGTCCGTCTCGTGGGGGCGCATCAAGGCCTCACTCCAGCCCTAGACCGCCAGGTACTCCCTCAACCGGGAGTCGTCTTCCTTCAGCTCCTCCGCGGTCGCCGAAAAACGGATCGCGCCCCGCTCCATCACGTGCACCCGGTCGCTCAGGGCGAGCGCGAACTGCGGGTTCTGCTCGGCCAGCAGGATGGAAAGTCCGGTCTCCCTCAGGGCGGCGAGCTGCTCCTGCATCGACCTGACGACCAGCGGCGCCAACCCCTCCGACGGCTCGTCGAGCAGCAGCAGCTTCGGGCTCCCGACGAGGCTGCGGGCGATCGCCAGCAACTGCTGCTGCCCGCCGCTGAGCACTCCGCCGAGCCTTTTTGCGAGCGGGCCCAAATCCGGGAAGAGGTCGTACACGAAACGCTCGTCCCGCTGCCTTTTCCCGGGCCGTCTCGCGATCTGCAGGTTCTCCTCCACGCTCAGTCCCGGGAATATCCGCCGCTCCTCCGGCACGTAGCCGATCCCCAGGCGGGCGATCTTGTGAGTCGGGGCCGCGGTGACGTTCCTGCCGTTCCACTCGACCCGCCCGCGCCGCGCCGGGGTCAGGCCCATGATGCTGCGCAGGGTCGTGGTCTTGCCGGCGCCATTGCGCCCCATCAGGGCCACCACTTCCCCTTCGCCGACTTCGAAGCTCACCCCCGACAGAACGCGGCTGAGGCCGTAGGAGACATGCAGGTCGGTTACCTGGAGCCGGGTCACTCTTCTTCTCCCAGGTACACCTGCCTGACCTTCGGATTGCCCCGGATCTCCCGCGGCGTGCCCGAGGCGATCAGCTCGCCGTGGTGCAGCACCGATATGCGGTCGGCGATGCCGAACACCACCTCCATGTCGTGCTCGGTGAACAGCAGGCTGAGCCCGCGCGCCTCCTGGATGCGCTTGATCAGCCCGGTAGTCCGCCTCGTCTCCTCCGCGGACATGCCGGCCGTCGGCTCGTCGAGAAGCAGCAGGTGCGGTTCCAGGGCGAGGGCGAGGGCCAGCTCGAGCTGCTTCTGCTGTCCGTAGGCAAGCTCCCCGGCGACGCGGCCGCTTTCGCCTCCCAGGCCCACGACCGACAGCAACTCCTCGGCGAGGGCTCCAGCCTTTCTCCTGGTCCCGAACAGGCGCAGCTGCCGGCGCTGCTGCGCGATCACCGCGGCCTCGACGTTGGCGGCGACCGTCAGCCGCGGAAAGATGTTGATGCGCTGAAACGAACGCGCGACGCCGAGGCGCACGATCTCGTGGGGCGGCAACCCGGTGAGCGGCTGCCCGTAGAAGCTCACCCTCCCACCGTCCGGTTTCAGGTGGCCGGTGACGAGGTTGAACAGCGTCGTCTTGCCGGCTCCGTTCGGTCCGATGACGGCGTGGGTTTCCCGCGGCGCGACCGTCAGGCTGACCTCCCCGACCGCGGCGAAGCCGTCGAAGCTCTTGTGGAGATTCTCGATCTCGAGCACCGCTTCAGTCTCCTCCGCGGCGGCGCCGGCGGCGCGCCAGCCCGGCGAGCCCCTCGGGGGCGGCGAGCACGACCGCGAGCAGAATGACCCCGAGAACCGCGGGCCAGTACTCGGTGACCTGGTTGGCGAACTGCTCGAGCAGGTAGAGGACCGCGGCCCCGAGGGCCGGCCCGAAGAAGGAGTACATGCCGCCCAGCAGCACCATGATCAGTACCTGCGCCGACTCCGGCCAGAACGCCGATTCGACGTACATGCCGCGGTTGTACATCGCGAACAGAGCCCCGGCCAGACCGGCGAAGGTCCCGGCAACTACGAAGGCCGCCCATCTCATCAGGCGGGTGTCGACCCCGAGGAACTCGGCGCGGCCGCGGTTCTCGCGGATCGCGGTCAGCACGCGGCCGAACGGAGAGCGGCAGATCCCCCACAGGGCGGCGACCGACCCCCAGACCAGGAGCTGGCAGAAGTAGTAGAAAAACGTTCGCGAGGTCAGCGCCTGGGGCAGGGTGACGCCGACGAAGCCGTCGTCCCCCCCGGTCAGGGAGCGCCACTTGAAGGCGACCGACCAGACCAGCATGGCGAAGGCCAGGGTCAGCATGGCGAAGTAGATGTCGGTGAGCCGCACGCAGAAGAACCCGACGGCCGCGGCGCAGAGGGCGCAGAAGAGGATCGCGGCAGGCAGGCTGGCATAGAGGGGCCAGTCGCAGGTGGTCAGCAGGATGGCGCAGCTGTACCCGCCGAGGGCGAAGTAGGCGGCGTGGCCGAACGAGACGTTGCCGGCGTACCCCACGAGCACGTTCAGGCTGGTGGCGAAGAGGATGTATATGGCGATTTCCGTCGTCAGGTCTACGAGGTAGTCCGACCCGGTCAGGGGGACGCAGGCGAGCGCCAGCGCCGCGGCGGCGAGGAGGAGGGCGCGCCTCATCCGCCTTCCTCCGGTCTGCCGAAGATCCCGTGCGGCCGCCACAGCAGGATTCCCAGCATCAGCACGTACGGAAGCATCAGCTCGACCTCGGGGGCGACCACGGTCCCGAAGGCGATGACGAACCCGAGGACGAGGGCGCCGATGAAGCTGCCGCGAAGCGAGCCCAGCCCGCCGATGATGACGATGATGAAGCACTCGACGATCAGGGTCGCTTCCATGCCCGGGGCGACGGCGATTCGGGGGGCGGCGAGGGCGCCGCCGATCCCGGCCAGCGCCGAGCCCGCGGCGAACACCAGGGTGTACACGAGGGGCACGTTGACGCCGAGGGCGGACAGCATCTCGCGGTCGTGGGCTGCCGCCTTGATCAGCCGGCCCCAGGGGCTGCGCTCGACCAGCAGCCACAGCATCCCGGCAACCGCCGGCCCCGCGGCGCACAGGAAGAGCAGGTACGACGGGTAGCGGGTGATGCCGAGGTCGACGGCTCCGTCCAGTCCGGGGGGATACGAGACGCTGTGCTGACCGGTGCCCCAGATCATCTTGACGGCGTCGCCGGCGAGCAGCACCAAGGCGAAGGTGAACAGCAGCTGCATCAGCGGCTCGTGCCCGTAGAGATGGCGCAGCAGCAGGCGTTCGACGGCAACCGCCAGCAGCGCCAGCACCGCGGCCGCGGCGGCGACGCCGATCCAGAAGGCGCCCGGAGTCGAGGTTGCCTGCGCCACCACGGCGTAGCAGACGTAGGCCCCGACCATGAAGAAGGCGCCGTGGGCGAAGTTGACGATCCGCAGCACGCCGAAGATCAGCGACAGTCCCGAGGCGATGATGAACAGGTTCATCCCCAGGGACAGGGAGTTGAGAAGCTGGATCAGCAGGAAGGCGGGGTTGGTGAGCATCCCGGCAGCCGTGAGCTCAGTCGCCGGGGATGTAGGTGACCGGGTCCATCATCCGGAAACCGTGCTTCGATTGCTTCATGGGGCCCCAGAACTGCCCGGTGTCGGCCTGGTGGGTCTCCGGGTCGATCCGGCGGGGCCCCACCGGCGTCTCTATGGCGAGCCCCTTGAAGGCCGCCGACAGCGCCTCCGGATCGGTCGAGCCGGCCTTCTCGATGGCCGCGGCAACGAACTGGACGCCGACGTACCCGAGGGTAGGCCAGCTCGGGGTGTGCGGGGTGCCGAAGCGCTCGGCGAGCTTCTGCTGGTAGGCCTCGTGCAGCGGCGAGTTGTGGTGGTACCACAGCTCGTAGGCGTTGCTCCAGACGTTGTCGGGATAGTCCCCCTTCAGCTCGGCGGCGATCTCCGGGGAGGCGATCTCGCCGCCCGACACGTACTTCACCTGCTCGAACAGTCCGAACGGCCTGCCCTGCTGGGCGATGTTTATGAAGGACGATCCCCACAGCCCGCTGGCGACGCAGTCGCATCCGGAACCAATCACCTGGGCGATGTAGGAATTGAAGTCGGTGGTCCCCAGCTTGATCTTGAGATCGAGGACGATCTCGGCCCCGGGGGCTTCTTGCGGCAGCGCCTTCATCACCCCCGCCCCCAGGTCGTGGCCGTAGGCGTAGTCGAACTGCAGGTGGCAGACCCGCCGGGCGCCCACCATGCCGAGGACGCGGGCGATGCCGCGCCCCTCGCTGTCGGTGTTGGCGGCGGTGCGAAAGACGTAGTCGTGTTTCCTTGTCGTGGAAAGCTGGATCGTCTTGGCGATCGTGGCGACGAAGATCACCTTCTCCCGGCGCGCCACCTCGGCGAGCGCCAGTCCGACCGCCGAGCTCAGGGACCCGAGGAGAATGGAGACCCCCTCCTTGGTTATCAGCTCCTTGGCCGCGGCCACCGCGGCTGCAGGCTTGAGCTTCGTGTCGCGAGCCTCGGTTTCGAGGCGGCGGCCGAGAACTCCCCCGGCGGCGTTTATCTCTTCCACGGCCATCTCGTGGCCGTCCAGCGCCGGCGAGCCGAAAACCGCGGCGCTTCCCGAGGTCGGGTAGAGCGCCCCGATGCGGATCGGTTCCGGTTCCTGTCCCCAGGCGGAGGTCGCCGCCCAGGCAAGGCAGAACAGCAGCATTTTCGATTGCGGGAAGTGCAAGGCGCGTCGTTTCACGAGGGCGCCGAATATATCCCAGGCAGTGGCCGATCTCAAACGACCGCGGCCCCGCTTGTCGGCTGCTTTTCTCATCCCCTACCTTCCGTCCGACAAATGGGCTCCCTGGGACCGGCAGGTCGACCGTGAGCGGGAGCGGCACTCTCACCAGGAGAAAGCAGGATGGACAAACGCGCCTTGATCGCCATGGTCGCCGTGTTCGTGGCCTTTACGATCCTCGACTTCATCATCCACAATCTCATCCTCATGGACGCCTACGCCTCGACTGCGGATCTCTGGCGTCCCCAGGAAGAGATGAAGCTCTCCCTGATTTATCTGGCGACAGGGATCTCCGCGGTCGTCTTCGTTTACGTGTACACCCGCTTCTTCGGTGAAAAAAACCTCGGGAACGGGCTCAGGTACGGGTTCTTCATCGGCCTGGCATGGGGAGTCGGAATGGGCTATGGCACCTACGCCGTCATGCCCCTGCCCTACGCGCTGGCCCTGGGCTGGTTTCTCGGAACCCTGGTCGAATTCATCGTCGCCGGCCTCCTGGTCGGCCTGATCGTCAAGGACGAGTAGGCGGCCGGAGGACAGGGTGCCGAAGGACGGAGCCGCACGGGGTAGCTGGTGAATGAATTCCATCGCAATCGGGGGAGGAAGCACCGGTGCCCTGCGCGCAAGTCCGGGAAGGGATCGAAGCGAGGATACGCCGGGCAAGCAAGGCTCCTGAACGAGTCGTACGTAACGAGGCCGGCGGGGAAACGAACGCGGAATTGCGCACCTGGGCGCTGAGTGGAAACCCTGTCAATCGAAACTGAGCGGTACCTGCACGACAAGATTCCGCTCTCGAAGAGCATGCAGGTTTCCGTCGTTTCCATCGACGAGACCGGTGTGCTCCTGGCGGCGCCGCTGGCCCCCAACGTCAATCACCGCGGCACCGTCTTCGGCGGCAGCGCCTCCGCCCTGGCGATAATCGCCGGCTGGACGCTCATCCACCTGCGGCTGCGCCGCCTCCCCTGTGAGACGGCGCTCGTCATCAGGCGCAACTCGGTGGAGTACTTCGCCCCCCTGCCGGCGGACTTCGAAGCTTTCGCCGCGGTCCCTGACCAGGACAGCTGGAGCGGCTTTCTCGCGGCCCTGGCGGAAGAAGGCAAGGGGCGCCTCGACCTGAGCGCAGACATCCGCTGCAAAGGGGAGTCGGCCGGCCGCTTCACCGGGGAGTACGTCGCCCGGAAGGTTTGACGCCCCTGCCCGTCGGCGGAGGCTCCCGTAGAGGACGATCGCTCCCTCACCGGCCGCAGCATCGGTTCCGGACATTTCCATAACCGCTGTGTTTGCCCGAGGATGTGTGCGCTTAAGCCAGGGACAGGGCTGCACGGTCAGCCACGGCGACAGTCCGCCCGGGCCCTTCTCCTGCGGACGTAGGGGGTCGGGATGCCGTGCTTGCGGCAAAGGCGGGCGAAGGATCGCGGGTGAATGCCGAGTGCGGCGCTCGCCTCCTTGTTGGACTTGTACAGACGCGCGACTCTTTCGAGATCCTCGACACTGACTGGCTTCATCCTTTCGCTCCATCGGTGCGGTGATTCAGGACCTGAGGTTTCTGCGATGTCGGCGAACGCGGACTTCGCGGCCAATTTCGACTCCGGTGTCAGGTCGCCCCTGACCGCGGCTGCGAACCGCTCCTCGTCTCCGGATGAGGCCCCGAGCTCGGCGATGATTGCCCCCACCTCGCGCAGCAGGAACTCGCGCGCCCTGGGGGCATTGCTTTCGAGATGGGCCTCGATTTCCCGTTCCACCCGGAGCCGGGACTCGGTTAGCATTCCTCCCCCGGCGAAGTGCAGCTTGCGGAAATCCCGCAACGCAGCCTTGTCCATCTCCAGCGTTTCCGCGGACATGGCGACAGCCGCTACCAGCCGCCTGAGGATGGGGTCGAAATCGGCGAGGCCTTGCGCCCGCGCCGACTGCATGGCGGCATGCGGCAGCGAGCAGACCAACCGCAGGCGAGCGGCGGTTTCCTCGAAGAGGGCGTAATCCACGCGCGGGTCGACGTCGACCGCGCACCCGTCGACATCTGACGAGACAAAGGTTTCGGGTGTGATCCGTTTCCAGGTCTCGAGCCGGGCGGCGAACTCCGGGAGCAGCTCGGAATGCGGCAGGCCGCACAGGGCATCGGACTCGCGGCGCATCTCCCGCAACCGCCGAAAGGCGGTTTCGTACCCCTTCCTGCAGAGCCCCGGAAAGTCGGGTTCGGCGAGCAGTTCGACGGCGCGCTCGACGTCGGCACCCGACTCCTGCTCCAGCCCGAGGTCGAAGCAGGTGAAGGCGTGCTCGATACCCTTGCGGATCCCATCCCGTCCGAGGGAGATACCGGTGCGTTGGCGCCCTGCGAACTCCATGCTGCGCAGGCGCAGGAAGGCGGCGAGGGTATCGGCGAAACGGGCGGGCAGGCGGCCGAAACGCCACCCTAACTCGACGGCGCGCGCGGCGAAACAGGTGCGATCCCGCAGCAGGGCGTTGAGATCGGGGTGGGCGAGCTGCGTCACGACGGCGTTGCCCCGGCGCGTTCCCAGGCGTTGCGGATGGCGCGGGCAAGCAGCCCAGGCGCGGCGGCGTGCAGGGCGTGAATCACCTCCTCCTTTTGGGGGTCGTCGATCTCCGGAAGCACCAGACCCCCACCCGATTCGGACACGGTTCTGAAAGCGGACACCCCGGGGTATACCGCCTCGTTCATGGCAAAGCGGTCGACGTGGGGAAGCAGCGCGTCCTCGAGAACCTCTTCGTCCACGGACTCGAGCAGAGAGGCGATCCGGTCGACGTCCGGCAGGGCGGCGACGATCTCGAGCCATTCCCAGGAAACCGCGCCGCGATGGCCGTGGAAGTAGACCGGATCCAGGGTGTCGGCCACCGTTCGCCGGAAGGTCTCCTCCGACATCGCCGCCAGCAGCCCGGTATTGAAGCGGCCCCATTTGGCGTCGCGGGGAACCAGCAGCTCGGTCAGTAGGGAGGAGGGCAGTCTGTCCACGACTTCGGCCAGGTACCCGGGGCGGCCCTCCTCGTCCATCGCCGTCAGCGACAGGATCTCCTCCGGGTCGGCGTCCACCGCTACCACGGCGACCAGCTCCTCCCGGGACAGCGACCTCAACATCTCCCGCGCCTGCGAGAGGCGGCCGTCCCCGAGCAGTCCGCGCAGCCGCGCCGACACGGCGACAACCTCCCCGACGTCGGCTGACCAATCGCCGACTACAACCCGGCCTTCGCGGACTGCAAGGGTTTCCCGATCCGGATTCTCCATGCCGGCGATTCCTCTCCTGGCTGGCGGACAACGTTTTCTGTGGACGGGACTACGCTATCGGGCAAGGTGTAACACTGTCAACGAAAAAATTCATAACACGTTAAACTACAGATAGTTACGCATTTTTTCTTGACATTGTGCAGGCTTCGGCTGTACATTGGATTCCACGATCAGAAGGCCCCGATGCCACCCGGGGCCTTCTTTGTATCCACCCCTCCGGAGGCGTTCCGGTACCTGGTTTCCCCAGACCGCCTGGCGGTCCGGCTCCTCCCCCGAAACTCGAAGATTCCCAGGCCCACTCGAAGCAGTCCTGCGGTGCGCCCGAAATCCCGGACTCGCCTCGGCCCCGGTTTGGCGGTAACCGGGACCGAGGGCTATATTGGCGCCCTTACGCACCTCCACCTACCCACCCGCTTCCCTGCAGGCAAACCTGATGCGGATAACCGTCAACAACCTCGCCTCCGAGGCGCACGAAGAGGACCTGCGCACCCTCTTCGAGCTTTTTGGCCGCGTCTCATCGGTGGAGATTCGCAAGACCCAGGGACGGGCCTTCGTCGAGATGCCGAGCAAATCCGCGGGCAAGGAGGCCATCTCCGGCCTCCACGGTCAGAACCTGCTCGGCTTCGAAATCGAGGTGGCGGAAGCGCACAAGCCTGGCGGCAAGAAGGGGTTTCGCCGCCGCGGCGGCCGGCGGAGATAGCTTCCCCGGCCTTTCCGCAACCCCGTCCTCGACGGGGCGGCCTTCCGCAGTTCGCGCAGGCCACCGACATTCAGCAACCACCCCATTCACACCGGCAGGCCGAACCTCCCCCCTGTTGGCGCGTCGCAAACTCCGCAACACCCTCGACCACCGAAGCCCGGCTCCATACTTGGCGGTCGGCCCCCTATCGGCCGGGCGCGGACTCCCCGAGAAGGGCGTTCCAGCGCTCGGCATACCGCCCGAGGGCGGGATCGTCGAAGGGGTCGACGCGGACCAGGCTCAGCGGCCACGTCGCGGTTTCCTCCTCCCAGACAGCCAGCATGCCGGCGCCGACCGCGGTGCCTTCGGTCTGGTGGTTGGCGAAACAGCTTTCGCAGCCTGCCAGGGCGGCGAGCAGGCGGCAGTAGAGCTCGTTGTTTACGAAGCCGCCGTCGATGACGAGGTCTCCGTCCGCCTCGAGCAGGCACAGACTGGTCGCCGTCATCAGCGCCGCGTACAGGGTCGCCCGCGCGATGATCTCGCCGTCCGTCTGCGGCTCCGGTCCCCAGGTCGTACCGGCGCGCCCCATGAACGGGCCCCCCGGCGCGAACGAGGGCAGCAGGAAGCTCCCCCCGGCGAGCACCCTGCGCAGATCGGCCTCGGTGCAGGACCTGCTCCCGGTTCCGGCGCTCAGGATCTCGAACTCGCGCCCCCCCATGTAGCGGGCCGCTGGGACCGGGCGCCCCATCAGGTCGACGAGGGCGAGGGTGTCGCGCCCTTCGTCCAGCCTGTCCAGGGGAAGGCGCGGGCTGAACATCACCACCCAGGTTCCGGTCGAGACCAGGCTGAAGGGCCGGGAACGGCCGCGCAGGTAGAGGCTGTACGCGGCGTTGCTGTCGTGGATGCCGCAGTGGACGCGGCAGTGCGTCGATAGTCCGGTGCGCCGCGCGATCCCGGGGCGAATCTGCCCCAGGGCCGCGTGCGCCGGCCGGATGGGGGGAAGCAGCCTCTCCCATCCTTGCCGCTGCACGAGGGAGGAATAGCGCCGCTCCCGGGGATTCCACAGGTGGCCGTGGCAGCCGATCGAGGTCAGCTCGCTCGCCGAAACCCCGGACAGCCGCCAGGACCAGTACTGCGGGTAGGCGAGGACGCGGTCGGCGCGGGCGAACTCCCGTGGGAAAGCGCGCTGCAGCCAGAACAGCTGGCGGCCGAGGTTCATCCCCGCCGGCAGGGTTGGGCAGCAGGTCTCGGCGAACGCGGGAGCGGCCTCGGCGAAGGCTTTGGCGGTCGCCTCCGGCGGCTCGGCCTCGTAGTCGAGAATCGGCAGGGCGAGCCGGTCGCCGTTCATGAGGGCGGCGGTACAGCCATGGGTCGTCGGCACGATGGCGTCGATCTCGTAGCTCGCCGAGAACCCGGCCGCGGCCTGCAACAGCCAACTCCAGACCTTTTCGGTGTCGAGATGGGGAAAGGGCGGACCGTCGAGACTGCGGTTTTCGAGCCGCTCCACGGCGAGAATCTCCCCGCCCTTTGCCATCACCAGGAGCTTGACGTTGGTCTTGCCCACGTCGAGAACAAGCGTTGCGGAGGGTTTGTGGGATCGCACTTCGATCGCAGCCGGCATGGCGGCAGATTAAAGGGGATCGGTTACCGGGCAATCAAGCGGAATGAGCGCTACTGCGCCGTGGCGATCAGCATGGCGCCGGCGAAGATTACGATCGACGCCGCCAGGCGGATTCCCTGGAAACGCTCGCCGAGCAGCTTCCCGCCCATCACCACCGCCATGACGACGCTGATCTGCCTGAGGCCGACGATGTAGCTGACCCGTTCCAGCTGAAAGGCATAGAGGATGAGCACGTAGCTGGTCAGCCCGAACATACCGTTGAGAATCACCGCACGCCGGTTCTGCCGCCACTCGTTCCCGATGGCGCTCCTGTCCTTGGTGAAGGCGACGTACCCGCTCAGCATGAGGACGGTGACCAGGAAGTAGCTGCAGATGAAAACCACCGGGTGGATGATGGCAACGGCGAGCTTGTCGACGATGGAATAGGCGGCGACGGTCAGCATCGTCAGAACCGCCAACTGCAGGTGTCTCTCCTTCCAGTGCGCGGCCACAGGCTCGATGAAGGCGGACGGACTGATCCCCTTCAAGTTGATCGAATACGCTCCCAGCACCACCAGGGCGATGCCGACCCCGCCCCGCCAGGAGACGTATTCCCCGAGGAAGAAGATGGCGACCAGCAGGACGAGCGCCGGGGCCGAGCGCATGATCGGGTAGACCTGGGAAAAATCGCCCCCTTCGTACGCCTTGGTGTAGAAGATGACGTAGAAGAAGTGGATGACACCGGAGAGAGTGCCGTAGAGCAGGACCGCGGCGACATCTACATCGGTGTAGATCGATAGGTACGCCGCTGCCGGAAGGTAAAGCGTCATACCGACGAGCAGTCCCAGCCAGGCGAAGATCTGCTTGTCGATCGCCCGCTTTACCAGGAGGTTCCGCAGGGCGTGAAGAAACGCCGACCCCAGTGCCAGCGCGACCGCGAGGAGTTCCATCTATTTATTCTCCTTCTCCCTGGAATTTACAGCGCGGCATATCGGCTGCCCGGCACTTTTTTGAAAAAACGGGATCTGGGAATCCTTGACAGACGGGGACGAACCATGAGGCCGAACCGAAGCTCTCTCTCAGGTGCGGTCAAAACGCATGCCATGAAACAAGACTCGGGTACGCAGGCTGCGGATGCCCATTCGGGGGGATCACAATGCGGAATATATAGATGACAATCGGTCTGCTTGCAGTCAATGCATCCTTGTGTTCAGCACACGTCGGGGACCGCGTCGTGCCCGTATTCGAGATTTCGGACACGGCGCTCTCCGAGATAGACATTCATGACGGAGAGATAGGCGACTGGCTCGCCGTGATTGGCGAACCTTCCCTGACAGGCCTCGACCTGACCGCAGATGTCAGCTATGGAGAGGAGTACGATCCAAGCGACCTCGACTTCCGCATATGGTTGGCGTGGCACCAAGGGCTCAACCGGATCTATATAGCGGCGGAAGGAGTCGACGATGTAATGGTGGACCGGGATGATGATGGTGAATGGTATTGGGACGGCGTGATCGGATTGGAGATCGACGGCGATCATTCCGGGGGAATCTATGTTTTCAAAGATGGAGACGAGAGCCAGTGGCAGGGGGTCCAGCATTTTGTTGGCGGGCCCCTCGGCTACTTGGAAACCGCCGTAAACACACCATCCACGGTGCGGCCCGAGTACTGTACAATTGGCAGCCCCGACATCACGTGTTGGTTCACAGTGCCTCCCTTTGCCGACGTGGGCGGGGCAACCTATGGCGAAAACCCGACTGTCTGGATGACGGAGATGTACGTTACCCCTTTCGACTGGTTGGTTGACGACGACAGGGACGAAACGGTGATCTCGGAACTGCGGCCGGATGGTATAGTCATATCAGGGTTAAGGGTGGCGGTGCACGATGACGATGACCCTCAGAACCGGGGTGGTGACGCAGCCTTTCTTTTCCCGGCCATAGACCACGATTCCGCGCATGGGCCGGATCAGTTCGCCGACGGCCTGCTTGTGCCTGTTGGTGGAAGGGATAGCGCCAAAGAGTCCGTCTCGTGGGGACGCATCAAAGCGTCGCTACAGCCCTGACACTACAACCCTCGCGTCCCCTTAGCGTCTGGTTGGTTGGCCCGCAGGAACAGTTCGGAAGGCCCCACTGCTTCTCATCCCACCAGCCCAGGCATCGATCCCCACCAAATCGTTTTCAGCCCTTGGGAGGCGTCTCGCTCCTGAAGCTTGCGGCCGCCTGTGGACCCATTGGGTACAAAAAGAAAGGAGGCCCTTGAAAGGACCTCCTCGAAACTGGCGGGATCGACGGGACTCGAACCCGCGACCTCCGGCGTGACAGGCCGGCGTTCTAAACCAAACTGAACTACGATCCCGTTATATTCTTGCGTGACCTCCGAAAGCTACGGGAGGGGTCGGAGGTTGTCAATTTCGCTCAACCCCCTGCCGCATGCTCCCGGTCCCACGCCTCCCCTTCCTTCCTGATCCGCTTCAGGGCCCCGCGCAAGAGGTTGCGTTTGAGCGCCGGCAGGTAGTCGATGAACAGCTTGCCGTCGAGGTGGTCTATCTCGTGTTGCAGCACGCGGGCGTAGAACCCCCCGGCCTCGAACCGGTAGGGCTCGCCGTTGACGTCGATGCTGTCGATCTCGACCTCGGTGTAACGGGAAACGTCGCCGTAGAGCTCCGGTATGCTCAGGCACCCCTCCTCGGCGACGGCCTCGCCGGAGGCCTCGACGATGGCGGGGTTGATCAGCGCCAGGGGGGGCTTGTCGGGCTCCACCGCGGAAACGTTGACGACGATCACGCGCCTCGAAACCCCGATCTGCGGGGCGGCCAGCCCGACCCCTTCTGCTTCCGCAAGCGAGTCGAACAAGTCCTGAACGAGACCGGCGACCTCGCTGTCGACCGCCGCTACCGGGGCCGCGGCGCGGCGCAGGACCTTGGCGCCGAACTTGACGATCTCGCGCTTCACTCGGGGAGAGGATCCAGGTCGACGGAGACGTAGCGGGCGCCGGCAACTTCCAGCTGCCCGACAAAGGCGGAACGCGCACCCTCCGCGGCGAAGCGGCCGGCGCCGGATGCGCTCATGCGCACCAGGGTGACCTCCCGGTGCACCTCCACCTGCCCCACCCCGATTCCGGCCTGCGCCAGGGCCGTACCTGCCGCTCCGGCCAGGCCACTGCCCCCGGGGGCGAGGCCGCCTTTCTTCTTCAACACCTCGTTGAGGCTGCCGGAGCGGAAGCCGCGCAGGTCCGCAGCCGCGGACCGGTAGCCGATCCCGGTGAGGGCGCCATGAATCCTTGCGCGAAGCTGTGCGTCGGCGAGCAGCCGGTCGAGGTCGGCCGCGGGCAGCTCGATGCGGGCGACCTCGGTGTGGTGGCGCACGCGCAGCTGCTCGAATCCGAGCCCGCGCAGAAAGGCCTCGGCGCGGTCGACCATGCGCAGGCCGTCAGCGGTGACCGGGGTGCCGTAGGGAAAGCGGGAGGAAAGACAGGCCATGGCCGGCCGGTCCCAGACCGGCAGCCCCCACGCCCTGGCGAGGTCGCGGACGTCCTGCTTGCCGAAGCCCGCCTCCTGCAGCGGAGCTCGCACTCCGTACTCCCGGGCGGCCTGCGCTCCGGGACGGAAGTCACCGACGTCGTCCCTGTTCTGCCCGTAGATAATGGCGTCGGCCTCGAGCTCTTCCGCCATGCGCCGCATATGGGTGAAGAGCTCCTGCTTGCAGAAGTAACAGCGGTTGACCGGGTTGCTCGCGTAGTCGGGGTTCTGCAGCTCGCCGGTGCGCACCACCTCGTGACGGATGCCGAGGTCGCGCATCAGCTCGCTGGCCGCCTCGAGCTCCCCGCTCGCGTAGCTCTCGGAATCGGCGGTTACCGCGATGGCGTTCTCCCCCAGGACGCGGTGCGCGGCGACGGCGAGAACGGCGCTGTCGACGCCGCCGGAATAGCCGACCAGCACCCTGCCCAAGGGGCGAAGAACGGCCTCCAGCGCCTCCTGCTTCTGCTCGATGGTGCGGGCGGTTTCTATCTCGATCATGTCGGAAGCAACGGATCGTCAGCGGTGGCTGTGCGTGGCGTGTAAAGTCGCCTTGCCGCCGCGGACGGGCAATGAGGGCCGGCGGCGGTGCGGTCCCGTGTGGACTTCCACGGCTAGCCTTCGCGCACGGCGCACGGCACCAGCACCGCGTCGACCATGCCGTGCAGAACCTTCTTGTCGGCCGGGCAGACCAGCGCCTGGATGCCGCCCAGCCTGGTCTCTTCCTCGCCGGTGACGAAGTAGTACGGGCGCAGCAGCACGCGGCCGTGCATGTGGCGGAGCTCGCCGGCGGAGAAGTCGTAGTAGCTCGCCTCGAGCCGCGCGCCCTTGTGGAACTCCTGCAGGATGCACGGGTTCGTGTCGAAGCGCTCGAGCGCGACGGCGACGGCTGCGGACCACTCCTCTTCGGGCAGGTCGTGGCCGATGGAAACACCGCGGCTGCCGTAGGCGTCGGGGGCAAATCCGGAAGGTTTCACGACCAGCTCCCGCTCCTTCTTCGTCAGCGTCCCGAGCTCCTCCCAGCTGCTGACCTGACGGCCCCCGATCTGCATGCCGGAGACCGTGGCGTGCGGAGGAATCGGCGCCGGATCGAGGATCCAGGTGCGCGGAACCAGCTCGCGCAGGGTGTCGTGGCCGCCGCCTCCGAGCTCGCGGGTCCAGAACCCCTCCAGACCGGGATAGTGCAGGAAGGCCATCCACATCTTCTCTTCGAGGAAGGCCTTCAGGGGCGGGGTGATGCGCACGGCGTTCTTCTTGCCGTGATAGGTGATCAGCTCCGCCTTGGGAATGTTGGGCAGGTCGAACAGCTCGAAGAACCGGTAGACGACGTCGATGCGGCGGTCGCGGCCGTCGCGGGGGAGCAGCAGCCCCTCGTCGTCGACGGAAAGCTCCCTCGGATGGCAGCAGTACACCGGCCTGCCGGAGCGCTCCAGGGACTCGGCGAGAAAGCACATCTCCTCGCGGTACTCCTCCGACTCGTCCGACACGACGACGGCGATGGTGGGATCCTCCCGTTCCGACGTCGCCGCGACCGCCTCGTAGAATCCCTTGATCAGACCGTGGGGGCCGCCGATGAGATCGTACCCTTCCCCGGCGTAGAGGGCGTGGATCTGCCCGGTGAAGCCGATGCCCCCGGGGACGGAGTCGAGCTCGGTTATACGCACCCCGTCCGCGGTGAGGACGAGATCGGGGCGGATGACGACGGGCAGCTGCGTCCGCGAGCGGTTCATGCGGCCAAAGTCGACGACGCGCTCCGGCTTGCCGCGGTCGAGGTAGCGGTGCAGCCAGGAGGGCTGCAGCCCCTTGACGCTCTGGTGATACAGCAGGTTGCAGGCTTTCTGAAACTTCAGGAGCTGGGGGCCGAGGGACTCGAGGAACTGGTGCTGGCCGCGGGTGAGCCAGAACGGTTCCGGCGAGATGCGCCACGGCAGCCTGCTGTCGGGATGCAGCTTCGTCCGGTCGCCCTCGAAAAGCCCTCCGCGCGGAGAGCTTTCGTTGATGCGCAGACAGATCGCCTTGGGGGATGACTCGGTCGAGGTGACAGCCATGGAGGGGGGTGTCGCGGCGTGTGACAAAAGGGTGAAATATCGGGCACCGCGACGAGCAGTCAAACCCGGATGGGGCCGGTTTTCCAGACCGATGGGGCCGCCGTACCTGGGGAAACCGCGGCTGCGAAGAGGTTCGTGCCCTCACGGGAGCAGGGAAGCGGCCACCCCATCGACGATGAGCAACCGAGAAATAGCGCCTGCCCAGGCCGGCGATCCTTGGAAGGCACGCCTGCCGAAAGGGCTCCGATGAAGTCCTCGGGCGCCAGGAAAGCCCAGCTTGGGGAAGGTTCGCGTGAAAAGGCTGGAGGTTGTCCGAACCAACAGAGCAGCGGACCGCACACCGCCCCGGATGCCGCAGTTATCGCCTCGAAGGCCGGCTCCTTCTGCAGTACCTTGGCCTGGTCAGATTGACCGCCGACACGGTCCTCGAGATTCCCGACGGCCCTGCACTGCCTCCCGTTTCCACAGGTATCCTACCATGGCGCCATTCTTCCGCTGCCGCTTCCTGCTCGCAGTCGCGCTCCCCGCAATCGCCGCCCTCCCGTCGAACGCCGGCGGCAATACCTACCTCGAGATGATGACGGTTCATCTCGATGCCCCGGTGACGCGGCTGCCGCCTCCCGCGGACGCCGGGGCGCGCAGAGAGACGTTCTCCCGGCGCCACTCCCCCGAACAGGCCGAGCAGCTCGCCCACCGGCTGTTCGCGCTCTGGGACCGGGAGCAACGGCGCAGCAGCCCCCTGCCGGTCACGCGGCGGCTCGACGCGCGCAAGGCCGCGGTCGTCGAGCTGTACGAGCAGGGGAAGTACCAGGAGGCCCTCGACGCCTTCCGCGCCTACTTCTTCGCCAAGGTGCTGCTGCTGTGGAACGACGAGAAGGGCCTGGTTTCGAGGGAGTTCGAAATGCGTTTCGCCCGCGACTGGGCTACCCGGAACTTCGAGGACAACGTCACCCTGCTGATGGAGAACACCTACCAGGCGCGCACCACCAAGGAGACCGTGCACCTCGGTGAGATGGGGGCCCTGCGCTGGGACTGGCAGCCCGAGGGATTGCAGAACCCCTGGTACACTCCGCTGGTGTTCGAGTACTTCGCCTCGGAGCACAACCTCCGCACGCTCTGGTGGAAGTTCGTCGACACCGGGGACCGCAGGTACCTCGACAAGTACCTCGAGTACTACGACGACTACACGATGAACTGCCGCGTCCAGGAAAACCTCAACCCCCTCAACCTCGACTACGGCAAGCAGGGACACGGCAACTGCGAGCATTTCATTCACGCGCTCTCGGAAATCGCCCGCGTGCTGCCCCCCGGAGGGGAGGGTTTCCCCTCGACGACCCTGGCGCGCATACTGGTCCGGCAGCTGACCGTCCTGCTGCCGCAGTCGCTCTACTACAACCGCGAGCAAAGCGGCAACCACTCCTGCGGGGCCGTCCACGTGCAGCAGTTCCTCAGCTATTTTCTCTACGACTTCAGGATCGCCAGGCTGCTCGAGAACGAGTCGCGCCGCCAGTTCGAGATCTACAACGCCCTCATCGACCTGCCGGACGGCTCCATGTACGGACGCATGGCCGGGTACAGCCGCCACGAGCTCACCGAGAACTCCGTCTACCTCGACAGGATCAGGGAAGCCGACCCCGAGTGGCTCACCCCCAGCCGGGAGCTGGAGTACGAGGACCGCCTCGCCGAACGCGTGTTCTGGTACCTCAACCTCTTCGAAGCCGGCGGCGAGGTGCTGAACGGCGTATCGACCGACCGCCGCAACGCCGACTTCAGCACCCGGGTGAACCTCGTCGCCCGCTCCCAGCCCCGGGCCCTGATGGATCCTTCCCTGCAGGCCATCGCCGCGACCATCCTGCGCAACCAGACCGGTCCCGACTGGCGCGGAACCACCTGGACCGATGCGGACAATCCCCTGCTCAAGGGGGGCCTGTTCGCCGGCGAGGCTCCGCCCTACACCTCGATCAGCTTTCCCTACAACCACATCAGCATCATGCGCTCCGGGTGGGACGCCCGCCGAGACCAGGCCGGCTTGTTCCTGCACTCGAGCGGCCGCGGCCTCGACGGCGGCCTGTTCCTGCGGGCCAAGAACTGCAACTCCCTCACCCTCAGCGCCTTCGACCAGACGCTGCTCGTCCAGGGCATCCCCTACGCCTACCACTACGTGCGCAGCCCGATTCAGGTCGACGGCCAGGACCAGTTCGCCCGCGCCGGCATCACCGGACACGGACGCAAGGGAGAGCACCAGCCCGGGCTGGCGCCTCTCTCCCCCTGGCGCACCCATCACAGCGCCGCCTTCGACCTCGCCGAGGGGAAGTACGACGGGATCTACAGCGACTCTCCCGATCACGAGCCCATGCTCTACCACTACGACGTCAACCTCGAGATCCTCGCCGGCGCCCTCGAAGGGGAGATCTCCCACCACCGCATCGTCCAGTTCGCCAAGGAGCAGGGGGTCTGGTTCCTCCTCGACATCATGGAAGCGGACCGGGCGCGGAGCTACCGGCAGCAATGGTGGATGCCGAAGCTGACGGAGAAGAACCCGGAGGGGTACGAGAAGGAGTGGGTCTCCGCCGATCCCGGCAGAGGCATGTTCCATTCCCATGCCGGAGAAAAACCGAACCTGTCGATGTACCACGCCGGCCCCGTGCTGCTGGAAACCGGCGAGAAGCAGGCCCTGAGCTACAACCCGGTGAAGACCTACACCCTGCAGGAGGAGTGGTACAAGGGGTACCGCGCCGACCGCAGGCCGGGAGGGGAGTTCCTCCACCTCGCCGCTGACTGGGAGAGCGGGCCCGGCAGGAGTCAGCTCATCACCGTCATCCACCCGCGGCCGCAGGGGCAGTCCGAAAAGGAGCTGCGGGTCGAGCGGAGCCACGGCGGCAAGGGAGTCTCCGTGGTATTGGAGAACGGCGACCGCATCGATTTCGTCGCCGACGGCCTCGAGTCGAGCCTGACCGTGCGCAAAGCCGGAGAAGAAACCGAACGCGGCCTGGTACTCGGGGAAGAGGAGAGCTACGAGTTCGCGCGGGACGGCCATGCCGAGGAGCGCTTCCCCATCCTTCGCGCCATCGGCGAGCTGGCGATCCGGCCGGACATATCCGCCTTCGCCGAGGAAGTCACCGTGACCATCGCCTGCCCGGACGAGGACGTCGACATCCGCTACACCACCGACGGCAGCGATCCCACCCTCGCGTCCGACCTGTACACGGGAGGACTCACCTTTTCGGAATCTCTTACCCTGAAGGCGCGCGCATTCAGGAACTGGCTGACGGAGATGCCGGCGAACCGGGCCGGCAACACCTTGATGAGCCGCGTCTACCGGGCAGTGTACGTCAGGGAGTCGCCGCACGAGCCCCTGCCGGATTCACTGGCGGAAAGCCTCGAGCCCGGGCTCAGGTACAGCTACTACGAAGACCAGTGGCCGAAGCTGTTGTTCGGGGCGCCCCTGACCGAGGCGGCGAAAACCGGGACGGTAGGTTCCGCTTTCGACACGGGGCCCCGCTCAGGCAGAGAGAAGCAGGCTTTCGCCTTTCGCTACAAGGGGTTCTTCAGGGCCCCCGAGGACGGGATCTACACCCTGTTCGCACCGGAGGAGTTCGTCAGGTACGCGCCGCTGGCCGGGTACGATCTCGACGTCCGCCTCGGGTACGAGAACAGGTGGGAGGGTGGTTCAAAGGCAGAGGTCGGGCCGGGGTCGCCCCTGCAGCAGTGGTATCCGGGCACGCGGCGGCACGCCCTCGGCAACTGGTCGATTTATCTGAAGGAGGGGTACCACCCGATCGAAATCTATTTCGCGGACATCCGCCCCGGGGGGTACCTCGAATACATGCAGTTCGACTACGACGGCGTCAACGTCCCGGGGCTGATCGAGCGCTACTGGACCGGGGAGGTTCCGGAACTCGAGATCGCCGGCCCCGGAATCGAGCGGCAGCCGATTATGGCGGACCTGCTGTATCACTGATCGGAGGAGCCCTCCCATACCTCGGGGAAGCATGGGCAATACCCGGTTCGTTCCTGGCGGGAGACCCCGTCGAGCTTGGAGAGCACCCGGCCCCGAGGGATCATCTTCCGCCTCAACACCAACGGCGAGAAGGGGCCGGGACCGGATCAGCGTTTGCGCGGTTCAACCAGGAGTGGCTGACCGGGACCGATGAGCTGTGAGCGCCGCGAACGGGCGCTGGAAAGACGGAACAGAAGGGGCAGGGATGAGCCGGTGCCTTTCCCGGGCATGAAGGTACCTGGGGTACCCCCATTACAACCCCCCGCAGCGATGATCGCGACCGCCCCGTTGGGCGGCGCTGGCATTTTCCTCCTACTTGAGGCAGAGCAGCTTCCGGGACTGCACTCCATCGGGGTAGTACAGACGTATCAGGTAGACCCCTGCCGCCACCGCGGCCCCCCGCTGGTCAAGGGCGTCCCAGTGGACCTGGTAGAAGCCGGCGGCCTGGACTTGATCTATCAGCGTGCGCACAGGCTGGCCCAAGGCATTGTAGATCTCCAGCCGCACCGGGCCGGGAGTGGCCAGGCGATAGGCGATCTGAGTTGTGCTGTTGAAGGGGTTGGGGAAATTGGGCGACAGACCGCTGACGGCTGGTCCCTCCGACGCCGCCCCTTCCTTTGCCGCGTCCAGCCGTTCGACGGCAACCATCCGTACATCGCCGCCCAATGTCAGTTCCAGGATCTGGCGCCGGTTGCGGTTAAGAGGGATGCTGTTCCATTGGCTCACGATCTCGCCGGCCGGGTTGCGGGCGCGGGCGCGGTAGAAGCCGCTGACGCCGGGCGGTGCCGGGCTGGTGATGGACAGGGCCGCGCGGCCGGCCGAGTCGGTGACCGCGCTCCATGCGTAGTCGGGTCGGCGACCGGAGATGGCGCGGGAAAACTCGACGGTCAAGCTCTCGACCGCGTCGCCCAGGATCGTGGCTTCCACTTCCGTGCGGGAAAGGGGCGTCGAATCGGGGGTAGCCACCGGTGGGGTTGTGATGTAAGGCGACATGTCCCACAGTAGAACCGTGCCGTCCCAACTCCACTGGCCAGGGTGGTCCCATCCGGCGAGAAAGCCACCGAAATGACCGCATGCGTATGCCCTTGGAAGGTGGCCTTCTCCTGCCCGCTAGCCAGCTCCCACAACACAACAGTTCTGTCGTCACTGGCACTGGCCAGGGTGGTCCCGTCCGGCGAGAAAGCCACCGACTCGACAGACGACGTATGCCCTTGTAGGGTGGCCTTCTCCTGCCCGCTGGCCACATCCCACAACCGAACCGTATGGAAACCCCCCCTCATCCACTTCCCAGGAGCTTCCAACTCTCTGGGGCCATTCTTCCTGGAAGGGGAAGGCAAGGAAACCCTGCCACAACCGCTCCCTCGATCTGGGCCGTAAACACGCGGTGGAGGGCAATCGGAAGGAGGCAGAGTCAGCCTTAGATACGAAAAGGCAGTAGTAGTCTCAATAACAACGAGGTAGTTAAAGGAGCCCATTTGGAACTACCGTACAACGTCCCTGTGCAACGGTTACCTATCATCATGGCAACAAGGTTCTGTATCTGATCCCCAGCATCAGACCCGCTTCGCACAAGCGGTGGGTAAGAGAGATGTCGTCATTGCTGAGGGCAGGGTCACCGCTGGGGTGATTGTGGGCAAGGATAATACCGTTAGCGCCCTTGAGAATCGGGGCCTTGAACGCTTCCCGAGGGTGCACGATGGAGGCCGCTTGACTGCCGATAGACGTACCTTCGTGCGCTACGACCCTGTTCCTTGCATCGAGGTGGAGAACGATAAAAACCTCCCTGTCACAGTTCCGGAAGTCTTCCAGGCTGTTCAGGTAGGTGATGACTTCTCCAGGACTGGTAAGGGCTTCGCTGCACACGTCTTGCCATATCTGTCTGATCTTGACTTCGGTCAATTCGAGCTTCACGGTAGTTCCTTTCTGGTTAATTGTGGGTACTACTCTTTCTGGTTAATTGTGGGTACTACTGTAGTACTACTCTTAACTGCAGTACAGATATCTCCCCCTCCCAACAGATACCCTCCCCCTCTTGCCCTGCCGAAAGGGAGTTCGTACCTTGCCCAATTCCAACAATACAAGCGGGTGGTGGATTCCCCCGGAAAGGACTTCTATGGCTCTAAAGAAGCTCGGAAACAGCTACCTCGTCGGTGCCAGCGATAGCGCACAGGCATCATTCGACGAAGACATCAATTACCGGGGGTGGAAGGATTTCCTCGTGTGGGTACCTTCGTACGACTCCGATCAGCAGGCCGTGATTACCGGGTATTCCGACAACCCGGATTCCTGGATAGATGCCTCCCTCTACCGCTGCAGCAATCTCCTGGATGATCCAGGGACGTTTGTGGACGATGAATCCGTACGATCCCTGACACGGGCAGCAGGAGGAGGGTCCATGACGTTTGAGTTCGGCCCGGAACCAGCTCGCCTTTCCGGGCTGTTCCGTCTCCGAATCAAGCCAAGAGACAATGATTCGATGTTCACGGTGAACTTTCAGAACCTTCCCTGGTATGCCCTGGAGTGCTGGGAGCCGCGCAATAATTTCTACATATTCGGTATCTCCGGTGGCGCTCCCATCGAACAGTATTTCTTCATTCCAAGGCTGACCGAGGATGACGATTATGTTCGGGTGCGGTTGCAGACCGGGAACAACATCGAAAACGCACGGCTCGACATATACACGGAAACCGGGGAAGATCCAATTGCTACGGCGATATGCAAAGGTATAAATGCAGCAGGTGACGATCACCCCTGGTACGATACCGCCCGGATCGATGGAGACGACCTTCCCTCAGAGTATCCAGGAGGGATATATCGTTTCCGTCTTACGGAAGCTTTAGATGATATCGAACAACCTTCCGGAAATACCTGGGTGCGGTTTTCCAAGAACGTAGTTCCGTACTTTTCGGGTAGTGCCGAGCGGTTGATTTATCCGATTCTCCATCAGAGGATCGATCCGGTTTCATATGTCGATGAGCCGCAGTCTCACCGGCTATACCTGACAGTTCCCCGGACCGTCCCTTCGGGAGAGACGGCTATAATTCCCGAAGCCAGTGAACTGAAGTTGAAAACGGGAACGTCGCCGGAATCGGACACGACAACGGGCTTTTCCGTTATCACGACGCTGACCTTGGATTCACCCCAGAAGATCGAAAGAGGAGCTGATTTTGTCGCGCAACTCCTGGATGGGGATACGGTAGTCGCGGACAGCACCGACAAGGTCGATACTCTTTACGGCATTCGGGAGCCTGTATACGACAGCGACTTTCCCGAGAAGCTGATACCCGCTTGGGATAACGGGAACGGCAGATATACCTCCCAGGACATGAGTGCCGGACATATAAACACGATACAGACGAGTGACGAAACATCCATACCGAACATTGTTGACATATAAACACGATACAGACGAGTGACGAAACATCCATACCGAACATTGTTGCAACATCCTGGGGTGCTCTGTACACACCTCCAGAGCAATGCAATCCTACAATAAAGGCTTGGTTCAAGACAGAGGTCGAAGGAGAATACCCGAATGCAAACAGCGAGAATGTTCGCTTTTGGGCCATCCGAGACGAACCCGACAGCGGCCCTGGGTATTACCGGGCTTCTGGAAAGGTCTATCCGGTAACTGCTCTCAAGGACTTGTATGATGCGTTTCTATGCTATACGGGTTATACAAGCAAGCCCTTTCAAATCACCATCCAGCACACCATTTTCATCGAGGAATTCAGCCGAGCGTGCGACATTATTGGCAGCGATCCCTACGTCTGTGCAGTGAAGCATACCGAGAATTACAGGCGAGTGCGGGACTGCGTAGCGGAGCTGACGTACAATCAAAAGGCTCAACAAAAGCGAATGATTATCATGTGGTGGTGGGACCCGAAAGTAGGGGCGGGAACAGCCGTTGAAGTATCCCTTTTCGAAGACGCATTCGAAGAAGCAACGGGTATGGAGAGCATAGGCGGATGGAACTTTTCCGCTGGAGGGTATCCGGTGGAGAACCCGCTGAACACTGGTGATCCTGATTTATGGACGGCGATAACAAACAAGAACAACGACTGGATCAATCCGACAGAGTAAGAATGGGGAAGTTTATTCTGGCCGGTGTATTTCTGTTTCTGTCGATTTTCCCGGCAAAAAGCCAGACGAGCTTGATTACTTGGAAAGGGTGCGGGGGGCTTTGTGCGATGGACCCCGATAAGCGCGGTGCCTCTCCGGCTCCCCTTTTCCTTGGGTTAGGTCTCGAAGGGTCTATTGCGCAACACGATTGGTCTCTGGATGGAGAAAAAGTCGCGTTTACCGTTTATTCCGGAACGGCACCCAATAGCGATGTATGGAGCATCCGGACAGACGGAACGAATCTCAAGCAGCTCGTGCGGCAGCGGCGCAAGTGTCCGTTTGGGGGGAAATACGACGGTGGAAATAATGGTTTATGCGTCCCCGTTTTCAGTGATGGACTTTCCTGGTCTCCCGATGGGTCTGAAATTGCCCTCCTACATGGAAACGGAATCACCTATTTCATACAACCGGAAGAATTCCAGATAGAGGAACCGTCTGATTTCGCTACGAGGTTCCTTTATTCGAGACAGGCAGGAGAGATAAGGTTCAGCGCATTTCAAATCGACTGGGCTCCCGATGGTCGTATATACATCGGTAAACATAATGAAGAATGGGAAATATTGTCTTTCAATCGAGACGGATCTGGGGAGGAATTACATGTCCGAAATGGTATATTTCCGGCAGTTTCTCCAAATGGAGAAAGGCTTGCGTTCCATTGGGCCGGAGGGCGATCCTACCTTAGGAAGGACAGCCTTTTCGTAGCGGACATTGACGGCAGAAATATTCGGTATCTGACAGAAGGAAGCAGACCTTCCTGGTCTCCTGATTCTCAGCGCATTGTTTTCCTTGAATTCTTAGGAAAAGGACGAGGCGAGGGACGAATCGGAATAATTAATGAAGATGGAACCGGCCTGGATATCTTGCATGAGTTTTCGATTTGGCTTGATGATGTTGACTGGTCTCCCTGGCTGAACACACCGACAGGGGTCTCCCCAGCTTCCTGGGGAGAAGTGAAGCGGGAGTTTTCGGAATGAATAGGATCTTCAAAGCTCTTTTGATCGCCATTGGAGTTTTTATTTTCCTCCTGATCATGTGGGCTATTCCATGAGCATCGCCCTGGCTGTTATTGCTGTAACCTCTGTCCTGGTAATTCGTCGTCATTAGTCATCCTCTGGATTCGATTCATTGGGAGGTGGAAAGGGAGGGGAAGTAGGTTTCCCCTCCCTCACTTATGATCTTCAGAGACAGACTTACAGAAACTCTCCTGAACATCGGCGAAGCTCAAATTGAGAAAGGGAAGTTCAACTCCCTGGCCGACAGCTTTCTCGTGCGCGAACTGATCCGTCTGGGCCTGGTTCTGTCCAAGGGTCTCAAGGAGGAAAAATACCGCGACCTGCGGCTTACCAGGCGCGGCAAGGAGTTGTATGTCCGGGAGACGATGAAGAGCCCGGAAACCCTTAGAGGGCGATCAGAGGAAGCACTGAGAAAGCTGATCTATCTCGACTTCGAGGAGGAGAATCCGTGACTCGATTTATTGGTTTCATAGCCATGGCAGTCCTGGTTGCTTGCTCGGGGGACAAGGTGTTGAGCCCTCAGGCTGCTCCCAAGCGCGTCTCAAGCGGTATCATCTTCGGCAACGAAGGACTTGCGAATCCCTAATTCAGGTGTGGAGAATTGACGCTCCCCTATGATTCTGCGGGAGCGTCGTCACTGCACTTCTACACCCTCCTTCCCGTTGAAGTGACGTGAAGCTTGACCGCTCGGGTAAGCTCGAACATGGAAACCTTGTTTCAATCCACCAGGGCGCGAAGCGCGGCATCCGTATGGATGTACGGGGCTTCCCCTTCCAGACCATTCTCGATGATGTAATCCCCCACCAGCTCGATGATCTTTACCCAGGACAGCGGCACGTCTCCGACAATGACAGACAGCTCGGGGGAGGGTTGGTACAACTCTGAGGGCATTAGGGGCTCCCTTTCTGTTGGTTATTTTTTTGCATTGATCCTGACTGTCCCTGCACAGGCATGGCTATCCTGGTCGCCACAGGGGGATCGATTTGTGTATTCCACAGGGTCAGCACAGTGGGGAGTGCCGGAAGGAGAAGTGTTTGTAGTTAACGCCTACACGAAGCAGTCTGTTGCACTCGGACCCGGGGTAAAGCCCGATTGGTCTCCCGTCGATGACATTATTATTCTTCAACGCTTCGATGAGATATCCACCGTAAAGACAGACGGCTCAGGCTTACAGAAGATTGCCGAAACAAGCGGAGATCTAATAGGCTGGTCTCCAGATGGAAGCCGCTTTGCCTGGTGGAAGGGAAGTCTTGGGAAAGGCGTTTCTGTTTACATCAAGGAAACTGACAGAGACAGTATCCAGGTTATTGAGCTTGACGACACCCGCATAGGAATCGGTTCTTGGGAGCCTTCTGGAATAGTCGTCTATAGCAATTCAGGCTGGGGACAACGAGAATCCGAACTGACCTATGTGTCGATTTTGGATGTAGAGACCGGGCCAGCGGTATTGATAGACGGACTGAGGTTGTGCACCGAGGGAACCTCGGACTGGACTTCAGATGGCCGTCCGGCATGTTCATGGTGGGGATACATGGCAGGCGATTATACAGGATGGATCAACGCAGTAACCTTCTACGGGAAAACAATAACCGTTGTGGAAGGCTTGCTTCGTCCCTCCCATCCCTCCTGGTCTCCTGATGGCAGGAGGCTTGCATTCGACCTGGAGCTCCCTGATTCCACAAACGAGATTTTCATTGCCGAAGGAGAAGGTCTTGAGGAAATCCGACAAATAACCTTTGATGGACAGGGGAATTACCACCCCAAGTGGAGCCCTGATGGAGACGTTATTGTTTACCAGACTGACTCGTCTCTTGCGTTCATATCTCCGGAAACGCCTTCAAATGTTGGGCTAATTAGCTGGGGAGAGGTCAAACGCAAAGGAGAGTAGTAATGCGTCTTGCTCACAAACCTGCTTGCCTGAAGGGACAGACTTCTCCCGCGCATCAGTGAACGCTGGATGCAATTCCCAGGCTGTTTCCGCCTGCCTCCTGGCAGAGAACGAGGGTCGTGCCGTTTCAACTGACCTGCGGCTCCATAGATAGGGTCCCCCCGCTTCAGAGCGCTGCCTTTTTTTTCTGCAGTAATTGAAGTCCCACCCCCCGCTACCGCCTTTCTCCAACTAAAGTTTCAGGCCATTTTGGTTTTAGTTTCAACCGGTTATAATAAAAGGTAGAAGGAGGCAGGCAGCATCCGCTGCGGCTTCCCTGTCCCTTCTGTCGGCGGACACCGACGGAGTCACTATCCCTCTGAAACCGAAAGGAATTATATGGGAGCGTGAATCACAATATTTATTTGAGAGCCCCTGGTATTCAAGTACGGTATTCCACGGCTCGAAGATAATCCAGATCATTTTCGATCCCTTTTGAAGGTGTATAGCAATGACAGCTACTCCGAAGACACAATATTTAAACACCCCGTCTGAACAGTCACAACCTTCCATACTCGGACCTCCCGTCCCGAACACCCTGTCCCTGGACGAATTCTACAGCATCTTCCCCGACGAGATATCAGCAGAGAGGTGGTTTGAGGATCTACGATGGAGCAACGGCATTACCTGCCACAGGTGCGGAGATAACAGGTTTACAGAAACTAAATCCGAAAGTCGCTCCGCTGTGGTGCCGTACTGGTGCTACACCTGCCGCAAACGCTTCAGCGTTCGCACTGGAACCCGCCTTCAAGGCACCAACCTTCCTCTGAAAAAATGGGCCTTGAGCATTTACCTGTCCGTCAACGGACCGATAAGCTCCACAGGTCTAAGCGGCTATCTCGGAACGGAGGCGCATACAGCATGGTCCGCCTTGCAAAATATCCGCCAAGCCTGGGGAGATCCTGAACCGCTCCACGCCACCGTCGCAGAAATAGACGAAACCCCCTTCGGAAAGGTGCGAGGCGCTTCAGGACAGATAATCGTCCTGGGAATGAAAGACCGGAACACCGGAAAAATCGCGGCAAAAGTCATCCCCAAAAAAGACCTGGCCACCATAGAACCCTTCGTCCAACTCCACATGCAGGATAACCAGGGCACCCTCTACAGCGACGGGGCCAAGGTCTACAGGGCGGTAAGGTGCGTCGCAGACCACCAGTATGTCGTTCACAGCAAGGGGCAATACGTCAATGGCAAGGTGCACACTAATGGAATTGATTCATTCTGGTCCTCTCTGAAGGAAGCATATCTTCACACCTATAGACAGAACATATCCGCAAAATACTTTCCTCTGTACGTAAACGAGATCGTCGGACGACATAATATCCAGGACAAGGATACAATGGGGAAAATGAAATGGCTCGCCTCCAGGTTGCTGGAACCGAAATAGACAGGGTCGGGACGCAAGCAGCCGGTCCTCCGGGAGGCTGGAATGAGGCCAGGAAGAAAGGTGCCGACTGGCTCCCCGTCCCTCCTCGAAGTCGTGCAGATAGACCCTCGTAAAGCCCCATAGACGCTCGACGAAGCCTTGTCCCTCCCTACCCTCCACCCCCCGGGGCCTGCTCCCCTGCAGCCCGGTCTGAGCACGATCTATGAATCTCTCAGAGGATTGAAAGGGAAGGTGGAGCCGGTGAGATTCCGGTCTGCCTATGTATTACGGGATGATCTCGAAGAATAATCTTCCAGTTCTGAATCTCCTTCCATCTCCCGGGTAAACAGTGGACGACGAGGGGTGTCCATTTCTCTGTATTCTTTATCATATAGTTATACCATAATTTCTTGAAATTCGCGGGAAAGTCTCTCCTTGATCGACGTAAGGAATCCCTGGGGAAGACAAGGCGACTCTTCGGCAGCCCCCCCGAAAACAGGGAGAAATTCTATGCCAAGGACAGCTTGTCTGATTGCCCTCTTACTCGCCGCTCCTCTACAGGCAAGAGAGTGGAGCTTAGGCGTGGATCTTCCATTGGATCAGGGTGGCACGAGCTTATGGAATACAGGGGAACAGGGAGGCTACGTATGCCCCTTGGAGGACCTACAATTAATACCTTCGCTTCAGGGTCCTCTCACGCTACAAAGGTGGGGGAACAATGTTCTTCCCCGGAGAGATGAGATGAGACCCGGAGCTGGCATTTCCAGAGGGTATAAAGATTTCGGAGTTTTCCTATCCTATGAGTTTGGATATGAAGGATGGGATGGAGATGGCATATACGAGAGAGTAGGACTGGACGCTTACCCCCGAGAGTAGTTGTCTACTGGACCCTCCGATGAGTCCAAGGTTCTTGATCTCGATCCTCCCCTTGAAATGCGTTATGCGCTCGTGGTATCCAGCGAAGGACTCACTGAGTTCCCCAGGACCGTCGAGAATGACCTTGCTGTTGGTTGGAAGAATACTGTCAGGTGTCGAATAACTCCTCCTGCCATTCCATCGCGTAACCTGTTACGGGAGGGTGTCCCTAAGGTGATGTCTTTTCGAGGGATACATCGAACTTTATATTTCTCATCAGTTTTTGCGCAGTATTCGATATAAGTCCCAACCGTATTGTCCCAACTTCCACTGGCCAGGGTGGTCCCATCCGGCGAGAACGCCACCGAACGGACCCAAGATGTATGCCCTCGGAGGGTGGCCTTCTCCTGCCCGCTGGCCACATCCCACAACCGAACCGTTTCGTCATAACTCACACTGGCAAGGGTGGTCCCATCCGGCGAAAACGCCACCGAAGTGAGCCCGGTCGTATGCCGGAGGGTGGCTGTCTCCTGCCCGCTAGCCACCTCCCACAACACAACCGTGCCGTCCCGACTCCCACTGGCCAGGGTGGCCCCATCCGGCGAGAACGCCACCGAATAGACCACATATATATGCCCTTGGAGGGTGGCCGTCTCCTGCCCGCTCGCCACATCCCACAACACAACCGTGCCGTCTCGACTCCCACCACTAGCCAGGGTGGTCCCATCCGGCGAGAACGCCACCGAACGAGCCCAATCCGTATTCCCTTGGAGGGTGGCCTTCTCCTGCCCGCTGGTCACCTCCCACAACACAACCGCATAGTCCGGCCAACCTACACTACTGGCCAGAGTGGTCCCATCCGGGGAGAACGCCACCGAAAGGACCCTCCCCGTATGCCGGAGAGTGGCCTTCTCCTGCCCGCTGGCCACATCCCACAACCGAACCGTTCTGTCCTCACTTGAACTGGCCAGGGTGGTCCCATCCGGCGAAAACGCCACCGAAAGGACCCCATCCGTATGCGCTTGGAGGGCCGCCTTCTTCTGTCCGCTGGCCACATCCCACAGCACAACTGTGGAGTCGAAACTACCACTGGCCAGAGTGGTCCCATCCGGGGAGAACGCCACCGCACGGACAAACCTTGTATGCCCCGTGAACAAGGCGATTTCAGCACCGGTGCCAGCATTGTAGAGCCAGATACCGATGCCACTTGCCACGGCCAGCCGTATGCCATCGGGGGAATAGGCCACCGCTCGGTCCCCACCACCGATGCCGCCTTTGCCCAGACGGGCGAGGGCCCCTTCGGGCAGATTCCAGCGGGGATAGTCCTGGGCACGGCCTTCCCGCACCAACAGGACACAGGCCAACAAGAAGGCGACATTGAATATTCGGGGCTGTTTCATCTGATTCATTGATTCATGTCTTTTCTTAGGAAGGGATGGGCGGCCCGGCCCAGGCGGCGCAACTCGGGTGAGAGTCAGTCTTCGGCCACGGCCCTCTCCAGGATCTCCTGGAGATAGGCGTTCATGCTCAGCCGATGGCGGGCGGCCTGCAGGGCGACCCTCCGATGGAGGTCGGGCGTCGTGCGCAGCATCATCTTCCCGGAAAAAGGCTTCTCCGGCGGACGATCCTGCTCCCGGCAGAAAGCCAGGTACTCCTCGACTGATCGACGCATCTCCCGGCGCAACTCGGCCACCGAGGAGCCGTAGAAGGAGATGACGTCGTTCGTGTTGACCACGGTCCCGTGAAACGAGCCGGTATCGGGCTCGAAATCGAAGACACCGAGAAAGCCCTTGTACTCGATCATGGTGTCACCCCCGCATTCTCCAGGAATCGGCGCAGGTCCCTCACCGCCCCCCTGCTCATCTCGGGGCCCGGATGGGGCCGGTGGAAGACCGCGACTCGATCGTTCAGCAGAATCGCCACTCTGGAGCCCGCTCGTTCGCTTACGATCCCGCCAAGCCCCTTGAGCATGAACTCCACATCCCGCCAACGAACGGCGCCGGGCGGATGGGCGAAGATCGCCTCGAGCGTTCTGCGATGGCGCCGGTTCATTCGCTGATGATATCATTCTATGATAGCAAAGTCAATCGGAAGCTGTGACCCATGCTGCTGACGATCGCGACCACTTCAAAGCCGGCTACCGATCTCGGGTACCTGCTGGTGAAGAACCCCGCCCGCTGCCAGTCGTTCCCCCTGCCGTTCGGACAGGCGCACGTCTTCTACCCGGTGGCCCGCGAAGACCGCTGCGAAGCGGCGCTGCTGCTCGACCTCGATCCGGTCGGTCTCGTGCGCGGCCCCCGGGGCGCCAACCCCGGCGACGGCGGGGCCCTGAAGCAGTACGTCAACGACCGCCCCTACGTCGCCTCCTCCTTCCTCAGCGTCGCCATCGCCCGCGTCTTCGGCTCGGCTCTCAAGGGCAGCAGCAAGGACCGGCCCGAGCTCGCGGACACGCCGCTCCCCTTCGAGGCGGAGGTCGCCGTGCTCCCCTGCCGCGGGGGCGAGCCGTTCCTGCGGCGCCTCTTCGAGCCGCTCGGGTACGCGGTCGAGGCCCGGCGCCTCCCTCTCGACAGCAACTTCCCCGAATGGGGGGAGAGCCCGTACTACCGGGTGCGGCTGGCCGGAACCTGCCGGCTCCGCGACCTCCTCTCCCACCTCTACGTCCTGCTTCCGGTGCTCGACGACGACAAGCATTACTGGGTAGGGCAGGAGGAGCTCGACAAGCTGCTGGCCCGGGGGGAAGGCTGGCTCTCCTCGCACCCGGAGCGGGAGCAGATCGCCCGCCGCTACCTCAAGCACCAGCGCTACCTGGCGAAGGAGGCGCTCGCCCGGCTCGTCGCCGAGGAAGACCCGGACGCCGATGGCGAACCGGCGCATGAGCAGGAGGAGGAGGGTCTCGAGCGCGCGCTCAGTCTGAACGACCAGCGCCTCGCAGCGGTCAGGGGGGCGCTCCGGGAGGCGGGCGCGCGCAGCGTCATCGATCTCGGCTGCGGCGAGGGCAAGCTTCTCAAGGCCCTGCTCGACGACGGGGAGTGCGGCCGCATCGCCGGCATGGACGTCTCCCACCGCGCCCTCGAGATCGCCGGGGAGCGCCTCGGCCTCGAGCGCCTCCCGGCCGGACGGCGGCAGCGCCTCGAGCTCTTCCAGGGCTCCCTCACCTACCGGGACGAGCGCCTCTCCGGGTACGACGCCGCCTGCGCCGTGGAGGTGATCGAGCATATCGATCCGCCGCGGCTGCCGGCGTTCGAGCGCGTCCTCTTCGAGTTCGCGCGGCCGGCGACGGTGATCGCGACCACGCCGAACGCCGACTACAACAGCCGCTTCGAGTCCCTTCCCGCCGGCCGCTTCCGCCACCGCGACCACCGCTTCGAATGGACGCGGAAGCAGTTCCGCGACTGGGCGCAGGCCGCGGCCGGCCGCTTCGGGTACTCCGTCCGCTTCCTGCCGGTCGGCGAAGAGGATCCGGAGCTCGGCCCGCCGACGCAGATGGCGGTGTTCTCGTTATGAAGCTGACCGTTCCCGAGCCCTCGCTGGTCGTTCTCGCCGGCCCTTCGGGGAGCGGCAAGACGACCTTTGCGCGCCGGCACTTCCGGCCCACCGAGGTGATCTCTTCCGACTACTGCCGCGGCCTCGTCGCCGACGACGAGAACGACCTGTCCGCCACCGGCGACGCCTTCGATCTCCTTCACTACATCGCCGGCAAACGGCTCGCCGGCCGCAGGCTCACCGTGATCGACGCGACGAGCGTGAAGCCGGAGGACCGCGCCAGGCTGATCGCCCTGGCCCGCGAGTTCCACCTCCTCGCCGCGGCCATCGTCTTCGACCTGCCGCCGCAGCTCTGCCAGCGGCGCAACGAGGAGCGCGCCGACCGCGACATCGACCCCCACGTGGTGCGCCGGCAGAGCCGCTCCCTGCGCCGCTCCCTGCGCGGCCTCAGGCGGGAGGGCTTCCACTCCGTCACCGTGTTCGGCAGCCCGGAAGAAGCGGATGCCGCCTCCATCGAGCGCCAGCCGCTGTGGCCGGACCGGCGCGGCGAGCGCGGGCCCTTCGATATCATCGGCGACGTCCACGGCTGCTTCGACGAGCTCTCCGAATTGCTCGGCTCCCTCGGCTGGGAGGTCGGCTCCGGGTCCGCGGGGCCGGTGGCGCGCCACCCGGAAGGGCGCAAGGCGGTCTTCCTCGGGGATCTCGTCGACCGCGGCCCCCGCTCTCCGGAGGTGCTGCGCCTGGTCATGGGGATGGTCGAGGCGGGAACGGCTCTCTGCATTCCGGGCAACCACGACGTCAAGCTCCTGCGCAAGCTGCAGGGCAGGGATGTGAAGATCTCCCACGGCCTCGCCGAGACCCTGGAGCAGCTCGAGCGCGAGCCGGCCGAATTCTCCGACGAGGCCGCGGCCTTCATCGGCCGCCTGGTCAGCCATTACGTGCTCGACGGCGGCGAGCTCGTCGTCGCCCACGCCGGCCTCGAGGAGGCCCTCCAGGGACGGGCGTCGGGCCGGGTGCGCGAGTTCGCCCTCTACGGCGAGACCACCGGTGAGACCGACGAGTTCGGGCTGCCGCTCCGCTGCGACTGGGCCGCGGCCTACCGCGGCGGAGCGACGGTTGTATACGGCCACACCCCGGTGCCGGAGCCGGAGTGGGTGAACCGCACCGTCAACATCGACACCGGGTGCGTCTTCGGGGGCAAGCTGACGGCGCTGCGCTATCCGGAAAGGGAGATCGTCCAGGTCCCGGCGCGGCAGGTCTACTGCGAGCCGGTGCGGCCGCTGCCGTCCTCCGGAGAGGCGGAAGGATCACGGCCGTACGGGGACCTGCTCGACATCGGCGACGTGCTCGGAAAGCGGCTCATCCCCACGCGACTGAACCGCGGCGTCGCCATCCGCAAGGAGAACGCCGCGGCCGCTCTCGAGGTGATGAGCCGCTTCGCCGTCGACCCGCGCTGGCTCGTCTACCTGCCGCCGACCATGGCCCCGTCCGACACCGCCGCGGAGGGAGAGTACCTCGAGCACCCGCGCGAGACCTTCGCCCATTTCCGGGGCCAGGGGATTTCCCGGGTGATCTGCCAGGAGAAGCACATGGGGTCGCGGGCGGTAATCCTGCTCTGCCGGGACGAAGCCGCGGCGCAGCGCAGGTTCGGAGCCGGCCGCGGCGAGGCCGGAGTGGTCTACACCCGCACCGGGCGCCCCTTCTTCAGCGACCCGGAGCGCGGCTCCGAGGTCGTGGCGAGACTGCGCGCCGCGGTCGAGCGCGCCGGGTTCTGGCAGCGGTTCGACAGCGACTGGGTCTGCCTCGACGCCGAGATCATGCCCTGGTCGGAGAAGGCGCAGGAGCTGCTGCGCAGCCAGTACGCCCCGGCGGGGTCCGCGGCAGGGGCCGCCTTCGAGGCCGCCCTCGCCGCCCTGGGGCAGGCCGCGGAAAGAGGAGGCGGCAACGAAGAGCTGGAGGCCCACCTGCGGCAGCGGCAGGGCTGCATCTCCCGCTACGTCGACGCCTACCGTCGCTACTGCTGGCCGGTCAACAGCCTCTCGGATCTCCGGGTCGCCCCCTTCCACCTGCTGGCGACCGAGGGCCGCGTCCACGTCGACCAGGACCACCTCTGGCACATGGAGACCCTCGCCGGGCTGTGCCGGGCGGACGCAGAGCTGCTGCTCGAGACGCGGTATCTCCTCGTCGACACGGGGGATCCGGACAGCGAGGAACAGGGAACCCGCTGGTGGCTGGAGCTCACCGAAAGCGGCGGCGAGGGCATGGTGGTCAAGCCCCTGGACTGGCTCGCCCGGGGCAAGCGGGGGCCGGCGCAGCCGGCGCTCAAGTGCCGGGGGCGGGAGTACCTGCGCATCATCTACGGCCCCGAGTACACCCTCCCCGGGCAGATCGAGCGCCTGCGCCAGCGCCGGTTGTCTGTCAAGCGCTCGCTGGCGCTGCGGGAGTTCGCCCTCGGCATGGAGGCCCTGCACCGCTTCGTCGAGGGGGAGCCCCTCTACCGCGTGCACGAGTGCGTCTTCGGAGTGCTCGCCCTGGAGAGCGAGCCGGTCGACCCGAGGCTGTGATGGGCCGCCACAGCCTGGCCGGCCGCTGACAATCTTCGCCGGCTCGATGACACTACTCGACGTCGACTGTCTGAAGGGGAAGTTTCAGCCGGTGAAGCCGGAATTGGTCAGATGGGCATCGGGCGAAACTGGTAGGGGCTTGGCCATGGCTCGGCCTGCAACGGAGAGCGGCCGAGGACAAAGCGGCCCTGGTATGTGGAGACGAAATCGTGGTCGGCGAACTTGCGGGATTGTGTAACGCGATCCCGGTGAGACCGGACACCCATGCGCACGCGCCGGCGTTCGCACGCAAACCGGGATCAGAGTGTCTGACGGACCTGCTCGGCGTCCTTGAACAGGATTTCGCGCACCGCGGTGGTCGCCTGCTCGTGAAACTCGACAGCGACCGGATCGTAGTCGGTCCCGGGCCGCGGGGTATGTTTGAAGTGACCGTATCGGTCAGTGCCGCGAACGAGCGCGGCGCTGTCCCATTCGCCGACGATCTGCCGGGTGCTCGTCGGCATGAAATGCAGCGACAGGCCGATGCGGCGGTCATGCGACTGGTTGGGACTCGATGCGTGCGCGAGGCGCACGTTGTGGAGTGAGATTTCACCCGGTTGCAGCGGCATGTCCACCGCATCCGCTTCGTCCACGTCGACGGAAATCTCCTGACCCCGGGTGAGCATGTTGTTCTGTTGGTACTCGTCGCTGTGGGGCAGGAGGTCGCCGACGTGACTGCCGGGCAGGACGCGCATGCAGCCGGTTTCGGGTGTCGCCGGCGAAAGAGCCAACCAGACGGTCACCAGGTCGCCGCTGTCGAGGCCCCAGTAGCGGAGGTCCTGATGCCACGAGACGAAAGTTTCGCTCCGGGGTTCCTTGATCCAGAAGAAGGTATTCCAGCACAGGATGTCGGGACCGATCAGGTCCTCGACTGCATCGAGGATGCGATCGTGGCGCATAAGGTCGTCGATCCAGGTGAACAAGAGATGGGACTTGCTGCGCTGTGCCCCTTCGATCGGATGACCCTGAGAAGCCTCGAAGGTCTCGAGCAACTTCCGGTTGGCGGCGACTTCGCCGTCGTCGAGCATGCGGACCGGGAAATAGTACCCGTCTCGCTTGTACTGGGCGATGGCCTCTTCGCTCAGGATTTTTTGCATGGTCGGCCTCCGGGTCGATTACGGGGACAGGTGCAGAAAAGCGCGGAAGCTGTACTTCATTTCTTCATCCATCGATTCGTCGGAAGCAACTTCAGTGATCAGGATGTCGATGTCCATCCTCCCCAACCCACTTGCCCGGCAGCGATGGGCAACCCAGGACCGCCGCTTTTCACCCGGAGGTCAACCCGGCGGCCGGGCTCGCGCCTCGCGACCGGCCATCTTCTCCTCACTGGACGAGATGCTGCGATTTACTTTGTCGAGCGCAGCCACCGGTCGCGGTCGTAACACCCGGGAAACCCCCCGGCCAAATTTCCTCGAGCGGCCGAAGCCTTTTATTGCCTTGCCGATGGAGAGCCGCTGTATTTCGAGAACGAGTGCGTCTCCCGAGCCCTGGCTCTGGAGAGCGAGCCGCGGCCCGAGGCTGCAAGCGCACTCGAGAAAAGGCGAGAGAGATGGAAAAACGGATCCTGGGACGCACCGGGTACGAGGTCACGCGCATCGCACTGGGCACGTACCGGTTCACCAGCGAGTTCGGCGTCCCGCGCGCCGACGCCCTGGCCCTGCTCGAGCGCGCCGTGGACCTCGGCATCAACTACATGGACACCGCCCCGTCGTACGGCTGCGGCGAAAGCGAGGAGCTGATCGGCCGGGTGCTCGCCCGCCGCCCGGAAAGCCGGGTCTTCGTCAGCTCGAAGATCGGGCAGCTGCAGCGGTCGATCGTCCCCTACCTCGGGGCCGAGGCGTACCGCAGCGAGGACTGCATCCGCCGCGTCGTCGACCACACCCTCTGGCTGCTGCGGAGGGACCGCCTCGACATGCTGTTCATCCACGAGCCGGAGGAGGAGACCTGGGGATGGGACGACAACCTCGAGGCCCCCGTGCTCCGGGTTCTCGAGAAGCTCCGGGAGGAGGGGGTCATCGGCGCTATCGGGATCGGCAGCAACCGTGCGGAGTTTCCCGCGCGCCTCGCCGAGACCGGCCGCTTCGACGTCGTCGAGATCGCCAACGGCTACACCCTGCTGCAGCAGCCGATAGCCGAGCGGCTGCTGCCGGCCGCGGCCGCCCACGACATCGGCATCGTCGCCGGAGGCCCCTTCTGCAACGGCATGCTGTCCGCGGTGCAGCGCGCCCGCCTGGAAGAGCTGAAGAAGAGCCCGGGAGTCCCCGGCAGCCTGCTCGACTCGCGCGCCCTGGAGCTGATCGGCCGGTTCTACCGGCTCAGCGAGGAGACCGGCATCCCGATGAACGAGCTGGGCCTGCGCTACATCCTCTCCAATCCCGCCATCCACACCGTCATTCCCGGGGCGCAGAACCCCGGGGAAGTGGAGGCTAACTTCCGGGCCGGCCTGAAAGGGCCGCTGCCCGGCGACATCCTCGGAGTGATCCGGAAAATTCAGGAATCGGTGGGGTGATGGTCCGGTGCGGGGCACTGGCAGGTCCTCCGGTGATCTTCCCCCACGCCGGGGAGGGGGCCGAAATTCCATCTCCCTTCCTTCACCGCGCCGCCGTTTCGAACACGGAATTGCCCCCTGAGCCGTTGAATTACCGGACACTTGCCACCCAACGAAAAAAAACGGAATGAAGCGGGAACTGCGGTTGTCCAATGGGTGCGGAACTGCCGTCTGACCTCGACCTGACGAGGCGTGCACGCGACGGCGACGACGGGGCCTTTCGCATGTTGGTCGAGCGCTACGAATCGCTGGTCGCCGCGACCGCAGTCGGCATGCTGGGACCGGGACCGGATGCCGAGGACGTCGGCCAGGAGACGTTCATCCGCTTTCACGCCGCTCTCGGACGCTTTCGCGGCGAGTCGGCGGTCGGCACCTATCTTACCCGGATCGCCATCAACCTGTCGCTGAACGCCTCGAAGAGCCGGCAGCGGTCCCGGTGGCGATTCTGGAGCCTGGACAGCGACGAAGACCCGGCTCCCGCCCCGTCGACGGACGGAGCGGCGCTTCGGGACCAGGCCGACACCAGGGCGGAAGTGCAGAGGGCGCTGCAACAGCTCAAACCGGATCATCGCGCCGTCGTGGTGCTGCGCATGATCCAGGAGTACTCGACCCGGGAGACCGCGGAGGCCCTGAACATACCCGAAGGAACCGTGCTGTCGCGCCTGTCGCGCGGCATGGCGAACTTGAAGCGGATTTTGCAGCGGAGATTGGACCATGAAGAAGAGTGAACGCGAACGCCTGCTGGCGCTCGCCCTCGGCGGCGAGCTTGGAGAAACGGATAAGGCCCGTTTCGAGTGCCTGCTGTCGTCGGACCAAGGTTTCCGGGCCGAATGGGAGCAGATGCGCCAGGTCGGGGACTTGGTTTCCGAGGCGAAGGCCGAGGGCTTCGACCCGTTCTTCTCCACCCGCGTCATGGCGCGCCTCCGAGGCGAGCGCAGCGAAGCGGGCAGCTTCGCCGACGGCTTGGTGCGCGCCTTCCGCCCCCTGATCCCGGTCACCCTTGCCGCGGCTGTTTTCCTGGCCGTGCTGAACTGGCGCGACCGCGACCTGATGTCCGAAGGGTCTTCCTTCCTCGAGATCACCTTCGCCGTTCCGACGGTTTCGGTGGAAACCGCCGAAATCATGGAGATGTGACCGTGTCCTCCGCCACTAGGAGCGCCGCCATCCTCATCGCCACCCTCGTGATCGGAATGGTGCTGGGGGCGCTCGGATTCAGCGCCTACCAGCGCCATCGCTTCCGCGACGCCCTGAGCCTGGCGCGGCCCGCCCACTTCACCGCCGGCATCCGCCGGGCCATCGCCCCGATCGACGAGACCCGGCGCGCGGAAATAGCCGCCGTCCTGCGCCGCATCGACGAGCGCATGCGGGCCAACCGGATCGCCAGGAACCGGGAGCGGCGGGCGCAGCTCGATTCGGCAAGGGCCGAGCTGGAACCGCTGCTGACCGAAGATCAGCGCCGGCGGCTGAGGCGCCACCTCGAACGGCACAAGCGGATGGTGAGACGCGGGGCCCGGCCCCATCACGGGGGGAAGCGGCACTAGCCGGAAGCTGGGGTTTTGTCGGTCCGGCGAAGGTGGATGGTAATTTAAGCCGGTAAGGCAAGGGGAGGGATACACAAACGACTGAGATTGCCGAAAACACTGTGTTTCCTGAAAACAGGGAAATGGGGTATTCAGTTGACTCAGGTTCCCCTCGGCAGAGCTTCCAGGAACATGGAGGACTATCCGCAAAACCTTCAGGAGTTGGAGGCCCGGTTTTCGACCGAGGACGTCTGTCGCCAATACTTGGTTCAGCTGCGTTGGCCGGACGGGTTTGTCTGCCCTCGCTGCGGTCACGAGCAGGCTTGGTCTGTAGGGATCCGGCTGGAGTGTGGTCAGTGCCACTACCAAGGGTCGGTGACGGCGGGGACGATCTTCCAAGGGTCCCGCAAGCCCCTGGCCCAGTGGTTCAGGGCGATCTGGTATGTCACCAGCCAGAAGAACGGCGCCAGCGCCTTGGGCCTGCAACGCATCCTGGGCCTGGGAAGCTATGTCACGGCGTGGAGCTGGCTTCACAAGCTGCGCCGGGCCATGGTCCGACCGGGACGGGACGGTCTTCGGGGCCGCGTCGAGGTCGACGAAGCCTACCTGGGGGGTCTGGAGGAAGGCGTGTCGGGTCGAGAAACCGAGACCAAAGCGCTGATCGCGGTGGCTGCCGAGGAACAGGGACGAGGGATCGGTCGGATTCGCCTCATGCCCATCCCGGACGCCTCGGCGAACAGCCTCGAAGCCTTCGTCCGGGCCAGCATCGAGTCCGGTAGCCGGGTCCATACGGACGGCTGGGAAGGCTACGGGGCCTGACCAGCCTGGGGTACCGGCACCGAGTGACGGTCCTGCGGCACAGCCGCAAGCAGCCGCATGAACTGATGCCGCGAGTCCATCGGGTCGTCTCCCTGCTGAAGCGTTGGCTTCTGGGGACCCACCAGGGAGGTATCAGCAAGGAGCATCTGGAGTACTACCTCGACGAGTTCACGTTTCGCTTCAACCGTCGCACCTCACATCATCGCGGCAAGCTGTTCTATCGGCTGCTCCAACACGCCATGCAGACCGAACCGGCACCGTATTCCCAGCTGGCGAAAGGGATCCGCCCAGGGCCCAAGCGCCAAGCGGCGGCGACATAAAACTGCAACCTGAGCGAACTAAATACCCCATAACAGGGATTAACTTTCCACCAATCTTCCTGAGACTAACTCAGCCTCCCCACCTTGTACCCTGAACCTATCTCAAAACAGGCAAACTTAAACTTGTTTTCGAAATGACAGTGATGTACCATTGGTGTATGGTCAATCTGACCGACATGCAATGGCAACGAATCCGCCATCACTTTCCTGAAGAACTTCGTCCCAAGAGGCATCCGGGTCGCAAACCGGTTTGCACCCGTGATGTTTTTGAAGCCGTCCTTTGGATTCTAAACACCGGGGCTCAATGGCATATGTTGCCGCCGTGCTATCCGAACTACAAAACCGTGCAGCGCCGTTTTCAAAACGGGTGTCGTCAAGGGGTGGTACGCGAAGTTCTCATGGACCTGGCCCAGACCCTTCACGAGCAAGGGGGCCTGGACGAATCGGAGGCTTTCATCGACGGCATGTTCTCGGCGGCCAAGGGTGGAGGTGCCGATATCGGCCACACCAAGCGAGGTAAGGGGGTGCGGGTCATGGGGATCGTGGACGGCAATGGGCTTCCCTTGTCGGTGAGCACGCATGCAGCGAACCATCATGAAGTGACGCTGGTTCAGTTGACCTTTGACTTTTACCTCATCGAAGACCAACCTGACAACTTGATCGGTGACAAAGCGTACGACAGCGATTCGTTGGATGAAGAACGTAAGAAAGACGGGTTCGAGATGATCGCCCCGCATCGCCAGACTCGGACCAAGAAAAAGACTCAGGACGGACGGCGATTGCGGCGTTATGTGCGGCCTTGGATGGTTGAGAGATTCTTTGCTTGGCTTCAATGGCAGCGTCGAGTGATCACTCGCTGGGAATTGTATCCGGAGAATTTTCTTGGCTTCGTCCAACTTGCATCCATTTTGATTTTGCTTAAACAATTTCAATTTTGAGATAGGCTCCTCACAATTGCCTCAAAGTTGGACGCCTCATGCGGCAATCGCTCACGCCATTCATCAATACCCCTTTGAAAACCATAACAGTCAAGAATTACAAGAATTGCTGGCTCTGGAACCTTTTTGAGTTTATCCGATTTTTTCTGAACCGCACCTGTCAGGAGTTTCCTGGAGTTGATCTTCTCCGTTTGTGATAAATGCCCCTGTGGGAAGAGCCGCTGCTACTAACCCACTTTCCTTTTCAGATAGCTTCCAAACGGAAATTTCTCTGCCTTTGGATTGAAGAACGACATGCGCAGACATCCAATCACCCTTACATGCTTCTTTGTGGAAGAATAAGGTGAGAATCCGCACAATTTCATTTTGTTGATTTTTTAAATCTGGGATCGATGGGAAGCCAATGAGATAACAGCTATGGACTCTAACCTCCGACTTAATTTTTTCACATACATCGGCTCCGAAAGACAGTAGGTTTTTGTCAAGTTCAATCCAAGAGTGTCTCCTACCATTGAGATCTGTTTCTCCGTGGATACTTGTGATTTCGACTGCAAAACGGCGACCCCTAAAGTTCAGAAAATAATCCGGTGGTTCCTTCCCTTTGGTCCACTCTGGGTCGTCTCCATACTCTTTCAAAAGCGAGTCCAGAGCTTTACGACATAGTTCTTCATCTGCTCTCATTGGCTATCGGCACTCCAGAAAAAGAAAGCATAGCTTTCGTCTGTAATTAGTTGCAGTTTCCGAAACTGCGGCACTCCCTACAGGCTGGGGTCGGCATCAAACAGACCACGGCCGGCTGGCTATCCACCCGAGCCCCTGGTTTTTTCAACTGAAAATGGGATCTGCCTTTGGTGTAACAATTCAATTACTAGTCAGTGTCTGCTGTCCTGTCAACTGGGTGCCATTCCTTCGGGGTGGAATGTCGTTTTTCGCTCAGGGCGACCGTGAACGTCAGCTCGCCAGTGTCCTCGTCCGCGTAATCGCGGCCGCCGCCCGAGTGCGTAAGCGTCACCGGCGGGTCAGCCACCACCTCCGCGTCCGGGAGGCCCGCGCGTCACCGTCTACGACTCGCTCCAATTTTTCCGCGGTGAAGATCATCGCCGGCCCAGCTCATTTTCTCTCGATCCGTGGTTATCACATCCGGGTTTGGTTTGCCAACCCGGCCGACCTTACCTGACCTTTGCTTGCACTCAACAACGGCGAAGGGTTATGAACCATGTCGGCTGACAGTCGGGGTTGATCCGTTGTCTAGTGAAGTGAAATAGGATGGTGCCGGAAACGAACCCATGAAATGGAGCAAGCAAGGTGGCTATCGAACGGAACGAGGTCGACCCAAGCAGGTTCAACCCAGAGGCAGACCTTCCATACGAGCTACGCCTCAAGGACTTCGAGATGGCGATGCAGGATGTCTACGACTTCTTCTACGACGTCAACTCCCACCTCGCAGGCAAGGGACTACAGCGTCTCGGCGACATGCTTCGCCCCGCAATCATGTCCGGGGTCCTGTCGGACATGATTACTGCAAGTCTCGCGAAGCACTCGAGGACCTTGACAGAGAACCGGTATTTCAACGGCCACCCCGACTTGGTTGTTCAGGGAAGATATCCGGACAATGCCGTCAAGGCGGGGGAAGACGGCATCGAGATCAAGACCACCCGGAAGGCGGGAGGTGCGGTAGACACTCACGGGGCGCGCGAGCAGTGGATGTGCGTTTTCGTCTATGGCGTGGATACCGAGAGGGAACCTGCTGTAGATCGAGCGGCGATGTCGTTCAGGGAGGTTTACCTGGGGCACGTGATGGCGTCCGACTTCCGCAAGAACCCGCGCAGCGAGCTCGGCACCAGGACGGCCACTCTGCACAAGGATGGGGTGAAGAAGCTGCGCGCGAACTGGATATACAGGCTCTAAGGGCGTCCGTTCGGTTCGAAGGCGCAGAGTGCGGGAACGGCGCGAACCCCTACGTCGAAATAGTGGGAATCCTTCTCGATGCCGATGCTTTCGTACCCGACCGTTTCGGCCGCTGCAAGGGTGGAACCGGCGCCGGCGAACGGGTCTAGGACGACACCCTCTCCCAACGGCAGGACTCCGCGGACCAGTTGCCTGAGAAAGGCTTGCGGTTTCAGGCTCGGATGCGGTGCGAGGGCCCGCTCGTTCTTCCGGGTAGGGGCGGACTTGATCACGTCGCCGAACGGTTTGTCCTCGGATGGGCGCCGGAAACCGCCGGTCTTCCACTTCCGCAGATTGTCCTGTACCCGTCCCTCGACGGGCCTTCTGAAGACGATCCAAGGCTCCCACATCGAACGCGGCATCACGCTGACATCGCTGAACTCCTCATGAGCGGCCTTCGGCCTGTCGCCGCCTCGCATGGTCATGACCAGTCTGGTGATGCTGCCTCGGCACTCCATGCCGGCTTCTTCCAGCGCGCCTGCCACGATATGGACGAGGAGGGGGTTTGAAGCGACAACGACGTTCGCACCAGGTACGAGCTTGGGCAGCAGGAGCCGACCCCAGAGGGTGAAGAACCGGCCCAGCTGACCCCGTTGCTGGTCGGTAAGGATGGTGAACCGCGGCAACGGGGAGCGCGCATGGCCATCGAAGGAGGGTGGAATCCGCCACACGCCCCCCATTCCCTGGCGCATCTTCAACTGCTGCTGGGGCGTGTACTCATGCAGTCCGTACGGAGGGTCGGTGACGACGGCATGAATGCTGTTGTTTCCGCGCTCCTCCAGCCAGGCGAAGCAGTCACCGTGAATCAATGTCGTTCGACCGAAGAAGAATGGCTGCCGCCATGGCTCGGCGTCGATCTGGAGGTCGCCCTGAAAGTCCGCCAGGACTTCGGGCCTCACCCTGTAGACGCCGCGTTCTTCCCTGATGAAAGTTTCGGGCGTCTTCAGCCGCAGGCATGACCTTATCGAAGACCCGGGGGTCGGCCCGATTGACTGGGTTACCCTTTTCTCTATCTGGCTGACAGGCAGTCCTTCGGGCGAGGTGGCAAGAACCTGCAGGATGGCGTCGCGGACCCGTCCGGGTGCATATCTCATGGGGTTCTTTCCTTATTTTCTGTGACCATCCACTATAGACAGCCCGGACGTCCCATGTCAATAAAAACCTGCATAAAGACGTCTCTCCCCGTCCTCCGGCCCCTTGGCCGACAGGGACCAAACCGAAATTCGCTGTCCCGTGGAATCGTCGCCCAGCTCATTGGGATCATGTAGATTCAGGGTATGGACCGCGGCACTTTGCTCAATCACATCCGGGCTACTCACTTCGAGTCCGGCGACCGGAAGCTGGCGTTGGCAGATGCGCAACGCATTGCGGCCTATCTGGTGAAGGAGGGGGCGCGCCGGGTCGTCGGCATCGGATCCGTTTTCGAGCCGTCCCGGCCGTTTACGGATCGCTCCGATATCGATCTCGTCGTGGAGGGAATCGAACCGAGCCGTTTCTATTCCGTGTCCGCCGGCGCAGCGGCCATGACCGATTTCAGGCTGGACCTCACCGCCCTGGAAGTGGCCACGACCTCCCTTCGTCGCGTCGTAAGCAAAAGCGGGGTCGAGCTGTGAAGCTGGAAGAGGTGTTGGCCAGACGGCTTGCCGCGGAAGTCGAATCCGAGCTTGCGAGCCTGGCAGCGCTGGACGAGGAGCTCGCCAATGCCCCACAACAGGACGACATCTATTCCCTGCGGGCTCGCGGCTCGATTCTGCACGATTTCTACAACGGTGTTGAACGCGTCTTCGTGCGCATCGCACGCGAACTCAACGGGGGTGTTCCTCGAGGAGACCAGTGGCACCGGGATCTGGTCGACGACATGACGCTCGAAATCTCCGAGGTCCGACCGGCTGTTATCGACCGGAGTCTCGCCCAGGCTCTTGGCGAGTACCTTCGGTTTCGGCATGTGTTCCGCAATGTCTACGGTGGCGTATTGGAGGCGGAGCGGATGGCCTCCCTGGAAAAGCGGTTGCCCGAGACTCTCGCGGCATTTCGCGACCGCGTCCAAGCGTTTGTCGCCTGGATGCTGAAACCAGGCTGAACGGGCCTTGGCACCGCGAACTCCTGCTCCGGGAAGCTGATCCTTACCTGACCCAACCCAACGCCGAATCACCCGCTAGCCATCCGCCGAATCACCTGCTAATAACCCGCCGAATCACCTGCTGATAACCCGCCGAATCACCCGTTGGGACTTGCGTTGCTAGCTTGGCCGGGCTACTGTACTCCCGAACGCCTTGCTTGCCGGCAAACCCATGCCATACCTGTCACGAATCGTCGATGCCGAACTTGCGGAGCTGCTTGGAGTCACCGGTGCGGTCCTTGTGGAAGGGCCCAAGGCATCCGGGAAGACAGCTACCGCCATGCAGGCGGCCCAAAGCGAGGTGCTGCTGGACGTCGACGACAACGCCCGGCGCATGATCGGCGCGGATCCGGCGGCCGTATTGGACGGAGACACGCCGCGACTGATTGACGAGTGGCAACTCGAACCCGCCATCTGGAACCATGTGCGCAGGGCCGTCGACCGGCGGGCTGCGCCCGGCCAGTTCATCCTCACCGGTTCGGCGGTTCCCGCCGACGAAATCACCCGCCACACCGGCGCCGGCCGCTTCGCCCGGCTGCGCATGCGCCCGATGTCGCTGTACGAGACCGGACAATCCACCGGGGAGCTCTCCCTGCAGCGGCTCCTGGACGGCTCCGAACAGCGGGCGAAGCAATCCGAGCTGCCGATCGCGACCGTCGCCGAGCTTGTATGCGCCGGCGGCTGGCCGGCCAACATCGGCAAGGCCCTGCCGCAGACCTTGCGCGCGAATCGCGCCTACCTCGACGAAATACGCCGCACCGACGTATCGACGGTCAGCGGAAAAACACGGGATCCGGTCAAGGTGGAACGCCTGCTGCGGTCGCTGGCGCGCAACACTGCTACGCCCGTGGCCATGTCGAAGCTGACCGCCGAAGTCGGCGACAACAGCGCGCCCCTGAAGGCGGACACTGTCGCCGCGTACCTCGACGCCCTGGACCGGCTCATGGTGGTGGAAAACCAGCCGGCATGGTCGCCTCACCTGCGGTCCCGCACGACCCTTCGGGAAGCGCCCGTCAGGCACTTCGTCGATCCTTCGCTGGCCGTTGCGGCGTTGCGAGCCACGCCCCCCCGCCTGACGGTGGACCTGGAGTTCCTCGGTCTTCTGTTCGAGTCCATGGTCATCCGCGACCTGCGAGTGTACGCCCAGGCCGCGGACGCGCAGGTGTTCCACTACCGGGAGAAGGAGGGGCTGGAAGTGGACGCCATTGTCGAGGCCGCGGATGGGCGCTGGGCAGCGTTCGAGATCAAGCTGGGCGAACGCTGGGTGGAAGAAGGCGCGAAGAACCTTCGCAAGCTGACCGGCCGGATGGAGCACAGCGACCACGACAGGCCGTCAGCCCTCGCGGTAATCGTCCCCAATGGGTACGGTACCGCCGGAACCGGGGACGTGGGAGTGATCCCCATCGGCACGCTGGGGCCCTGACGGTTGTCAAAACAAACTCCTTGAAACTCGACCAACGAAAAGAGCCCCCATGGAGAACAGAACCCCGCCCCTGAGCAATCGCCTCGGCAAACTGTTGGAGCAACACGAAGCCCTGTACGGAGTGATCTGCCGCGACGCCACCCTCACCGATATCGAGTTGATGGCGCAGGCCGGCTACCACGTCGTCTGGCTCGACATGGAGCACGGCCCCCAGTCCACGGCGAAGACCCTGCGGCTGGGCCGGACCATCACCCACCTCGGCATGGTGCCGCTCGTGCGCATGCCGGAGCTGTCGCGCACGCAGGTGCAGCGCCTGCTCGACGGGGGCATACAGGTTCTGGCACTGCCCGACGTGAGGAACGCCGGGGAAGCCGCCCGCTTCGTCGAGCTGGGCAAGTACCCGCCACTGGGGCAGCGCGGCGTCTCCAGCTCCAGCGCCGGCACGGACTTCACCATGGGTCCGGACCCGCGGCAGAGACTGCGCGAGGCCAATGACGCCACCCATCTGATGGTGATGATCGAGAGCGACGAGGCCTGCGAAGCACTGGACGGGATCCTGGCGGTCGAAGGCATCGACATGGTCACCGTCGGCCCGATGGACTGGGCCGTCGGTCTCGGGCTCTTCGGTGACGAGGCCAGGGCGCTCCAGGCCCCGAAGATCGAGCGGGTGTTGAGAGCCGCGGCCGCGGCCGGCAAGATCACCACGGCCGGCGCATTCAGCATCGAAGAGGCGGGGTACTACCGCGACCTCGGCGTCCGGGTCTTCTTCGTCGGGGTCGACCTGGTCCTCAAACGCCAGGCCCTGACGCAAACGCTGTCTCGATTTCAGGACGCGCTCGGGACCTGCTGACCGGCGGCGGTGTGAGCGGGGGCATGGGAGACATGGACAAGGCCAACCGAGGACAGGTCGATTTCCGGTCCTGACACATTTCGTCGTCGACTGTCACTCGAAGGTGAGGGATGAAACTCGGCGTGATTTCACAGAACCTGGAGCAGTTCGAGTTCGAGGAAGGTCTGCAGTACGCCAGGAACATGGGATTCCAGGCAATAGAGGTGGGTGCCTGCGGACTTTGGGGCCGGGGGTACTGCGATCTCGCGAAGCTCCTCGCCGACAGGGGAGAGATCGAGCGCTGGCTCGACGCCTTCGCCCGCCATGACCTCGAGATCAGCGCGCTCGGGGGACACGGGGCGCCGCTCATGCCCGACAAAGCGGTCGCCGGAAATTACTCCCGCGAGTTCCGGCAGACCTGCGAGCTCATGGAGCTGGCCGGCCTCCGGCGCATCACCTTGCTTGCCGGCCTTCCCGAAGGGGCCGAGGGGGATACCGCACCCAACTGGGTGACCTTCGCCGAGTGGCCTTTTTTGCGCGATACCCTCAAATGGCAGTGGGAGAAGCGGCTGCTCCCGTACTGGCGCGAGCACGGGAAGATCGCTGCGGACCACGGGGTGACGCTCTGCTTCGAGATGCACGGCGGCGACATGGTCCACAACCCGGTGACACTGAAGCGGCTCCGCGAGGAGATCGGCCCTGTCGCAGCCTGCAACTTCGACATTTCGCACATGTGGTACCAGGGAATCGACCCGGTCGAGGCGCTGCATTTCCTGGGTCCCCTGGTCCAGCACGTCCACGCCAAGGACATCCTCGTCTCCCGGCACAACGCCCGGGTGCGCGGCATGATGGACGGCACCTCCTCCGAGCAGTTCGCGGACCGCTCCTGGACCTATACGCTGGCCGGCTGGGGCTATGACGAAGCGACCTGGCGCGAGTTCATTTCAACGCTGCGCCTCCTCGGCTACGATCACGCGATCTCGATCGAGATGGAAAGCGAGTACTTCGAGGTGGAAGAGGGCCTGGAAAAATCGGTGTCGTTTCTCAAGCCGCTCGTGATCGAGAGGCCGTCCGGCGCCAGGTGGTGGGAGATCGCCGGCATCGACGGGGCCGGCGGCCTGACGCAGAAAGGGGGAGACTGACAGCATGGCCGTGCATCTTCAGTGGGTTGGCCTCGCATGCTTTCATCTGAGGCAGGAGGAGGGTCCGACCATCGCCATGGACCCCTACAATCCCGAGGTCGTTTCCGCGGCCTGTGGAATAGCCGATCCCGCCGTACTCGACTTCCGGCTGCAGGCGGACTTAGTCATTGTCAGCTCGCTGACGGACGAGGGGCATTCACACGTCCAGGCTGTCGAGGGAGAGCCCCGGGTGATCGACGCCCTCGACGTCGCCCAGGGCCGGCGCCAGGTGCACATCGACGGAGAGCCGATGGTTGCCGTGCAGGCGGCCGAGGCACCTCACCACCCTGAAGGCCCGGACGACAACGCGCTCTACGCTTTCAAGGCCGGCGGCCTCTGGTTCCTGCACATGGGCGACCTGGGGTACGGGATCGGCGAAGACGAGCTCGCCCCCTTCGCCGGCCGCTGCGACGTGTTGCTGGCCCTTGTCGGCGAGAATCTGACCCTGCGGCTGGAGGAGCTCGATCCGATGATCGACTTCCTGAAGCCGGCATGGATCGTGCCCATGCACTACAACCTGCCGCCGCTCACCGCGGGGATGACCACGGTCGACGCGTTTCTCGAGCGCCGGCCCCGCGATCCCGTCATCTACCCGCGTCACCACACCGTGGGGTTTCCCCTGCCTGCGGTGGGGCCGGGCCGCCCCTCCATCGTCGTGCTGGAGCCCTCCGCCTATCAGCCTGTCTGAAAAGAGGGAGTGCAACTCCTCACATCGAGAACGGCTTGGAACCCCCGGCGCCAGCCCTGCGCAGTTCTCATGCAGTACTTGCCGCATCAGCATCCCCGGTTCACCTGAACTGTCTCAGGTGAACAGATCCCGGAAACGCCCCATGGCCTCGAGGTCGCCGGCTTCGGGAAACGCCTCCATGCCGATCACCCCTTCGTAACCCACCTCGCGCAGCACATCCGCGATTCGCCGGTAGTCGATCTCCCCCGTACCGGGTTCATGCCGGCCCGGTACGTCCGCCACGTGCACGTAGCCGATGTATCCGCAGTAGTCGCGGATCGATTGGACGACGTTCCCCTCCTCGACCTGGATGTGGTAGATGTCGCACAACAACCGGATGCGCGGGCTGCCCACCTGTTCGATCAGCCGCACCACGTCTTCCGTGTGATTCAGGGGGTAGCCGGCATGGTCCACCTTGGTGTTCAGCTGTTCCAGGCTGTAGACGACACCGTGCTTTTCGGCCAGCTCCGCCATCCGGGACAGGCACTTGTACGCGGTGATCCACATCGTGGCAGGATGTCCGGCGACGGCGTGAACCATTTGCCCCTGCGCGTCGAGCGCGCCGGTGGTGATGCTCAGGTTGCGGCACCCGAAACGTTCGGCAACGGCGAGGTTCTGCTTTGCCCCGGCGAGGTAGGCCTCGACTCCGTCCGGGTGAACCATGCTGCCCCCGACCCAGCCTGGCATGGCGCAGATTTCGATATCCGGATCCCCGGCAATCGCGTCGATGGCGCTCTCCTCCCAGCCCCACAGGTCGACCCCGAATCCGGCCCGGGCGATGGCGCGCACGCGCTCCAGGAAAGACAGACTGCGCAACACGGTGCCTTCGCAAACCGACAGTCGGAACATTTCCCACCTTCTCAAGATTCGGACCAAGCTGCTGTCGCGGGACTCTCGCCCCGGCGCACAGATTAACTGGTTTGGATTGAAACCGCGATTCCCCCCCCCCCCCTCGAGATGCAGCGGCGGCCGAATTCACGCGGAATTGCGCGCGCGGGAACTACACCCAGTAGAGGCCGTGGCCCTGGGCGCCCGTCACCAGGTCGACGGCAAGCCAGAAGGCGATGGCGGTGAACTGCCCGAGGATCAGCCCCAGGAAGAAGGGGCGCACCCGCAGCAGCAGGTTCGGTCCGCCGTAGCGGATCAGCGCCGCCTTCACCAGCCAGACGAGGAAGACGCTGAACCACATGTGACGGGTCAGCATCATCTGCGACACGGCCAGCCCCATCGGGTGGACGGGAAACGACAGCACGTGCCCCCGTACCCAGTAGAGGCCGAGCATGATCGCCCCGCCCAGACCCATCAGGCCCAGCCCGGTCAGGTCGGGGCCTACGGGGGTGCGCAGGAAGTTGGCGGCGAAGTCGATGGTGTAGCGCGGGCCGTTCAGGAAGAACCAGGAGTTGGCGTTGTTGGCGCCTGACTGGTAGGCGTAGAAAAGGGTCGTCCAGACCGACACCCCCACCCCCAGCAGCACCGCGATGATCATGCTCCAGAGGACGACCCCCTTGCGGGCGACCGACTCGGTCACCTTCAGGCCGTTGGCCGCCGAGGCCATGACGAAGGTGCGCACGTCGCTCATCCAGACCTGTCCCATGGCGATCACTCCCACCGCCCCGGGCCCTCCCAGCACGGAAGTGCCGTAGATGGTGCGCACGACAGTGGGGGTGATCAGCTGGGCCCGCGTCGCCGCCAGGCCCGACTCGCAGAGGATGCGGGTGATGCCGAGGAAGGTGGCTGCGGCGACCAGCACGAAGGTCGCCGACGCCCACCAGGGCACCCCCGCGGCGATGAACCACCCCGTCATCAGCACCAGGCCGAGGATCAGCTGTGCGTACACCTTGCGCATGGAGAATTCGCCGCTGCCGCTCCCTTCGCCGTCGACGGCCGCCCTCCAGCTCTTCCGCAGGTACTGCCGCGCCGTCCACAGGGTGTAGCCCGTGAGCGCCATCAGGGCGCCGAACTGCATGTAGGAGAGGATTGGACCGCCGTCGCTCTGGGCGTAGATGTCGAGGTTGAGGCTTCGCGACAGGCCGATGTAGGTGAAGTACCCCTTGAGGGCGTACCCGAGCAGGTAGAACAGCCAGATGCTCAGGGTCACCTCCTGGGGGGTCAGGTAGGCGAAACCCATCATGGGAAAGCTGACGTTGACGGAGAGGTGCTCGAGGCTCCGCAGAACCGGGATGCCCGCCGACAGGCTCACTCCCGGGATGTAGTTGAAGTAGGCGTGCAGTCCGTTCATGGAGGTGATGAGGAAGGGCACGGCGAACCCCGACCACATCACCGGGTTGCGGAGAAAGCGGTTCAGCGCCCTGCCCGGCTCCTGCGAGCAGATCACCAGCGGCAGCTGTGCCAGGGGGTAAGCAAGGCGCTCGTGTTCCATCCACTGGCGGCGGAACAGCACCGCCAGGGAGATCATCACCAGGTAGAGTCCGAGAAGGACCGGAACCCACCCCAGCAGGGGCTTGATCCACGCCATCCAGGGAACCGGCTCGCCCCGGGCAACCCCCTCGTAGAAAGCGCGGATCGCCTCCTCTCCCTGCGGCACCAGCCAGTGCGGCACATGGGGATGGATGTCCTGGGCCCACTCGTTCTCCGGGGTCGCCAGGTAGGAGATCGCCGGCAGGATCGGGACCAGGTACAGGGTCAGTCCCATGGTGCAGATCGAGCAGGCGATGGCCGCCATCAGGTAGGTGATCGACAGCTCTCCCGCGGACAGCGACAGGCCGGGGAGCAGGCGCCGCAGCGCCGCGTTGACGAACAGGGCGGCGACGAAAAGCAGGAAGATGGCCGCGGCGGTGGTGAAGTCGATGGTCATGTAGGAGCCGCGCACGACCAGGCAGTTGTAGGGCCCCCAGAAGGCGACCGCGGCGCTCATCACCGAGCCGGCCAGCAGCGCCCGCGCCGGACGCACGTACCCCGGGTTTTCCGCGTTGTCGGGGGAGTGGGGGCTGAAATCGGCCTTGCCGCTGGGATGGATGGGATTCGTCATCACTGATGCATCAGGTATGAGATTGCCTGCCGCCGCTTCCGGCGTCCACTATGACGATCGAAAGGGCCCTGTCTCGCACACCGGGCGAGGGCACGCGCATGTGCGCGGGCCTCCCCTCTTCCGGGGCGGCCTTGCACGGATCTCCCATTTTTTTCGACATGGCAATAAAAAGGGGAATGAACGGCCAATCCGCGTTGTCCAATCGCGTGAAAGCTGAACAACGGCACGGAATCAGCCGCGCCGAAACCCACACGATTGGAGGAACGCCATGAAGGCCATCACACCCATCGCCGCCGCCGCCGTCCTGATCCTGGGGACGCTTCCGGCCACCGCCGACTCGGAGACCGAAGACAAGGAGACCCGGCGCGGGAAAGGGCACGCCGCCCTGTCCGAGGAACTGGACCTCAACGAAGAGCAGAAGACGCAGGTGGAAGCGATCCTGGGAGCCCAGAAGGAGAAGCGCAGGGAGCTCTTCGCCGAGCACCGCGAGACCCGGCGCGAAGGGCGGGAGCAGATGAAGGCGCTGCGCGAGGAGACCCAGGCGCAACTGAAAGAGGTGTTGAGCGAGGAGCAGTTCGAGCGCCTGCAGGAAATGCGCGAAGAGCGACGGGACCGCCCCGGCAAGCGAAGCGGCGGGGGGCACGGAGGCGAGCGCGGCAGGGGCCGGCACCACTAGGCCCGGGGGCATCGGCAAACGTGGCGGCGCCGGTTCAACGGATCGGCGCCGCCCCTTCTTTTGTGGAAGCCCTCCCTCCGGGTCCGGCGTCGGCAAACCGGACCCCCTCCGGCACAGGAGAAGCCAACCCGGACTGCGTTACTCCGAAGCCTCTCGAACACGACCCTACATGTACCGTTCGTCGAGAATCCGCTTCAGCACAGGCTCGAGCGCGTTCGCCATGCGGCTGGCGCCCAAGTCGTTCGCGTGCGACCCGTCGTTGGTGCCGTCGCCGTCGATCCCCAACAGCCCTTCCCCCTCGATATAGTGAAATGGGCCCGCAGACTCGGTGAGCAACTCGGCGAATGCGAGCTTCAGCGAGCGGCGGCGGTCGATGTTTTCCTGCCTGCTGCCCGGGGTTATCCAGCCGGCCGGGTAGCCCCTGTCCTCGACGAGAACGATCGGAGTCCGGGGATGGGCCCCGCGGATGATCCGGACGAACTCCCTGGCAAAGCCGTCGATCCGCTCCGCCGGCATGTTGGGAAGCGGATCGAGGACGTAGGCCACCACATCCAGTTCCGCCAGGAACCGGGCGACCTCCGGCTCCATGATGGCGTTGCCGGAGAATCCCAGGTTGAGGATGGGATAATCGAGACGGCGTCCGAGGATGGCCGCATGAGTCATGCCGGGGCGGGAGGCGCCGGCGCCGTGGACGATGGAGGTCCCGTAGTAAGCGATCGGCCGCTCCGGACGGGGCGCTACCGTCGCGATCGACGCGGTTGCCGGCACGCCGATTTCGAGAGAGGTCACCGCGTTGTATACGGGCAGATAGAGACGGAACTCGTGAGGGTCGCCGTCGAGGTTCCCGTACGGATTGAGTATGGATTCGGCGTGCTCGGAGATCGCCGGGGCCTGCCCGACCCAGCGCCAGCTTCCCTCGGGGGTTTTCGCATACAGATCCAGGCCGCTGTGCGCGTAGATCGGCGTGTGGTTGGCGCTGAAGACGGGATCTTTCAGGGACCACCGCGCCCGGATGGCGGTTGCGTTCGATGAAAACCGCACCGTGATCCCGGTAGTATGGCGGCTCAGGTCCCAGATCTCCGGGCGCACGATGGCTTCCGCCCGCGCCGGGAGCCGGTTGAAGAACTCCTTCGTATCCTCCCAACCGCGTCCCTCGACGCAGAGCTCGCGCGCATCCATCCACTTCCACTGACTCATGGTTTGCCCCCCTGTTACGTCAGAAACCTGCAACTATGCCGTGCGCCGGTGCCCGGGGCAAGGGTGCCCCCGGGGCAAGGGTGCCCGGGGCAAGGGACCCTGCCCGCCTTCGTCACCCTGCGTACACCGCCTCGCGCAGCCCCTTGATATAGCCGATGGCGAACAGGCGCCCGATCGACGAGTAGCCCGGGCTGTCGTTCCGGTCCCCTTCCATGGTCGGCACGTGGTCGGGGCGCAGGACCCCCTCGAAGCCGATGTCGCGGTAGGCTTCCATGCAGGCGCGCATGTCGGTCTGACCTTCGTCGTGGAAGGTCTCGACGAATTTTTCGGGCGTGCCGCGCACGTCGCGGAAGTGGACGAAATGGATGCGCTCCCCGAAGTGGCGGATGACTCCGGGCAGGTCGTCGGTCATCAGGGTGAAGTTGCCCTGGCACAGGCAGATGCCGTTGGCCGAACTCGGCACCAGGTCGAGGAGCTTCTGGTAGTTCTCGACGCTGCGCATGATCCGCCCCATGCCGCGCAGCGGGGACAGCGGCGGATCGTCGGGGTGCATGGCGAGCCGGACCCCGGCTTCCTCGGCGACCGGCACGACCTTTTCCAGGAAGTATTTCAGGTTGTCCCAGAGCTGCTCCTCGGTGACGACGCCGGCGTCGGTCAGGGGCGCGTTCTTCATCAGCTCGTTGTCGAAGCCGGTGACCATGGCGCCGCCTCGTCCTGGAGCCGCCATCGACGTTCGGGTCCAGTTGAGCACCGGCATCCACTCCGTGCACCAGACCGGAATGCCGAGCTTGCCCATGTTGCGGATGAGCTCGCAGGCGTACCCGATCTCCTCGTCCCGGTCCGAAAGACCCAGCTTCGCCTTGTCGAGGGGCGGGCGGCTCTCGATGACGTCGAGGGAGAAGCCGCCGTCGTTGAAGGCGGTCTTCATTCTCACGAGGTTGGTGTAGCTCCAGGGCCGCTGCTCGGGGTGGACCCCGGCGCCATCCCCGGGGATGGCGAAGCTGCCGACCACGTGGTCGACGCCGCATTGCTTTGCCATCCTCCAGAGCGGCGTCGGGTGGGCGGGCAGGACTTCGGCGATCTCGATCATCTCGTTTCTCCTCGAATCGATGTCCCGTGAATGTACCGGAAAAAGCGGAAGGCAGTCGGGCGGCGTGCCCGCGATTCAGAAGATCGGAATCGAGCAGCCGCCAAGGCCTTCTTCGAACGCTTCCCCGGCACCCGCGTACCGGCCTGGACCGGGCAAACCTCCATCCGGCGCGCCATCGAGCCGGATACCGGCCATCCACTTCGAGACAGCTGTCAGTCCTCGTCGATTTCCTTGATCAGCGCCGACAACCGATTCAGGCAGACGGTCAGGAAAATCTCTTCGACAGCGGGGGAAGCATCCCTGGGGGGACTGTTGATGAAGTTGCCGATGGCGATGAGGACCACGTACACCGAAAGCACACCGTACGCCTGGTCCCCGGTGGCCCTCAGTCCGTCGCGCACGGTGCGCGTTATCTGCCGCATGGACTCGACAAAGGCCTCGGACCTTTCCTCTTCGTAAGCTGCGGCTGCCTCGCCGCACAGGTCCTTCAGCCGCGTGCGGTATTCCGCTTCGATGCAGCGGGCTTCCCCCAGGGAGGCGGTGGCCCGCCGCAGCAGGCGGGTAATGGCGGCGACCCGGTCGGTATCCTCGCGCGACAGCAGGCGGTAGAACTGATCGCCGGCGCCCAGTGCCCGGCAGACCCCGTTGAGCAGCTGCAGGCGCACCGCCTCGGAGGAGAAGTCGGTAAGGCGGGCAAGCGCCGGTTTGACTATACGGCGATCCTGGCGATCCCCGAGGACGTCGACCAGGGTCGGAAAGGTCAGGGGGTCGTCCTGCGCGGGCTTCCGCTGCTGGTTCCCTTCCTGGTCCCGGAGCAGAGTACCGGCTCGCGGCCCTGGTCTCCATGGTTTCCGGTTTCGCGGTCGGCCAGTTTCTCGATCTCTTTCCCGGAAAAATCGGCTTTTCCTGGGTTTTTGCGGCCGGGGCGGTCTTCGGGTTCCGCATCGCCGTGGTGCGTTATTTCGATTGGGTGCGTTATATAGTGACTGCGCCCGGTCCCGGGCGCAGGTACAGAATCGACCGCCATTACCGGAGGATCTTCCGATGACCGACAGCAACAGCGACAGCGACAGCAAGGACCCCAGACGACGCCCGCCACGCATCCGCCTCAACTCCGGCGCCTGGAGCCCCCTGGTCGACATGATCGACGTCTTCCCCGGGCACCGCGGCTCCAGCCGCCATGGCGAGATCGAGCTCTACGACGCCCCGCTGGGGATCCGCTTCGAGATCGAGGAGGCGCTCAAGTCCGAGCCGATCCTGCAGGCGGAGAAGGAGTGGGAGGGCATTCACCTCTCGCCGCTCTACGTCTGGAAGCGGGACGGGCGCCTCCACATGCTCTACGGCAGCGAGGCGGGCCAGTGTTACGCGGTCAGCGACGATGCCTACAACTGGACGCGGCCCGAGCTCGACGAGGTCGAGTTCAGCGGCTCGACCGCGAACAACCTGATCTCCAGCCCGTGCGAAGGCACCACTGGGATCTTCGAGGATCCGAGCGCCCCTCCCGAGGAGCGCTTCAAGGCGATGGGGGGCCGCATGTACTGGTGCGACCCGGAGACCGGGGAGGAGCTCTCCGGAGAGGAACCCTCCCGGCGCATCAAGGCGGAGCAGGAGCAGGCGGATTACGCAGGTCCCAGGGCGGAAATCGCCGGCGACATGCTCGCCTGGACCTCACCCGACGGCCTGCACTGGACGCCGCTGGCCGAGCCGCTGGCGAGGCGACCCGTCAACGGCGGCATATCGGCGCGTTACGACGAGCACCGCGGCAACTACTTCGCTTACATCCAGCTGATGGGGTACCCGGCCGGACTCCTCGACGGCATCGGCGTCAACCGGCTCGAGCAGGGGATGCAGATCCGCACCATCGGCTTCTCGCGCACCGACGACTTCACCCGCTGGCCCGCTCCCAAGCTGGTCCATCACCCCGACAGCGAGGATCCGCCCGACATCAGCTTCTACGGGGCAAACTACTTCCCGTACCCGGGCCGCGACGACCTGCACGGCATGCTCATCCCGGTCTACCACCAGATCGCCAGCACCATCGACGGCCAGATCGCCTTCAGCCGCGACGGCCTCTACTGGTCCCGCCCCGAGCGCCGGCCGATCCTGCCGCTGGGCGCCGAGGGGGACGGCGACGAATGCATGGCCCACTTCTGGCGCAGCGGCATCGTCGAGCTGCCCGACGGGTACTGGGCCTGTCCGTACGCGGCCTTCTCGGTCATCCACGACTGCCCTGAAGCGAAGTTGCCCGAGCTCTTCCCGTCGCGGCAGCCGCAGCAGATCCGCTGGGCGCGCTGGCGCCCGCACCGGTTCTGCGGGATCCGCGCCGAGACCGAAGGCAGCTTCTCCCTGCCTTCCCTGTTCCGCGTCCACGACGAGCTGCGCCTCAACTACCGCTGCGAACCGGGGGGCTGGATTCAGATCGAACTGCTCGAGAAGCTGCCGTCGCTGATGCTCCCCGACGCCGACCCGCTGCCGGGGTTCACCTTCGACGAGTGCGACCGCCTGACGGGCGACTGCGAGGACCGGGTGGTGACTTGGAACGGCCGTTCCGACATCTCCGCGGCCGGCGAGGCGGTCGGCATCCGGGCGCGCATGCTCGGGGCCAAGCTGTTCGCCTACCGGGTGTGACGGACCAGTTGGCCCGTGTTGTTGGCTGATGGAACGTAATGGGCACTTCGCCCACGCTCCCTGACTTCAACGAGGCCTTTCGTTCCCCAGGGGGGGCGTATGAGCCTGCGACAAGGGTGGATCCCTGGGTGCCGTCGGCGTCGAAATACTCGTTTCAATCCACGCCAACCACCGGTAGATCTGATTTCCTACCGGTCGCCCCCCGCGCGGGGGGCGACCCGACCATTTGTATCGCAGCACCAAGTCCCCACGCATGTTTCAATCCACGCCCCCGCGCGGGCGACCCTCGTAGCCGGCTTTGATCATGCACCAATTGACGTTTCAATCCACGCCCCCGCGCGGGGGCGACGGGTTCGCCGTCATACTCGTACGCCACGGCGGGAGAGTTTCAATCCACGCCCCCGCGCGGGGGGCGACGCTATCTGTAGCCGTATACTAAAGCGGGAAACGCTTGTTTCAATCCACGCCCCCGCGCGGGGGCGACATGACCGTAGCAACCCGTAAGGCCCCCCCGAAGAAGTTTCAATCCACGCCCCCGCGCGGGGGGCGACGGTGCCGCTCAAGCTCAGGGATCTGCGGGTTGATGTTTCAATCCACGCCCCCGCGCGGGGGGCGACCGACCCTGTTGTTCGCATCGAGCGTCCCTCATGCGGTTTCAATCCACGCCCCCGCGCGGGGGGCGACTCGAGACCGGTAAGGCCGGCAGTCTGCGCCGCCGTGTTTCAATCCACGCCCCCGCGCGGGGGGCGACACCGATATTCCGCCAATCTCTGGCCATGCCAAAGTTTCAATCCACGCCCCCGCGCGGGGGGCGACCAACGGCAATGGGCGACTATGTCATGGGCGGCGAGTTTCAATCCACGCCCCCGCGCGGGGGGCGACGCCGTCGACGGTCCCGAGGTTCGACAAGTCTGTTTGTTTCAATCCACGCCCCCGCGCGGGGGGCGACTCTGCTCAACGATCACGCTGGATATGGGGCAAAGGGGTTTCAATCCACGCCCCCGCGCGGGGGGCGACCGGAGCCTCAAGCCTTGCAATTCCCCCGCTGAAGTTTCAATCCACGCCCCCGCGCGGGGGGCGACAACTTTATTAGCGCGCCCTTGGTTTCTCCTCAGAGTCCGCAGAATGCCGTGCCAGTGTTACGCAGGTACGTTTCAATCCACGCCCCCGCGCGGGGGGCGCTCAAGTGTTCCCAGTGGTTTCAATCCACGCCCCCGCGCGGGGGGCGACATCAGAATGCCGTGCCAGTGCCAACCGTACGTTTCAATCCACGCCCCCGCGCGGGGGCGACATGACCGTAGCAACCCGTAAGGCCCCCCCGAAGAAGTTTCAATCCACGCCCCCGCGCGGGGGGCGACGGTGCCGCTCAAGCTCAGGGATCTGCGGGTTGATGTTTCAATCCACGCCCCCGCGCGGGGGGCGACCGACCCTGTTGTTCGCATCGAGCGTCCCTCATGCGGTTTCAATCCACGCCCCCGCGCGGGGGGCGACGTCACCAGGGACAAGTAGCGATAGCGGAGGATCGTCCCGTTTCAATCCACGCCCCCGCGCGGGGGGCGACTCAGACCATGAAGCAGACAAAGAAAGTAGAAATAAAGTTTCAATCCACGCCCCCGCGCGGGGGGCGACAGTAGCTCATACTTCTGCAAGATGGCACCCGACATGTTTCAATCCACGCCCCCGCGCGGGGGGCGACTAAAGTCTCCCGATCTATACCCACGACTAAACAAGTTTCAATCCACGCCCCCGCGCGGGGGGCGACGCTCTTGTGCCCAGGCTCTGCCGATTCTTGCAAAGTTTCAATCCACGCCCCCGCGCGGGGGGCGACCCAATATGGTACGTCCGAGTCCCATTGTTGATCCTCAGTTTCAATCCACGCCCCCGCGCGGGGGGCGACCCAATATGGTACGTCCGAGTCCCATTGTTGATCCTCAGTTTCAATCCACGCCCCCGCGCGGGGGGCGACCTCGTTGAAGCCCTGATCGAGCTGGCGCATGAGCAGTTTCAATCCACGCCCCCGCGCGGGGGGCGACCAAACCGGGTCAACCTCACCACCTTCCACCTATGGTTTCAATCCACGCCCCCGCGCGGGGGGCGACGCAAAGAGACACAGCAGGCCATCCAGGCCACGGAGTTTCAATCCACGCCCCCGCGCGGGGGGCGACCCTGGTCGGGCCAGGCTTGGGACGCTTGGGAAGTTTCAATCCACGCCCCCGCGCGGGGGGCGACATCGGCTGGCCGCCGTTGCCTTTGAACCCCCGGTTTCAATCCACGCCCCCGCGCGGGGGCGACTAAGGCTTTCAGCATGTCGGGAGCGGCGGCGATGTTTCAATCCACGCCCCCGCGCGGGGGGCGACTTTCTATTTCCGCAGCCATTGTTAACATAGCAGCGCGTTTCAATCCACGCCCCCGCGCGGGGGGCGACCTGGGTCTCTGCCGGGGTGAAGGTGAAGCTCGATGAGTTTCAATCCACGCCCCCGCGCGGGGGGCGACCAAAGCAGTGGACGGGGTGCCGGTGCCCGGGTCGTTTCAATCCACGCCCCCGCGCGGGGGCGACTCGCAGAGGGACTGCACCCGCTGCCCTTCCACCGTTTCAATCCACGCCCCCGCGCGGGGGGCGACCCAATCTCCGGGGCCGGCCTTATTTCGCTTGAACAGTTTCAATCCACGCCCCCGCGCGGGGGGCGACAGGTCGCTTTCCTGGTAGGCGCGCAGCTCATTGGCGGTTTCAATCCACGCCCCCGCGCGGGGGGCGACCCGAGCTTGCCCTGGAGCACACTCGCGCGCCTCTGTTTCAATCCACGCCCCCGCGCGGGGGGCGACGTGGCTCGTGATCTCTTTGGTCGCCGGCGCGCTGGTTTCAATCCACGCCCCCGCGCGGGGGGCGACAAGCGCAGCGTCGTATTGCTTCGCGCATTTTGCGATGTTTCAATCCACGCCCCCGCGCGGGGGGCGACTTCTGGCGGTCTCTGCCACAACCGGGCTCGATCGTTTCAATCCACGCCCCCGCGCGGGGGCGACCGGGACTGGAACGCAGCCCTGAATATCCTGGCCAGTTTCAATCCACGCCCCCGCGCGGGGGGCGACGGGCCGGTAGTACCGCATGGGAAACGGCGGCAGGAGGTTTCAATCCACGCCCCCGCGCGGGGGGCGACACGAAGCGAGCCCAGAAATTGCTTGCTTTTCGCCAAGTTTCAATCCACGCCCCCGCGCGGGGGGCGACCTTGAGGTTCTCGTGAATCGTGATCGCGTTGCGAATGTTTCAATCCACGCCCCCGCGCGGGGGGCGACCCGTAACTATCCTTCTGCCAGTTCTGGATGGATCGTTTCAATCCACGCCCCCGCGCGGGGGCGACGCCCCGTGGATCCCCAGCCCACCCCCCGAGACGGGCCGGTAGTACCGCATGGGAAAAAGAAGCGGAGTTTCAATCCACGCCCCCGCGCGGGGGGCGACACGGCTTCGCTTGCGTATGGTGCAAAGCCACCATCGTTTCAATCCACGCCCCCGCGCGGGGGGCGACGACCCGAGTATCCCGCCCCCGCCGGCCGGGACCAGGGTTTCAATCCACGCCCCCGCGCGGGGGGCGACACAAGATCGCGGTCCTTTCCGGCCTCAAGGTAAAGTTTCAATCCACGCCCCCGCGCGGGGGGCGACTCTAAGCGCAAGAAGAGTTCGTCGTCCAAGACGGCTCCGAGTTTCAATCCACGCCCCCGCGCGGGGGGCGACGCGATCTTCGAGGTAGAGGTCCGAGGCCATCGAGAGGTTTCAATCCACGCCCCCGCGCGGGGGGCGACGCGTGTTCCCGGTCGGGGTCGATACGTTTGCGAGGTTTCAATCCACGCCCCCGCGCGGGGGGCGACCGGGGAGCCGGAACAGTAAGCCGTCGCGGTTCGGTTTCAATCCACGCCCCCGCGCGGGGGGCGACCCGTGGCGGCGTACGATGACGCTGTGAAGGATATGTTTCAATCCACGCCCCCGCGCGGGGGGCGACGAACCGCCCCGACCGCAGCCAAACTCCCGTGGGAGTTTCAATCCACGCCCCCGCGCGGGGGGCGACGTGATTTTCTCCACATCGCCCAGCTGCTCGCACCAGTTTCAATCCACGCCCCCGCGCGGGGGGCGACGCCGGACTCGATACGCGATCCCCTGCCAACCAAGAAGTTTCAATCCACGCCCCCGCGCGGGGGGCGACTCAGCGACCAGACGTTGAGCCTGTCTATGGTCGGGTTTCAATCCACGCCCCCGCGCGGGGGGCGACTGAAGGGCGGCTGCAGAGGCCGGCCCCCGGAATCGTTTCAATCCACGCCCCCGCGCGGGGGGCGACGCCGGGGGTTTCAATCCACGCCCCCGCGCGGGGGGCGACACGGAAACTCGTTTCAATCCACGCCCCCGCGCGGGGGGCGACTCGGGCCCGAGCCCACCGACACGCTGTGCAGTTTCAATCCACGCCCCCGCGCGGGGGGCGACTGAAGGGCGGCCATCCTGCGCCAGCTGACAGGCGTGCGAGGATCCCGGCCCCCGGGTCTCGCCGTTTCAATCCATCGGAGTTTCAATCCACGCCCCCGCGCGGGGGGCGACTCTTGCAAGGCAACTCGTTGTGTAGCAATACGAAAAAGGGGGGATGGCGCGAACCGTATCCAACTCCTGTTGTATAGAGTCCCTTTCGCCACACCGCGGCTCAAATCTCGTTTAACTTCAATCAGTTAAGCGGTGCGCGAACCTCCCCGTGTTTACCTGACCGCTTATGGTTCGCACCATCTTTCTCAGACGATCAATGTTCCGTTCAGGTCGGCAGTTGGCTTAGCCCCAACGTGCTCTACACGCCTCTTCCAATTTGCACCGAGGAAATAATACCTGAGACTGTCGGTTTCTGGATTGATGATGTCCTCAAGCTGCACCTTCAGGGCGGCCCATTGCGCCGGCTCCACCTCGATCTCAAACACTGAAAACTGCACTCGTTGTCCAAAATCGCGGCACCTCTTAGCGACACGTCTTAACCGGCGTACGCCGCCATCGGATGTCGTCGAGACATCGTACGTAACGAGAACCATCATGGCTGTTTATTTTCCTCACGGGGCGAATATGGTTCTGAAGGGTACGCTAGTAGTCCTATTTCCATAACCAAGGCGGGTGAGCGTCTAAGTCGCCTCGAAGGTGCCGAGCCAGTAACTGCGCTTGTAGGTACGCGACCAATCCGAGGGGTGCCTGTTCCCCAAGAAAAGGATGACGACGCTCTACGCGCTTTCGCTCCTGCCAAGCACTGAGAACTGTCTTGCGAGCGCCGTCGCTCATTAAGACGCTGCCGCCTTCTCGGGTTTGGAAGTCTCTGGTGCGTACTTGCCGACGATTGATTAGCGATAGCGCGAGCCGGTCAGCCAAGACTGGCCGCAGCTCTTCCATAAGATCTAGCGCGAGACTCGGACGGCCGGGCCGATCTCTATGAAAGAAGCCTACGGCCGGATCCAAGCCCACGCTTTCGGCGGCCGATCTGCAATCGTGGACGAGAAGGGTATAGAGAAACGAGAGCAGGGCATTCATCGGGTCACGCGGCGGCCGGCGGTTGCGGCCGGCGAATGCCATCTCTGGGTCGGGTACGCGGATCAGGTGGCCAAAGACGGAGAAATAGAGCCGTGCGGCCTCGCCTTCAAAACCGCGCAGCCTATCGATACTGTCGTGGCCGTCGCTGATGCGTTGCACAATCTGCCGAAGGCGATTCGTCGCGGCGGACATGGCTTCGCGGCCAGAAGGCTCAAGCTCGTCGCCGTAATCTCGCTGCGCTCTTTGCAGGACGCTTCTCTGATTGGAGATCTTGCCGACGAGAATGCTGCGGACGATCTCTTCTGGGTCGTCGCTGGCTCTATATTGGGCGCGACGCAGCAGCACGTTGCCAGAGACCGGTCCCTCGACCCGGGCTTGGAATCGGCCGAATCGACTCAAGAGTACAAAGACGATGCCACCGGCGGCACATGCCTGGATCAGGGATGGAGATATATAGATGCTACCAAACACCACTACGGATCCCAGCATATGGAAGGGCACCCTTATACGTTCTTCATCCTCAATTTTCGCGACCAGATTCTCGCCGTCCTTGGTCAGACGTGCTTCAGGCGTAGTAACGTATAGCGTATTAAGCAACCGCCTCATGGGTTTTCTCCAGGCTCGGCAAGGTGCGATGCCAGGGTACGCATTCGCCATGCGAGAACCGACCGGTCCATCGCCTTCGGGCGACACTGTTCGAACAGAGAACACCCACCGCACTTGGCCGCTTCGTATTCGGCTGGGGGTGTGCGGTTTTGCGCAAAGAGTGTCGCTACCTGCACGACTGTCGTCTCGGTCAGGGTGCGGAGCTCGGCGTCAAAAGACACTTCCTTCCGCCGTTTGGTTTGGCCGTAGTAAAAGGCCCCCATCGGCACTTCTGTACCGGTCATTTCCTCAAGGCACAGTGCTTGGGCGCAGAGTTGCACCTCGTCGGCGCGATGCACTTTGGCCTTGCCGCGTTTGAACTCGACCGGGAACGGGGTCGGACCTGTCCGGCTTTCGCGGAACTCGACCATATCGGCGACGCCTGTAAGATTGAGCCGAAGGCTGTAGATCGGGAGCGACATTACTTGGCGCACACCTGCCCTGCGCCGACGCCCTGCTTCGTCAATGACTTGATGCAGTACTCGACCTTCAGCGGTAAACCGATTTTCCTCCCAAAGCCGTTCCAAGTGGATCAGAGCGCATTGCCTCATACAGTACACCGCATGTTGCAGTGCCGACACGGGTATCGGCTCCATTCCATGGTCCGATCCATCCCCCTCCCTAGGGGGGGACCGCCCGAACTGCGCTTCACTCATCGTCATCTCCGCTCCGTTTGTTTCATTCCGTGCCCCGCACAGGGGCGTCTATGTGATCGGCTCGACGACCTCGACATTTGCCGGCATATCGTCCAAGTCGAGCTCTACGCGATAGTCAGCAAAGCTGCGGGCAGGCGGCAGGGTGCCTTCGCTACCATCCGCTTCTGCACGCTGCACACTCACCCGCTCAAAGAGCCTATGCGCGGGCGCGTTGCCCAAGGCACTGGCGTGCTTAAAGGCAATGAGCCGACGAGCAACCATTTCGCCGCGGGCGGCCGAGTGGTCGTGCTCGAACATCTGCGTCAAGGCATTCCAGAGGACGTCGAGATCGTCCGGCGAAAAGCCGGTGCGTTCGGCGAGCTTGGCGGAGACAAAGCCGTGCGCCCGATACAGCCCGTAGGGCACAATATGTTTGCGACCCATGGTGCGGTGCTCGGTCCGCTCGTCGCCCGCGTTTTCATCGCTGGCATCCTCGCGCTCCTGCTTTTCGTTTTCGTTGGTCGCTGCCATGCGCGTAATGGACACTTCGAGTGGCACGATCTGATCGATGGACCGCGCAAAGGTCATCTGTACCGGCCCGCGGACCTGGCCGCAGTTGATGCCGGTACTCATTACCGCACCGAAGGTGCGCACATCAAAGAAATTGTCGCACATGAAGCCGCGCAGTTTATCCATCTCCTCGTCGCTTTGAGGGCTTAGTTTCTTGCTGCTCTCGACCTTCTTGTCGTTGGGGCGCACAACCCGATACGCCTTCCGGTGTTGCTCGTTGAGCAGAGCACCTTCCTGGACGTAGATCGCGTAGCCGGACTCGTCGCCCTTAGCCAGTTCGACGAAATTGCGCACCTTGCGCTTGAGGCAGACATCCGTGACCAATCCTTGGTTCGTTTCCGGGTCGAGGCGCGGGAGGTTTCCTGCATCCGGGTCGCCGTTGGGGTTGCCGTTGTTGACGTCGAACAGATAGACGAAGTCGTAGCGATGGTTGAGTGCGGTCATTCTTCGTTCTCCTTTTCTTCTTTGCCCTCCTCACTGGGGGCGGACTTGGTGTAGAAATCGTTTTTCTGGTGGTAGTAGCCGATGGCGAAGAGGGCCTGACGCTCCATCGTCAGCGTCGCCACGAACAGCTCATCGGGCGTGGCGCACCCATAGATCTGGGCGATTGCGTTGTCGATATAGCGATGAGTTGCAGGCCGGTCTTTCCGCAGACGCGACAGGTGGTTCATGGCGTTGCGTTGCAGGAGGGGAAATACAGACCGCGGCGTCGCCGAAGCCGCCCCGTAGTACTTATCGCATATCGTGGCGTTGACCTTGCCACCGAGGGCCTGCGTTTGCGCGTACTCAAAGCAGGCAAATAGCCGGCCCAGCAAATAGCCGGGGTCGGCGTTTGTGGGATCGAGGGACACGATAAAATTCTCCTTTGTTAAATGGTCATCCTTGCGCCTATTTCGGCAGACCACGGCTTTGAGTAAGGCTACGCGCAGGTCCGTTATGGCCTTATCCGACCGCAGTCGCATGAGAATCGTGGATAACAACGTCTGCGGATAACGGCGACCTGTCAGGATGGCGCGTAGCATATCCCCAGCGAGTTGGGGAGGGATATGTTCGTATCGGTTTTTTACCTTCGTCGTGGCGGTCTCAAGTAGGCAGCGCCGAACGCTTGGCTGCTCTTGGCGCGGCCGCGGGTCGAGGCGCATATCCCGATAGTGCCAGAGGATATGCTCGGCAAACGTCGCAAAGTCGTCCTCCAGCCAGAAGCGAATCGAAATACGCGCTGCATTGGGGGCCAATCCCAGCACGTGGAAGCGCACACCTTGGGGCAAATCCGGGCGGATTTCCTCCATGGGACGGCCCCTTGCCATTTTTTCGAGAATGGGCTTGATGGCCTGCTCGCTTGTCGCGTCGTCTGTGTCATTGGTGTCATTGAAGGCGAAGGAAAATATTGCCTCGCTTTGCGCCACTGCTTCTGCCTCCGAGCCATCGGCCCAGAATACAGTCGAGGCGTCACCGAGCTGCACTTTGTTCTCGTTGGTACGGAGAAGGTGGTTGAGCACAGTCGTATAGGCGGCGGCAGCGTCCTCGCTTACGGGTGCATTATCGCCCTGTTTGTGCCCATAAGACTCAAAGGCGTCGAGATTGAAAGAGACGATGGATGCGCCGGAAGACTGTGCGCCACGCACCCCCTTGATCGCGGGATGCAGCCGGGCGATAGGGGATCTCTCTCCGGTCACCAAGCAAACGGCTTTGCCCGGTTCGTGATCCTGATTCATCTGCAAGGCCCAGAGTTGACGTGCGGCCTCGCGGTCGTGTATGAAGTTGTGCTCTCCCTCCAGCCGGAACACCACATTGGCCCCCTTCATTTCGTCTGGCCAGCCACGCGCGTCGAAGTACTCTGGCTTCCACCATTGCAAGAAACGATAATAAGCCACAAGTCCTGCGTCGCTTTCGTTTTGCAGAGCAAAGTGCCTGTTCTGAAAAGCCTCGTACTGATTCTCTACCCGCTCGGCACGCCGCTCTCTGGTGTCTGGGGTCTCGCCTTCCAAGTCTTCCATTGCACCAAGCGAATACGATGCCTTGTCCCAAAGGAAGTTCGGCACAATTTTGACCGTCCGCTTCTCTGGTCGCGGAACTGAGTGTCGCGGGGCTACGGGTTTCTTCCCTGAGTGGTCTCGTAGGTCCACAGGCGGACCATCGGACTGGCCATCGGCCTTCAGGACGACGCAATAGTCGATCCGCTCATTGGAATAGCCAATCGGCGGCACTTTGTTCTCTGTTGCGAGCCGGTGATAGGCCCGCTCAAGAGAAGCCAGAATGCTCATCGCAGTACCTCCGGCGAATTGGGTGAAGGAATTTCGACAACCCCCTGTTTCATTTCGGCGCGAAAGAAAAGCGGCTGTCGCTCGTTTTCGTGGTCAATATCGTAGAGCATCCAGCCCAAGTCACGGCTTTCATCAATCGCTGGCGGTAGGTCGTCTTCGTGCTCAATGAGTGTGTAGTCTGCAGCAAATTCTCGCGTTCCAAGACAGGGCTGGTGAAAGCACTGCCCGTTCCTAGCGCGGCGATTGAAGATGTCGAGGTGTTTGCCCACGTTATCGCTTTCGCCCGCTTCGTCCGTCATGTCAAAGTGCGCTTCAATGGCGTACTCAACGTTGACCAAGACGGTTGCGGCGCGTTGCTGGCGATCATCCTCAACTTTGGTGTAGAGGGTCTCAATGGAGCCCCTGTTTTTCGCCGTGCGGACAGACCCCATGGGAATTTTCTTGCCGACTTCGTTGCGCCGGATCGACTGGAACCGAATCGGCTTGAGAACGTGAAGGCGGTCAATGCGCCAGACGATGTCCGGCTTCCAGTGAATGGCCTCCAAGATGCCGCGTGCCGCCGAAGGCGTCATTACGTCGTAGGATACGCGCTCGACTTTCATTTCCGGCCGAGTGAAACAGGCGTATTCGCCTCCCACGCGCAGACGTATTCCGAACATGGACGAACTCCTTTTCTGTGGTATTGTGGTATTTCAATACCCTCCGCACGGGGGGCACCCCTACCATTATATTAGCATCACCTCATCGCCGAGCGCATCCGCGTCCTCCCAAAGGAGGCCGACATCTTCTTGATAGAGGCTTTGAGTGAAGAGAACGGCGAACTGGTCACCGAAGCGTTCCTGTGCCTCAAAATAAACGTGATTATTTTTTACAAGTTGTTCTCGGAAGCGAGGATAAACTTGCACAATATAAGGTTGGAGCCGTCGCGCCACCCCGCCAACTCGTTCAACATATGCGAGATCACGCATGGCCTTACGCGCTTCCTCTTCTCGGGCGACGATCACCGGCTCAAGTCCACTCTGAATCAGGCGAAACGTCTCGCCAACTTCGCGGAAGGAGAACGAAGTGCCGTGCTTACTCATCTTGAACTTTTGCAAGAAGTCATCGCCAAGCCCCTCTCCTTTGCGCCAGTACACCTCTTGGAAGTAGTCTTCCATAGCCTCTGGCGACAGCAGGTCGTCGTGGCGACCCATGATGCGCTCCATATCTCCGGCAAGCTGGCGCAGTTCAGGCGGACTTTGATGTTCCTCGGATTGGAACGCGGTGACAATGCTGTTTGCAACATCTCGTCGACCCTCCCTATTACACCGCCCAGCAGCTTGGGCAATCGAATCAAGCCCTGCCTCGGCCCGCCAAACCCTCGGAAAATCCAAATCAACGCCTGCCTCAACCAGCGAGGTAGCAATCAATCGGCACGGCTTGCCTGCCTTTAACCGCTGGCGCACATCCGCAAGGATGCGGCGGCGATGCACTGCGTATTGCCGCGTACTCAGATGCACGACGCCCTCAATGTCTGCTTCACGGGCTTGCCGAAAGAGGTCCAAGGCATGTTTCCGACTGTTGACAATAACCATGCCTTGCACCGTTTGCGTGAGAGCGGCGCATAGGCTCTCGTCGCTTAGTACGCCCTCGTGGGCGATGGTGACGCGGGCAAGCCTCTGGTGCAAGCGCGGCGGGTCAGGTGCGAGTTCGCGGACTTGGTCAAAGCCCCCTTCGAAATCAGGTGCCTTGAGTGCCGGTTGGGTCGCGGTGCATAATACTATTGAAGAACCATAGTTACGAGCTAGTTCATCAAGAACAGCAACCGAAGGCCGTAGTACATGTAGGGGGATAGTCTGCGCTTCGTCGAGGACAATGACCGCACGAGCCAAATTATGCAGCTTGCGGCACCGCGACGGCCGATGAGAAAACAGGCTCTCAAAGAGCTGGACGTTGGTGGTCGCGACGATGGGGGCCGCCCAGTCCTCCATGGCGAGCCGCAGTTTATCGGCTCCCTCCCGATTTGTGGACTTACTTTCGTCAATAGACGAATGATGTTCTAGGACGACGCCCTCACCCAGCACATCGCGGAAAATCGCTGCGGTCTGGTCAATCACTGAAGTAAAGGGAATAGCATAGATGATGCGCTCAAGCCCGTGTGCTTTGGCATGGTCGAGAGCAAAGGCGAGGGAAGTCAGCGTTTTGCCGCCGCCGGTCGGTACATTGAGCGAGAACAGGCCCGGAGAGTAATGGGCTTGAGCCCGAACATGCTTCAGAATTTCGCGGCGTAGGTGATTGACCTTCCCTTTGCTATCAAATCCTGCGAGGTGATCATTGAGCCTATCGCGTAGCGGATCAACTATTTCTGGGAGCGTCGGCCAGTCGCGGTCAACGGCCTCGCCTTTTGCATCAGCGTAAAAGCCCTCGGTGTCGCGGAAGTCTGCGTCAACGAGGCACGAGAAGATCATCCGTGTCAAAAAGGAGAGCTGAAACACCGTCGTCTCACGGTCTTTCCCTAATGTGAACCCTTCGGGCCAAAGACCAGTAGCATCTGGCCGAATTTCCAGATCCCAAGTCGAGTCAAGCGGGTCGAGTGTCTTTTTTAGCCGCTCGTCAAGCGAATTGAGTGAACCGGTCCCGCTTTGCATATCCGGCAGGCCAGCGTGGTGCCCGGCGATGGCATAAGCGATGAGTTGCGCCATTGCCCGATCCATATCTGTTTCTACCACGGTGTTGACAATTTTTGCGCCAGCGGTCGCGTGATCCACCGCTGGGCCGCCGTGCAGGCGCTTCTGGAATGCTTCTGTGTATTTGCCAAGATCATGAAAAAGCCCGGCCAAGCCTGCGGCCTTACCTGTTCCAAACTTGGCTCCTCGTGCCTCCGCCCCGGCTTGAACCTTAAGCAGGTGCTCCCGTAGCGGCTGCCAGTATTCTTTCGACTGATCTGCGAGAGAGTGAGCATAGTACATTATTGCACTGCACCTTGCGCCCGTTAGTCGAACAGCTTCGGCAGCTGGTTGTTCAGCGTGATGATGGTGAAATACCCGAAGAAGGCGCAGGACCAGACGATGGCTGCGAAGCGGACCACCGACATCTTCAGCCCGGCTCCGAGGATGCGGTTGTTCATCCACAGCAGCAGCACCGAATAGAGCAGCATCACCCCCCCGTTCAGCGAGGCGCTGAGCACCAGCAGCACCAGCGGCTGGGTGAAGCCTGGAACCGCCAGGCCCGCCAGCATGATGAGGCAGCCGAGCGCAATCTGCCCCCACAGCAGGGCGAAGTAGAGCCGGTTGTCGGGCCAGCGCTCGCTGTCGCGCAGCCAGTTCACCTTGATGATGTCGGTCGAGATGCGGGCGCAGGCGTCGAGAAGCCCCAGCTCCGTCGTCAGCAGGATGGCGACTCCCATCCACAGGAAGGCGTGCTCGAACAGGGCCCCGTAGCGCTCGCCGATGAACTCCCCCTCGACGCGGATGAAGCCGATCCCGCTTCCGAGCTCCGGCAGGTGGCGGGTGGTCGCGTAGGCGATGAGCGACAGCATCATCAGCGAAACGACGGACAGCATGTAGAAGCTGAGCAGGTGCTCCCTGTTGGCGGCCTTCCACCAGGCGCGCCAACGGCTGGCGTTTTCCGGTGTCGCCTCGAAGTGGTAGCCGACCCCGGCGACGACCTCTTCCCTGCCTGTCAGCGGGCTCGTCAAGCGCCCGGCGAAGCGCCCCATGGCATACCCCTTCTCGCGCACGTAGTCGCTCTGCACCAGGTTCATCGTCCCCCCGGCCCCGGCGAACGCTATGGCGCCGAGCAGCAGGGGCAGCTCCATGCCCTCCGGGACGTGGCCGACGTTGAGGATGCCTGCGAACATGTCGGCGACGTGGGTCATCCTCACGACGAGGAAGAACAGCGCGATCATCGCCAGGAAGATCGCGGCGATCAGGACCATCTGGATCTTCTCGACGGTGTTGTAGACCACCGGGCCCAGGGTCAGGGCCAGGCCGACGGCGATCAGGCTGGCGATCGAGTAGGCGACCCGCACGCCCTCGCCGCCTCCCAGCTCCCAGGTCATAATCGTCGCCGCTCCCGAGGCCCAGCCGGGCCACATCCAGGGGACGATGTTGCAGAGCAGGAAGATGCCCGCCCAGTGCTTCCACAGGCGGCAGAACCCGGTGACCGCGGTCTCGCCGGTCGCCAGGGTCCAGCGCTCGATCTCCATGTTGATGAAGTACTGGGTGGTGATGCCGACCATGCAGGCCCAGAACACCGCGAAGCCGAACTTGTAGGAGATGTAGGGCCAGAGCACGAACTCGCCGCTGCCGATCGAAAGCCCGAGCAGCAGCAGGCTCGGGCCGATCAGCCTCTTCCAGGGAGGGGCTTCCGGCAGGTCGCGGTACGAGACCGGCGGCAGGTTCGAGCTGGGAATGACCTCGTGCGGGACGGTGCCGCCCGGCATCGTCACTTCCAGGCCAGCAGGGGATGGCTGCGGTTCGCCATCGGCAGCTCCACCCGCCCCCCGGTGATGTGCGACTCGTAGGCCCCGAGGATCATCTCGAGGGCGGCGACCGCGTCGGAGGCGCTGGAGACCGGCTTGCGGTCGGTCTCTAGCGCTTCAATCAGGTCGGCGATCGCCAGCTGGTTGCCCGTCCCCAGGGAGCCGTCCCCTGGCTCGAGCAGCGGCACCCAGGCCTGGCCGGGATCGCCGGGCATGAAGGTCCCGTGGGGATACAGCATCGCCCCGTCCGGGCTCCCGCCCCGAAGCGCCAGGATGCCGCCGCTGCCGACGATCTCCAGGCCCATGCGCATGCCGTCGCCGCCGGAAGCCTCGACGCGGGAATCGAAATGGCCGCTGACCCCGGACTGGAAGGCGAAGTAGGAGTAGATGCTGTCCCCGGCCACCGATCCTATCGGCTCGGTCGGCTCGCGCACGTCCGCAGGGGTGGCCTCCCGGCCCTCGACGCTGACGTGCCCGGACATCCAGCGCACGTCGCCGAGGAGAAACCGCATCATGTTGAACAGGTGGGTCCCCAGCACCATCATGTCCTCGCCGCCGCCGCGCCGGTCCTGCTTGCCGTGGGCGTACACCGCCTGCACATCGCCGATCCTGCCGCCTTCAAGCGCCTCCCTTACGGCGCGCGCCTGCGGCAGGTACACCCCCTGGTGGGCTACGGCGATCTTCTTTCCCAGCTGCTCGGCCCTGGAGACCAGAAGGTCTCCGTCGGCCAGGTTGGAGGTCATCGGTTTCTCGCAGTACACGTGGGCTCCGGCCTCCATGCAGGCGGTCACCAGCTCGACGTGGCAGCCGGGCCAGCGCGGGCCGACGCTGACGATGTCGAGCTCCTCGCCGGCGAGCATCCGCTCGTGATCGGCATAGGAGCGCGGGGCACCGGTCTCCTGCTGCGCCTTTGCCCGGCCCTCCTCGTCCGGGTCGCTCACGGCGACGAATTCGACGCCCTCGTTTCCCTCGTACGCCAGGTGCAACCCGTGGCCGAAGCCGCCTGCCCCGGTGTGGCCGATCGCCGCGGCCTTGTAGGTCTTTTCCGTCATGATTCACCCTTTCCGGTTCGTTGCAAAGGCGGTCAATTTAGGCGCGCCCGTCTTGACCTGCCAGAGTGCGGCGGGCGATTTTCCGGTCCTTGAAACCGCGCACCCTGTTCAAAAGACTCCACGACTGTTACGGCCCCCAGGGCTGGTGGCCGACGACCCCGGAAAACGAGATCACTCCCCGGTACTACCCGGGTGCGACACGGCGCCGCTTGAGCGACCGCGAGCGCTGGGAGATCGTCGTCGGGGCGATCCTCACGCAGAACACCTCCTGGCGCAACGCCGAGCAGGCGCTGACCGCCCTCGCCCGGCGGCGGATCCGGACTCCCCGGAAACTGTGCGGGGTACCTGTCGAGAAGCTCGCAGAAGTGATTCGATCTTCCGGGTACTACAACCAGAAGGCGGAGCGGTTGCGCGGACTCGCAGGCCACGTGGTTGAGAACTACGGGGGCAGCACCACCGCGATGCTGCGCCGGCCCACCGCCTCCCTGCGCGGCGAGCTGCTCTCCCTGATGGGGATCGGACCCGAGACCGCGGACTCCATCCTGCTGTACGCCGGCGGCCATCCCTGTTTCGTCGTCGACGCCTACACTCGGCGAATCTGCTCCCGGCTCGGCTGGGTCGATAACGGCGCCGGCTACGAGGAGCTGCAAACCCTGTTCACCTCGGCGCTGCCGGCCGACGCCGGTCTGTTCGAGGAGTACCACGCGCTCCTGGTGCGGCACGCGGTAGAACGCTGCCGCGCCAAGCCGGAATGCCGCGGCTGTTGCCTGCGCCGCGGCTGCCGGTTTCCCGGAGACCAGAGAGCGGCTCGCGAGCGGGCGGCTCACGGAAAGGACTGAGATGACAACTGCTATCGAGGCTGTCGGCGGCTCGCGCCCGCTCGAGGTCGCCGAGTTCGCCCGCCGGGCTCACGCCTACGTTTCCCACCCGGGCCGCAACCCGCTGAAGGAGATCCTCGACCGCCATGCCACGGTCGCCGAGACCCCTCCCCTCCTGGGGATCTTCAACGACATCCCGTGGCACCAGTTCCGCGAGAGCGAGGCGCACGCCTGGGCCAAGGCAGGTTTCTCCTGGATCGTCAACGACGCCGAGCACCGGCAGCGCGAGGGCTGGTACGGGACCGAGCAGAACGCCGCGGAGTGCCGCCTCGGTCTGCTCGCGGTCCAGCGCCTGCACCGCGAGGCCCTGAGCTCCCACGGCGACGCCTTCCAGCTCGGGGCGCGCGCCACCATGAGGCCGTACGGAACCACCTACGAGGAGGCGGAGGTGTTCTACCGGTCGGTCCAGTTCCCCATACCCGGGCAGGCGACCGCGGTCGACCGCGGCGGCTACCCGGTGCGCACCGGCGACCGCACAATGTGCTTCACCCCGGATTCCCTGCGCGGCGCCGAGACCGAAACCCAGGGCTGGCTGCAGTTCGAAACCGCCGAGTACATCATCGATTCCGGTCTGCGCGACCGGCTGCTCGACCTGATGGCCGCCCAGGGCCGCAACAAGGCCTGCGGGTTCGTCGGCCCCTTCGACGCCATCCTGCGCGAGGGGGACCTCCCCGAAGTAGAGGACGCCATTGACGCGCTTTTCCGCGCCGCGGCCGAAAGGGGGGTGCATCTCGGGCGCGTGGTCGGCAGCGGTTCGATGGAAGACCCCGAGGATATCGAGGACAACATGGTGCGGGCGATGGAGAACGGCTGCCGCCTCCTCTGCGTCCACCCGATGACCAGCGACCTTCCCTTGCGCGGGGCCATGGCGGTCTCCGAGCCGTTCTTCAGGGCGGCGGAGCGCTGCGGATTCTGAAGGGCCGTCGGGGTTTTGGTCCCGTGCGGATCCGTTGCGCCCACGCGAGGCGTCCCATCGTCGTCGACGTTTTGGGCGTTCGGAAAGATTCGACCGTTACAGAGCCTCGGAAAGGACCTGCCATGTATTGCCTCCCGAGACAGACTATTCAGATATTCTGATTATCAGAATTTTAAACCAAGGGGCTTCTCATGGCTGAGGCGATCAGGATCGGCAAGAGGGGGACCGTGGTAATCCCCGCACAGCTGCGCAGGATGTACGGCTTGGAGGAAGGATCGATGGTTATCGTGGATGGTCGCGACGACGGTGTCCTCATCCGGCCGGCGGTGGCCTTGCCCATCGAGAGCTATTCGGCGCAGCGCAAGGCGGAGTTCCTGCTGTCGAACGCCGTCGATGACCTGGACTACGAGTGGGCTTGCAAGCAGGTTCGGGAGCTGGGGCTCGACCCGGCAGACATTCCGCACGAAAAGCCTCGAGATCCCTGACCGTTGGACCGGGTCTTCCTCGACGCCAACGTGCTCTTCAGCGCGGCGTACGGCAGTCCGGGGTTGGTTGGACTCTGGACCGCGGCCCGGGACGGCCGGTGTGAGTTGGTGGCATCGGAGTACGTGATCGACGAGTCGGACGGAACCTCGGAGACACGGCGCAGCGCGCCGCGCTGGACAGCCTCCTCAGTGCCGTCCGACTCGTCGCGGAGGGTCCGGCCGACACGCCATGTCCGCTATTACTTCCGGACAAGGATCGTCCCGTCTGGTTGGCAGCCGTGGCAGCAGGTGCCACACACCTGTTGACGGGAGATGTGCGTCACTTCGGCTCGCATTTCGGCAAGAAGGTGCAGGGCGTACACATCCTGCGCCCAGCATCCTACCTTGCACGCGACACACCTGCGGAGGAGTCTGCTACCTCCGAAGGCGTTTGATCTGAACACATTCGACCTGAGCGCCGATGCTTGACCGAACAGCTTGACGATCCTCCCATCCAGCAGGCATCGGATGCGCCAGCCGGCGTCCACCTCTACCGGCTGGTCGGGTACGACCCGGGACGGGCGATGGAGAACGGCTGCCGCCTCCTCTGCGTCCACCCGATGACCAGCGACCTTCCTTTGCGCGGGGCCATGGCGGTATCCGAGCCCTTCTTCAGGGCGGCGGAGGGCTGCGGATTCTGAAGCGGAAGCGGGCTGCGGGTGCTACCCGATGTACTCGGGAGCCCCGTCCCTGTTGACGACGTGGCTGCGCGCGGGGATCTGCGTGTTGCCGGGGATGACGAGGTCCAGGGTCGACTCGTTCTCGACGATCGTACCGTCGCCGATCCTGACGCCGTCCCCCACCAGCAGACGCCCGGGGTTGGCGCCTGTCGACTTGACCGTTCCGACGACCACCGAGGAACCGATGCGGCAGTCGCGCCCCACTTCGACGAGGCCGTAGATCTCGGTGTTCGCTCCGATCGCCGAGCGGTCCCCTATGATCACGGGGCCGATCAGGTTGGCGTCGGTGCCGATGAAGACGCCGTCCCCCAGCCGCGGGTGGCGGCGCCGCAGCCGCCGCGACAATCCGCCGAGGGTGCAGGGCATCAGGTGGCAGCCGGAACCGATGACGCCGGTCTGGCCGGTGGTTATCCCGCGGTGGGGATGGTCGAGGAAGTTGGCGTCGCCGATCTCGGTCTCCGGGTGGATGTCGGCCTGGTAGTAGCGCCCCCCCAGCTCGGCGATGGCGCGCGGCAGCAGGGGAACGGGCAGGCGGCTCAGCTGCGGGTTGCCGGCAACCGCTCCCGAGCGGGTGAGGGAGTGGGCGACGTCGTGGTAGAACAGCACCCGCCAGCCGGGATAGGTGCTCATCACCAGCTGCATCTGGTAATCGAAGATGGAATCGCACTTCAGGGTTTTGAGGAACTCGCGGTACTGACCAAAGTCCCGTTCGGCTATGGCCCGGTCGAGGTGCCGGCCGAACTCGAGCCCGGCGAGCTCCCCGGCGGACAATCCGCAGGTCTGCAACAGGTAGGCGTCCCAGACCGCCGGATCCTTCAGCGAGGCGAAGCGGTTCCAGCGCGAGCGCTCCTTGAGCCCGGGCAGCTCCCAGAGCAGGGCGAAAGTCGCGGCCAGCGCCGCCTCCTCGAGACGCTCCTCCTCGCCGGCGGCCAGCAGCGACTGGGCGACCATGGCGTAGACCTGGTCGGCGATCTCACCGAGGGCGGAGTCGAGCCCCTGCTTCGCCTGCGGCGCCACCGCGTTGTGCGACCCCGGAGCGACGCACTCCAGCAGGTTGCCGAGCACGGTTTCGAGGATGTCCCGGTTGACGAAACCGCGGCCGGAGCGCTGCGACAGGATCTCGGGGTCGACAGGATCGATGCGCAGGGCCTCGATCTCTTCCGGGGCGTACTCGCCGCGCAGGCGCTCGACCACCTCGCCCAGGAAATCGGCCTTGCCCTTCTCGTACTTCCTGTCGAACAGGGTGGCGGTGCTCATCGGCGCGGTCAGTCCTGGTGAAACGCCTCTTCGAGCATGGTGACCGCCGGAGTGGAGTCGTCGTTGTAGACCATCAGCGGCTCCATGTAGGTCCACCACTTGCGCATCAGCTCGTAGCCGGGCAGCTCGTCGAGGGCGCCCGGGTCGTCGATCTCGAGGTAGGCGAACAAGGTCAGGCCGTCGCGAAAGATCGTGTAGTTCCTGATGCCGGTATCGTGGAGAAGCTGCGTCAGCTCCGGCCAGATCTCGTCGTGCCGTTTTTTGTACTCCACCTCGTTTCCCGGCTTGAGGTTCATGCGGAAGCCTACTCTCGCCATCGTTTCTCTCCGTCGCTGGGGGATTGATCTCCGGTGTTGGACCGAGTGCGGAAAACACCGGCAGGTAGCTCGCTTGATTTCGACTAAGATACTGTTTTTACAGGGGATGGCAATTGTCTGGGAGCGATGCGAAGCTTGACGCGGAAGGGAAAACCGGGTAGGGTATCTCCCTAAAAATTGAGGGAAGCCCCCGGAGATCCAGGGCGGCGGCAACCCTCCGAGGAGGTATTTGACGTGGGCAACGAGCTCGGAAAGTACGAAACACTATTGAACCTGACGCGGCTTCTCTACAAAGCGTACGAAGCCGACAGGCCAAAGCCGTTCAATCTATTCACTGTTTTGCGGAGCTCGCACGACGAGGTGAACCTTCACTCGCGGTTCCTGGCCGCACTGCTGGATCACCAGGACAGTTCCAGCAAGAGCCTGGAGAACTTGAAAGATTTGGTCGAAACTGTTCTGAAAATCGATGGCCAATTCGATTTTTCAAAGGCGAGGGTCGAACGTGAAAGAGACCACATCGACATCTTGGTAACCTTCGGGACTCACCAGGCAATAGTAGTCGAGAACAAAATATATGCCGAAGATCAGGAAAGGCAGTTGGATAGGTACTGGGACACGGAGAAGAAAAAAGGGGTCGACGAGATTCATCTCGTATACCTCACCCTTGACGGAAAGAGTCCCTCCGAGGAAAGTTTGGGTTCTTTGGAGGAATCCATTCGGCCTGAACTTATAGGGTATAATTCGAACGATTTTCAGAATTGGCTCCGAAACTGCCATCAGCGAGCCTCCGGCGAACCGGAGCTGCGCGAATCAATCGTCCAGTACCTGCGGCTTGTCCAAGATCTGACAGGTACTGCCAGTAAAGGGGGATACATGGATGCATTGAAGGAGTTGCTGGGCCAGGGAAACGGAGACTATCTGCGCTTGGCGAACGAACTTTCCGGGGCCGCACTTGACCTGATGGTTGATCTACAGAACGATTTTTGGGAAAAGCTGAAACAAGAGACCGAAACAGAGACAGGAATGAAATTAGAGCATTTTGGACCAGGCTCTGATTTGAAAGACGACATACGTTTGTATTATACTCGAAACAGACAGTGGTATGGAATTCGTGGTTCTGTTGAATCCAGGAATTTGGCTCTGATGGCTGAGATATCAATCGGATACGGCCTTATTTGTGGGATAGAAAATTTCCCGAGAAGCCCCCAAGATCCGAAGTGGCTACGCGACAAAGGCAGTGGGGAAAATATGGCGTATGGTGCCGGAGAAGATTTCAAATTGGATTTAAATAATATTTATAAGTTTGCGATGAAAGAAGACAAGCGCAGAGAGTATGCACAAAAAATGGCGCATAAACTGCACAAGATGCATAAGCGAGTACAAAACTGGGAGAAATAGAGCTCCCCCAATAGTTTTAAAGGATTTCGAATTATGAAACTGACCGCGGTTTTCAGAAAAGTCCCCGAGGGATACATCGGATTCGTCGAGGAACTGCCTGGCGCCAATACTCAGGGGAAAACCCTCGAAGAGGCCAGGGTAAACCTCCGGGAAGCCATTGAAATGACGCTCGAGGCCAATCGCATCCTCGCCGAGGAATCCCTTGTGGAAGAACATGAGGTCATCCGCGAGCATGTCCGAGCATGTCATTGTATAGGCATGAAAAGGATAGATGTCATCCGACATCTTGAGAGACACGGTTGTGAGTTCCTCCGGGAAGGTGGAAATCACACTATGTACGTCAATCGCAGAAATCGAAGTTTGTCCGCTGTCCCAAGACACCGGGAGCTGAACAGGTTCCCTGGTGACAAAGATTTGCAGGGATCTGGGGATTTCTCCGCCATAGTCGGTTTCCTCGATCATTCTGGCGAAAAGTATCGAGGATCCGGGACGGGCCTTGCACGGCGGCTTTAATTCTGTCCGTATCAATACCTTCCTCACGATTCAATCCTTGAAGAGTCCAACATCCCACAGAAAGGAGAACGATGCATCCCTTCGAAGACCTTGCCGTGCCGGAAAACCGCGTCGGCATTCACTGGTTCGGCCAGAGCAGCTTCGGTCTCAGGAACAGCTCCGGAGAGATCGTCCAGGTCGACCCGTATTACCCGCGCCAGCGGCCCGCGGCGGCGTACATACATCCGCGCCCGCCGTTGATGGAGGAATCGCTGCGCACCGATTGCGTGCTCCTCACCCACAACCACGGCGACCACACCTGCCTCGAGTCGATCGAGCGCATCCGCGGCGCCAACCCGGGTCTGGCCATCGTCGGGCCTTCGGAAAGCGCCGAGGCCCTGGCCGCCGCCGGGATACCGGAAGCGTCGATCACCGCGGTGGCTGCCGGCGATTCCGCCTCCGCCGCAGGGATGACGTTCCATACGGTCTACGCCAAGCCGGCGGCGGGCGACCCGGCCAACGGCATCGATCCGCCCGACGTTCAGCACCTCGGGTACGTCGTCGATACGGGGGCGGTGCGCGTGTACGTGTCGGGCGACCCGATCAACAACTTCGCCCGCCACAAGGAGCTGGTTGCCGCGGTCCGCGATCTGCGCCCCGACATCGGCCTGCTGACCAACCACCCGACGGAAGGGGAGTTCCCGTTCTTCGAAGGCTCGGCAGAAATGGCGGCGGCCATCGGGATCGAGACCGCGGTGCCGGCCCACTACGGCTGCTTCACCACGCGCGACTACGATCCGCACGAGTGGGCCGCCCACCTTCCGGACGGCGTCGAGGCGCTCGTCATCCCCTACAACCAGTCGGCGGTCTACGTCCCTGGCCGCGCCGGCTGAGCCGTTCCAGCACAGCCGATGCCGCCGGTCGTCGTAAGGACCCACGCCGAAGGGGCCGTGCTCCCCAGGGAGGAGCAGCTCGCCTGGAAGATCGCCGCAATGGCGGCCGGCAACTCCTTCCTCGAGGCCGAGGTCGCCGAGATGATCGGCAACCGCCTCATCGATAACGCCGCGGTCGCCATCGCCGCCATCAACCGCGACCCGGTGCGCAGCGCGCGCCTGCTTGCCCTCGGCTACCCCCACCCGGAAGGGAACGGGGCGTCGCTGTTCGGGATCCCCTGCGGGCGCACCTTCCACTGCGAGTGGGCGGCCCTCGCCAACGGGGTCGCCGTGCGCGAGCTCGACATGCACGACTGCTATCTGGCCGCCGACTACTCCCATCCCGGCGACACCATTCCCGGTCTCCTCGCGGTCGCGCAGCAGACCGGGCGCAACGGCCGGGAACTGGCCTTGGGGATCGCCACGGCATACGAAACGCAGATGGCGCTGGTGTCCGGGATCTGCCTGCACGAGCACAAGATCGACCACGTCGCCCATCTCGCCCCCGCGGTCGCCGCCGGCATCGGCACCATGCTGGGAATGCCGGCGGAGGAGATCTTCCAGGCGGTCAACCAGAGCGTTCACCTCGGCTGCGCGACGCGGCAGTCGCGCAAGGGGGATATCACCAGCTGGAAGGCGTACGCCCCCGCCCAGGCCGGCAAAATCGCCATCGAGGCCGTCGGTCGCGCCCGGCTCGGGGAGAAGGCCCCCTCGCCGATCTACGAGGGCCGCGACGCCGTGATCGCCTGGCTGCTCGCAGGACCGGACGCGGAGTACACCGTGCCGCTGCCCTCGCCGGGAGAGCCGTTGAGGGCCATCCTGCAATCCTATACGAAGGAGCACTCGGCCGAGTACCAGGCGCAGGCCCTGATCGACATCGGCTTTTCCCTGCACGCCCACAGGTTCGATCCTGCAGAAATTGCGGAGGTGGTGATCCGCACCTCCCATCACACCCACAACGTCATCGGCACCGGCGCCAACGACCCGCAGAAGATGGACCCCGGCGCCTCGCGCGAGACCCTCGACCACAGCGCCATGTACATCCTGGCGGTGGCCTGGGAGGACGGCGCCTGGCATCACGTCGACAGCTACACCTCGGAACGCGCCCACCGCGCTTCGACGGTGCGCCTTTGGCACAGGATACGCACCGAGGAGGTGCCGGAGTGGACGGCTGCCTACCACGACCCCGACCCGTCGCGCAAGAAGTTCGGGGCCGAGGTGGTGGTGGTGATAACCGATGGCTCGCGGATCAGCGAACGCCTCGACAATCCCAACGCCCACTCGTTCGGCGCCCGCCCCTTCCGGCGCGAGGAGTACGTGCGCAAGCTGCGCACCCTCACCGCCGGCCTCGCGGAAAAGGGGGAGAGCGGCCGCTTTCTCGGTTTGGTCGACAGGCTTACCGAACTCTCCGCCCGGGAGGTCCGGGAGCTCAACCTCGTCCTGCCGCGGGAGCGCCTGCTCGACGCGGAGGCACCCGGCCGCGTCGGCATCCTGTAGTCAGTCAGCATTTGCCGACTCCCGTCATTCGCGGTCGTGTCCCTGGGACGGTAGCGTTGCCTTTCCGCACCGATCCTGCCCGTGCGTACTGCCCCTCTGCGGGGCCGATGGGCGCGGGGTTTCCACAGTCCTGGGTTGCCCGGCGAGTATCGAGGCAGGTCCGTGAATCGGTGCTCCGGTCCCGGCCCGGTGCGAACCCGGCAGGGGAGGCCCTGACAGGCCGAGACCCTGTTCCCCCGGCTCAGGAGTTCTCCGAATACATTGCCCCGCCTGGAACCCGATGCGGGGCCGCCCCGCCGGAGGCTACCAGCCCAGCTTCGAGGAGAGGTTGTTGAAGAAGTAGCTGTCCTGGAAGTAGATCAGCTTGGCCGTGGTCGAGGACTGGACGATCTGCACGTCGTCCCCGGGGCTCAGGGGGCCGAGAGGGCGTCCGTCCGCGGCGATATGGACGCCGTGCTCCCGGGTCTCCTCGCCGATGTGCAGCTCGATGCGGCAGTCGGGTGAGAGGATCAGCGAGCGCGAGGTGAAGTTGTGCTCGTTGATGCCGTCGAGCATCAGGCAGCGGACGTCCGGCATCACGATCGGCGCGCCCGCGGAGAGCAGGAACCCGGTGCTTCCGGTCGGGGTGCCGACCACGACCCCGTCCCCCTTGATGGTGCGGATCTTGGTGCCGTTAACGGAGACGTCGATGTAGAGGAAGCCGCTCCCGGCATGGCGCACGATGACCTCGTTGATCGACCTCGTCACCCCGTGCGGATGCCGGCACTGGAGGACGAGGCGCTCGCTGACCAGGTAGTCCCCCTCGAGGAGCAGGGTCAGCACCCGGTCGAGGTCGTCGCGGTCGGCCGCGGTCAGGAATCCGGTAGTGCCGAAGTTGATCGCAAGCACCGGCCCTGAGCTGAACAGGTCGAGGGCCTTGAGGACGGTGCCGTCCCCGCCCATGGCCATGACCATGTCGAGATCCCCCGGCGGGGTCTCTTCCCACTTCAGGGTGACCAGCGAAATGCCGCGCCTGGCGAAGAGGTCGTCGAGTTCGGAAAGCGGGTAGGCCTGCTCTTCGTCGCGCAGCAGAACCCCGACTTTCTTCAGGTCCATCCTCTACTCGCTCCGCGACGATTGCCGGCGCCGGCCGGCCACGACAGGAAGGGCTCCTCGACCGATCATGCAGCGAGGCTCCCTTTCCGTTCCTCACGCCCGTGGTGATCCAAGGCAGGGGCGGTCTCCTCTTCAAAACCGGCTTTCACGGTAAACTCCTGCCTAGCTGCGCGCCTCTTTCCGCGCCTGCGTTTCGTACGCCTTGATCAGGGCCTGGGTGCCCTCGTCGGCGCACCCCATGCGCTCGACGATGTTGAAGTACTGGTGGGCGATGCTGACCGCTGGCAGGGCGAGCTTGACGTCATTCGCCGATTCGAGGACCAGCTTGAGGTCCTTCTGCTGCAGGCGCACCATGAAACCCGGGTCGAAGTCTCCCTTCAGGACGCGCGGTCCCAGGTTGGTCAGCTGCCAGGAACCGGCCGCTCCGCCGCTGATCGCGTCGACCACCTTCCCGACGTCGAGATCGGAGGCCGCCGCGAGCATCAGCGCCTCGGCCATGGCGAGGTTGGCCACGGCTACGCCGATCTGGTTGCAGAGCTTGGTAACCTGTCCGGCCCCGTTGCCCCCGATCAGGTTGATGTTTTTTCCCATCGCTTCGAACACCGGGAGGCACTCGTCGAACACCTGTTGCTCACCGCCGACCATGATCGACAGCGTTCCCTGCTGCGCCCCGACGTCGCCGCCGCTGACCGGGGCGTCGAGCATGCCGACCCCCTTCTCCTTCAGGGCCGCGGCGATCTCGCGGGTCACTCGGGGCGACACGGTGCTCATGTCGATCACGGTGGCCCCTTCCTCCACTCCCTCGATCACTCCGCCCTCGCCGAGGATGACGGCCTCGACGTCCGGTGTGTCGGTGACGATGGTGATGACGACCTGACTGCCTGCGGCCGCCTCTTTCGGGGTCGCCACCCGCTCCCCTCCGGCAGCGACCACCTCCTGAACGCGGGGGCGGTCGCTGCGGTTGTAGACCTTGAGCGAGTATCCTGCCGCCATCAGGTTGCGGGCCATGGGGGCGCCCATGATCCCCAATCCCACGAATCCGATCCTGGTGCTTTCAGGTGACGCTGGCATCCGGTTCTCCTTGCAGATGGAAGCTGCTGCGGGTGTGTGACTAAAAGGTGTAGAACAGGTGTCTGTTGTCCTCGATCTCGGCCGCGGCGTAGAACTGGGACAGCCATACCTGGAGGGCTTCGTTCCTGCGTTCCTGCAGCAGTTCCTCGAGGAGAGCTTCGCGCGCGTCGAGAAACGCCTCCTCGTCGATGGGGGTCGTTTCGATCACCCTGAGCAGGTAGGCGCCGTTGCGGGCGACGACAACGTCGCTCAGCTCGCCCGGCTCCATGGCGAACGCCGCCCTGGTTAATTCGGTGTTGCGGCCGACCCCCGGTACGAAGTCGGCGCGCGCGAACGGCTCGGTCTCGCTCAGCTCCAGTCCGTTGGCCGCGGCCGCGGAGGCCAGGTCGCCGCCGCCGAGCACGGCGCCGCGAATCTCCCGCAGCACCTCCCCCGCTGCCTCGGCCCGCTTGCGCCCCTGCAGGGATCGCTCGACCCGGGACCGTACCTCCTCCAGGGGGGCCACCCCTTCGTCGCGGGCCTCGACCAGCTGGGCAACCCAGAACGCCCCCTCGACGCTGCCGACCCGGCTGACCGTGCCGACTTCGCTGTCGAAGAACAGGTTGACCACCCACCCGGTTCCCTGCCCGAGCCCGGGAATCACGCTCCCGGACGGCACGAAACCGGGATCGCGCACCTCGACCCCCTCGATAACGGCGGCGGCGTCGATTCCGCGGTCCGCGGCGAGCTCGCGGAAGTCGGAGGCCACCCGGTGGAGGGAGTCCTCCGTCGCCTGCAACGGGGTGAACTTCAGCAGGATGTGCCGCGCCCGGACCTTCTCTTCCCCACCCTCCTCAAGGCGTTCCTCCAGCTTGATCAGGTGCCAGCCGAACCGGGTCAGCACGGGCTGCGACACCTCCCCGGGTTCGAGGGCGAAAACCGCCTCCTCGAACGGCGCCACCATGCGGCCGCGGCCGAAGCTGCCGAGGTCGCCGCCGCTGGCGGCGCTGCCCTCGTCCTCCGACATCGCCCTGGCGAGCTCGCCGAAATCGGCCCCGGCGGCGATATCTTCACGCAGGCTGCGCGCCTGCTCCTCGATCCCGGCCGAATCCGCGGCGCTGGGGACGCGAGGAAACAGGGCGTAGCGGATTCCCACCTGCCTGCCGTGCCGGTAGTCGTCGGCGTTGGCGGAGTACTCCGCCTCGACTTCCGCTTCCTCGAGCTCGGTTTCGCCGTCGGAGGGGGACGCCGAAGGGGTGAACACGTACTCGACCTTGACCTTCTCGTTGCGGTCGACGTAGTGCCGCCGCACCTCGGGGGCGCTGACGCGTACGGTCTCCATCAGCATCGTCTGCAGCCGGTGGTTGAGCAGCTGGTTCTCCCACATGCGCTCGATCTGCATGATGAATTCGCGGTTCCTGGCATCGGCGAAGGTGCCCTGATCGTGGAGGAACTGCTGGTAGAGCTGCGGGTCGAACTCCCCCTCCGTCTGGAACACCTCGATATCCTGGACGGCCTGCGGCGGTGCCTCGCGGGTGTAGGTCGCCAGCTCCTCGTCGGTGACTTGGATGCCTAGGCGGCCGAGCTGCTGGCTGACGATGGTCTCGCTGACAATCGCCTGCCACACCTCGCGCACGAGGGCGCCGTCGTCCCCCCGTTCCTCGCGGCCGCGCTGGCGCGCCGCGTTGCGCAGCGTCTGCTGGAAAAGTTTCAGGGAGACTTCCTGACCGTTTATCACTCCGACGGCGTCGGATCGGGAGCGGGAGGTGCCGGAATAGTCGGCTCCCCACTCGACGACGATCAGTCCCACGAAAGCGAGGATCACGATCCACATGATGATGCCCGTGCTCTCTCGCAGCTTGGTCATCATAAGCTGTAAGCTCCGTTGCTACTGTCGGTCAGCCGCTGACGGCGGCTGGTTGGTGTTTGTTTCTGCCCCTCTGGTAATCGCCGTCTCGGGATGGCGCAGGAGGCAGGCGACCTGACGGCCTTCCTCCTCCACCTCTGCCAGCTCCGGGACGACGCGCGTGCAGGCGTCGATGCGTTCGGGGCAGCGCGGGTGAAACGGGCACCCCGGCGGCACCGCCGCCGGGTTCGGGACGTCCCCGTCGAGGGTCCTGGGGCCGCGGCGCCGGGCCGGGTCCGGCAGGGGGACCGCCGACAGCAGCGCGCGGGTGTACGGGTGTAAGGGCCGGCGATAAAGCTCGTCTCGCGGGGCCATTTCGACAATCTTGCCCAGGTACATCACCGCCACCCTGTCGGAGATGTGGCGCACGACGCTGAGGTCGTGGGCGATGAACAGAAAGGTGAGCCCGAGGTCGCGCTGGATGTCCTGGAGGAGGTTGATGATCTGGGCCTGCACCGACACGTCGAGGGCGGAGACCGGTTCGTCGGCGACGATGAACTCCGGCTCGACCGCCAGGGCCCGGGCGATGCCGATGCGCTGGCGCTGTCCGCCGCTGAACTCGTGGGCGTAGCGGCGCGCCGAAGTCGCGGGCAGCCCGACCATGTCGAGCAGCTCGGCGACCCGGACTTGGACCGCGGCGCCCTCGGCCAGGCCGTGAATACGCAGGCCCTCGCCGATGATCGACCCGACCGTCATGCGCGGGTTAAGCGACCCGTACGGGTCCTGGAAGACGATCTGCATGCGGCGGCGCAGGCGGCGCAGCTCGCCTCTCCCCAGGGCGCTGAGATTGCGCCCGCGAAAGAAGACCTCCCCCCCGGTCGGCTCGAGCAGGCGCAGGATCAGCCTTCCCAGGGTGGTCTTGCCGCAGCCGCTCTCGCCGACCACCCCGAGGGTTTCTCCGGGCAACACGGAAAGCGACACACCGTCCACGGCACGGACGTGCCCGCTGACGGGGCCCCACAGCCCCTTGCGGATCTCGAAATGCTTCTTCAGGCCCTTTGCCTGTATCAGCGGCAGGCTCGGTTCAGTCATCGGCTTTCCAGCAGCTCACGAGGTGCCCGGGCGCCCCTTCCTCCGGTTGCGGACGCTGCCGCCGGCAGCGGTAGTCGGCCAGCGAACAGCGGGGATGGAAGGCACAGCCCGAAGGGATGACGCGCGCGTCCGGGACCGAGCCGGGGATGGTGTCGAGCCGCTCCCGCTCTCCTTCCAGGACGGGAATCGAACGCATCAGTCCCCGCGTGTACGGGTGCCGGGGAGATTCGAAAAGTTCCCGGGTCGTCGCGGTCTCGACGATCCTGCCGGCGTACATCACCGCCACCCGGTCGGCGACCTCGGCGACTACCCCGAGATCGTGGGTGATCAGCAGGATGGCCATGTCCAGCTCTTCCTGGAGCCGTTGCAGCAATTCGAGGATCTGCGCCTGAATGGTGACGTCGAGAGCGGTCGTCGGCTCGTCGGCGATCAACACGTCCGGGTTGCAGGAGAGGGCCATGGCGATCATGATCCGCTGCCGCATGCCGCCGCTCAGCTGGTGGGGATACTCGTCGATGCGCTGCTCGGGAGCGGGAATGCCGACCAGCTTCAGCATCTCGATGGCGCGCCCGCGGGCCTCCGCCCTGGAGGCGTCCTGGTGCAGCATCACCGCTTCCATGATCTGGTAGCCGCAGGTGAGCACCGGGTTCAGGCTCGACATCGGCTCCTGGAAGATCATGGCGACCTCGTCCCCCCGTATGCGGCACATCTCCTGCTCGGACAACGCCATGAGATCGCGGCCGTTGACGACAATGCGGCCGGCCTCGATGCGGCCTGGAGGCTCACGAACCAGGCGCATGACGGACAGGGCGGTGACGCTCTTGCCGCAGCCGCTCTCTCCCACCAGTCCCAGGGTCTCTCCTTTGAAAAGCGAAAACGACACCCCGTCGACGGCGCGGCCGATGCCGTCGTCGCCGTGAAAGTAGGTGCGCAGGCCGTCGACTTCGACGACCGGGGCGGCCTCTCGGACAGGGGAGTTCATCGCTGCGTGCCGGCCTCTACCGGCTCCGGTTCTCCCACCCCTTGCCACGTCCCGCAACGGCGCTCGATCTCCGCCCGCTCCCAGGCGGCAAGGCCGCTTTCGCGGAGGTCGATCTCCAGGCAGTTGCCTAATCCGCGGGCAATGCAGGCGGTCAGCGAGGGGATGTCGACCGGCTCTCCGGTGATTTCCCCGAGGTACGAGCTCGAGTCCGCGATCGGGCCGCCGACATCCGCGCCGCGCAGAAAACTCCCGAGGAGGAGGTGCCGGGGACCGGTGAGAATCGAGCCGTGCTGCAGGATGGCACCTCGAACCCGGCGCTGGGCGCTGCCGACGAGCTTGCGGCCCCGGTACGTCACCTCCCACTTCGAAGTGCTCGCGAAGCAGGGGGGCTTCGGGGCCTCCGGGGCCGAGCGGCCGCCCTGTCCCGCCTCCTGCCGGTGCAGGTCGACCGGGGCGCCGAAGGCCCGCAGTCCGGCCACCAGCGCCCTTCCGATCTCCCGGTACGTCGCCCCGGGGGAGGTACCCAGGCGGCCGCATCCTTCGCGGCAGATCACGCTGTAGGTCAGCTCCTCCCAGTGGAGCACGGCGCGCCCCCCGGTGAGCCTGCGCACCACGTCGATGCCGGCCCTGCGCACCTGGAGGAGATTCAGCTCGCGCTTCGGATCCTGGTTGTATCCCAGTGATACCGCCGGGGGATCCCAGCGGTACAGGCGGAATACCGAGGGGCTGCAGCCGGCGCCGACGGCCTGGAGAAGCACCGCGTCCGCCTGCATGTTGAAGTCGCCTGACGACGCCCCGGTATCGAGCAGGCGCCAGGTTTCCGTCTCGGCAATCATGCTCAATCCCCGGCCGCCAGTTTCGCCCGCGGCCTCACAGCTGTCCGAGCTTGAGGAGGGCGTCCCGGGCAGCCATCTGCTGCGCTTCCTTCTTGCTCCTGCCGCTGCCGAAACCGACCTCCTCCCCGGTGACGGAGACCGACACGCTGAAGACCTTGTCGTGATCCGGCCCCTTCTCGTCCTGTACGTGATACCTCGGATAGCCCCACCCCAGGCTCTGGGTGTGCTCGAGCAGACTGCTCTTGAAATTGATGGAGTCCTGGCGCTGGTGAAGCTCTTCGAAATCTCCCATGACCACCCGCTCTACGAAGCCCCTGGCCCCTTCGAGTCCGCCGTCGAGGTACATGGCGCCGATCACGGCCTCGAAGGTGTCGCTGAGAATGGAGTCCTGATCGGCTCCTCCCACGTTGCGCTCCTCCTGGCTCAGCAGCAGGAAACGCCCGAGCTCGATGCTGCGCGCCTTGCGGGCGAGGACGGGGCGGCTGACGACGAGGGACTTCATCTTCGTGAGGTCCCCCTCGCGACGGTCTTCGTGGCGACGGAACAGCTCCTCGGCGACCAGCAGGTCGAGCACGGCGTCGCCGAGGTACTCGAGACGCTCGTTGGAGTCGACGCCGCTTCCCTGCCGGGCGTACACGTAGGAGCGGTGTTTGAGCGCCGTAAGCAGCAGCTCCTGGTCGCGGAAGCGATACCCCAGGCGCTGCTCGATCTCTTCGAGATGGCCTGGCGGGGCCGTATTCCCCGATCTCGAGAATCGGCTGCGGCTGAACAGTGTGGAAAGCCATCCCATGAGGTGCTGCGATCCCGGGAGCCGAACAGGGTGCCGGACGGGCGCCGCCCCGCTTGCCCGGAAGTGGCAGGGTCAGTCGAAGCGTCCGAAGATGAGCGCAACGTTGTGGCCCCCGAAACCGAAGGAGTTGTTCAATACGCAGCGGACATCAGCCTTGCGCGCCTCGTTGGGGACGTAGTCGAGGTCGCACTCGGGATCGGGGTTTTCGTAGTTGATCGTCGGCGGCAGCACGCCGTTGGCTAGCGCCAGCAGGCAGGCAATGCTCTCTATGGCGCCGGCGGCTCCCAGCAGGTGCCCCGTCATCGACTTGGTGGAGCTCACCGCCAAGCCGTTGCGGGCATGCGCGCCGAAGACGTTCCTGATCGCCGCGGTTTCCTGCGGGTCGCCGATGACCGTCGACGTCCCGTGCGCGTTGATGTAGTCGACGGCGCCGGGGGAAAGGCCGGCGTCCCGCAGCGCGATGCGCATCGCCCGCGCCCCTCCCTCTCCTTCGGGGGCCATGTCGGTGATGTGGTAGGCGTCCGCGGTGAACCCGAGCCCGAGGAATTCACCCATGATGTCGGCGCCGCGCGATTTCGCGTGCTCGAGCTCTTCGAGCACGACGGCTCCGGCCCCTTCGCTCAGCACGAAACCGTTGCGCTCGGCGTCGAACGGCCGGCTCGCCCGTTCCGGTTCCTCGTTGCGCACCGCCAGGGCGCGCGAGGCGGCGAAGCCGGCTACCGAGAACGGGGTGACCGCGGCTTCGCTTCCCCCGGCAATCATCACCTCGGCTTCGCCGTACTGGATCTTGCGCGCCGCCTCGCCGATCGCGTGGGCGGCCGAGGAGCAGGCGGAAACGGTGGTGTAGTTGGGTCCCTTGGCCCCCAGCTTGATCGATATCATCCCCGCCGACATGTCGCTTATCATCGAGGGGATGAAGAAGGGGCTAATGCGGCCCGGACCCCTGTCGTTGAGAACGTTATGCTGTTCCTCAAGGGTGGAGATGCCGCCGATTCCCGACCCGAAAATCACTCCCATGCGCTCAGAATCGACGGAATCGGCGCTGATCCCCGCTCGCGTCGCCGCCTCGACCGCGGTGTGGACGGCATAGTGAACGAAAGGGTCGTTGCGGCGCACTTCCCTGTGGCCGAGCGACTCGCCCGGGTCGAACCCCTTGAGCTCCCCGGCGATCTTCACCTTGTGCGCCGAGGTGTCGAACCGGGTGATTTCACCGATGCCGGAACGGCCGTCGATCAGGGCCTCCCAGAAGGCCTCGATGCCGTTGCCGTTGGGGGCCAGCACACCGGCACCCGTGACCGCTACTCTGCGCCTGGACACGGACAGTCCCACTACTGGAAAACCACCTGCCCGCGATGGCAGGGGCCCCGGGACCGGGCGCTCGAGGTCGCTTCCCCAGAGCGCAGAGGTGCCGGATCGGACGGGGATTCGGCGGCCGGAAGCAAGGGCCGTCCGCCCTCACTCCAGGCCCCATGCTGGCGACCCGAATGGTCGACCCCCGGAAAATGCTCTGCCACGGGCCTAGGCTTTGCTGTTTTCCTCGAGGTACTTTATGGCGTCGCTGACGACGGCCATCTTTTCGGCGTCCTCGTCCGGAATATCGATCCCGAACTCTTCCTCGAAGGCCATCACCAGCTCGACAGTGTCGAGAGAGTCCGCGCCGAGGTCGTCGACGAAGGAAGCTGCCGGGGTTACCTGGTCGGCATTCACTCCCAGTTGTTCGACGATGAGATCGCGAACCCGCTCATCGATTGTTGCCATTACTCTATCCTCCTGCTCTTGACGTGACCGGCAAACCGCGTCACGCATTCTAGCGAAAAATCAACTATATACATGATACATGGCGGTTAATACAAGGCAAAAACGCAGCTTCGCCGCGGTGCCGCATCCGGCGTTCGCCGACGGCCTCGCTACATGGTCATTCCCCCGTCGACGGTCAGCACGTGACCGGTGATGTAAGCCGCTTCTTCGGAAGCGAGAAAGGCGACCGAGGCGGCGACATCATCCGCGGAACCGGGGCGCCCGAGCGGTACATGCGACAGCAGCTGCTTGACCGCTTCTTCCCCGAGGTCGGTGGTCATGCCGGTGTCCGGGACCAGCCCCGGGGCCACGGCGTTGACGGTGATGTTTCGCGGTGCGAGCTCCCGCGCCAGGCTCTTCGTGAATCCGAGCAGGCCGGCCTTCGAGGCGGCGTAGTTCGGCTGCCCCGCGTTGCCGGCGATGCCGACGACGGAGGAGATGTTGATGATGCGGCCCTCCCGTGCCTTCATCATCGACCGCGCCGCGGCCTTGCAGCAGAGGAAAGCCCCCTTGAGGTTGACCTCCAGCACCGCGTCCCAGTCGGCCTCCTGCAACCTCAAGGTGAGGTTGTCCCGGGCGATGCCGGCGTTGTTGACGAGAATGTTCAAGGCGCCGAATTCGGCGATGGTCGCCGCAACAAGGTCCTTCACCTGGCCGGCGTCGGAGACATCGACGCCCCGCGACAGGCTGCCGACCCCGGAGTGGGCGATCTCTGCGGCGGTTGCGGCCGCGGCCTCTTCGTTGCGGGCGCACACCGCCACGTTGGCCCCCTCGGAGGCAAGCCGCAGCGCAATGGCGCGCCCGATACCCCGGGACCCGCCGGTAACCAGTGCCGACCTTCCCCTCAGCCTGCCGTTTCCGTTCTCAGCCATCTCTCCGTGCCTCGGCGAATTTGCCCGTGAGGTTCTCGATCTCCACCGCGGTGCCGGCGGCGAAAACGGTCATCTTCCTTTCGATGCGTCGCACCAGGCCTCGGAGAACGCTGCCCGGCCCGACCTCGGCGGCCGCGGCGATGCCCCGGGCGGCGATCGCCTTGACGCACTCCGTCCAGCGCACCGGCGCCAGAATCTGCTCCAGCAGCTGACGCCGCAAGTCGCCGACGTCTTCCGTCGCCTGCGCAGACGCGTTGGCCACCACAGGCACTGCCGGCCTGCGCATCTCGACCTCCCGCAGGCGAGCGCTCATCTCGTCGGCAGCCGATTTCATGAGCCTGGAATGGAACCCCCCGCTGACCTCGAGTGGCACCACCCGGCTGGCCCCGGCGGGTCCGGCGGCTTCGCATACCGCGGCGACGGCGCCCGCCGTCCCCGAGACGACCACCTGTCCGGGGGCGTTGAAGTTCGCCGGAACCGCGTCCCCATCCGGCGCCGCCTCCGCGCACAGCCGGGCGACCTGACTGTCGTCGAGACCGATGATGGCCGCCATGGTTCCGGGGTGCCGCTCGCCGGCCTCCTGCATCAGGCGGCCGCGTTCCCTCACCAGTCCGACGGCAGTGGGGAAATCGAAAACCCCGGCCGCGGTCAGGGCGGAGTATTCCCCCAGGCTGTGACCTGCTGCGCAGGCAGGCTCGACCCCCTGTTGCGCCAGGACCTCCGCGGCGGCTACGCTGTGTACGAAAACTGCCGGCTGAGTGACCGCGGTCTGCTCGAGCTCCTCAGGCGGCCCTTCGAAACAGATGCGCCGCAGCGGCAGCGACAGGACCTCTTCCGCCTCTTCGAAACGCGCCCGGGCGATCGGGTACAGTTCGCAGAGGTCGCGACCCATCCCCACGGCCTGTGAAGCCTGACCCGGAAACAGGAATGCGAGAACGGCCATCGTGGAAAATCAGAGCGTCCATCGCAGCAGGGCGCTGCCCCAGGTGAGGCCGCCGCCGACCGCGGTGAGCTGCACAAGGTCGCCGCGCTTCACTCTGCCCTTCTCAACCGCCTCCGAGAGGGCGATCGGCACGGTTGCCGCGGTCGTGTTGGCGTAGCGCTCGATGTTGACCATCACCTTCTCCATCGGCATGCCCATGCGCTCCGCAGTGGCCGTTATGATGCGCAGATTCGCCTGGTGGGGTACGAACAGCGCCAGGTCGTCGACGCCGAACCCGTTGCGCTCGAGCAGATTCAGGGAGACCTCGGCCATCCTCATGACCGCGAACTTGTAGACCGCCTTGCCGTCCTGGTGCACGAAGTGAAGGCGCCCGTCGACCGATTCCCGGGAAGCCGGGTGCAGGCTGCCGCCGCCAGGCATGTACAGGTCCGCGCACCCCGAGCCGTCGCAGTGCAGCTCGAAATCGATAAGCCCCTCCTCCTCCGAGGGCTCGAGCAGCACCCCGCCGGCTCCGTCACCGAACAGCACGCAGGTCGAGCGGTCCTGGTCATCGGTAATAGCGCTCATCTTGTCGGCGCCGATGACCAGCACCTTTTCGTGGGCTCCCGATTCGATGAACTGGGCTCCTGCGACCACGGCGTAGACGAACCCGGCGCAGGCAGCGGAGAGATCGTAGCCCCAGGCGCTCCGAGCCCCGATGCGGTCCTGAACGAGGCAGGCGGTGGCGGGAAAGACCATGTCCGGGGTGATCGTCGCGACGATGATAAGGTCGAGATCCCCGGGGTCGAGATCACGCTTCGCGAGGATGCTCCGCGCCACCTCGGTGGCCATGTGAGAGGTGGGCAGAGCGTCGAGGATGCGGCGCTCGGCGATTCCGGTGCGCTCGCGAATCCAGCCATCGGAGGTATCTACCGTCTCGGCGATCTCGGAGTTGGTAACGACTCGGTCTGGCAGGTAGCGTTCGACAGCCGTCACCGCGGCGCAACGCCCGATGCGCCGGGAGCACTTCTCGCCTCGCGTCGGCAGCGGCTGTCCGGGCAATCAGACCTCTGGCTCGGCGTACTCGCGTCCCCGGTAGAAGCCGCAACTCCTGCAGATCCGATGGGGCCTCGCCGGCTGCCCGCAGTTCGTGCATAGGGCCAGCGCGGGACGGCGCAGCTTCCAGTGCGTCCGCCTCTTGTCCCGGCGCGTGCGGGATATCCGTCTCTTGGGTACTGCTGCCACGGGATTCCTCCGTATCTACGTATTTCGCGATTGTTGCGCCGCCAGCCCTGCCAGGGCCTCCCAGCGCGGATCGGTCCACTCCTGGGAGCAGCCGCACTCACCTGCGTTGAGATCCTGTCCGCAGCTCGAGCAGAGCCCCTTGCAGTCCTCGCGGCAGTATACTCTCATCGGCAGCTCGAGGGCGACGGCGTCGCGCACCCGGCCGGTGAGGTCGACAACCTTCGCTCCCGGGTCGACGATCTCGACATCCTCCTCCTCCGCGGTTGCCTCCAAGAGGTCGGCGGTAGCCTCCCGGCGCTGGATCAGCACCTTCACCTCGGCCTCGAGGGGCTGTCGCACCGCCGCCAGACAGCGACAGCACTCACCGTTGACCTCGAAAGCGACCGTCCCCTTGACGGTGAATGTCTGCAGGAAACGCTGCACCGCGAGCCGCACCCAGACCAAGGGCGAAAAGTCCAGGTTCCGGTCCCTGAGGTCGAGCGCCGCTGCAGGCAGCGGAGTTTCGAGCTCGGTCCAGCCTTCCTCGAAGTCGTCGAGAACGAGGTGGGCGGCATTGGTATCCGTCCGCCTGCGGTCTGTTCCTTTTGAGACCATTGCCCATGCTAACCGAAGAAAAAGCCGATCTCTCTGGTTGCGTTCTCGAGCGAATCCGAGGCGTGCACGGCATTGCATTGCACGTCGGTGCCGAAGTCGCGTCGGATGGTCCCCGGGGCGGCCTTGGCGCTGTCGGTCTCGCCGATGAATGCGCGCAGGTGGGCGACGGCGTTGTCGCGTTCGAGCACGACCGGGACGATGCTGCCGGAGGTCATGAATTCCACCAGCTCCCCGAAAAAAGGGCGCTCCTTGTGGATGTCGTAGAATTCAGCGGCTCGTTCACGGGAAAGTCGCGACATTTCGAGAGCGCGGATCGAAAACCCCTCCGCTTCGAGGCGCGCAAGGATCCGGCCTGTTGCGGCTTTGCCCACGGCGTCCGGCTTTACGATCAACAAGGTCCGCTCGCTGGCCACGTTCGTTTCTCTTTCAGGTCGCCGCTTAGCTGTCCATGCACAAAAAAGCGGCCGGCGATAACCCCCTTCCGGCCGCGGGCAAGTCGTTCAATTTAGGAGCTGTCAGGGCACCTGTCAATCTCCGTTGACAGGGTGATGGCTGCCCGGTAGATTGCGCCCGATGCGACATCCTTGGCTGGAAGAAGAGGGTAAAGCCATCCGCGACCCGGTTTGGGGGTACATCCACACTCCCGAGCCGCTCCTCGCCCTGATCGACACCGAGGAGTTCCAGCGCCTGCGCAACATCACCCAGCTCGGGTTCGTCCACCTCGTCTACCCTGGAGCGCGCCACTCCCGCTTCGAGCACTCCCTCGGGGTCTACCACCTCGCCAAGCAGTTCCTCGCCCGCCTGGTCCGGTCCGAGCCGCCCCTCGAGCTCGCCGATGAGGACGTTCGCGTCTTTCTCGCCGCGACGCTGCTTCACGACATCGGGCATTACCCCTTCTCGCACACCCTCGAGGAACTGATGCCGTTCTTCGTCGACCACGAAAAGCACGCGCGCCGGATCATTGAAAAGGATTCGGGCAGCGTCAGCCGGGTCCTGCAGGAGGAGGTCGGCGTCGATCCGCGCAGGGTGGCGAACGTCATCGATTACAAGGCCAAGGACCGCGAGATCCCCGCCCGGGACCTGTTGTTGGCGAACATCCTCAGCGGCACCCTCGATCCGGACAAGATCGACTACCTGCTGCGCGATTCCCTGTTCTGCGGCGTCCCCTTCGGGGAGAGCGTCAACAGGGACCGGCTGATATCGGCGATCAAGTACGACCCGCGGCGGCGGCGGCTGGCCATCACCAGCAAGGGGGTTTCCGCGGTCGAGTCGTTGGTGTTCACGAACTACCAGATGTACCGGAACGTCTACTGGCACCACACCGTTCGCGCTGCCACGGCGATGTTCAAGCGCTCCCTGCAGGACGTCCTGGTCCATCCCGAATGCAACATCGCGCACGACGACTTCCACGGCGTTACCGAAGGGGAGCTGATCCGGATGCTGAGGGCTGAGCAAGAGCGCCTCGGGCTCGAGGGCGCCGCCGTCCTTTTGCAGGGGATCGTGCAGCGCCGGCTCTACAAGGTGGCCAGCTTCATCTTCCCGGGAGAGCGCAAGCAGCGGCTTCTCCACTACCTCTACGATCTCTACCAGCACCCCGACAAGCGGCGACTGAAGGAAATCGAGCTCAGCCGGCTCTTCGGCGACCGCCTGACCCGGCGCATGAACGGCAGCGAAATCCTGATCGACATCCCCCGTTTCGACAAAAGCCCCGAGGTCGATCTCAAGGTCTTTTACGGCGACGAGACCCCCAGCGGCAAGGCGGACCCGTTGGCTTTCGAAGATCCCGAAGTGTCCCGGCTGCGGGAGTCCCTTCTCGACAACTTCGAAGACCAGGCGAAGATCTTCCGCATCTTCTGTGTCGAGGAGGCCGACCTGCTAGCCGTCGCCAGGGACCAGGTGAAACGACATCTCAACATATAGTGCATGCGCGCGCAGTTCCGTATGAATTCGCCGCTTACTTATCCGCGCAGGCACTCGGCGCACTATACCCTTAAATCGCAGTCCCGCAATCCAGACCGCCTTTCCCGGCGGTCCGTTACATTCGATTGACACAAGCACGCTTTCCATGGGCTATCCGGAAGTCACGCTCCGCCGCAACAGCGAACGCCTGCTGATCAGGGGGCACCCCTGGGTGTACAGCGGCGCCGTGGCCGCGGCCCCACCTGTCGCCCCGGGCGAAATCGTCGACCTGTGCGACTTCCGATCGCGGTTTGTCGCTCGCGGCTACTACAACCCCCACTCGACCATCGCCGTCCGCGTGCTGACCAGGGACCGGGATTGCCCCATCGACCGCGGTTTCCTGACCCGGGCGATCCGCCGGTCGGTCCTGCTGCGCCGCGGCAACCCGGAGCTGGCGGCGAGCTCCGACGCCGTCCGTCTCGTCCACGGGGAAAACGACGGCCTGCCGGGCCTCGTCGTCGACCACTACGCCGGCTACCTCGTGGTCCAGTTCCACACCTGGGGGATGGAGCTGCTGCGCTCCGATATCGTCGAGGTCCTCGCGGAGGTGGTCGATCCCAGGGGGATCTACGAGCGCAGCGACGTCGGCACGCGGCGCGCCGATGGCCTGAAGGACCGCCCCTCAGGCCATCTCCGGGGAGAGCAGCCGCCGCCGCTGATCGAGATCCGTGAAGGGGCAGCGCACCTGTCGGTCGACGTCCGCCGCGGGCAGAAGACCGGTTTCTTCCTGGATCAGCGCGACAACCGGATGCTTCTCGGACGCTACGCCGCCGGCCGCTCAGCGCTCGATTGCTTCGGGTACACCGGCGGTTTCGCCGCCCACGCCGCGAAGGGGGGCGCCCGGTCCGTAGTCAGCGTCGACATCGCCAGGGACGCCGCCGCACTCGCGGCGCGGAACATCGATGCCAACCGCGGCGATTCCCTGCGCCACTGCCAGGTCGTCGCCGACCTGTTTCCGATGCTGGAGCAGCTGTCAGAACGCGGACCCCGGTTCGACGTTGTCGTCCTCGACCCTCCCGCTCTCGTGCGCCGCAGCCGCGACGTCAAGACAGCTACCGGCGTCTACATCAAGCTCAACCGCAACGCGATCAAGCTGGTCGTCGATGGCGGCTACCTGATGACCTCCTCCTGCTCCACCCGCATATCGCAGGAGGAGTTCTTCCAGGTCGTGCGCCGCGCCGCGGCCGGGGCGCGAGTGGATGCCAGGGTCCTGGCAAGCAACCTGCACCCCCCCGACCACCCGGTCGACCCCGCCTTTCCGGAGGGGCGCTACCTCAAGACGATCTTGCTGAAAGTCTTTCGCTGATAAGGAGAAACGGCCCCTGTCCTTACGGCCGGTACCCTTCCTCGCCGGGGCACGGCAGCCGCCGACAGGCGGAGCACCTCCCGCAGCCGGACTGCCCCGGCCATTCGAGTCGATAACATGACGCGAATCCGCTCCGGGGGCGGCGATCCACTGATTTTTACGGGCCGGCGAGGCCCCGAACAAGACCGGGAACCCCCCATGCGACGGAAACCGCCTGCCTGTGAAGCACGGGTTCGGGGTATCTATATTCCCAGGAGGCCACCGCGAGCAATGGACGTGGGGAGCGCATGAAATCCTCGTTGCCCCAGGAGCTGCGTCTGAAGCTCGACGCGCTCCCGAACCGCCCCGGCGTCTACCTGATGAAAAACGCCGAGGGGCGATACCAGTACATCGGAAAGGCGAAAAGCCTGCGCAGCCGCGTGCGCTCCTATTTCCAGGAAAGGGCCGGCCATGGAATGCGCCGGCTCGAGGCCCTGCTGCGCAAGGTAACCGACGTCGACTACATCGTCACCGAGACCGAGCAGGAGGCGCTCGTTCTCGAGGCCAACCAGATCAAGGCGCACCGGCCTCGCTACAACGTCCACCTCAAGGACGACAAGAAATACCCCTTCATCCGCATCACCGACGAGGAGTTCCCCCGCATCTTCGCGACCCGCGACCTCGTCCGGGACGGGTCGCGCTACCTCGGGCCGTACAGCAACGTGCGCGCCATGCACACCGCCCTCGAGGTGATGCACAAGATCTTCCCGGTGCGGAGCTGCGATTTCCAGCTCCCCTCGGACAAGGTCAAGCTCTGCCTCGAATACCAGATCCGGCGGTGCGAGGGGCCCTGCGAGGGCTTGACCGGCCGCGACGAGTACCGGCGACACATCGACCAGGCGGTGCGTTTTCTCAAGGGGAACAACGCCTCGATCGTCAGGGAGCTCGAGGCGCGCATGGAAAAGGCCGCCGCGGAACTGCGCTTCGAGGGAGCCGCCCGCTGCCGCGACCAGCTGCGGGCACTGCAGATGATGCAGCGGCGCCAGAAGGTGATGTACGACGAAGCCGTCGACCGCGACGTGATCGGTCTGGCGCGCACCGACGACTACGCCTGCTGCGCCGTTCTCGAGGTCCGCGAAGGGCGTCTGCTCGGTCAGAAACACCACTTTCTCAGCGGTATCATCGAGCATTCCGACGCCGGGATCATGTCCGCCTTCGTGCGCCAGTTCTACCTGCAGACCGACTTCATTCCGCGCCAGGTCCACCTCAGTGTCGATGTCGAAGATGCCGGCATGATCGCCGAATGGCTGTCGGCCAAAGCCGGCGGCAAGGTGCGTCTCGCCGTGAGCCGGCGTGGCATCAAGGCCAGGGCGCAGGAGATGGCGGACGAAAACGCCGCGCATCTCCTCGAGGAGCGCAGACTGAAGCGGGAGCTGCGCAAGGGCCAGATCCCGCAGTCGGTTTCCGCCCTGCAGCGCGACCTCGGCCTGTCGCGGCCCCCGCGCCGGATCGAGGGGGTCGACATCTCCAATTTCCAGGGCACCGACAGCGTCGGGTCCGTCGTCTGCATGGTGGACGGCAAGCAGCGGCGCAGCGAATACCGCCATTTCAGGGTGAAAGGAGTGGAAGGGCCCGACGATTTCGCCAGCGTTCGCGAGGTCGTGTTGCGCCGCTTCCGCGGCCTCGCGGAAAGGGGGGAGGAGTTCCCCGACCTGCTGATGATAGACGGCGGCATGGGGCAGCTGACCAGCGCGGTGGAGGCGTTGCGGCAGCTGGGACTCGCCGATCAGCCGGTGGTCGGCCTCGCCAAGCGACTCGAGGAGGTGTTCCTGCCCGGCGCCGGCGGCAGCCTCCTGCTGCCCAGGACCTCGGCCAGCCTGCGGCTGCTGCAGGTGCTAAGGGACGAGGCCCACCGCTTCGCCCTGGCGTATCACCGCAAGCTTCGCGGCAAACGCACCCTGACCTCGGCGCTTGATCGAATCCCGGGCATCGGCCCCAAACGAAGGACCGCGCTGCTGCAGAGGTTCGGCTCGGTGCAGCGGGTCGTCGACGCCGAGGTCGACCAGATCGCCGAGGTCAGGGGGTTCAGCCTCAAGCTCGCCCAGGATCTCAAGTCAAATCTGCAGAGCACCGGCGCGGAAACGGCGGAGGAGCGGGCATGACGAAGCCGGGAAAAGCGGCAGGAAGCGAAATTCCCCCGCCGTTCGAGAAAATGCTGGAGCGGTTCCTCGATCGGCAGCAGCTCTCCTCCGGCACCAGGGCGGCGTACCGGCGCGACCTGCAGCGCTATCTGGCCGGTCTCCACCGCTGGGGCGTTACCGACCTCAAATCGATTACAGAAGAGCTGTTGCGGCGCACCCTCGGCCAGCTCGTCGACGCGGGGTTCAGCCCCGCCACGGTTGCCCGCAACCTCAGCAGTATTCGCGGATTTCATCGCTTTCTCCTGCTAGAGGGAGTGTGCCGGTCCGATCCGACGGAAGTGCTCGAGGCGCCGGAAGTCGAACGCGGGTCGCCGCAGGTGCTGCCGGTGGAAGAGGTCGAGCGCCTCCTGAACAACGTCGCGGGCGACACCCCTCTCGAGTTGAGAAACCGCGCCATTCTCGAGCTCCTTTACGCCGCGGGGTTGCGGGTGTCGGAGCTGATTTCGCTCGAGCGCTTCTGGCTGCAGCTCGACGAGGCCCTGGTCCGCGTCCGCGCCGGCGGGAATCCCCGCGCCGTTCCGCTCGGAAGGCAGGCGGTCATCGCCCTGCGCCGCTACGAAGAACTGGGGCGTCCCGGTCTGGTGACCGGTACCGACTGTCCCGCGTTCTTCGCCAACTCGGCGGGGGAGCCGCTGTCGCGGATGGGGGTATGGAAAATTCTCCGCGCCGCGGCCGATGCAGCCGGAATAACCCGCCGCGTCAGCCCCGCGGTGCTGCGCCACAGCTTCGCCAGCCATCTCCTCGACGGAGGGGCGCCGCTGCAGGATGTCCAACTGCTGCTCGGCCACGCCCGGATCACTTCGACCCAGGTCTACGCACGGCGCCGGGACCACCGGCTCCTCGAGGTCCACCGCAGCTATCATCCGCGCCCTTGACGGGAGCGGATTGGGGAGTCCCCGGGGCCGGCCTTGAGAATCCTGAGCGACATCGCCCTCGGCAAATACATCGACACCCATTCGGTAGTTCACCGCCTCGACCCTCGCACCAAGTTCCTGTCGGCCCTCCTGCTGATGACCTCCGCCCTGACCCTCGACGCCGCCCTGCCGCTGATCCTGTTCACCGCCTTCCTGGTACTCGCAGTCCGGTTGGCGAAAATACCGGCAACCACCCTGCTCGCGAACCTGAAACCGTTCCTGTGGCTTTTCGCCTTCACCGTCATTCTGCACGCCCTGATGACTCCCGGGCGGGTGCTGGTTCACATCCCCGGACTGCAGTGGTCGGTATCGCACGAGGGGCTGCGCTTCGGGCTGCTGTTCTGCGGGCGTCTGGCGACGATGGTCACCGTCGCCGCCCTGATGACCTTGACGACCCCGCCGCTGGCGTTGACCGACGGCCTCGAGCGCATGCTCCGCCCCTTGCGACGCCTCGGTTTCCCGGCCCACGAGTTCGCCATGATGATCGCCATCGCTCTGCGCTTCATCCCGGTGCTCGCCGAGGAGGCGGAGCGCATCAGGAAGGCGCAGCTGGCGCGCGGGGCGGATTTCAGCGGGGGCCTGTTGCGGCGGGCACGACAGATGGTACCTCTACTGGTGCCGCTGTTCCTGTCGGCCTTCGACCGCGCCGACCGCCTGGCAATTGCCATGGAGAGCCGCTGTTACCAGGGAGGTGAAGGACGCACGAGCTTTCGCGAGCTCTCCTTTTCCAGGGCGGATCTCGCCGCCGCAGCCGTCGTCGTCTCGGCCGCCGCCCTCATGGTCGTTCACTCGCTGCGACCGTTCCCGGCCCTGTGAGCTCCCGCACCATCCGCCTCGACCTCGAGTACGACGGCACCGATTTCCTCGGCTGGCAGATCCAGGCCCACGGCCGCACCGTCCAGGGAGAACTCGCCCGGGCCCTGCGCGAGCTCTTGCAGGAACCGGTGACCCCGGTGGGTTCGGGACGCACCGATGCCGGTACCCATGCCCTGGGGCAGGTCGCCCATTTCAGAACCGGGACGGACCTCCCTCCCGAGCGGATCTGCCGCGCCCTCAACAGCCTCCTGCCCGCGGACATCTCGATAAGGTCCGCTGCCGAAGCTGCCGCCGATTTTCACGCCCGCTACAGCGCCGTCAGCAAGCGCTACCGTTACCGCATCGCCACCCACAAGACCGCGGTCGAGCGCCGTTGGGTGTGGACCTTCCGGCGCAGCCTCGATTTCGACCTCATGGCCGAGGCGGCCTCCAGCTTGGCCGGGACCCACGATTTCCGCGCCTTCTGCAACCAGCACCCGGTTCCCGACAGCTTTACCTGCACCGTGCTCGATTGCGGGTGGGAACGCGACGGCCCCGAGATGCGTTTTGAAGTCGAGGCGAACCGGTTTCTGCGCCACATGGTCCGCATCATCGTGGGCACCCTCGTGGAAATCGGCCTCGGAAAGCGGGTCCCCAACCTGTCTCCCTCACTGCGGAGCGATGTCGAAGGGAACGGCGAGCGCCGGGAGGTGCGCCGTCTGGCCGGGCCCACAGCACCGGCCAGGGGACTTTGCCTGCTGGCAGTGAACTACCCTGAGGAAAGCCCGCCCCCCTTGAGTATGTATTCGTAAAATACTATTATTAATACACTTACATGGCATGACATGAACACTCTTGCCCCCCTCGCTTCAGGCCGCTGTTTCACCCCTTTTCTCCTTCTTCTTCCGCTCTGCTCCATGGCTGCAGAGGAATTGGAGGGATCGCGGCGTACCGCCATCGTCAGGGCGGTGGAACGGGTGAAGCCCTCGGTCGCCAGCATCCACGTAATCCATACCGAGCCGGTTTACTACCGGTCCCGGTACCGGGACCCCTTCCGCGACCTCTTCTTCCCGTTCTTTCGGAGGGATTTATACCTCTACCGCGGATCTCGGGACCGCATCTCCGGCGGTTCCGGGCTGGTCGTAACGGCAAACGGACACGTGCTGACCAACGACCACGTCATCGGCAGGAGCAGGAGCCGAATCGCCCCGAAAATCGAGGTCTCCCTTCCCGACGGCCGCTCGCTCCCGGCCCGGTACATAGGTTCAGATTTTACGATGGACCTGGCGGTCCTGAAGGTGGACGCCGACGACCTTCCCTTTGCAGACCTCGGCGATTCCGACGATATTCTGGTCGGCGAGTGGGCGATTGCGATCGGCAATCCTTTCGACCTCGGACCTGCCGTGAGCGCCGGAGTCGTCTCCGCCCTGGATCTCGACTTTCCCGAGCCGCAGGGCGACTACTACTACCGCGACATGATCATGACCGACGCTTCGATCAACCCGGGAAACAGCGGCGGCCCGCTCGCCAATGCCCACGGCGAGGTCATCGGGATCAACAGTTTCATCTATACCGCAAATGATTACGACATCGGCTCGATCGGCATCGGATTTGCCATTCCCATCAACTACGCCCGCCCCTTTCTCGACGAGATCGCCACTCACGGGCGGGTCCGCCGGCCCTGGACGGGCATCCTCGAGCTGCAGAACTTGACCCCCCGCCTGGCAGAATATCTCGATCTTCCGGACACCGACGGAGCCTTGGTCGTCTCGGTCGCCACCGGCAGCCCGGCGTACGAGGCCGACCTTGAGCGCGGCGACGTCATCGTCAGGTTGAACGGCGATAACCTCGAAAACGCCGAAGAAGGCAAGGGAGTCCTGGAAAGTCTCCGGGTCGACGAAACCTGCCATCTCGATCTTTTCCAGAACGGCCGCCTCGTCCCGGTTTCATTCGAAGTCGAAGAGCACCCGCGCTCCCCGCGCAGGTGGGATTGACATGGCGCGTGAAGGATGGCCGTTCGTCGCCGGAGCCATCGGACTTGCGCTGGCCTGCTGGGCCTCCGCACAGGTCGTTCCCTTCATGCTGTACGGGGTCATCCTCTTCGGGGTGCTCGCCTGTTTCATGGCATTCTTTTTCCGCGATCCGCGGCGCACCCCCCCGCAGCAGGCAGGGGCCGTAGTCTCTGCGGCCGACGGTCGAGTGGTGGAGATCCAGCCCGTCGAAGAGGAATACCTCGATGGCCTTGGTACGCGCATTTCTGTTTTCCTGTCTCCCCTCGACGTCCACGTCAACCGGATCCCCATCGAGGGCAAGGTCGATTTCGTCACCCGGGTTCGAGGCGGGTTCCAGGCCGCTTACCGGCCGGATGCGTCATCGAAGAACCAGCAGAGCGTGATCGGGATCAGCAATGGGGCCACCCGGCTCGTCGTCAAGCAGATCGTCGGCGTCCTTGCCCGGCGCATCGCCTGTTACCTGTCGGAAGGAGACGAGGTCGCCCTGGGGCAGCGCTTCGGGCTCATTCGTTTCGGGTCACGGGTCGATCACCTGCTGCCGCAGAGGGTGCGTATCACGGTCGAGGTGGGTGACCGCGTCCGGGCGGGAGAGACCATCATAGGGGTATGCGAGTGATGTACCGACTGTTGCTTCCCAACATGTTCACCGTCGGCAATCTGTTCTGCGCTTTTCTGGCTCTTCAGTACGTGATCGAGGGCCGCTACGTTCCCGCGGCATGGCTGGTCGTGCTCGGGGCCGCCCTCGATGCGATGGACGGACGCATCGCCCGCTTCGTCGGCAAGGACACCTCATTCGGGATCGAATTCGATTCCCTCGTCGATCTGTGCACCTTCGGAGTCGTTCCGGCCACCATGATCTACCTCAGCGTGCTGAACTCGCCCTGGGGGCTGGTCCTCGCATTCCTGTTCCTGCTCTGCGGCGCCCTGCGGCTTGCCCGCTTCAACGTGCTGAGCCACAGCAACGAAAAGACGGATCTGTTCATGGGAATGCCGATTCCCGGTGCGGCCATCGTCCTGACCCAGTACGTCGTGTTCACCCAGCACGCCTGGGAAACCAGGCACGCCGCCGTTCTCGCCGCCCTGCTGGTGCTGTCCCTCGGCTACCTGATGATCAGCCGCCTCGCGTTCGACAAGGTCCCCAGCTTCCGTTCCTCCTCCTTCGGCGATCGTTTCAAGCAGCTGTTTTTCCTGGGTTCGGTCGCTCTTGTCATTTATCCCAGCACGTCGAAGGGCTTCTTCTTTCCGCTGACTCTGGCCTACATGGCCAGCGGCATCTATCGTTGGGTCGCAGGCATGTTCAGGCACGAAGTCACTCAGCACGCCTGACCGTCGGCGCCGCCCATGCTCAGGGAAAAATCCGCATTTCACCTCATCCTCGTACTGTTCCTCTGCGTCCTCGGCGCCAACGTGATCGGCGAAGCGCTTCGCCTCTTCTTGCACCTGGCGGCCGGGGACGGCACTATAGTCGAGCGCGCTCTGCTCCACTACGTCAACTGGTCGGTCGGCCCCCACATGCTGAACCTGATAATCCTGTCGTTCGAGTTCGAGCTCGCTCTGCACTTCAACGTCATCACCCTGCTCGGCATCCTCGCCGGGTGGTATTATTTCAAGTACTCTTACTGACGTCGGTGGCGTTTCTATTCCGATCGGAGGACAACCAATGTTCGGCATGGGTCATTGGGAAATACTCATAATCTTCCTGGTCGTCCTGCTGATATTCGGCGCCAAGCGGATTCCCGAAATGGCGCAGGGCATGGGCAAGGGCATTCGCGAATTCCGCAAGGCCGTGCGCGACGTCCAAGACGAAGCCGACGTCGCCAACACCGTCTCGAACCCGGCGCCGAAAGCGCCCGAAAGTCCCGCAGATCAGGTCGCGCGGCAAGGTGCTGCTGACCGCGGCAAGGAAGCCTCGCCCGCGGCTCCCGGGGAGGGCGAAAAGACCGAAGAGACCCAGCAGCGGAGCTGATCTGGCAAACGCGCGCACCCCACCCGGCTGCTGCATCGAAAAACCCCGCCGTACAACACCGTGTCCCCCAACCAGCTGACCGCGCGCGCCTTAGCCGATCAGATAAGGATGGGCGTGGCGACCTCGGTCGAGATCACCCGGGCGGTGCTCGACCGGATCGGCGAAGTCGACCCCGTGGTAAACGCCTACGTCTCGGTCGATGCCGAGGGCGCCCTCTCCGCGGCCGAACGGATCGACCGCAGGAAAGCGGCTGGAGAGGAGCTGGGGCCGCTGGCAGGTGTTCCGATCGCCGTCAAGGACGTGATCTGCGTGCGCGGCGGGCGGACCACCTGCGCAAGCGGGATTTTGCGGGATTACGTCGCCCCCTACGACGCCGGAGCGGTGACCAGGCTCCGGGCCGCCGACGCCGTCCTCCTTGGCAAGACCAACATGGACGAGTTCGCCATGGGCTCCTCTAGCGAGAACACCATCTTCGGGCCGGTGCGCAACCCCGTCGACAGCAGCCGCGTCGCCGGTGGCAGCAGCGGGGGCTCAGCCGCGGCGGTGGCTGCGCAGGAAGCGATCGCCGCCCTTGGATCCGATACAGGAGGCTCGGTTCGGCAACCGGCCTCTTACTGCGGCGTCGTCGGGGTCAAGCCGACCTACGGCCGCGTCTCCCGCTACGGGCTGGTGGCCTACGCTTCCTCACTCGATCAGATCGGCTGCGTCACCAGGGATGTCGAAGACGCCGCCCTGCTGCTGGGGGCGATAGCCGGCCTTGACCCGCGCGACTCCACCTCGGTCGACGAGGCGGTGCCCGACTACGTCGCCGGGCTCGAGGGAGGGCTCGAGGGGCTGAAGGTCGGCCTGGTCGGGCAGCATTTCGCCACCGGACTGGACCCGGAGATTCGCGCCGCCGTCGAGAAGGCGGCAGCAGCCATGGATGCGAACGGGGCCGAGATTGTCGACGTGTCGCTCGAGGTTGCCGCGCACCCGGAATACTGCATCAGTGCCTACTACATCATCGCCATGGCCGAGGCATCGGCCAACCTGGCTCGCTACGACGGCGTCAAGTACGGGGCTCGCTGCGCCAACGGCAGGGAGGATCTGGGCGAGATGTACCGCGCCTCCCGCAGCCGCGGCTTCGGTGCCGAAGTGAAGCGCCGCATCGCCCTGGGGACCTACGTGCTCAGTGCCGGCTACTACGACGCCTACTACCTCAAGGCGCAGAAAGTCCGCACCCTCATACGGCGCGACTTCGAGCGCGCCTTCGAGTCGTGCGACGTCATCCTGTCGCCGGTGGCCCCGACCACCGCCTTCCGCCTTGGAGAGCAGCTCAACGACCCGCTGGAGATGTACCTCAACGACATTTACACCGTATCGGTGAACCTCGCCGGGCTGCCCGGCATCGCCGTGCCGTTGACCACCTCCGGTGAAGGGCTCCCGATCGGGGCGCAGCTTCTGGCTCCCCCATTTCACGAGGCGGCCATGCTTCGAGCCGCCCGCAACCTCCAAGAGATCTGCGCATGACCCTCATGCAACACCTTCTGATGCGAGTTGCGGCCATCGCCTTTGCCGCCCTCCTCGTCCACTTCCCGGCATCGCGACCCGCGCTTGCAATCAACGACAACGCCGGTACGACCGGGTTCAACTTTCTCAAGATCCCCGTGGGCGCCAGGCCCACCGCACTCGGCGGGGCCTACGCCGCGGTAGCCGGAGAGATGGAAGCGAGCGCCTTCAACCCCGCGGGACTGCACGGCCTGAGCCAGCGTGCCGGTGTCGTCTCACTGGCCAGCTATCTCGTCGACACCGAGGCCGGGTTCATCAGCATCGCCGTTCCCGGCGAGAGCCGCGTCTGGGCGGGAAGCGTCAACTACTTCTCCTACGGCTCGATGCGGCACACCGATGCCGACGGCCAAGACCTGGGAAGCTTCGGCGCCTTCGAGCTCGCCGCCTCGGTGACTGCCGCCCAGAGGGTATGGCGCCGCATCGTAGTGGGATGGAGCCTCAAGGCGATCTACTCGAGCATCCAGGACTACACCTCCGACGCCTACGCCCTTGACCTCGGCCTCATCGCCGACGGACCGATCAGGGGCATGAAACTGGGAGCCTCGATCTCCAACATGGGCGGCGTGCGCAGCGGCTACACCGGCGGCTTCAAGGACTCGCTGCCGGTGGTCGTCCGGGCAGGCATCTCCCATCATCCGGCACACGCCCCGCTGCCCCTGATCCTGCTCGCCGACGTGAACATACCGAATGACGGCGACCCTTTCTTCGCCTTCGGCGCCGAGTTGCAGATCGGGAACACGCTGTTTCTGCGTCCCGGGTACAGCCTGCAGCAGACTGGTCAGCAGGGGGAGGAGGCCATCGGCCTGACCGCGGGCGCCGGCGTCGAGCTCCAGCGTTACCGGCTAGACTACGCCTACGCATCCTACCCCTCGCTGGGCATCGTCCACAGACTTTCGGTATCCGGCCGCATATAGGCGACACCGCCTCAGCACTGCTCCCCACGGCACCGGGGAAACGCGGCGACCGGGGCGCCTTCAGAGATCAGTGACGTACTGAATCGGCGACAGCTTCCGCTCGTCCCGTCATCGGCACGAAGCGCACCGGCAGGAGACGCTCTGTCGTATGCGTATCGCCGCGGCGGGTAATGCGGATCAGCTCCTGGTAGGCATCGCCGACCGGCATCACCAGCTGGGCGCCGTCGCCCAGCTGGTTGACGAGGGCATGCGGTACGTGGTTCGGTGCCGCGGTTACGATGATGGCGTCGAACGGCGCCTTTTCCGGCCAGCCGAAGTACCCGTCCCCTGTACGCACGCGGATGTTTGCATACCCGAGATCTCGCAACAACGCCTGGGAGCGCCCGGCGAGCACGGGAATGATTTCGATGGTGTACACCTCGGCGGCGATCTCGCCGAGAACGGCGGCCTGGTAACCCGACCCTGTACCGATCTCCAGCACGCGGTCAGCGGGGCCCAGATTCATCGCCTGGGTCATGAAGGCGACGATGTACGGCTGCGAGATTGTCTGGTCCTCGCCGATCGGCAGGGGGCCGTCGCTGTAGGCGTAGCGGCGCAGGTCCTCGGGGACGAAGAGGTGCCTCGGGACCCGGGCCATCACCGCGAGCACGGTTGAATCGGTTATGTCGCGAGCCGCCAGGTCCCGCCCAACCATGCGCATCCGCTCGGCCTGGAACTCCTCCTCCGGCTGCGGAGGTTGCCCGAGGCACTTCTCCGAAGCCGCGATCAGGACCGCGGTCAAGGCCAGGAGGATGGAAGCTGGGAAAGCAGGGATTTTTCGCATGGTCGTCCACCTCGGCAGAGCCGTGTGAGGGCCGGCCTTCGATACAGCGGTCAGGCTACCGTCCCACTCCGCCAGTGTGGATGCTATACCTCCGTCCTGAAGGATTGGAAACAGTCGCGGCGGCCCCCGCAGAGGAACCGCGATTCCCCAAGTCGGTGGCCGCCTGGCCAATTCCCCAAGGCCGCGGTGAAAGCGGCCGCCGCCGGCCGCCTCGATGGGACCTCACCGGGGAGGTCCCTGGGGGGCTTTCCGGGAGTGAACTTGAACCCCCTTCTCCTGAGACGTGAACGCCCCCGGCCACGGCGATATTGCAATTACAGACCCTACCCGGCCATGTACGCCTGCTTGAACTCCTGCGCGAGCGCCCGGAGCTTGTCGACGTTGGCTGTATCGGTCGTCTGTTTGCACTTCATCGCGTAGACCAGCATCTGGTGCAGGAGTGCAAGCTGGTTCTTGTAGGCGGCCTGCCCCTCGTTGTCCGGGGGGGGCAGTTTGATTCGCTGCGTCAGGAAGTACTGGGTGACGATCTCCCTGATGCGGTCGGCGTGATTCTCCTTGTTGTTCACCCAGCGAGTCAGCTGGTTGACATTGGCACCGTCGCCGGAAAGCTCGGCGATCTTCTTCATCGACTTCTCGATGGTGGTGATGTCTTCCTCAATCATCGAAAAGCGAAGCTCGTCGCCGTAAATGCCGCACGGTATTTCGCAGTGTGCCCATAGCGGTGCCCCCTGCAGTGCGATTGCGGCCGAGCACGCCGCCGCGAGTCTGGCGAAAGTCATCCGACCCTCCTGTTTTGTCGTAAAAAAACCCGCGCGCGAATGCCGGGGGTTGGTGCGATTCCGAGGCTGGCTTCCTGTCTGCTCACGAAGAACCGGAGCCGCCGTTCTCCATCCTGCTGATCTTGTCTCTCAGCCGGGCTGCTTCCTCGTACGCCTCTTCGGCAACCAGCCGGTCCAGTTGCGCCTTGAGCAGCTCCAGCTCGGACATCTCTTTCTCTTCGGCCGCCCCTTCCGCCCCCTTTTCCACTCCGGGTTCTTCCCTGACTTCCACCTCGACCAGCGAGGGGTCGACGTCCTCACCGTTGCCGGCGCCGGAAACATCCTCGCCAAGATCGGCGATGTTCAGCATCGCTCCGAGCTCTTTTCCAGCTTCTTCCATCACCTCGGGGCTCATGAAAATCGGGATTGCCATCAGCGTAGCGAGGATCATTCCGTCACTCGGCCTGCAGTCGAGGTAGAAGACATCCTCCTCGGTCTGGATCAGCAGGTAGGCGTGGAAAATATCCTCCTTCAGCGTGTGAATCACGAGTCTGCGAACCTCCCCCTTGACCTTTTCGAGGAGATTCTGAAACAGGTTGTGGGTCAGCGGCCGGGGGAAGGAGGCCTGCTGCATCGCCATCACCAGGTAATGACCTTCCGGTGCCCCTATGGAGATTGGCACGAAGCGATCCTCCTCCCCCTTGAGAACCACGAGAAACGTCTGGGGCGGGGAGGAGTCCGAGTAAGGGTAGATGCGCCAAACCTCTACCGGAATCAGGTGCTCGTCCTGTTTTTTCTTATGCGACATAAATGGCTGCGAACTGCGAACACTGTGTTTAGCGAAATGTTACCGGAATATACCTCATCGGAGACCTTTAATCAAAGCAAAACAGGCGGCCGGCCGGGGGCGGCTCAGGGGTTCGCGGTCAAACGATCCCGGCTTGCTTCAGACTGACGAAATCGCCGGCGGCGATGATGATGTGATCGAGGACCTCGATCCCCATGATCAGCCCTGCCTCGCGCAACCGGTGAGTCAGATCGATATCGTCCTTGCTCGGCGAAACGTCCCCGGAAGGATGGTTGTGGGCCAGGATGATGCTCGCCGCGGAATGATACACACCTACCTGAAAGACCTCCCGCGGATGGACGATCGAGGCGGACAGGCTGCCGATCGAGATCACTTCCTTGTGGATCACCTGGTTGCGCGCGTTGAGGAACAGGCAGACGAAGTACTCCTTGCGCTGATCCTTGATTTCCGCAAGCAGCGGAATCGTCTCGGCAGGCGTACTGATGATCGGCAGCACCCCCAGTCCCTTGTCGAGAGCGCGGCGCGCCAGCTCGAATCCCGCCAGCAGTATGGCCGCCTTCGCTTTGCCGACCCCCTTGAGGCGCGACAGCTGCCCGAGGTCGAAGGACATCAGCTCCCCCAGATCGTGTTTCTCGACGATGCCCCGGGCGACGTCGAGGACGTTGCAGCCGCGGTATCCCGTCCCCAGGACGAGAGCGAGGAGCTCACTGTCGCGCAGCGCCTCGACTCCGTCGCGCGCCAGCCGCTCGCGCGGAAGTTGCGATACTCCCCCTTCTCCTGTTGCCATGGCCCCCCTGCCGGCCGTGATGCCGTAACAGGTGGCCGGCCTCCTCGGGGACTGATTCACCGCTACTGCTGCTGCCCCGCCGTTCATTCCCGATATCATTTGTCGGCTCCGATCGCTTACACGTGACACCGTCCGGTCACAGTTTCGCGGACTGACGCACTGCTGTCCGGTATGCAAGCATATCCCGTACCACTTTGCCCGCGGCCTGCGCCGCCGGTATATTGCGCGCTTTGCCCGACACTGCCCCCCCGGCGCGGCGTTGCGCCCGCCCTCGGCCGCCGGCGCGCACCACCCCCCATAAGCGATTCTCACCAGGTTTCCAGTGTCTCTCACGGCTTTCCATTCACCGGGACATCGCACCCGGACCTGGAGCGGATGGGGTGCTCCCGCGCTCTCCGGACTGCTGCTGTCGCTGGCCTTCCCGACGGCTCCGCACCACCCGATGGCATGGGCCCACGGCTCGCCCTGGGCTTTCGTCGCCCTGCTGCCGCTGTTCGCCTGCTTTCCGCGGCGGACCTGGAAGGAGGGGTTCCGCTGCGGCTGGGTGACCGGCAGCTTCTTCAGCCTCTACAGCCTATACTGGGTCGCCTTCACGCAGGGAGGCGGTCCCGCGGTCGTCGCCGGCACCCTGCTGATGGCGGGTTACATCGGGGTGTTCTACGGACTGGCAGGCGCCGGGTTGTCCGCGGCCGTCAAGGCCTGGCCGCATGCCGGCTGGCTGGCGGCGCCGCTGCTCTGGACCGCGGTGGAGTACCTGCTGTCGCTGGGGGAGCTCGGGTTTCCCTGGCTCCTGCTCGGCTCCACCCAGGCGACAACCGTGGAGCTGATCCAGTACGCCGAGATCACCGGGGTGTACGGCGTATCCTTCTGGGCGGCCGCGGTCAACGTCGTCCTGTGGCTGACGCTGCGCAGCCCCGGTCTGCGGCAGGGTATGGCCGGCGCCGCGGCGCTGCTCGCCCTGTTCGCCTGCCCCTGGTGGTACTCGACCGCGATCATCGACTCGGCCCCTGCGGAGCAGAGCGTCAGGGTCGGACTGGTGCAGAACAACCTCGGCCTGGAGAAATGGCGGCGCGGCGGACTGGAGCGCAGTTTCATCACCCTCGAACAGCTCTCCCGGGCGGCGGCCGCGCAGCGCCCCGACCTCCTCGTCTGGCCTGAGACCGCAGTCCCCTGCCGGGTACGCACCCGCGAGGACTGCCGCAGCCGCGTCGAGGACCTGGTCGCCGAGCTAGGGGTCCCGGTCCTGACCGGGGCCTCGGACACCGACCCGCGCACCCGGGAGCCGTACAACGCCGCTTTCTACTTCTCGGGGGAGCGGCAGCTGCAGAGGTATGCCAAGATGCACCTGGTGCCGTTCGGCGAGCGCACCCCCTTCATGGATTTCGTGCCGCTGCTGCGCGAAATCGACTGGACCGCCCTGACCGGAGACCTCGGTCCGGCCGAGTTCGCCCGCGGGCGCGAGCGCACCCTGTTCGAGCATCCGCGCGGGGACTTCGCGGTGCTGATCTGCTTCGAGTCGGTGTTCCCCGACCTGGTCCGCGGCCACGTCGCCGGCGGCGCCGATTTCCTCGTCGTGATCACCAACGACTCCTGGTTCGGCCGCACCGCCGGTCCCTACCAGCACGCGCAGTTGGCGGTGTTCCGGGCGGTCGAGAACCGCACCGCAATCGCCCGTTGCGCCACGAGCGGGGTCTCCCTGTTCGTCGACCGGTACGGCCGCACGTCGCAGTCGACGCCGGTCTTCACCCAGGCGCACGCCGTCGGCGACCTCGCCATCGGGTCGCCAGGGACCTTCTACACCCGCCGCGGCGACCTGTTCGCCCAGCTGGTCACCGCCGCGGCCTTCATTGCCACCGTGGTCGCCTTACAGCGCGCGCGACGTTCGTCTGGGGAGTATTAAAATCGAGGATACGAGCCAGGAATCGGGCCCGTCCGCCGAAAAATCCGGATGCCGCGTACGAACCGTTGAAACCCAGGCCATTGCGACAGAAGCCTTGGGCACTTCCGGTCCCGTCGATGAACCTCGGCCGAAGAACCTTCTGCTGGTGAGGGAGCCTCTGCCGGGAATCCGCACGAACCCGACTGGCAGCTACCACCGCCCACCGCTACAGGCCGAAAGCGAACCCGTCCCTTCTGGGGTCGGCCCCGCCCTGGAAGACACCCTCCACCGGGTCCACCGCGATGGCCTGGGCGCCTCCGACACCTGGTGACCACGGGTCCAGTGTTTCCACTTCGTGTGCGTAGAGGGCGAGGGCACGCCGCACTTCGACCGGGAAACGCTCTTCCATGGCGAGGTGGGTCGACCCGCTTGCCCGGCGCCGACCTCGCAGTCGATCGGCAGGGGCCGGAACCGGTCTCGAGGGGTCGACAACCGTCATTGCATACCCCGGTACCGCGCCCGAACCCAGGGCGCCGGCAGTTGTCTCGAGCGTCGATATCCCCGTTTATGCTCTCCTTTCGAGGGGAAGACATGACCGGAAACAACCCCGAACCCATCGGGCCCCATGACCTCGGGGGCCTCCCTGCCGCGGCGATCGATCGCCGCGAGCGGGACCTCGCGCACTGGGAGTGCCAGGTAGAGGCAATGGTCATGCTGTTGTTGAAAAAGGGCGTCATCACCGATTTCGCGCAGGTACGGCGGGGAATTGAAGCGCTGGATCCCGGATTGTACGAAAAGCTCGGCTACTACGAACGCTGGGCGAGCGCCGCGGCCGACCACGTCTGCCGGCAGGGGCTGGTGACGCGAGAGGAACTGGAGGCCCGCATCGACGGGATCCGTCCGCGGGGGAAGTCCTGATGGCTCGCTTCCGGAGCTGCGATCCCGTGCGCATCTCTTCTCGCACGGAGCCCGGACATCACCGGGTCCCCGCCTACGCCAAGGGGCGCGTCGGAGTGGTCGAACGGGTGTGTGCCGGGATGTTCGGGGCACCGGAAGAACTTGCCCTGGGGAATACCCGAACTCCCTTGCAGCCCCTGTACAGAGTCCGCTTGAAGCAAGTGGATCTGTGGCCGGATTACGAAGGCCCTCCGAGCGACTGCCTGGAGCTCGAGATCTTCGAGCACTGGCTCGAACCTGTCCGGGAGGCCGACCGTGGCTGAGCAGGAACCACATCAGGACAGCTTCCACTACCACCCGTCACGACCGGACCACCCCGAGCCGGCGTCCCGATACGAGCTGATGGGGGTAGCTCTGAACGAATTGTTGATCGAGAAAGGCGTCTACACCGACGCTGAGCTTCGGGACGCGATTGCGGCAATCGAGGCGGTCGAGCCTTCTTCTCACGGCGCCCGGGTCATCGCCAGAGCCTGGTCGAAGCCGCAGTTCAAAGCAGCGTTGCTCGCCGATGGAAACGGGGCGATATCCGGGCTGGGTCTGGATCCGGGTCACACCGTGCTGACGGTTGTCGAGAACAGCCCCGGGGTGCACAACGTCGTCGTCTGCACCCTCTGCTCCTGTTACCCGCGGAGATTGCTGGGACGGCCTCCGACCTGGTACAAGAGCGCAGCCTACCGCTCCCGCATGGTACACGAGCCGCGGGCGGTCCTGCGGGAGTTCGGCACCGTCATCGCCGATGAAGTCGCAGTGCGGGTGCACGACTCCACCGCGGAGCTGCGTTACCTGGTAATGCCCGTGCGGCCGGTGGGTACGGAGGATTTCAGCGAGGATGAGCTCGCAAACCTGATCACCCGCGACAGCATGATCGGGGTTGCCCCGGCGCGCCAGCCGTGAAGGCGGAGGCATGCCATGGATCTGGCACGCCTCCGGAAGGGGTCCGACAGAGCAATCCCCGACGCTGCAATCCCGGTCCTCCCCGAATGCCGCTATCGCTATATTGAAGCGCCTCGAAAACAGGAGCATGTGCCTTGGAACCCTACCTGCAATACAAGAGCACCTACGAACGCCAGGGGTACGTATTGATCGACGGCTTCCTGCCTGCGGACGAGTTCGGAATCCTGGTAGAAAATGTGGCGCGCTACGTGCGCGACGTGGCGCCGGCCCTGGAGGATGGGGCGGCCTTCTACCAGGACCAGAAGCGCCCCGAGACCCTCAAGCAGCTCCAGCGGATGGAAGAGTTCGACCCTTGCTTCAAGGAGTACTGCGGCGACAGGCGCTGGAACAGGTTGGCCGCCACCTTGATCGGCGAACCCGCCAAACCGATGCAGGCGGAATGGTTCAACAAGCCGCCCGGTACCGAGCATCCGACACCCCCCCACCAGGACAACTATTATTTCAAGCTCGTACCCTGCAACGTCGCTTCCGTCTGGGTAGCCATAGATCCGATCGACGAGGAAAACGGCTGCCTGCGTTATGTGACCGGTTCGCACCTCACGGGAATACGACCACACGGGCGTACCGATATTCTCGGATTTTCGCAGGGTATCCTCGACTACGGTCCGGAGGACGAGGCAAAGGAAGTCGCACTGCAACTGAACCCGGGGGATGCCCTCATCCATCACGGGGGGATCATCCACCGCGCAGATCCGAACAGTTCGACGAGCCGCCACCGGCGGGCCTTTGCCATGGTCTTCGTGGGAGAGAGCTGCCGGACGGATGAAGAGGCCAAGCGGGAATACTCGGAAGCCCTGAAGAATCAGCACGAGGAATTCGGGCTCGACACCTGACCATCGCGGTCTCCGGCAACCGGACAGCCGCGGGGCCGGTTTCCCTATGAACAACCAGACCACGCTCAGACAGCTGCTGGCGCGCGACCGGATCCTGGTCGCCCCTGCTGCTTCGACATGATTTCGGCAAGGCTCATCGAGCGGGCCGGTTTCGAGGCCGTCTATCTCGGCGGTTACGCCCACGTCGCTTCCCACCTCGGGCTGCCCGACGCAGGCCTGGCGACGTTTAGCGAAATACGGGAATGCCCTCAACATGCGCCGGACGGTCCAGGAGTACGAGCAGGCCGGGGCCCAGGCCATCCAGGTCGAGGACCAGGAAATGCCGAAAAAATGCGGCCACACCCCCGGCAAGCGCCTGATCGAGGCGCGAGAGATGGCGCTGAAGATCGAAGCGGCCGTTCACTCCCGGCGCAGCGAAGAATTTCTGATAATCGCGCGCACCGATGCCATCGCGGTTGCGGGACTGCAGGAGGCGGTCGAGCGCGGGAAGCTCTACGAGCGGGCGGGAGCCGACGTCGTCTTTCTCGAAGCGCCGACCACGGTGGAAGAGCTCGAGGTCGCGGCCGGTTCGTTCGGGGTCCCCACGATGGCCAACATGATAGAGGGAGGAAAAACCCCCTTCCTCACGGCGGCAGAGCTCGAAGGGCTCGGGTTCCGGATCGCCGCCTATCCACACTCCCTGATCCTGGGCTGCATCCGGTCGATCGACAAGACCCTCCGCGCCCTCAAGGAGCATGGAACGACCCGGGAGGTCGCCGGGGAGATGGCGGATTTTCCGAGCTGGACGAACTCATCGGCTTTCCCGAGGCGCGCGCATGGGAAGCCAGGTACACCCCCCGGGAAGTCTGACTCGCTCGATACGCCGAGATTTAGTCGAACGGGTAGACCTTCCGTCCGAGATTCACGTAGCGGTCCACGACCCGCTTGTGGTCGTGGACGTTGGGCTCCGAGACTGCGAAGATGTTGCCGGCAAACTCCTCGTAGCAGGCGCGGAAGTGGCCGGCGGATTTCATCCTATGTAGCGCATCTCCCGCCCGTCCAGGTCCAGGGTCCTGGCGAGGGCGGTGTCGTAGGGTTGCTCTCGGCGGCTGACGACCAGGACATGGAGGCCGCCCTGGCGGATATGGGCGCAGGGCGCTGCGCCGACGAGTTGGGGTTCATCCCCCAGACCAGGGGCAGCGGATGCAGAGCCATCGTCGGGCGCAGGCCTGGCGCAGCGTCCGGTCATGCTGGCGCACTTGAGGCCGCATTCCTCCTGATCGATCTCCGGGAAAGTCTGGTGGACGACCAGGGCATCGGCCATCGCCGCCATCCGCTGCGACATTTTGGTGTGGATGTCCAGCTCGCTGACTATCGGCACTCCGGGGCCGACCTGGTCGCGTACGGCTTCGAGAATATGCCCGCCGTCGTCGACCCCCTCGGCCACCCTGGCTCCGTGCAGGCTCAGGATGACGCCGTCGATGGAGCCGACCGCTTTCAGCCGCTCGAGCAGGTCGTTCAGGATGCGGTCGAAGACCTCCCGCGGCGTCGGCCCGCTGGGGTGAGCGTTGGCGAAGATGGTCGGGATGAGCTCGGAGCCATGTTTCTCCGCCCCGGCAATGAACCTCCCATGGCGGAGTTGGTGCCGCGGAACTTTTCGACAATGGCATCGCCGGCGAGGTAGCCAAGCGGTGCCGGCGCCAGCTCTCCCAGGTGGTGGCGACCGTCGTGAAAGTGCTGGTTTCGTGGCAGAAGGCCCCGGTGGCGACCCGCATCGGCGGGCCGGTCATTGCGAACGCATCTTCTGCTGATAATCCTTGATTCCCTGCCAGGTCAGACCGGGGTCGGAGAAGATCGCGTGGTAGCGGGCCTCCCGTTCCTGAATCTCCCTGCTCTTTTCCAGCACCTTCGCGGGGTCGTCCCCCGCCGGGATCTTCACCACCCCGTCCCGGTCGGCGGCGACGATTTCCCCCGGGTGGATCAGGAGCTCGTTGACCGTGATCGGCTGATTATGGCGCACCAGGCTGAGCACCCCATGGCCCGGGGTGACCCCGGTTCCCCAGACCGGCAGGCCCACTCTTTCGATTCCGGCCAGGTCCCGTATGGATCCGTCGACGACGATACCGCTTACCCCCAGGTGCTTGTGAGTGGCGGCCATGCCGTCTCCCAGAGACGCGCCGCGGCCGGCACGTGTGTCGACGTCCTTCATGATGGTCACCATCGGGCCCGGCGACTGGTCGAGAAAGTCGTAGTAGTCGTACCAGGCCAGGGCGGGCACGTCCGGGTCGTGGGTGGTCAGCTCGCAGGTGACCGCGTAGCCGACCGCCATGCCGAGTCGGGGCAGCATGCACTGCATCCCGGGGCCCATGTAATTGAACGGCATTCCACCCTGGTCCTCGAGCTCGCGTCCGCCCTGGCTGGCGCCGCGAGCCTCGATCACGGCGTTGAAAATCGTTGCCGTGTCGAGCTCTCGGAGGCCTTCGAAAACTTCCGGCAATACCTGTTTCATTTTTCTGTCTCCTGTTGAAAGTCGGACGCCCGCCCGACAGTCGGTCCCCGAGTCACGGCAACTCCACCAGGTCGACGAGCATACCCAGCTCGTTGCAGGTGCGGATCACATCGCGCCCGAAACCGGTCAGTCCGGGAGGATCGTTCAGCTTGGCGCTGGAGTCCCCCCACGAGGTCGCGCTCAGGTGGCTGGGGCACATGACCCGTATGCCCCGACGGTAGTAAAAGCGGAGCACGCCGAGGCTGTCGGCGATGAAGCCGCTGACCAGCATCGGCACCATCGCGATCCTGCCGGCGGCGGCGAGCCTGGAGACGTCGTCCCCTGAGCAGGCGACCTCGACATGGTCCGCGCAGACCTCGGCGAACTGCTTGTGCAGGTCGAGGTTCATCACTACAGCGGAATGAACCGGCTTGTCGACCGGCGCGTCAATCGGCTGCCGCCGCGGGAAATCGCCACCCCGTCCAGGCCGGAACCCATAGCCGGCCCCCACCGGGCTTGCTATTTTCCACGGATTCCCGGCAGGGAGACCGGTTTCCCGGCGTCCCCATCGCCCCGGCCGGAGGCACGAGAATCGATGATCACCGACGAACAGATGGCGGCCTACTTCCGCGATGGATTCGCAATCCTCGAGAAAGTCATTTCCCCCGGGGCCCTGCCGGAAGTACGGCAAAGCTACGAGGAGACGATCGCCGCGGCCCTGGACCTGGGCCGGGCTCAGCGGGACGAGTCCAGCGGATTTCTCAGGGTGTATCGATTCCAGAATCCCCATCACCCCACCCTGGCGCAGCGCCCCCTCGTGGAAGCTCTCTGCGCTGCCGACATCATGGACTTCGCCGACAGGCTGTGCGGGGGTGACGTGGCCATGCACGGAATCGCCGCCTTCGCGATGGACGAAGATTTCGACTACCGGAGCAGCTGGCACCGGGATTCCTATTTTGCCTGGGGAAAGGACTCACCCGCGGAAAGGCGGATTCGCAAGATCGAGAAGCTGCCCGTGACGCAGGTTCTCGTGGCACTCGAGGACGACGCCTCGTTCTGGTTCGTTCCCGGCTCCCACAAACGGGGGAACACCGAAGAAGAAGAGGCGCGGTTCGAAGAGGGGCGCACAGGCTGGGAGGAGATGTTCCCCGGCGCCGTGCAGGTGAGGCTCGACGCCGGCAGCGCGGCCCCCTTCGACGCGCGGGGAATCCACCGGGGACTCAAGGACCCGGAGTCCGCAGGCGGTCCCTCTTCATCATCATCTACGGGACCGCTGCATGGGCAAGGGAGTCGGCCGTCAGCGAGTGGGCCAGGGAGGCGGAGTATTCGGAGTCGACCTACCTCGAGGCGCTTCCCGAACCGTTTCGGAGATCGCCCGAAAAGACCGTAGCCGCCCTCGGTCCGGTCAGAAGTGTCGAAAGTGGAAGACCAGAAAGAGCTCGATAGCAACCAAGGCGAAGCGGAAGGGGACGGCTCTGCCGAGATGCCGTTTCTCGACCACCTCGAGGAGCTTCGCTGGTGCTTCCTCAAATCGCTGGCCGCGGTCCTCGCCGGAGCGCTGATCTGCTTCGCCTTCAGCGACGCCATCGTGAAGATCCTCACCTACCCGTACGAGGAAGCGGTGATCAGCATGCAGACCGCGAGGGCCACCGGCCCGGTCGAAGCGGTGCGCAGCTTGCTGCTTCGCTGGTGGGACTCGGGGTTTTACCCGGCGCTTCCCGATTCGTCCATCGGAGAGGCGGATCCGGCGATCCCTCCGGGCCGCCGGCTCCAGTCGCTGCGCCCGATGACCTATTTCTTCGTCACCCTGCAGATCGCCATCATCGGTGGCCTCGTGCTCTCCCTTCCTGTGGTCTTTCACCAGCTCTGGCGCTTCGTCGCCCCCGGGCTTCTCGCTCGCGAGCGCCGACTGCTGCTCCCGGTCGCCGGGCTCAGCGCCTTCTGCTTCGGCTGCGGGGGCCTGATCGCCTACTGGATCGTCCTCCCCCTCGGGCTGAGGTTCTTTCTCGGGCTCGAGCCCCCGGACATGACCTCCCAGTGGGCGGTCGACGAGTACATCGGTTTCGTTCTGCGGCTGCTGCTCGGGTTCGGCCTGGTGTTCGAGCTGCCGGTGGTGACGCTGATGCTGGCCAGGATGGGGGTCGTCACACCGGAGCTGATGCGCCGGTTCAGGCGCTACGGGATCGTCGCCATCTTCCTGCTCGCCGCCATCTTCACCCCGCCAGATCCGCTGTCGCAGTTGCTGATGGCGCTGCCCCTGCTCGGCCTCTACGAGATCAGCATCTGGGTCGCCAAGGTGGCGTCGCGGCGGTCGCCTGATTCCGACTCCTGAGATTCCGCGGTCCGTCGGAAAGTGGCCCGGCCTGGCGGCAGGGCGCCTGCGCATTCTCGTTCCGGCCATCTTTCCTTCGCGCTCAAAACACCGTGGTCGGATGGGACCCGCCATCTCCTGCTGTCTCCGATGGAACTGCTGGAGAAGCTGGCGGCTCTGGTTCCCCCGTCCCGGTTTCATCTCCTGCGCTACCACGGGGTCCTGGCGCCCCGGGCCCGCGACCGCATCGTGCCGGCCAAGCCGGTTGCCGAGCCGTCGGCGGCGGACGGCGATGCGAGCGCTGCGTCCTGCGGCCATCGGCTGCGGTGGGCGACCCTGCTGGCGCGGGTGTTTTCCACCGACCTCAGCGAATGCGCGGCCTGTGGCGGGCGCGTGCGGATCGTCGCCGCCCTGACCGATCCGACCTCGATCCGGACCTATCTGGAGGGGGTAGGACTGCCGGCGATGCCCCCGCCGAGGTCCCTGCCTGAGCCGCTGTTCGAGTTCGCCGCCTGACCTGCCTTCGACCCGTCGCCGTCGCCGGGCGTACGGCGGGGTGTGCCCTCAACGGTCCCTCATGCCCCGTATTGATCCGGATATGGGCCCTACAGGCAACCAAACTGTACTGCGAGCTCGGTCGAAGGACTGGAAAAACGATCCTCAGGGAAGTTGCCAGACCCTTGCGGTGCGCTCAGCGCCTTGACCGAGAGTCCAAAAAGGTGCCTCATTTTGCCTATACTTTGAACCGGGAGATCCCCGTCGATCCGTCGTGGATGCCGGAGGGCATGACCATCGAGGAGCTCGAGCGCATGCGCGGCACCCACGAGCCGAGCGGGATCCTGCTCGAGGACTGGTTCGTCGAGCACGTGGTGCTGAACCCGGCCCTGACCGGGGTCATGCGCTCCCTCCTCGGCGCCCACATCGGTCTGCCGGTCCTCGTCAGCAACCACAGGGTCGAGTGTCCCGCCGAGGCCCCACCGAGATCGCCCCGCGCACCCACATCTCCCGCAGCGACGACAACTTCACCGGCGAAGGCGTCCTCGCCGGAGGGCCCGCCGGCACCCTGGGCATCCACCACCAGAGCAATCCTCCACCGCCGCGGCGCCTCCACCGCCACGGGGCTGCGCCAAATGCTCAAGTACAACTACTGGCGCACCTCGCCCCCCTGCCGCGACTGGATCGAGGATCCGGAGTTGGACCCGCGCACCGCCTGGTACGACGGCCACGCCCACTGCCAGTACGTGGCCCACATGTTCTGGTGGCTGAGCGGCAAGGGGGACGAGTACCGCATCATCGGGGGCCAGGGCTGGCCCTTCCGCACCCCGAACCAGATCGGCCCGTCGTACGGGTACGGGCGGCCCACCGGGTACCAGCCCGACTGGCGCCGGACCCCGGACGGGTACGCGCGCTGAAGGGGAACAAGCCCGGGCCCTTTCTTCGGGAATTAGGTCGAGTATTGGCCAGGGACTGAGATGGACACCAGTTGCTGGGTGCTGCCGAAGGACCACAAGCGAACAGGGAGTTGGCACCATCCTGACCCTGGTCTGGGCTCGCGCCTTGACAGAAAAGTCCAAGAGGAGCCCTTTCTCCTCACTCATCGCAGTGGCCAGATTCCTCAAGCGATTCGTAGGAGGCTCCCTATGAGAGTTAGTTCCACAGCTGACACTATTCGGCACCATCCACCCGAGGACGAGGGAACAGCCCAAATCGAGTTCGCTATCCCAGCAGAAGGTGGAAACTCAAGTGCTGGTGAGAAGTATGATTTCGAGGAGAAAGCTGTCCGCCTAGCGTGGTGGAACGCGGACGGTGGCTTTGATCCCATTTCATCCGCTGAACTTCCCGAGTGGGCAATTCTGGATGTCATGGAAGCTTGTGCCGCTCAGGATTTCCTTTCGCCACATGACGCAGCTTTGGTCATCAGGGTGTTAGCGGAGTCTATCGAGAGACAATGTGGCATTGTGAGCCAGTAGCCCTACCCTGAGATGGGACCCCTTGGATAGTTGGCGGCGGCCACGTCGGCGTTGTCGACGCTCCAGCACCAGAACTTCTCCAGGTACCCCCCCCCCCCCCCAACCAGCCGGGTGCCCTCGTCGTGGTCGACGTAGGGTGGCCGCGCCGGGCTGTACATGGTGTCGATGAGGTCGCGGATCAGGGCCGTCTCCACCCCCCACTTCGTCATCTGCTTGATCCCGAAGGTTCGGTGGAGGACGCACATGTTGGTGTGCACGCCGAAGATCAGCATGCGGGTCACCCCACGGGCCTGCAGGCAGGCGTAGACCAAGCGGCCATCGTCCGCGATCAGGTCCCGCTCCGGGTCGATCTCGATGCCGGGGTGCTAGCGGGTCCAGGCCTTGTAGGAGTCGTTCTCGGCGGCGGTGGTACCCTGGTTGGCGGCGTCCACGGGCAGGGGCGGGTCGTACTCGCCGCCTCGCCGCCGGGGGCGAAGAGCTGCCCCACGAGGGAGCCGGGGTCCCGCGCCGCCGCCGGCAGCCCCTCCGCGGGGTCGGCCGGCTCCGTCTCCAGGGCCCGGAGGCGGGCCGGGTGCTCCACGTAGAACTCCATCGTGCCCGATACCTTGATCTTAACAGGTTTCTTCAATCAACAGGAAAAAAATGAGCGAGGAAAGCAGCATCTGTTACTACACAAATAGATACAACAAACAATTCAGGCGAATTGAACATTACCAGCAATATCCTCAAATGATGCCGTTTGTCGGGAGAGGATACAAGGTAGGCGGTATACTTCTATTGTTAGAAAGTCACTATCTACCTGAGGAAAGTCGAGTTCATCTTGATGCAGAGGAATGGTATAACGGAAGGTCGGATTCACTCAGCAGTAAAGAAAAGATATGGATACATACTAGAGATATAACCAATGACAGATATCATTGGGATGGAGGAAAATCCATAGGAAGAATAAATTTAGCATTGATAAAAGCGTTAGGGCAAGAAAGGGAAGAGAGAGAGAATATGTTTCAGTATTTCTGCTACATGAATGCTTTTCAACGCCCTGCTACTCAAGGAATGAGCATACGAGAAACAGATTTGGACATAGAAAAATCAGGTGAGGTGATTCGGCAAGTAATAGAGATACTCAAGCCCAGACATGCTTTTTTCCCTAGCAGTAAAGCTGCAGAGAACTTTATGGAATCGGTCGATCAACAAGACGTTACGGTAGGAAAGACTCAGCATCCCAGTAGCCCTTGGTGGAATAGAGAATCGGGGACTGAAATGATTACAGGGAAAGAGCGATTTATCCGCTTAATTAGGAGGGCTACTCGTCCATGACACGTATGTGGACATAAGAATATGGTTTCTATGGAATGCCCACGCCGATTGACCCGCATCCGCTCGGGAACTCTGAAACCGAGGAGTGAGATAAGAATCTGCTTTATTGGCGATTCATTGGTTAATGGTACCGGTGACGAGGCGGCTCTCGGGTGGGCCGGGCGACTGTGTGCTATGGCCAATGAGAGTGATATACCCGTTACCTATTACAACCTTGGTATTCGGCGGTATTCGGCGAAACACGAGCAAAGATATTCTGCTGCTCTGGAAGAGTGAATGCACCCTTCGGCTGCCGATTTCTGCGATGGTCGCATAGTCCTCTCATGTGACGTTGCCGGCAAGCAAGTACACGTCGCCCGCCTCGCCGGCTTCGACGTGCAGGTTGTCGAAACTCGACAAGAGCGAATCGCACAAGCGGAGCGCCTCGATGTCGCCTGTCCCGGCAGGCACGTAGATGCTGAATCCGAGTACTGCGGAAACGTCTATACGTCGCGCTCCGAGGGCCGCGTTTTCTGCGCTGGCTGGGGCGTACGTGCAGCGTATCCAAGGGCCCGGGGGTGTCCGCGTTGTAGGTGCGATTACCCTCGACGAAAGCGACGTTGCGCGCCTCGACGGTCTGCTTTGCGCTGGCCATCAACGCTTTGTGTACGTCTGAGTGTATGACTCTTCCTCCCGTTCCTCTGTACTCAAATATCTTTGGTGTGTCAAGCGTAACTGATTGCGCTACAATCGATTATTGTTATTGAATTGGGAATGCGAAGCTATGGGAAAAGGGGGGATTTTCTAAAAAAGTACATCCCGGGAAAGGGGTTTGGTCCTCGACCTCGACGGAGAGTTTCTTTACTCTGTCCCGGGACACCACCAACCAAAGGGGGGGAAGAAATGACCGCTTTTCTGCTGCTGATTCTCGTTGCCTGCGGACCGCCCGATAGAGGTGACCAGAACGACGCTCCAGCTCCCCAGGTAACGACGCGGGAGGTAACGACACCGGACACGACCGACGCGGGCCGAGGATTCGTGTATTTCAACGTCGAGCCGCATCCGTCAATGAGCCTCCAAACCGGGGAAGATAGCTGGGGTTACTTGGGGGAAATAATGAACCGCTCCGGTCAGAACTGGGCTATTATCGGGTTTCACTTAACGGTCTACGACGGAAACCAAATGATAGGGTTAGTACCGTTCCGCTTTACTGATTTCCGCAACGGGGAAATCAAGAGTTTCCTAACGCAGCCCGTTATAGAAACCGATTTCCCCGCCGATCCGAAATTTGCCGAGGAAGTCGGCCGACGGTTTTCCTACACGATCCGGTACGATTCCGGACATGAAGAAGATGATGAATGACCCGGGGGGTTACCGTCCTCGCTTCGCTTCGGGCGGTAGGACTGCCGGCGATGCCCCCGCCGAGGGCCCCACCTGAGCCGCAGTTCGAGTTCGCCGCCTGACCTGCCTTCGCGACCCCTCGCCGGGCGTACGGGCTGGGTGTGCCCTCAACGGTCCCTCAGGCCCCCGATTGATCTGGATACGGGCGGACAGGCAACCAAACTGTACTGCGATCTCGGTCGAAGGACTGGCAAACGATCCTCACTCAGGGGAGTTGCCGGACCCTTGCGGTGCGCTGTCCGCCTTGACCGAGAGTCTCAAAAGGTGCTTCATTTCACACTTAAGGCTTAAGGGTATTTCGCTTGGCGGGAGGGACGCTGTGATCTCTGCCGGTGTGCCCATTGGCGTCGGACTGCAGGCAAGGCCAGTCCCAATTACTGGTTCCGGAAGGTACTGCTGGAACTGGCAGGCACCATGGGTCAGTCACCTATTCAACGACCATATATGCGAAAATGCCGCGGAGATTCCAACTGGCGTTGAGGAGCTCGTCAGCGTCTAATGTCCCGAGTATTCCTTGGGCAACTGAGAGCGTTCGCGACGATGGTGAGGACATGGCCCTACAGCTCTAGTAATTTCCTTCGACAGGAATAGGAGAATCGATGCACCAGCAAGGCGGAACCATCAAAGAGGCGCTAGACAGCATCGCATCACATGGATATGTGCTGCCGGCAATCCAGAGGGAGTTTGTGTGGCGGCCAGAACAGGTATGCAATCTGTTCGACAGCGTGATGCAGGGCTACCCTTTTGGGGAGTTCATGTTCTGGAGGGTTGAGGCCCAGAATTCCGGCCAATACCGTTGGTACGACTTCGTTCGGAACTACCATCAACGGGATGACCCGCATTGTCCTGAGCTTGGGCCCATACACCACAAGCCGCTAACAGCCGTGCTCGATGGTCAGCAACGGTTGACAGCATTCAACATCGGACTCCGCGGTTCGATGGCTGTCAAGCTCCCCTACAAATGGTGGAGCCGCCCGGATGCCTTCCCCAAGAGGATTCTGGCGCTTGATCTGTTGGCGCCTCTGGACCCTGATGAAGAAGGCAGTCGCTACGTCTTTGAGTTCGTCAATGAGGACCGCATCGGCTTGGAGGACACTCGGTTATGGTTCAAGGTCCCAGACATCATGAGTTTCTCTACGGAGAACCCCGGCCCGGACATGTGGGATTGGATATCTGAACAGGGTCTTGATACCGAGCAACAACGCATGGGCTTTCGCACACTGAACCGACTCCATCAAGCCATCTGTGTCGGACTCGTTGTCGCCTTCTACGAGGAGAAGTGCCAGGACATTGAGCGAGTGCTCAACATATTCATACGGTGCAACAGTGGTGGGACACCCCTCTCCTACTCCAATCTTCTCTTGAGCATCGCAGTGTCTCAATGGACCCCCCCCCGTGACGCCAGGAGTGAAGTCCACGGGTTGGTGGATGATATGAACAACGTGCGGGCTGGGCTGCTGTTCAATGCGGACTTTGTCCTGAAGGCAGGGCTTATGCTCACCGACATAGCCAGCGTCGGTTTCAGGGTTGAGAACTTCACTCACGAGAATATGGCCATCCTGGAGAAGAATTGGCCAGATATCCGTCAGGCCCTTGTGGAAACCGTAGAACTGATGGACAGTTTCGGGTTTGACAGCAGGACCATCCAGGCCACCAACTCACTCCTGCCCATTGCCTATTACCTGTACAAGAAAGGGGCGCCGCGGGACTTTGAAACCAGTGACCGCTTCCTGCACGACCGCAAGGTCATTCGGGGTTGGCTCACCCGGTCTATCCTGAAAGAGTCCGGGATCTGGGGCAGCGGATTGGACACTCTACTGACCGCGTTGCGGGAAGTGATACGCGATTCGAATGGGTCCGAATTCCCGGCCAGCGAACTTAGGCGGGTGATGGCACAGAGGGGCAAGACTCTGGACTTCGGCGGGGAGGAAATAGAGGATCTGGCAGACATGCGTTTGGGGGACCGGCGTATCTTCCCGCTGTTGACCATGCTGTTTCCTCACCTGGAGTCCCGAGACGGATCTGACATTGACCACGTATTCCCAAAGAGCCGGTTTACTACCAACCGGCTGAAGACCGCATGCATTGCCGACGACGGGCAGATTGTCGCCTTCCGGGATCGATGCGACCGCCTGGCGAATCTTCAGTTGCTGGACCGTTCGGTCAATAACGAGAAACGGGCTACTTTACCTGCGGATTGGTTGGAGATCCATTGCCCGGATTCCCAGGCCCGCCAGAATTATTGTGACCGTCACTTGTTGGGCGATGTTCCGGGAGAGATCAAAGAATTCACGGACTACTACGACTCTCGCCGACAGAGGCTCCGGGACCGTATTGCTGGTCTGGTGAATGCTGTTTAACTGTCTATTCCACGGACGAAGGCTGCCCCATTGGTGGGCCTCATCCGGGAATCATCACCAGTCCTTGACGGGATGGCTACTCGGGCCAGGAACAATCGGCCTCGACACCGCTTAACTTTTCGCGAAGCGGTGTCGTTGGGTGAAGCGGACCGGCCTCGGGGCAGATCTCTGCGGACATCGGGGACCCAGATACTGTGCTTGCTGCTCGCTCGTAGACAACGGCTATACACCATGCTGGTCGCGGAGAGTAACCTCCTCAGTGCCACCACAATCGTCGCCGCGCATTCGCACGCATCAAACGTGGAATCGTTTGTTTTTCACCCCGGTTAATGGTTAATGGATCGAAGGCATCCCCATGTCGGGGATTTCAGGATGTAGCCAGTAAATGCCTTTCTCTTTCAGAAGATCTTGGAAGGTACCGTCTTTTACCCTGTAATCCTTCCAATTTATAGATGCGCCAATTAGACGATTTAGCCCAAACTTACCGATAGGAAATTCATTCCCGTCAGTGCCCGGGTAATATAGAGTAAAAACAATCTCATGAATCGCTTTATAGCGATTCCTCCTCCACATATCACCATCCGAAACCCATTCGTATTTCGTCCACATTTTTCGCGTAAAATCGGACAGATGTCTCATGAATCCGATAGGATGCTTAAATTCACCTCTCCCGTAGTCCGCTATGTCCTCTGGGTCTGCACGCATATTCACAATTAACGTTCCCTCCGACGTTTCAATTTTTTTTATAATTCCTTTTCCACTTCTGACCCCTTTCGGGGTGAAATAGTTAAAATTAGGTCCTTTGTCTAGTACATTCTTTTTATACCGAACCTTATATTGTTCGGACTGTTCTCCCTTACCAAATTTGTCAAGGTCATAGGCATCTTTATACCATGTGAGAAGGTCAAACTCTACCCATCTTTCAAAGGTCGCTGCTTTATAACGAAACCATCCTGCCGAATCCCACACCTCTTCTTGGAGGGCAAAACTTGATTGCAAAAAAGTAAAAAGTAGAGCCCTTTGAGTTTTCCCTTCTTCGAGAAGTACCGAGTTTGACGTAACCTGTCGAGAACCACTAGGATAAATTCTAATTTTATTGGCCTCATTATTCATGGGTCTATAAATCGTGGCCGTCGCCAAGTCTTGCCAAGCAAATAGGGATATGGAACGAGATTCCAAGTAATTATGGGTTTTGTAATATTTAAGCGCCTCCTCCAATAGCATCCTTGCGTTTTTTGTTTTTTCTTTGATATCCCCAAAAAATATAATCGAATCAATGAATGCCCCATAGACCTCTTCAGAATTCACGTTCTTTTCGTCGGGCTTAGAGGAATCAGTATCCTCATTTTTCGAGTCGGAATCGGTATCAGCCGAGGTAGGTGAAGTAAAATCACTAACATTCTGAAAAAAATAAAAACCAAGTGGCGTTGTTCCTGTCGGCCATTTGTTAACAATTATTTTTTGCGCGCTTGGGGCAGAGGCTTTGGATATTTCGGTGCTTGTTCCGGAAAGCATGGTAGCGCAGGCGGTCCAGACCGAAGAAAACCATATTACCATGGCGACGGGCATTCGTCCCTCAATTCGAGTCCGAGTTTTGGGAAGGGGGAGTATTCGTTTTTTTTGGTCCATGTTAAAGAACAATAATTGGCTTTGACAGCACGATCCCGAAATTGCCAAAAAAGACGACATAAGTAATTCATTCGGAATGGTTCAGCACAAAATCAGGTACAATGCTAACAGGAGCAGAAGCAAGGGAAATAACAGGGCCCGGAACACGAGCACCAAGAGGAGAAGCACCACGAGCAGAAGAAGAATTTCAATCACTGGGAGCGAGGCCCTTCCTGTACCCGGATTTTGCAATTATAACCGCTACCGCAATCTGCAAATTCATATAAGTTGGAACCCGAAATCTGCCGATTTCAGCTGGGATTGCACCGGCTCAGCCGACTCTCATAACGCAGGAGGTTTATATTGGGTCGGTTTCAGCGTCGGGCCTATGAGCACTTCAAGATATACGGCAGAGGATGCCTTGTGGATATTTTGGCTCCGCTCAGCGCTCAGCTGAACTGTCAGGTTGTCCTGTGATGGTATTCGCCTGACAGTTGACCATTGAAAAAGCGGTGGAGACCAACTTGGTTTAATTGGCTAGAAAACATGAACAAAGGCCCGTTATAGTGGCAAATTCTGAGCACCGTTTAGCTAAACAGCTTCCTTCATATCCACTTCCGTCTCTTCCTGTGTGGCACAGTTTTTTCGGTCCAAGCTGATCGGCGATTCGGTTCTGCATTAAAGCATGAACAGCCCGGCCTCAGTACCACAAATCAATATGACATCGTTTGCTTCGGCGATCCTCTTGCAATCCTCAGTAAAAGATTCCGCGCTGGTGAACAGCACTTTGTACAGCACTTCCTGCCCTTCATCCGCCTTCCAATTGACCAACTGAGTCACCCCCCGGACATCGTCATAGTCTGTGCCTGTTTTTTGCTTGACCTGCACAATGAGCAAAGGGGTGCATTCCAACAAACCCTCGTCAAACCCGGGCATGGGCAGAGAAAACACATGATCTGCATCTCCACCGTTTCGCGTGCTCCTGCTTCTGAGTAGCTCATATCCTTTTCGTTCAAAGGCTTCTCCTACAGCGGCCTCGAATTGGTCATGCCCCCACTCGTCGTTGACATATTTTATCAAGGATTCTGCAGCCTGCTTCCTGCTTTCATTGTATCGATGTTTCCTGATTGTACTAGGAGCTTGGGGAGTATCCGCATTCTCTTCATTCAGTAACCGTTTCGCAGCACAAAGCACTCTTCCAGTATTATAGTCTTGAACTTGAGTAACTGGTGATCGGAAATACGCGCTCTTGAACAACTCATAGATCGTCTGGGAGTCTTGGTTGTACCAATTGGCCACCACACGTAAGTTCTTCACAGGAATGATATGCCCAAAATCATTCTGACCTGAAGCCACTTCAAATCGGTAGCTTTCGCTCTCTTCTACTTCGGCAATTGTGAAATACCCGTATTTTGGAGCCTTGGGGATAAAGATCAGATCGCCCTTTTTCATATCCAGCATACGGCGCAGTGTCGCATGCCGCCGAGGGCTAGGAGGTCCGCCCCACGCACTCTCGTAGGCTTGCGTCCATTCTTGCCTATCCCGCTCGCTGCCATCGGCATTCAAAAGAGAGGTGCCTGGAGGAGACCAGCCTTGGCGCAGGCGTCCTTGCTGCAATTCGTTCTGAATAAAATCATCATCGGAAGCTATGCGGAAGACAAAGCAGCGTTGTTCTGGCATTAATGATTCTCCTTCTAATGGTCGTTGGATGGACACCTCGGTCCTGTATCTCCACCCTGCAGCGTCCAAGACGCTATGCTATGTTAGCTTAGCTCTAACAATTAATTCAGGTAATCAACCTCGCCAGACAGGGATTGTCAATGTAGTCATCCAACGGTACGAAGTAGTCATCCAACGGTACGAAAACATCGATGATGGTGCCCTAGCTCCCCGGACCCAGTTCACCGCCCTCAACCAGTGGACCTTTGGGACCGGCGGACCTTCGCAACCTCCCGTCCGAGCAATGCGACGGCTATAACTGCAATCCCAAAACAGTCATAGTTCTTAGTATTGCATTCGGTTCTCCCCTCGGGCCGTAGAAACGTTCCCGCGATTTCTGAGGACCTTCCGAATGTATTGCCGGGGGATTGAAGACCCCACACCTCCTAGTCGGCTCCAAAGCGGCGGTCCCGGCCGATGTTTCGAGCCGTCGTACACCCGGGGATTTGCTTATCAGTTTTCAGGCAGGGAGGTTCTTCTTCGGATAATCAATAGCTTTTTAAGCTTCTTACCTTCTTTCTCGGCACAACGTATGTCTATCAGCCTGATATGCCCTTTTGTTCCAGTTAACAATAATCGATGAGCCTGTGAACATCAAGTTTCCTGTTTTTTCCTCACCTCGCGGGAGCATAGTTTGGGACTTTCGGGAAGGACGGAGGTCGGGTTCTCCCCAGAGGCAAGAACATGAGGAAAAAACTGGTCACCATCCAGGGCATCGCCCGGCGGCTTGGCATCTCCCATATGACCGTGTCCCGGGCCCTGTCTCTAGATCCCAAGGTCTCGACCTTAGTGACCGAGACAACCCGGAAAACGGGTGGAAGAAATGGGCTACACGCCAACCTCTTGGCCAAGACATTTGTGACGGGCAAAACGGATACGTTCGGCCTGCTGACTTACAAGATCTTCCGCGAGATGTTCAGTCGTCAGACCGATCAGATTCTGAGGGTGGCGGACTGTACGCTACCACGGGGTCCTGGCGCCCCGGGCCCGCGACCGCATCGTGCCGGCCAAACCGGTTGCCGATCCGGCGGCGCCGGACGGCGATGCGAGCGCTGCGGCCTGAGGCTGCGGTGGGCGAGCCTGCTGGCGCGGGTGTTTCTGCCGACCTCAGCGAATGCGCGGCCTGTGGCCGCAGCCTGAGAATCATCGCCGCTTTGATCGACCTGCCTGCGCAGGGTACTGCCCACCTGCGCCGCAACGCGCGGGCCGGCGCTGCAGGCAGGTCCGGGTTCGGTCCGATGCTATTTGACGGGGTCGGTTTGCCGGACCGGCCCCCGGCCTTGACCCCTGCCAAGGCCCCGCCGCCGCCTTTCGAGTTCGCAGCCTGACCTGCCTTCTCGACCCGTCGCCGGGCGTACGGCGGGGTGTTCCCTCAACGGCCCCTCAGGCCCCGTATTGATCCGGATACGGGCCGACAGGCAACCAGACTGTACTGCGAGCTCGGTCGAAGGACTGGCAAATGATCCTCCTGGAGCTGCCGAACCCTGGGAAGCGAAGACAGGCGGCGGCAACGTCTCCGGCTGGCTGGGAAAACGCGGGGCCGCCTATATTCCCTCGCCGTTTTCACGGATCGCATTCAACGTCCACAGGAAAGCAGAAAGGGGCGCGTACAATGGCCGCAGACAGGACGCGAGTAGGCCTGATCGGCTACGGCCAGATCGGCAATGCCGTTCACCGGATGATCGATGCTTCCGACCAGGGGATGGAAGTCGTCTTCGTGCACGACCAGGACACCGGCAGGCTCGCCGGGCTTCCCGACGGCCTGGCGCTGGAGGATCTCGGCGACTTCGCCGGCCGTCAGGCCGATCTCGTCGTCGAGATGGCACACCCGGAGGTGACCCGCCGCTGGGCCGAGGCGATCCTCCAGGAAACGAACTACATGCTGATCTCGGTCACCGCGCTGGCTGACGAGGAGGTCGAGAGGAAGCTCGCCGAAACCAGCGTCGCCAACGGCACGCGGGTATTCATTCCCCACGGAGGGGTGGTCGGCATGGACGCGCTGCTGGAAAACCGCGACGTCTGGGAGTCGGTCGACGTCGTCATGAAGAAGCCGCCCCACAACGTCGACTGCGCCAACGCCGGCGTCGACCCGGACAGCATCACCGAGGAGACCTGCCTCTACGACGGGCCCACGCGCGGCATCTGCCCGCTGTTCCCGCGCAACGTCAACACCCACGCCTCCATCGCCTACGCCGGCATCGGCTTCGACCGCACCCACTCGGTCATGCTGGTCAACCCGGAGTGGAACACCGCCACCGTCGCCATCCAGGCCCGAGGCCCGGCGCTGGAGCTCAACGTCGAGCGCGTCGAAAGCATCTCCGGGGTCACCGGGGCGAGCACCCCCGCCTCGATCTACAACACCGTGCAGATGATCGGCTCGACCGGTCCCGGCATACACCTGCGTTGAAGGCATGAAGCCATTCGCCCGGATCCCCTCGGAGCTGCCGCGGTCCGGGATCCGGGAAATCATGGACCTCGCCTGGGCGACGGAGGGGGTGATCCACCTCGAGGTCGGCCAGCCTGACTTCGACACCCCGGACCACATCGTCGAAGCGGCCTGCCGCGGCGCCCGCCAGGGGCACACCCGCTACGTGCCGAACGCCGGTATCGACGACCTGCGCGCGGCCGCGGCCCGCTACATCGAACGCGGCACGGGCGTCGCCACGGCGCCGGAACAGATCCTTGTCACCCAGGGGGCCGTGCTCAGCGCCGCGAGCGCCTTCCTCGGCCTGCTCGACCCCGGGGACGAGGTGCTGCTCCCCGATCCCGGCTGGCCCAACTACGCCATGGCGGTGGCGCTCTTCCACGGGAGGCCGGTGTACTACAACCTGCGTCCGGAGCGCAGCTTTCTCCCCGATATCGAGGAAATGGAGTCCCTGGTGTCGGACCGCACCAAGCTGCTGCTGCTGTGCAACCCGTCCAATCCCACCGGACAGGTGCACGACGAGGCCCTGACCGGGCGGTTGATGGAGTTCGCGCGGCGGCACGACCTGTGGGTGCTGTCCGACGAGATCTACGGGGAGATCGTGTTCGACGGGAGCCACGCCAGCGCCCTGCCGCACGACGCCGACGAACGCCTGATCCTGGTGACGGGGATGTCGAAGAGCTTCGCCATGACCGGCTTCCGCGTCGGCTTCACGCGGGCGCGGGCGGACTACGTCGAGCTGGCCGCCAAGCTGCAGGAGCCCCTGGTCTCCTGCGGAGTCGGGTTCGCTCAGAAGGCCGCGGTGGCCGCCCTCGAGGGGCCCGGAGATTGCGTGCGCGCCATGTGCGACCGCTACCGGGCGCGGCGCGACCTCGCCCTGGGGATCCTGCGCGAGTACGGACTCTACCGCTACACGCCGGGAGGCGCCTTCTACCTGCTCGTCGACATCTCTTCGACGGGTCTCGATTCGCGCTCGTTCGCGCTGCGGCTGATCGCCGAGGAGAAGGTCGCGGTGGCACCGGGGAACACCTTCGGCAGCATGTGCGCCGGCCACGTGCGCATCTCCATCGCCTCACCGGAAGAGCTGATCAGCGAAGGCCTGCACCGGATCTGCCGCTTCATCCGCGAGCTGAGCGCTTCTTAGGCGTTGTTGCGGGAAGCCGGAAGTCCGTCAGGGCTTCGAAAACGGCTCGATATTCATTTGGGACTCAGATACGAAGGTGCCGTGGACGGAAACAGGCTCCCCGGCAGACACGCGGGGGACGTTAGAGGTACTTGTCTCTACGCCGATTGAACTCCGCTTCGGTCAACTCCCATCGCCCCTTTTTTCCCTGAACCCGCTTTTCTTTGGCCAGCTTCGTCAGGACGCCCCAAACAATGCCCCTGCTGCCGCCAAAACCTCCTTCTGCCTGAAAGGTGAGGAGGTCCGTTTCCCAGGCAATGCCCGTCCGTTTGCCGATCTCCCAGAAACCAAGGGGCTTTTTCTCATGCCAGGCTTCCAGCAGAATATCCAATACCGCGTTTTCCAGATGACGTATCCCAATCAATCCGTGCTGCTTCGGAGTATGTTCGCTCACTTGCGGCCTCCTGAAGTCACTATTCCGCTTAAAAGCGAGGGATTCAACCATCTGCGACAGAGACATCGAAAAGGTGAGGGGAAGTCAACCATTCGCCGATGAACCTCTTACCTGCGACGCCTTCGATTCTGCCGTATTTCCGGACCGGGTGCTACATGTATCGCGAGAGACCGCCGTCGGCACCGAGACGGTCGAGCAGTTCCTTGACCCGCTGCGCCTGGTCCTTGCGGCAGACGAGAAGGGCGTCCTCCGTGTCGACGACCACGAGATCCTCCACCCCGACCAGGGCGATCAGCTTCTCCCTGCCGCCGTACGCGGTGACGCGGCGCGCGTCGATGGCGAGAACGGTTCCCGAGAGCAGGTTGCCGTCGTCGTCCGCGGGCAGGACGTCGGTCAGGGCAGCCCAACTGCCGATGTCCCCCCAGGCGAACTCCCCTTCCAGGGTCCCGACCCGGGGGGCGCGCTCGAGGACGGCGTGGTCGATGGAGATCGACGGCAGGCCGGGGTAGAGCCCGGCGATCACCGCATCGGCTGAGCCGGCCGCGGCAGCCTCGCGAATCTCCGCGAGGGCGGCGAAGATCTCCGGCTCGAAGCGCTCGAACAGGTCGAGAACGGTCGCGGCTTTCCAGACGAACATGTTGGAGTTCCACAGGTAGTCGCCGCTGCCGGCGTACTGGGCCGCGAGGTCGGCGTCCGGCTTCTCTTTGAACTCCGGCACCCTGTAGATCGGCTGGCCGGAGATCGCGCACAACACCTCCCCCTTGCGGATGTAGCCGTACCCGGTCTCGGGCCGGGTCGGCACGACGCCGATGGTCAGCAGGAAATCCGGGTGCTCCTCGACCGCGGCCTCGGCGACGGTCAGCAGGCGGCGGAACTCCGCGGGATCCCCGATGTAATGGTCGGACCCGAGGCTGGCGACGACGCAGCCCGGGTAGCGCCCCTCGAGCAAGGCGCACTCCAGCCCGACCGCTGGTCCGGTGTTGCGCAGGGCCGGCTCGACGATCAGCTGCCCGGGACCGAGGTCTGCGAGATGCTCGCGCACGAGGGCGGCCGTCGCCGTTCCCGTCGACACGAAGAGATCCTCTGCGGATGCGAGCGGGCGCACGCGGGCGACCGCCTCCTGAATCATGCTCTGCGGCCCGGTCATGGCGTGGAACTGCTTGGGCCGCCGCTGGCGGCTGAACGGCCACAGCCTGGTGCCGGCGCCCCCGGCCCTGACGACGAATTTCACCGGCATCCTCCTCCCGGCGGGGAAGCCGCCAAACACTTGGTCCGGCCGGCAGCCCGGACGTCCACCTCGCAGCGGGGGGGAACCAGGGCGGTCCCCCCGAGAGGGAGACTGCCTTGGCAACCGTCGCCGGCTCCGTACTCCAGCGGACCTCCCTCGATGACGGTCACGGAAAGAAAGGAGTCCCCGGCAGCGAGCCGCTGCTCTAGCTCCCCGACTACGCAGAGATCGAGATCGAAGCGCGGCGAGCGCACCAGCTCCGTGCGCCCCTCGGGCGGAGAGGTCTCCACCTGCAGCGGGGCCGGGGCAGGTTCCCCGAAAGCGATCACTTCCAATCCGCGTTCGACATGGAGCTCGCGCGGCTTGCCGTCCGCTCCGGGGCGGTCGTAGTCGTAGAGGCGGAAGGTGACGTCGCTCGACTGCTGGATCTCGTAGATCATGATGCCGGCGCAGGCCGCGTGCACGACCCCCGGGGGGACGAACACCACCTGGTCCGGCGCGGCGTCGTGGAACTCCACGGTGTCGAGAACCCGCTGCTGTGCCAGGGCCCGCGAGAACTCCTCCCGGGTGACCCCCTCCTTCAGGCCGGCGGCGAAGCGGCCGGTGGCCCCGGGGAGCAGGTACCACGCCTCCATCTTGCCGAAGCGGTCGAGGCCGTGGCGGCGCGCGTACCCGTCATCGGGGTGGACCTGGAGCGAGAGGTCGGCGCCGGCGTCGATCAGCTTGACGAGCAGCGGAAAGTGACCTTCGCAGGCCTCCCAGGTCGCCCCTCCGACCAGCCGTTCCCCGTACTCCTCGAGCAGGCTCTGCAGGGACCGGCCGCAAAGCGGACCGCCGGCGACGCTGCTCTCCATGCCGGGATAGGCCGACAGCTCCCACGACTCCCCTATCAAGGCGCCGGGAGGCAACTGCTTGCCGTACTGCTCGAGGCGCCGCCCGCCCCATACCATCTCTCGCAGGAAGGGCCGCATCGGCAGGATGTGAGAAAGTGGGACGGACACGTGAAGTCTGGTTGAGGATGACCGGCCGCCGCTCATCGGCAGAGGCGGGCCTGTGAAGGGAGGAAGCGCTGGTCTGCCCGGGCAACCTGCAGAATTTATGGCGCCGAAGGGCCCGACCTGCGTAAACGCGATGGACCACTTGGGAGGAACATGGCGCGCTGACGGCAACGCGGCAGGCCGGGATACCCGGGCCACGGGTTTCAGGTAGTCACGGAGGGCATGCCCAAAGGCCGCGAAAAGGTAAGACCGCCGATCCACTCCGGACAGCGCCAACCGCCTCGCACAGCATCTGAAGCTAGCCATCAGGTTGAGACCGCCCTATCCCCTGCGACAGCACCGTCCGCCTCGCACAGCGACTGAAGCGACCCGCCCCAGAGGGAAACCTCGGCCCCTATTGAGGTTAGCCGCGGCCCGTCTCCTCAGGGGAAGCGGGCCCTCCAAAGAGGAAGCCTCCGCCACAGCCGAGGCCGCCGGAAGGGATGGGAGCCCTGAAGGGCAGGTGCCTGCGAGAGGATGCACGAATGGGTCGGGATAGCCTTCTCCAGTCTCCTGGCCCCGTTCCTGTTTCGTTTGCCCAGTGATTGAACAGGCACATATTCGGTTTGCCGACAGCGATGGTCCTCTCCCCTCGAAAACAGGAGTCAGCCATCATGACCAGATCCCTGTATGCCGCGTTCCTCTGCCTGCTGCTCGGGACCCCGGCCGCGCGCGCCTGCGGCGGCTTCTTCTGCACCACCTTCCCGATGAACCAGGTCGCCGAGAACATCCTCTTCATTCAGGGAGAGGGGACCGTAACCACCCACGTCCAGCTCCTGTTCAGCGGCACCGCCTCGGACTTCGCCTGGATCCTGCCCCTGCCCTCGGTCCCGGAGCTGGCCGTGAGCCACAACCAGATCTTCACCCAGCTGCAGTTCGCCACCCAGCCCTTCTTCCAGCTGAACTTCGCGGAGCAGGAGGACTGCTTCTTCCGGCCCATTGTTCTCAGATCCCCCGAGACAATTGCCCTTGACGAGTCCGCGGAAGTCGAAGTAGTGGCCCAGGAACGGGTCGGCCCGTACGACACCGCGGTCATCACCTCCGAGGATCCGCAGGCCATCGTCGACTGGCTCGTCGACAACGGCTACCAGCTCGGCGACCTCGGGGTCCCGCTCCTGACCCCGTACGTCGAGGGGGACTTCTACTTCCTCGCGCTCAAGCTCGCCGCCGAAAGCGAGGTCGGCGACCTGCAGCCGATCGCCATGACCTACGCCGCGGAGACGCCCGGCATCCCGATTCGCCTGACCGCGGTGGCCACCGTGCCCGACCTCGGCGTCCTCGCCTGGGTCCTGGCAGACCACCGCGCCATCCCGGAGAACTACCTGCACGTGCAGATCAACGAGGCCCTGATCGACTGGTTCAATGGCGGCTTCAACTACCCCGAGGTCGTCACCCAGGCCGCCAACGAGGCCGGGGGCCAGGCCTTCGTCACCGACTACGCCGGCCCCAGCAGCATCGTCGGCGACTTCATCTTCTCGCAGTTCGACCTGGAGGAGCTGCGCGGAAAGACGGGCCCGGCCGACTTCCTCGAGGCCGCCCTGGCGCAGGGTTTTCCCCGCGACGCCCAGATGCAGACCCTGATCCGCCGCCACATCCCGATGCCGGCCTCCGTGCTCGAGGAAGGGGTGCTCGAAGTGGTGTTCGACGGGGACCGCGATGCCTACGACGAGGCGCGGGTAGAAGGCCGCCTCCAGGACATCGCGGAGCGCTCCTTCTACAACAACATGCGCGCCTACGACCGCTGGACCGCCGATCTCGACTTCGACCCCGGAGCCCTTGCCGACGACCTGGAGCGGATCGTCGTCGAGCCGCTGGAGGGGCTGCAGGAACTGTTCGACGAAAAGCCCTATCTCACCCGGCTCTACACCACCCTCTCTGCCGACGAGATGAGCGTCGACCCGGTGTTCGACTACAACCCCGACCTGGCGGAAGTGGACAATATCCGTTACGCCGACGCGCGCTGGGACTGCGGCGGCTCCGAGGAGACCCCGCTCGAGAAATGGGACCTGATCGTCACTCTCGCCGACGGCCGCGAGGTCCGCTCCCGTCCCTTTGCCGACGGCGGTCCGCGTCCATTCGCCGAACCGGCCGCCGCCTCTGTCGAGCAGCTGCGCACCTCCGGGCCTCCGGAAGTCCTCAGCCGCCCCACCGCGGTCGAGACCTCAAACGCCTCGGCTGCCGCCCCTGCGGACTGGGCCCTCCTGCAGAACTACCCCAACCCCTTCAACCAGGGGACGGTCCTCTCCTTCCACGCGCCCCGCCCCGCGCAGGCCGCCCTGCACCTCTACAACCTCCGGGGCCAGAAGGTCCGCACCCTGTTTCAGGGCGAGGTCGCCGCGGGCTACCGGAGGGTCCATTGGGACGGCCGCGACCGGCAGGGCCGACTCGTTGCCAGCGGCGTCTACCTCTACCGCCTGGAGACCGGGGCGGTCGAGCTGACGCGCAAGCTGCTCTTCCTGCGCTGACCTCCGGAAGGCCGGTGGATCCGAAATCCGCCCGCGGAAGTCTCAGACTGTAGCGTCCCGATATCGCGCTGCACACCTCTGACCGAAGAGCCGCAGGCATGGCTGCTCCCTATCGCGACATCCTCGAGAAATCCGGCTGGCCTTTCCCCAGCCGGCATCCGACCCGATCCACGATTCCTATTTCGTGCACTCCATCATGCGCGCTGCACAACCCCAACGTCGCTTGGGACGAGTACAGCCGCCTCGTTGCCCAGGCCGAAGTCGAGGTCGCCGGCATCACCGCCCGGCTGGTCGGGTACGACCCGGAACAGGCGAGCGGCGTGTTCACCTTCGGGGGCACCACCGTGCTCAACCGGGACAACTTCGGCACGGTGACGCTGTTTCGCGCCTACCCCCCGGGAGTCGATACCTTTGCATCAAGCGCCGGGAATTCTACGACCCGGCCTGGCGGGACTGCCTGCTGGCCGGCAACGAGTACAACCGGAGAGTGTTCGAGTACGTGCACGAGGAGGCGATGGCGGGACGAGGGGTCGTCATTTCCTCGACCGACTGCTACCGGCACACCAGCTACCAGGAGCCGATCGTCGCCCTGAAATCCTACATCCTGTCCCCGTTCGTCGACGAAGCGGACATCGGAGCGGTCGTCGCCAAGCTCCTCCAAGCCCGGGAAAGGATCAGTGCCGGCATTTAGCTTCCCGTCCCCTTCAATTTGGGACCCTGGGGGGAGAACCAGGAACCAGGGAGCACCGGACCGCCATCTGAGGAAGGAGACCGGATCCCCGTGTCCAATTTTAAACACCTGACTGCCGAGCTGGAGGTGCTCGTCCAGAATCTGGCCCAGCACCTCTCGGGGACCGCCCCCCGGATCGCCGGCGCCCTCGCCCTGGTTTTGCTGGGCCTGGCGCTCGCCTTCCTGGCTCGAACCCTGAGCCGGCGGATCCTCGCCGGGCTCCACCTCCGGGTTCCCGGCTTTCGGCGCATCCAGCACGGAGCCGACCTGCAGCAGTCGGCCGGACGCACGGTCGGCCGGGTCCTCTTCTGGATGGTGCTGCTCTTCTTCGTAACCGCGGCCACCGAAGTCATGGGGCTGCCCGTTGTCTCGGTCTGGTTAAGCGGCATCGTCCTCTACCTGCCGCGGCTGCTCGCCGCCGTCCTGATCCTATTCGCCGGCCTCCTCGGCGGCCACTTCCTCCGGGATCTCATCACCTCGACCCGGATCGCCTACGCCAACGCCCTGGGGCGATTGGGACAGGTATCGGTCCTGGTAGTGAGCGCCCTGATCGCCGTGGACCAGGCGGGGCTGAACGTCGACTTCCTGACCAGCGTCCTGCTCCTCGTCCTCGGCAGCTGCCTCCTTGGCAGCGCCCTTACCTTCGCCCTCGGGGCTCGCACGACCGTGGCCAACATCCTCGCCTCCTACTACCTGCAGAAGACTTACCGGGTCGGCCACCGGGTGCGGGTCGGGGATTTCCAGGGGGAGATCGTCGAGATAACCGCCACCTCGGTCCTGCTGGAGACCGAGGAAGGGCGGGTATCGGTGCCGGCCTCCCTCTTCGGGGAGCAGGCCTCGATACTTCTGTTTAAAAGGTGAACCGATGGACGGCTCGAACCTGATCCACAGCTTCATCCGCGACCATACTCACCAGGCAGCCAGGGTGCTGGAGAACCGCTCGCTCGACGAGCTGGTTCCCTTCTTCGAGCACATCCCGCCGGAGCTCGCCGCCTCCCTCTTCAACACCATGGAAGCCCACACCGCGGGAGGCTGCCTGGAGCGCATGGAGGCGGACCGTGCCGCCGGGGCCCTGGCCCGGGTTCCCCTGGAGCGCACCGCCCTGCTCCTGCGCCGCCTGCTCCCCGATACCCGGGAAGCGGTTCTGCGGCGGCTTCCACCCGAGCCGGGCAGGTATCTCCGGCTCCTGCTGCACGGCCGGGAGGATACCGCCGGGGCCCTGATGGAGCCCCGAGTCTTCACCCTTCCTCCCGAGATCTCGGTCGCGGAGGCCCTGGCACGGGTGCGCTCGAACCCGGAGCGCGCCTCCCACTACCTGTACGTGCTCGAGCGCGACCAGACCCTGGCCGGGGTCCTCACCCTGCGGGAGCTGCTAGCCGCGGCGGAGGGAGCCGAGGTCGCCTCCCTCATGCAGCGGGACGTCGTCTGCCTGCGCATGGGGGATTCCCTGGCCTCGGTGCTGGTCCACCCAGCCTGGCTGGAGTTCCACACCCTCCCCGTGCTCGACGAGAAGGACCTTTTCACCGGTGCCTTGCGCCATAAAACCCTGCGCCAGTTGACAGAGCGCGTACAAGGGCCTGTCCGACTGGGCCATGCCGGGGTGGCTCTCGGGGAGCTCTTCCGCATCGGCCTGTCGGGCCTTGTCAACAGCGCCCTGGGTATGGATGACCGACCTCGAGTAGAGAACGTTTCCCAGATTCGGCGGCCCCTTTCTCCTTAAGGGCCATCCCTCAACTGTCGGAACGCCGAAGGGAAGGACCAAGTTCGCCAGAGCCTTGATTTGTTGGTCCATGGGCAAGGATAGGCTTTTTGGGGAATACATTGACTTGGCAGCCGAAAATCAGGTGGACACGGAATGACCGAAACACATCGCAAATTCAAAAGCTCCCGCCGTTTCCAGGCTGGCGTCGGCGCTGATGGGAATCGGTCTGCTTGCCAGTTACGGTCCTCTCACGGCTCAGGTCCTTGCCTTTCTTTTGCCTGATGGTCCGGCCAAACGGAAACGCAGGATCTTCGTCGGGCCAGTAAAGCCTTTCCAGACAGGCGTCGTGGGCACCATCCACGACCTCGACGGAAACGAGATCCTGGTCAAACGCACCAGGGACGGGTTTCACGCCTTCAGCTCGACCTGTCCCCACCTTGCATGCAAAGTTCGTTGTGTCCGGGGAGAAGTCCTCGACACTCAGCCCGACTCATAGTCTGTTCTTTCTACTCGGTGCCGGGGTTCGAGCACGCACTGAACATGGTTTCGCTTCGCTAAAAACGCACATGGCTATCCCCAGGTTCTTCCGGCCCGTTCCCGAACTCGACGACGAAGAGCGCCGGCGCGGGTTGGGAAACATGACCCGGCAGGCAATCTCGGCGGCGGGTGCCGACGGACTGGCATCCGGCGGGTTTCTCGCCTCGTTCGCCCTGATTCTCGGAGCGTCCAATTTCCACATCGGTATCATGACGGCCATCCCGTTCGTCATGCAGCCCCTGCAACTGATCGCAGTGCTCGCCGTCGAGCGACTGCGGCTTCGCAAGGCCGTCGCCGTCACCGCCTATTTCTTCGCCTACGCGACCTGGATCCCGATCGCGCTGCTCCCCTTCCTTGTCGACGTTCCCAACCCGGGCGCAGTGGTTCTCATGCTCGCGTTCATCGCACTTCGAGGCGTAAGCAACGCCTTCGTGAACACGAGTTGGAACGGCTGGCTGCGCGACCTCGTGCCGCAGGACCTGATGGGCAAGTTCTTCACCCAGCGTCTCCGGGTGGCGACGATTGCCTCGGCAGTGTCGGGGCTCATGGCCGCCCTCTACATCGACTGGTGGAAGACGTCCGGCCCGAACGATGAGATCTTCGCCTATTCATACGCGATGCTGTTCGGTAGCGTCGTGCTGGGATTCGGGGCCGTCGGGTTCATGGCGCGCATGCCCGAGCCACGGATGGTCGTCCCCGAAGACAAACGCCCCTCGGTGTTCAGCAGCCTGGGGACGCCGTTCCGGGACCGGAACTTCCGGCAGCTGATAAATTTCCTGTTCCTGTGGAACTTCGTCGCCCAGCTGGCAGTACCCTTCTTCACCGTTTACATGCTGACCAAGCTCGGCCTGACCCTGACCTGGGTCGTGGGGCTGGGTGTGCTGAGCCAGCTCGCCAACGTCCTCTTCCTGCGGGTCTGGGGGCCGTTCGTCGATCGGTTCGGCAGCAAGGCGGTGCTGTCGCTCTCCTCGTCCCTCTACTTCCTCGTCATCCTCGGCTGGACCTTCACCGCCCTGCCGGAAAAACACGCCTTCACGGTGCCCATGCTCGTGGTCCTGCACATGTTGATGGGGATCGCGAGCGCCGGCATCAACATCGCGACGACGACAATCCGCATGAAGATGGCCCCGCAGGCCCAGGCCATGACCTACCTGACAGCCGCATCCCTGGCGGCCAACCTCGGAGCCGGGATCAGCCCGCTTCTCGGCGGCGCTTTCGCGGACTTTTTCAGCGTGCGTCACCTCGAAGTCGCTGTGCAGTGGGTCGATCCGGTTCGCACCATCGGTTTTCCCGCGGTCTTCCTTACCGGCTTCGATTTCCTGTTCGCCATCGCTTTCGTCCTCGGTCTCTTCACCCTCGGGGTACTGGCGGGCATCCGGGAGGAGGGGGAAGCGGAGAGTGCCGTCGTAATGGACGAGCTCGTGTCGCAGACGCGGGAGAACCTGCGGGTTCTGACCTCCGTCCCGGGCTTGAGCTTCGTAGCGAACTTTCCGCTGGAGTCGCTGCGCAAGCTGTCCCCCATACCCGGCCTCGATGTGGCCGTAGGAGTCACCGCCCACCAGCTGTCCTCCACGATCAAGGCCGCAGTCGAAGGACTCAACTACGGACAGTTGCGGACCGGCCAATTGACTGTGCGCGTCAGACAGTCGGTAGAAAGAGCCGCTGACACATTGGAGCAGATCGGCAAACAGGGGGCCGAGGTGGCGACGGGCGCGACCGCAGGGGCCATGTGGGCGGCGGCGGACGTCACGACGGAAGTCGGACGCGTCGCGGAGGAGGCGGTGCTCGGCACGATGCAGGCGCTCGCCAAAACCGCGACCGATCCTCTCGAGGCGGTGCGCGGCGCAATGCACGGCGTCATCCAGGGGGCGAGCCAGGCCGGGCTGCACGTGGGCAACGCCGTCAGGCACGCTGTGAAAGCGGCGCGCGGGTCGGCGGCGGATCTCGGCGTTTCGGAGCAGCAGGCGGGCAAGGCGGCGGCACAGGGAGCGGTCGAATCGGCTGCGCAGCTCGGCAAGGAGTTGGAGACCGAGATCGTCCAGGTGGTCCTGCAAGAACTGATGGAGGATACCGACACTCGCTCCGAAGAGAAGACAGCCGCCGACGAATCGCCCGAAACGCAACCCTGAGCGCTGCATGCCCCCCGGGCAGCCGTCTTAAAGCCCTGCCGGGCCCACTATGCTCCGGTAATTGACCTGTGAAGTCTACGGGTTTGTAGGGTCCTCCAAGAGGATGGTTTTATCTTGATCATCGGGTCCCCCATCATTTTCAGTTAGGGGAAACACTTGGTTCACCCTTCTTCCAAAGCGCGAGACCACCAGGACCCTGAAATCGAAGAAAGATCAGAAACCCTCGCCCCGCCGTTCCTGGCAGAGTTGTGCGACCTCGGCCCCGACAATAAAGACGATGGCAGTGAAGTAAAGCCATATGCCCACTGCAACAGAAAGAAAATAGGCCCCGTACAAATACCCTAGCGTTCCAAAATTACCGAGATAGTAACCGAAAAGCCATTCGGAAAGTTTCCACAATAATGAGGCACATAATGCGCCCCGCGCGAGCACCTTGATACCCGGTTGCTCCTGGGGAACCAACCAATACAACCCGAGAAACACCGAAAAAACCAAAATGATGGTGACAAGACCATAGAAGTAACTAGTCGAGGAACCCAGCGGCACAAGGACAGAAACGATTGTCGAAAGACCCGGAAGCAAAAGAACCGAAAGCAGAAAAGCGAAAAGAACAAGCAGCAGCAAGGCGAAATCCTTCAACTTTCCCACCGCACTTAAAAGGGCCATGACCATAATGCTTGGCCTGAAACTGGAATCGCCCCTACCTTGCTCCCTCAGTTTTTTGACCACCGCGGGCCATTGCCAAAAAAGCTTTTCGGCAAGTTTGTGCTCTTCCCCGGAAGCCTTGAAAACAGTATTGAGGAGGGTTCGCATACTGCTGAAAAGACCGCTTGCGGTGAAAATCAGGATTGACAGCCCCGAGACCCCGTACGCTTCCTTGAATTCGACGACCTCGGGGATGCGGGAGTAGAGGACCTCCTTCATATACGCAGCCTCATTTTGGTAAGGTATTATTACCTCCACCGTCATATCCACCAAACGAGTCATCGAGGCCGGATCAAGGAACGAGCCCAGTACAAAAAAAACAAGAAATGCAAGAGGAACTAGAGTGAACAAGGTGGCAAAGGCCAAGCCGGCAGCGAAAAGAAAATGATGGTTGTCGCACATTCTGATAAACAGACCAGCAAGGTAGTAGGTCCAAAAGCCTTGCTTTCCTTTTTGCGTTCCCATATGAGTAACCTAACCTTTTCAAAGCAAATAATGGCCGGCAAACCGGGAAGGGGCCTCCCCTGCCAAAAAAGGCAACCAGGAAGGCCCCCATGTCAACTGGCCAGGGTCGTGCATCGCAATGCCTGCTTCCCTGGTATCCCCTGCCTCAGCGGAGGCGGTACTCCACGGCCACGTTCACGCCCTGGGTGGGGTCCTGACCTCGCTCCTTGGCTATTGTCCCGGTGACGTTGAGGTTGATATGGTTCTCGATGAAGAAAATGAAACCCGATCTCACCTGCTCTACCACTGTAGCCTTGACGTTCGGGTCGCTGCGCGAAGCCGTAATAATGTTGCTGACGGTGAAGTCGACCCGGTTGGTCACCTCATACAGGTAATTCAGCGAGCTCGATAGCGTAAAGATATTCGACCCGAAATCGCCCGTAAACGGAGAGGTCATTGGTAAACTGCCCGGACCTGGAAATCACCCTTTCCATTTCCTCGAACCATTTGATTTTGTAACGGTCGCCAAACTTGGTTTCGAACTCGTCCCTGCGTTCGATCACCTGCGCCAGCTCGATCAATGTCTCATCCGGCAAAACTCCCGTGACCAATCCTTCATCGCGCAGGAATTTCTCGATACGCACGGCCTGGGCGAGAGGCGTGACCCGAATGAAACGTCCGGATCCGACCCCGGGTGTAAAGTCGACGGTCGGCCGGTCGTAATCACTGTTTCCTGTAACGCGCAGCTCGCCTGAATAAAACAGGTCACCCTCAGGATTGAAATATTTCCTGATCCCCGGACCGGCAACGAAATTATAGGATCCTTCCTGCTCGTCGTCAGCATTCCGACGCGTCACCCCGACTCCGTTAAAATTCAGGTCCCACGCGTACGGCAACGAGTTGTAATAACGGCGGTATAGCAGCGAGGCGGAACCGTCGTTGGTTCCGGTGTTGGTGCCGCTTCCCGCATACGCATACGTTCCTCCGAGACGGAGCTGTTGGTCTGTGCTAACCGGAACATCGTAGTCGGCAGGAGTCACCGCCCATAGTCCGGGAGGGGCCAGAAATGCAACCGCGAGAAGTATCAAAGCCGAAAGGATTACAACCATTTCATCCTCCTTTTGAAGTGAAGGGTATGCGTAAATTACTGGTTGGGATGGACCAACTACCTGTCTTGTCGAGAAGATGGATCGGGATTGGTTCCGGAAGACGAAGGGTCGTTGTTCTTCGCCTCCTCCAGACTTCGGGACCATTGTTCCAGTCGGTTTCTCGCAATGTCACGGCCGCCTATGCCGAACGCGATTGCCGCAGCTACGGCCGCCGAACCAAGGATCAATGCAAAGGCCAGGGTAATGATCTCGTTAGCGATTCCCATCTGCCCCAGCGCCATGAAGAGAGACAGCGCCACTATCGCGAACCTCACAGCTACCCCGAGCAGGGTGCCATAGGTTCCCCCTTTTCTGGCGGTGAGGCGGCCAAATACAGACGCAAGGAATAATCCAAAACCAAAGATCACGCCCCCTAGAACAACCTTTCCGAAAAGAAGCGTCAGTTTCACCAGCATTCCTGCAAGATTCTCGAACCCGAGCTGGGAAGTTGCCTCGATGGCGGAGAAAAGAAGGACCGCCACCATTGCGACATAGCCCGCGATTTGCGAAGGCGGCCGTTGCACCGGGAACGCCGCTTCACTCGTTGAGGGCGCGGCTTCCGCAAAGGTTGCTTCGGCTATGGAAGGGGAACGTTCCTCGGCAATCGTTACCTCCGCTATTCCGAGGCGCTGCAGTAGCGAGTTGAAACCGATCTGCCTCAGGACGTCGTCGACCACGCGGGCAACGAATCGACCCGTCAGGTAGCCGATGAGCAGGATACCTCCGGCGACCAGGATAGACGGCCCTGCTGCCAATACCCCGGCAAGCATGGAACTGGCGGGATTGGAGATGGCCTGGAAATCCAGGGATTCCAATGCCGCGATGCCCGCGAGGATCAGAATCACCGCATAGGTCAAAGTACCTACGAGACCCGAAAGACTTTCGATACCCAGCCCGGTAGCCAAGCCCATACGACGGCCGAAACCATCAACCCCTGTTGCCTCGAGGACGTTTGAGACCACCTGCTTGACGATTCGAGCTCCAAGCCAGCCGAACAGCATGAGGAGGGCGGCAGCGAACAGGTTGGGCAGGAATCCGACGATTTTTGCAATCATCACCTGGACCGGCTGCAGCAATCCCTGCAAACCCAGGGCATCCAATATGGCCGGGAGCAAAACGAGAAACGTGAGCCAGTAGACCACGTTTCCCACAGTCTGAGGGAGCACGCTCTCCGTCTTTGCCTCGAGTCCGGCCGGTTTAGCCAGGCGTCTTTCGATATCGGTCCTTGCAAGCACGCCGGTTACCACCCGCCGCAGCAGGCTGCCTACGATCCAGGCAACCACCAGTAAAACCGCGCCGCTAAGCAGCTTGGGCAGGTAAGCGAAAATCTGGTTCAGCGTCTTGTTCAGCGGCTCGGTCAATGCCGTCATGCCAACCATCTGGAAGAAGGCAACGAGCACGAAGAGCATCACCAGATAGAACACCCCTCTGCCGATCCAGCGTTCGGCGTGAATCCCCGTCGCGGCGTCGCGTCCCATTATCAACGCCAGCAATTTGTCGTCCAGGTGCGTTCTCAGCAGGGCTCGACGGACAATCGATGACGCCAGATGGGCAACGAGCCATCCGAGCACCAGTATGCCGAAAGGCAGGATCAGGTGGGCATATGGGGAGATGTACTGCTCCCACCATTGCCATTCAAAGACGTGCATTTTTTTCTCCTTTTCGTCCGGAAAAGACGGTCTGTGCGAATTGACGGGCCCCCGCCGTTCAAAAGGGTAAAGCAAGGATAGTGCCAGTTAGGTCCCCCTCTCCCGGCCCTCACTGGCCATTTCCCCTAACTCCCTGTGGGACAGTAGACAACGGAGATATCACCCCGAGATCCGACTTCGACAACCGCAATTGAGTTTGACAGCGGCCAATCAGGATTGTGACATTTTGTCGTCCTGATGGACTTTTTGACGCATCACCTTGGCCGAACCCTATGAAGGACTTCCCCGACTCGATCAATACCACGCCTTTGTCAGGGCGGGTGCTCGTCGCGGACAACAACCCGAAATACTTGGCATCCGTGACTGAAATCCTTCGGGAAAGCGGATATGAGGAGGTCTTCGAAGGGAGTGACGGGACCTCTGCGGATCGGCTCCTCAGGTCGCAACCCTTCGATGTTGCCGTCATCGACATCAAGATGCCTGGCGGTATCCAGTTGCTGCGCACCGCCATCAGGCTCACCCCGCCCCTGCCGGTTATCATTTTCACGTCCTATTCGACCGTGAAGCAGGCAATACAGGCAATGCGGCAAGGTGCTGTTGACTACGTCGTCAAACCTGTCGATGCCAATGACTTGGTGACGGCGGTACATCGTGCGCTCGAACGCAAACGGATGATTGGCCCTGCCTCAGCCGAGCAAGTGGAGGTGAAAACCGGATTCGGAGAATTGCTGGGGACATCCAGGGCCATGCAGGCACTTTTCGACCAGATTCGACGTGCGGCGCCATTCAAGTCCACGGTCCTGATATCGGGAGAAAGCGGCACAGGGAAAGAGTTGGTGGCTGGTGCCATCCACTCGCTCAGTGCTATGAGGGATGGGCCTTTCATTGCGCTCAACTGCTCAGCCCTGCCTGTAGAACTGGCCGAAAGTGAGTTGTTCGGCCACGAGAAGGGTTCCTTTACCGGGGCCACGCAGACCCAACCTGGGCTGATAGAAGCTGCCAACGACGGGACTCTTTTCCTCGACGAAATCGGTGACCTCGAGATGCAGATGCAGACCAAGCTTTTGCGGGTCCTGGAGGAACAGAAAGTCCGCCGCCTGGGGGCCACCCGCATGATGGACATCAACGTGCGGTTCGTTGCGGCCTCGAATGTCAACCTCCCGGATGCGGTGAAAAGGGGGAGATTCCGGGAAGACCTGTATTATCGCCTCAATGTCATCCACATTTCGGTGCCGCCTCTCAGCCAACGCAAGTCGGACATCCCTTTTCTTGTACGGACTTTCGTGGAACGTTTCGCAGAGCAAAATGGAATCCCATCCGTCGAGATAGCGGACCGTTGCCTTGACCGGATTGCCCGATACGATTGGCCTGGAAACGTGAGAGAGCTGAAGAATGCAGCGGAGCGCCTGGCGATCTATGCCGCAGACAGGACCACGGAGGTCGGGGAGAAAGAAATCGAGACCATTCTGTCCAGCGATCTTGGAAAGCCAGCCGAAGTTGGTTCCACAACCCGGGCAGAGGATTTTGAGCCCAGGACCCTGGCCGAAGTGGAAAAGGAAATGATCCTGAACTCCCTCTTGCATACGGAGGGGAACCGTACACAGGCTGCGCAAATCCTGGGAATCAGTCTGAGAACCTTGCAACGGAAGCTCATTCAGTACGGAGAACCTCATGACTGACCTCTTCAGTTCTCTTTTCAATGACTGTCATCTTGTCGCCATACGTCCTTTTGTCTGAATACGAGATTCGCTTTGGCCCTGAAATAGGCAAGCCCCCTGTTGCACAGAGGGTTGGTCAATGAAGAGAAGGTGAAAGATGAACGGTGAAACCGCGGCCTCGCAGGCCCTCATCGAGGAGTTTTTCCGCCTCCACCCCGGCGAGGCGGCCCGGGCCCTGGCCGCCTCGCCCGTCCCGGAGGCTCTGCGGCTGCTCGAGGCCGGCCACGAGGAAACCGCGGCCCGTGTGTTCGAGCGGCTCGACCCGGACCGGGCGGTCGAGCTTGTCGAGGCGATGGGCGACGCCCTGTTCCAGCGGCTGTGGCAGGGGATGGACCCCGGCGTCGGCTCCGCCCTCCTGTCCCGGCTGGAGAAAGAGACCCGGACGGACCGCCTGGCCGCCCTGCCGGAGGGGCTGGCCGCGGAAATGAAGGAGCTGATGCGTTACCCGGCCGAATCGGCCGGCGGCCTCATGGACACCGCGGTGACCGTCTTCAGCGCCAACGAGACCGCGGAGGAGGCGCTCGACCGCATCCGCTCCTTTTCGGAACGGCGCATTCACGATCTCTGCGTTGCCGATGCCGACGGACGCCTGGCCGCGGTGCTCCCGCTCCAGCGGGTAGCCGTTGCCCAACCCGGGGAGCGGCTCGGGGGGCTTGCCCAGGGGCCGCCGGTCTGCGTGCAGGCGATGTCCTCCCTCGAGGAAGTAGTCGAGCTGTTGGAAACCCATAAGCTGGCCTCGCTGCCCGTGGTCGGGTTCGAGGGCCGGCCGCGGGGGATCATCCTGCACGACGCGCTGGTGGAGGCCGCCCAGCAGGAGGCCAGCGAAAACCTGCAGACCATGGTCGGGGCCGGCGCCGACGAGCAGGCCCTGTCATCCCCCTGGCTGGCGGTGCGCAAGCGCCTGCCCTGGCTGCAGGTCAACCTCGCCACCGCCTTTCTCGCCGCCTCGGTGGTCGCCCTCTTCGAGGGCACCATAGCCAAGTTCACCGCCCTGGCGGTCTTTCTCCCGGTGGTGGCCGGCCAGGCGGGCAATACCGGCGCCCAGTCCCTGGCCGTGGCCATGCGCGGGCTCGCCCTGCGCGAGTTCAGGCCGCGCGGATGGTTCCGCGTCGCCCGCAAGGAGCTGCTGGCCGGGATGATCAACGGAGTGGCCGTGGCCGTGACCACCTCCCTGGTGGCCTACCTCTGGTCCGGCACCTTGGGATTGCCGCTGGTGATAGGTACATCCATGGTCTTCTCGATGGCCATGGCAGGCCTGACCGGGGCCCTCATCCCCGTGGTTCTCACGGTCCTGGGGAAGGATCCGGCGCAGTCGGCGTCCATCGTGCTGACCACGGTAACGGATGTGCTGGGTTTCCTCAGCTTCCTGGGGCTGGCCACCCTGATGGCCGGGAAGTTCGGGGTGTCTCTTTAAGGGAAAGGGCGAACAAGGGGGTCCGCTGCTACTTCAGAAGGCCGACGACGGAGCAGGGGATCAGGACCGCTTGTTTGCCCTTCTGAGAAACAGGTCACTCCGCGAAGGTCTCCTCTCCCCTTCCTTTGGCAGGTCGAGAATCAGATAGCGAGGGACAAGCGATGAAGTGGACATTGGCAGCGGCGGCGTTGTGGATGGTGGCACCGGCGTCAACGCCATCCGGGGCCGAGCCGGCGGACCGTCCGCGCGAGAACATCGCGTTGGGAGCGAGCTACACCCTGGAGCCGAATCCGAATTACGGGCTTTGCACGGACCCCGGTGACCACGAGCAACTGACGGACGGGGTGTACACGGACGGCTATTTCTGGGCACAGCAGTCGACGGTGGGCTGGCAGGAAAAGACACCTTCGATCCTGACGCTGGACCTGGGTACGGTGAGGCCCATACGGGGGGTCTCGTTCAGTACGGCGGCGGGGTTTGCAGACGTGAGGTGGCCGCTGACGATCCGCATCCTGGTGGCGGGGGAAGCCAAGGAGTTCCATGAAATCGGGGAGCTGGTGCAGTTGAGCGCGGAACAACACGGTCCGTTCGCACCGACGAAAGCGAGCGATGCCATGTGGGCCCGGGAGGGCATGGGTTTCAATGAGGCGGAGATACATCATCATTACGACGGCAACCGGGATCGGTACCCGCCGGAGCTCGCCCCCGAAGTGCGTCAGCAGATCCTCCGCGATCTCAACGAAGAGCGCGCCGCCCGGTATGGGACGCATCGGTACTGGACGGACCGGCTGCGGACGCACGGCCGCTATGTCAGCCTGGTGGTGTGGAGCGAGCCGTACACGTTCGTGGACGAGATCGAGGTCTACGCGGGAGAGCCGGAGTGGGTGGATGAGCCGCTGCCGGGTCCGGCCATCGCGGACGTGAAGGCGTATGCGGGCCGGATCGCCATCCAGAAAGGGATCCGGACGCGCCTTGTTGGGGACATCGAGGCCCTGAGGAAGGAGGCGGCGGATGAGGGGGTCCCGGTGCAGACGCGGAAGGATGTTCTGGGCGAGTTGGCGGCCGTGGAAGGGGAGTTGGGGCCGGCCACGGACTTCGGGGATGACTTCCAGGCGGTGCTGCCGTTGAATGCGTGGCACGAACGGGTGTTGCGCACGCAGGCGTGGCTGTGGCGCGCCCGGGGCCTGGAGCCGCTTGCGTTCTGGCGTTCGAACCTGTGGGATCCGCTTCCCCTAACCGGCATGCCGGACACCGCGGCGGAACCGGCCGTCGAGGTGCACATGATGCGGAAGGAATACCGCGCCGCGGCGTTCAATGTGAGCAACAGCAGTGACGGACCGATGCAGGTGGCGTTCCGTTTGAGCGGGCTGCCCGGGGGCGACAATCCGGAGTATGTGACCGTTCACGAGGTGGCATGGACCGACACGCGGAGCGGGGTGCCGGTGGCGGCGGCACTGCCTGAGGTTTCTGCCGAGAACAATCTGTATACGGTCTCCGTGCCCTCGGGCATGACGCGGCAAGTGTGGCTCACCTTCCATCCGGTGGACGTGGAGCCGGGCACCTATGAGGGCGAGGTCGTCGTGGCGTCCGTGCCGGGGGGCAAGCGGTTCCCGTTGCGCATGCACCTGTATCCGCTGGACTTCCCGGAGAAGCAGTCGCTTCACTTCGGCGGATGGGACTACACGGACCGGGTCGGTCACTTCCGCTTTCTGACGGAGCAGAACCGGCCGGCGATCATCGAGCACCTGCGCGAACACCTCGTCGACTCGCCTTGGGCCCTCAAGCTGGCGCTGCCGCGGGGCACCCACGATGCGCAGGGGGGAATGACTTCGCCGCCCGACACCGGCTACTTCGATGCCTGGATCGAATTGTGGCCGGATGCGGCCCAGTACCTCGTGTTCGCGAAAGTTGGCAGGCAGTTCGAGTCGTGGCCCATGGGCACGCCGGAGTTCAACACGGCGGTCAAGGCGTGGATCACGTTCTGGGCGGAGCATATGGTGGCCAAGGGGTTGCAGCCGGAACAGTTGGCGCTGCTCCTCGTGGACGAGCCTGACGAGCCGTTCATGGACGAGCGCATTCTGGCGTGGGCGAAGCCGATCCGCGAAGCCGACACGGGAGTCCGCATCTGGGAGGATACCAACCACCGGGACATGGACCGGGCGAATCAGGAGATGATCGATGCCTGCCACGTCCTGTGCCCGAACTACGCGGCCTTCCTGAGACAGGGCCAGGATTATCGCGACTACTACCTGAAGAAGCGGGATCAGGGGATCGGGTTGGAGTTCTACGCGGCGTGGACGGGCAGGGTCTTCGATCCGTACGCCGGCCGCCTCATGGCGTGGACGAGCTGGCGTTATGGAGCGACGGCCATCTACATGTGGTCGCTGACCGACACGGGCGGAGCGTCATCCTGGAACGAGTATCTCACCTTCAAGGATGCGTACTCGCCAATCTTCCTCGACGAGGACTCGGTGACCGCCGGGAAACACCTCGAGGCGGCCCGGGAAGGGATGGAGGACTACGATTACTTCTCCATGCTGGAGCGGGCGGTCCGGAAGGCGTCCGCGCAGGGAAGGACGGGGCCGGAGGTGGCGGAGGCGCGCCGGTTGCTGGAAAGTCTGCCGGCCCGTGTCTGTGATGCTGCGGGCCACGGGGGCGGGATCGCCTCCGACGAGCCCCTGGGCGGCTTTCACTGGCTCAACGAGAAAGTGGACCGCACGCTGGCGGACGAAGCGCGGATCCGGGTGTTGGCGGCGTTGACGGCTCTGGCTGAGCTCTGAGCTCAGGCGTTTTGGTGTGGGTGCGATCAGTCGGCGGGACTTCGGTCCAGTGTCTCCAGCCAGCGATACCCATAGCTTGGAACGTCCGGGGACGCGGGGGTTTCCTCCCCGGCGAACATGTCGAAGCGCTCGACTCGCAGACGATAACTGTACCCGTGCCACGGGTTGAAACCGACGATTTCGCTGCGAAACGCCTCCCCATTGACCACGTTGCAGTACACCTGGTTGCCGCCGCCGCAGTCGATCCGGTGCGGGGCGACGGTTATCTCTTCTTCGATCCCGGCGGCTTCGGTCTTCGAGACGAGCGAATTCAATACGTACCTGCCGTCGCTGTACCTGTTTACGTCGAGGGTGTAGTAATAGCCGGCCTCGTATTCGAAACCGGTGACTATGTCGGTGTACGGGGCGCCGTCAACCAACAGGCAGAAGTCGTCGATCTGCGAACATTTCACCCGCGCCGGTCCCAGGGACACAGTCGCCGGACTAGATGCGGCGGGGGTCTTTTCCAGCTGTTCCAGCAGGCGATAAGCGTATCGGCCGGCATCCTGCGGCGGCTCCTTTCCATCCCAGGGGTCGTACTTCTCGATTCGCAGGCGATAGTCGTAGCCCGCTTCGTAATCGAAGCCCTCGATCGCATCGTAGAACAGGAAACCGTCAACCACCATGCAGGTCCGTTCGCCCACGCCGTAGCATCTGGCCAGAGTCGGGCCCACCGTCACCACCTGCGCCGTTCCGGAAACATCGGAGGTCTCCGGTCGGGCCGTGAAATCGTCGACGACACTGCTGCTTCTGCTGTTGTCGATGCCGGCTACCGGCTCCGAGAAGGTCACGGCGCTGGAGATGCGCTTGGCTGCCGACTGACTCCCGACCGGATTGTTGTCTCGATAGCAGGAGGCAAAAATCAAAGCGGCGAGGAAAACCACGAACGGCATGGGAGGGGTTCTCTCTTCCTTGACATTGTCATGACAGGTCCATCGGGACGGATTCGTCGAGGCTCCTTTTGCCTCTTGCATTTCTTCATTGCCCAGCGGTAGAACTCACAGGCAGAAGTCAGGTGTTGAGAGCTGGCCCCCAGTATTTCCAGAGGTTCTCCGACACGTCGTAGCGCTCGAGCTTCCGGCCCGGGTGACCGGGTGGCAGAAAGCCTGTCGCCTCCGCTTGCTCGTCAGACTCCGAAGTTCTGCCGACGTTCGGTGACCGCGCCGGGGGCGACCATGGCGTGCCATCCTTGTCGGGAAACATGACCATGGGTGCCTGCTCGCGCATTAGCCTGTGGCAGTACCGTGCAAACTGCGCAACCCGCGGTTGCCGTGATCCCGCGGCGTTGGCCGAGCCGACGTGCGTAGTGAGGCCGTGCAACAGCATTGCATCGCCAGCTCGCCCCGTCATGCATGCCACTTCCCCCACATTGGGATCCCCCTCCAGGAGGGCCCGGTGCCCGCCGCTTTTCACGGGCTCCGTGAAGAGGTAGGAGCCGTCGAATTGCTCGGGGTGCTCGAGGAAGTACCGGTGGTTCGCCAGGTGCGACCTCGGCCACCAGGCCGTGCCTCCGCCCCTGGGGCTGCTGACGTCCCAGAGCAGCACGGCGAAGAACGCCATGAACCCGCCGCCCCAGCCTGTCGCGTACCCATCGAGGTGACCTTCGACAGGGGGGGCCCACTCCGTGCCCGGCTCGCTCGGCAGGATCACCCGCGTCATCGGCACCTGCGGCGTCCACGGCTGCCCCGCTGGGTGGGAGGGGGCAAAGGCGCCGCCACCGATCTGCTCCACGATGGACCGCAGGTTCGGCAACTCGTACAGGCCGGGACTGAACTCTGGCCAACCACCCTCGGGTGCATAGCGCCCAGGGGGCCAAGTGGTGCCGGGATCGTCGAGGTCGACGCCGTCTGAGCAGGCAGCGCGTACCTGGTCCTGCCACCCGCCAAGCACATCGGGAGGTACCAATCCCGGAATCGGGAGCGCGCCCTCTGCTTTGAACTCGTCCAGCTGGGCAGGCGACAGCAGCATCCCGGGCCCGCAACTTTCTGATTTATTCATTGATCAACACTCCATTTGGTAAATTCGGGACCATCCGAATCTTCGTAGTAATCCTTCAGCATTTCAAGCCCCAACTGCTTCTTCCTATGGGGCCTACCATTAGGAACTTCTCCTGATGGATACGACTACGCTACGCTGTGGTTGCTGGATCTGCAACGAAGGCAATGGCATATCAGGTGCAAGTGGACGCGCTGAGCCGAATGCCGCCGATCGCGACCGCATCGTACCGGGGTCGCAGGAAGCGCCTACGGAGGGACGCTGCGAATCGAGGATGCGCAGACGCCCCGACGCCAGGGCCGGCCGGACCACGGCGGCATAAGCGTTCGAGCCCCTGCCGGTCAGGGGCCGCGATCCGCGTGTAGCGGCATGCAGCGAAAAGCCGCGCGAGGCGAAGCACAAGGGCGCTGTACGCACCCCGGTTGCCGGATCTTGCAGGAACCTCGCAAGCGCTGGCCGGCGCGTGCCCCGCCGGGCTGCGCGAAGCGAAGGGCTGGCAGAAGACGATCCCCCCGTTGCGCGGCGGCAGGACAGCGCTACCTGGAGCGCACCACTGCGATGCTCCGCAGGTCCGGATGGCGGGTGGTCAACGTCGATGCTACAATTATCCCTCCAGCGCCCCAGGCTCTCGGAGTACATCCCGGCCATGCAGTGGGCCATCGCCGCCGCGCTGGGTGTGGAGCTCTCCGCCGGGAGCCTCAAGGCCACCACCGAGGACGGCCTCGGGTATACCGGCTCAGAAACGGGGGCAGCGGCCATGGCCGTGGCATCCATCACAGGCGGCAACCCATGAAAACTCTCCGACACCCTCACCGGCGAGAAGCGCGATTTCGCACCCGCTGGCGATGAGGTTCGCATCTACGTCTGCGGCGTCACCCCCTACTCTTCCGCGCACGTCGGCCACGCGATGAGCTGCATCATCTTCGACGTACTCCATCGCTACCTGGAGTTCCGGGGCTTCACCGTCCGCCGTGTCCAGAACTTCACGGACATAGACGACAAGCTCATCGACCGCGCCATCCAGGAAGGCACGACCGTCAAGGCACTGGCCGAGCAGCACATCGCCGAATACTTCGCGAACATGGCAGCGCTCAACGTACGCGAGGCCGACGAGTACCCCCGCGCTACGCAGGAGGTGCCGATGATCATCGAGGTAATCTCCGGCCTCATCAACAGCGGCCACGCCTACGAGTCCAACGGCGACGTCTACTTCCGCGTCCGCAGCGACGACCAGAACGGCAAGCTCAGCCGCCGCTCACTGGACGCGATGCGGGCAGGCGCGCGCATCGAGCCGAGCGTGCAGAAGGAGCACCCCATGGACTTCGCGCTCTGGAAGTCGGCCAAGCCCGGCGAGCCGTCGTGGGAGAGTCCGTGGGGCGTCGGACGCCCCGGCTGGCACATCGAGTGCTCCACGATGGCGCTGCGCAACCTCGGCGAGAGCATACGCGACTTCGCTGGCGCCGACGCCGTCCGTGAGCAGCTCACGGCGATGGGCATCGAACTCACGGACTCGCCGCCCTGCACAACCTGGCGCGTCGTGGGGAAAGATTGATTGATGAAGTCAGAAGACATAGCTAAGGAGAACGACGGATGTTGAAAGAATTACACCTCACCAACTTCAAGGCGTGGCGAAGACTGGAAATGCGCCTTGGAAGGATCACCGGCGTATTCGGTACGAACAGCTCCGGTAAGAGCAGTCTGCTCGAGTTCCTGCTCTTGCTGAAGCAGACCAAGACTGCGACAAATCGTGGCCTTGTATTGGATTTCGGCGGTCCTGGCGAACTAGTCAACATGGGAGGTTACCGAGATGTCGTCAATCGAGGAGACGAAGGACTTGACATCGAATGGACGCTGAACTGGGGACTGTCTGATGAACTCAGGATACGCGACCCGTCAGGCCGACGTACGGACGTACTAATGAAGGACCACAACCTGCAAACGAGCTGCTGCATTGGACTAAGGGGTCCGAATCTCACCACACGTCGTGTCAAGTACAGGTTCGCCAATACCGAGTTCTTCATTGAGTCCAAAGCCGAGCGTCCTTCAGAGTTCGTTTTACTATCGCACGGCGCTCATGAACTCCATTTCATACGAAATCAAGGACGTAAATGGGCGCTTCCAGAACCGGTCAAGACACACCTTTTCCCTGATCAAGCGCAGACCTACTTCCAGAATACCAGCTTTCTGAGTCAATTCCAAGCCGAATACGAAGCTCTGATGGATAGTGTATTCTATCTCGGACCGCTCCGCGAGTATCCGCAACGTGAATACCGATGGTCAGGAGCAAGTCCTGTCGATGTCGGGCCACGCGGGGAACACAGCGTTGATGCGATTCTTGCGGCTACATCGCGTAATGAGAGAATGAATCTTGAGCCCCGAGGGAAGCTCAAGACGTTCCAGGAAATGATTGCGCATTGGCTACAAGAGCTCGATTTGATTCATTCGTTTGAGATCAGAGAGATTGCACAGGGTTCGAACCTCTATCATGCGCGTGTACGAGCGAATGCATCGAGTCCCGAAACGATGTTGACGGACGTCGGGTTTGGCGTCTCTAAGTGTCGAGATCAGAGAGATTGCACAGGGTTCGAACCTCTATCATGCGCGTGTACGAGCGAATGCATCGAGTCCCGAAACGATGTTGACGGACGTCGGGTTTGGCGTCTCTAAAGTCCTCCCCGTGCTAGTGCTGTTGTATTACGTACCAGAGGGCTCGATCGTCCTGATGGAGCAGCCGGAGATCCACCTGCATCCATCGGTGCAAAGCGGACTAGCTGACGTGATGCTGGCGGTAGCCAGACGACGCAACGTACAGATCATCGTGGAAAGCCACAGTGAGCATCTCCTGCGTCGTTTCCAGCGACGCGCCGCTGAGGGAGAAGCCGATTCATCCGATCTCAAACTCTACTTCGTGAGCAACAACCGTGGAGTCGCGAAACTCAATGACTTGGCCCTGAACGAGTTTGGCGAGATAGAGAACTGGCCCGACCACTTCTTCGGAGACGAAATGGGAGAGATCGCAGCGATCAGCGAAGCATCGCTCAAGAGACGAATAGAAGCGTCGAGATGACCAGTATTGTGGTGGATACCAACGTCGCTATCGCCGCCAACGGGAAGAACACTCATGCGGATCTGGACTGCCAACTGGCTTGCGTCGAAACGCTCAAAGCCGTGTGCCGCGATGCGGTAATCGTTCTTGACGACGGCAACCTCATTTTCGATGAGTACAAGGATCGGTTTAGTTTCGCAGGTGCTCCAGGAGTAGGAGATGCATTCTTCAAGCACGTGCACGATCACATGTACGGTAGACAACGCGTGCGTCAGGTCTCGATTACGCCCTGCAACGATGGGCGCCGCAGCTTCGTCGAGCTGCCGGAAAACGAGATGGATGCGTCGGATCGCAAGTTCCTCGCCGTCGCCGTGGTTGCTGAGGCCGGGATTCTCAACGCCACGGACAGCGACTGGAGCGAGCAGGAAGCGCTGACACGCGAGTTGGGAGTGAGCGTGCGCCAACTGTGTCCGCAGCATGCACGGAGATCCGCAAAAGAGCAATGAGTGCAACTCTCCGGGCCGCCTCTCGAGTGTGGAAGTACCCTCGAACTCCGTACTGGCCGTACTCGCCAGCGCACTCCCGAGATGGAGACGCTCTGGCCGATCCTACGCGGTTTGTGGGGGGGGCGGTCGTGGTTCCCGAGAAGCTGGACGGGAGCAACACGCTGCTGCACGAGGGCGACGTTTATGCACGCAGCGTGTCCGCTCCTGCAACCGCGAAGTGGCTGGGGATGGTCAGGAAGCATCATGCGTGGAAGGTCACCGGTTCGGACGTATTTCTCTATGGCGAAGAGATATACGGTGTGCACAGCATCGCGTATGACCCGGTCCCCGAAGACGCGACCTTCTATGCGTTCGCGCTGCGCTACGGAGATGGGTCGTTCGCCTCGTTCCGGGAGATGGCGGACTACGCGCGGTCGCGTGCCATCCCGGTGGTGCCGGTTCTGTTCGAGGGGACGTTCGGCTCCGTGCAGCAGGTTCGCGACTTCGTCAGCGAAGCGCACGCCCAGCCGTCAGCGCTGGGCGGGGAGCGGGAGGGCGTAGTGTTGCGCCTTGCGGCCGGGTTCCCGGCGGCGGACTTCGAGCACTGCGTCTGCAAGAGCGTTCGGGTGGGTCACGTACAATCGGACGAACATTGGTCGAAGCGCTGGCGGCCATGCCGCATAGCGAGCCGGTGAGGGAGCCGGCCAACGAGGAACAAGTGCCCCGGAGGAATGTGGGTCAGATGCCGAGGTCGTACTGCTCGTAGTCGGTCAGGACGGCCTCGCGGTTCGTGTCGTGTTCATCAGATAGCCGCTTGCGGGTAAACGCCCCAACAAGCGGGCATACGGGAGCCTGACTTCGCGGGATGCCAGCGCGGTACGGCTCTCTATTTTATGGTCTCCGGCAAGGAAAATCGCGCCAGTGCCTTTCCTGAAGTTACATGGTATTGCATTCGCAAGCCTGTTGGTTTTGCATTCATCCGTTGGGTTCGCCGAAAAAAAACATGGTGTAGGTATCGATATTGGCGTATCAAATTACACAAGCCGTGACGATTTGGCGTCGCCCCTGTCCTATGGCGGACCGGGCCAGACAATTGGGGCCTTCTATGACTATAGAGGGGCAAAGAATCGGCATTGGGTGGGCGTCGCATATAGGACCGGTAAATTGAGACCTTTGTCGTCGGCAAGTTCCGCGGACCACTATTACGGGCTCATCCAATACGGTTATGCGCGCCCGTTGTCAGGGGATTCCAGGGCAGTTATGACATGGTGGTTCGGCGGAATCTGGGATAATATGGTTTCGGCAAGAGATTATTCCTTTGGCGCCCGTGCATTGAGAGGACCACCAATCGGCACAGCGGCCTCGACGCTCAACATGGTCATTTTGTGTGAGCTGCCGCGCCCTGAAAATCGCAGGGTTGTCTTCTCTCTGTCAGCCCCGTTTCTGGGCTATCTGTTTCGAAACGGATATGCGGTGAGCGACTTTTCAGGGGGGGGTCATAACCAGCTTGAACAGTTACCAGCGAATTCGGTTTTCCGCCCAATATGAACACACTCTGGACGGTTATTGGACGCTCCGCCTTGCCTACAGTTTTATGTATCATCGATATGTTCAACCCTTAACGACGGTCTCAATCTTTCACGTCCTGCGTGCGGGCCTGTCGTTCCAATTCTGAGAGTGAAGGCGTTGCATTTGCGGTTCCGAATTATCGGCATACTGGGTATCCCTCTGTTGCTGTCTTGCGGTAACACGCTGGTCGGGCCCGATCCTGCCGACACGGCGCGAAGCAACTTTCAGATTCTGTGGGAGAATTTCGACCGCTACTATGCCCTGTTCGAATTCAAGAACATCGATTGGAATGCCCTGTATGCCGTCTATTCGCCGCAGGTTACGGAACGCACGGACGATGGCGCGCTCTTTGACATCATGTCCGCCATGCTTGCTCACCTGAAGGACGGTCACGTCGATCTAACGACACCGTTCGCGTATTTCAACTCTGCGAATAGAAAGCCCCTGAAGACGCTCGATATGGAGTTGGTTAAACGGGAGTATCTGAATTCGGGATTTCAGACGGCGGGGAATGGCAATTTCACATACGGGCAAGTGGCCGCCGAGATAGGCTATATCCACATTGCGTCCTTCAGCAGCAGGGCGCGAAGGCTCTGGGTGGAGGGAATAGATCCCATTGTGGATCGGTTTTCCGAAAATAAGGGTCTGATTATTGACGTCAGAAACAACCCCGGGGGGGACAGCAGGAATACGGAGGCAATAGCAGGACGATTTGCAGACCGGAAGCGCGTGTCCTCGCTATTGCAGGTACGCCGCGGACCGGGTCATTCGGACTTCAGCCCGCTTCGGGAATTGCACGTCGAGCCGGCTGGCGCCAGGCAATTCACCAGTTCCATCGTTGTGCTCACGGATAAAACCGTGGCCAGTTCAGCGGAGTATTTCGTTCTGGCGATGAAAAGATTCCCGTATACTACAGTTATTGGAGACAGGACGGGTGGCGTGATGGCAAACAACGTCCCGCGGGAACTTCCCAATGGCTGGGTATATCGGATCTCAATCGGCAAGTGGTTTTCAGCCGATGGCGAATTCTTCGAAGCCGTGGGCATACCTCCGGACATTCCCGTTCACGTCGCCGCTTCTGACGAACCGTTGGAGAGGGACGTGATTTTGGAGAAAGCGTTAGAACTGCTGAATTAGCCATCGTCGGGCGCGCAATTGCCCAGCGGACGGAGAATCAGCGGCAACGAGACGGTTTGAGGAACACGGATTATGGGGAAACTTTCGATTCTGGATCTGGAGCTTGCTCTATAACTGGGTGGTCGGGTACGGGAGTGTGAAGATTCCCCCACTTTCCGGATACCTTCCACCCACGGCAGCGCGCCGCATCTCAAGGTACCCCTGGACTTTTGCAAACTCCGCTTTTTTACTAAAGTTTCAGGTGTGCGACAATTCGCTGCTCTGTCCACCCTATTGTGGCTTGGTCCACTACCCACGAGATGGTCTTACTGAGCGTTTCTCGCGACACGGCTCGACAGGCTTCGCCAATGGTCGTCAGCACGGTGTGAGCCCAGTCACGCGCACGGCCCTGCCGCATCCGTGCCCTGAGCAGACTGTGCGTCAGCATCACGAGGTACCTATGCCGGGTCTGGCCCTCGCCGCTTTTGTAACTGACCGTCTCCCATGCCCAGATGGTGCTTGCCGTCCCGATGAAAAATCTCGGTGCCCGTCCAGCGTTTGCGATAGACGTTCAGAATACGACTGATCTCCCAGTGCACGCGATGGGTCAGTAGAAACTTGACCGCTTCCCTGCCGTTCTTGCGATCCCACAGGATCACCAGGCGAACCCGGTGCTCGAGCTTGGGCAGACTCAGGGTTTTGGTGAAATACCATTGTTTGCGCTTGCCGATGCTGGCCTGTTTGCGATCCTCGGGTGGGATATTCGCAGCCACTTCGGCGGCCTTCATCAGGCCGCCCTTGAACTCGACCTTGCGGTTGCTCTTCAGGGCCCCTACGTAGCCGCGCTCATGACTATGGATGTGATCGAGACACTCGACACTGCTGAAGTAGCAGTCGAAGGCGAAATCACCCGGGATCTGTCGGCACACGACCCCGTCCACCAGCTCTTTGAACAGCTCGGTATGGCTCTTGAAGGACGCGTCCGTCTCCCCTTCCCGGCGCTTGCGAAAGCGACGGAATTCCATCGGATAGTATTTCCCCGAGGTGCACACGTAGTTGGCGATGACGTAGTCGTGGGCAATCCTATGGCGCTGGTCGGAGTGATCCCAGAACCAACCCACGTCCTCGATCTTGTCTCCGCTGTGGCCGACCAAGGTGTTGTCGATGGCGATCACCCCGCGCCCCGAATAGCGCGTCGAGGGGTGCTCCTGCAACCATTCCAGGCGATGTTTGTTGAGCCATTTCCCGTGCCCACCGCACCTGCGTAATCCAGCGGTTCAGGCAGGATTGATCGGTGGTCTCGACGAACTCGGCGTTGATCGCCGATACATGTTTGCGTTCGGCCACCATCAACCCGGTCAGATACTCGCCAAAGTGACGGCGCTCCGGGGCGTTGGCGAAGAGGCCGCCGAACTCTGCCACCGCGTCTTCAACCACCGTGGGAAAATCAACAATACCTGGCATGAACAACCTCTCACATGGCCAGGGGAAACGAAGGCGGGGGATGCCTTCGTCCTACCAAAAATACCAAGTTCCATCGAATTCGCGCTACCCTCTATCCTTGCCGATTATTCAGGAATTCTGCCTTTTGCAAAAGTCCAGATGCACCTCGCCGGCGCCCTGGCGATGGAGCTGGCCCCGGACAACGTCAGGGTGAACACCGTCTGCCCGGGCTCCATCCTTTTCCCCGGGGGCGGCTGGGACCTGATGCAGCGCAGAGAGCCGCAGGAGTTCGGCGACTTCGAGCAACGGGAGTTCCCCGCGGGCCGGCTCGGCCGCGCCGAGGAGGTCGCCGACGCCGTGGTCTACCTGGCGTCGGAACGGGCGAGCTGGATCAACGGGGCCGCGGTTCCCGTCGACGGTGCCCAGGGACGGCCGTCGATTTTCTGACGCTCCCGATCCCCTTTCCCTCCGCGGAAAGCACAGAGCAGCCTCTGAGTCTGGCCTCGGGGGTACGGGGGCATTCCGGTTTCCGATCTCGGTCAGAAAGGTGCCCGTCCATGTCACCCTGTGTTGACCCCCAATGGATGCCATCATACTATGAGATCATATAGATATCATTTTATCGTGGCATTTGAAGGAGGTGCTTCTTGGCGGATTCCCTGAAGAACATGACCCTTCGTGGAGTGGGTCCCCAGCTCGCAGCCAGGTTGAGAGAGGAGGCCGAGCGGGAGGGCAAGAGCGTGAACCAGACCGCCTTGGACGCCCTTCGAAAGCAGTTCGGATTGGGCAAGTCCCGGCGGTTCACCGAGGTCCATCGAGACCTGGATCACCTGTTCGGACGATGGGACGAGGATGAGTTCGCGCGGATCCAGCAGAGCATCGACTCCGGCCGGCGAATCGACCCGGAACTCTGGCGGTGAACGAATAGGTGAACGAATACCTGATCGATACCAATATCTACTCGCACGCCATGCGCGCGGAGCCGGCAGTGGTGTCCCTGCTTCGCCGGGCTTCGCGAATCGCGATCAGCTCGATCAGCATCGGGGAGTTGCTTTCCGGATTCAAGGGCGGAGCGCGGGAGCGCAAGAACCGCGAGGAACTCGCCGAGTTCCTCGATTCTCCTCGCGTGTCGGTGTGCGGCGTCAGCGAGGATACAGCCGAGTTCTATGCGGAGATCCTCGACAGGTTGAGAACCGCCGGTACCCCGATCCCGACGAACGACATCTGGATTGCCGCCCAGGCCATGGAGCAGGGTCTGCGGCTGGTCTCGCTGGACCGCCACTTCGCATCCGTGGCGGGATTGCTTCTGCTCTCACCCGAGGAACCCGGGATCCAGGCCAAGAGCGAAGAACCTGACGGACAAACCGAAGCCGATTCGGGCACCGGTCCGCCCCGATAGGGTAGCCGCCAATCCAGTTTGAACGACCCGGCTGTGACGCCTCCGATCCCCTTTCCCTCCGCCGCGGCCCTATCTACACTTTCCCCCGCTTCTCCGGGAGATACGACATGATCCGCCTGAACGAACAGCAGCTCAACTTCTTCGACACCTTCGGCTATCTGGCCCTGCCCGGGCTGATGGCCGACTGCATCGACGAGATCATCGACGCCTTCGAGGCGGTCTGGGCCGAGCGCGGCGGGGGCCACGACGGCAGACCGCACGACGGCACACGGCGCTCCTGCATCGTGCCCTTCATCGATCAGCACGAGCGCCTCTGCGCCCTGCTCGACGACCCGCGCATCGAGGGGCTGCTCGCCAGCCTGCTCGGCGACGATTTCAACTACAGCAGCTCCGACGGCAACTACTACGCCGGCGACACGCAGTGGCACTCCGACGGCTACCAGAAGGAGGTGCGCCACGTCAAGATCGCCTTCTACCTCGACCGCCTGACCCGCGACACCGGCTGCCTGCGGGTGATCCCGGGCAGCCACCGGCTCGGCGACCGCTACGCCGGGATGCTCGAGGCGAACGCGCGCAACTCGCAGGAGCAGTGGGGCATCACCGGAGATCAGGTGCCGGCAGTAGCCCTCGAAATCGTGCCGGGAGACGTCGTCGTCTTCCAGCACAACCTCAAGCACAGCGCCTTCGGCGGCGGCGGCCGCCGCCGCATGTTCACCATCAACTGCATGGTGCACGTCCCCGAAGAGCGCATCGACCTCGTCAAGAACGACATGGCCGGGCTCGCCCGCTTCTGGATCGAGAGCGCCTACGGCGAGAAGATGCTGGCCACCGCCAGCCCCCGGCGCATGGTGCACCTCGAGCAGCGGAAGGCCAACGAAGGCCACCTCAAGGAACTGGCAGCGAAGGCGCGGGCCGAAATGGCCGAGCCCTCGCGGGGATAGGGATCATGAGCGACAGCTACGAATTCAAGATGGGGATGTACCTCGGCGAGCTGCAGCAGCCGTTCGAGGAATCGCTGGACACGGCGCGCGCCCTCGAGGCCGGCTACGTCTGGTGCGGCACCCACTCCGACAACCGCGCCATCTACGAGCTGCCCGACGCCGAGATCGACAAGGCGGCAGAGCAGGTCGCCGCGCGCGGTCTCGAGTTCTTCCTGCTCGACGGGGCCGGGCTGTTCAAGACCGTCCATCTCGCCGAGCTCGAGCCGGGCAAAATGCTGGAGCACGCCCAGTTCAGGGAGCACTTCGACAAGCTGCAGCGGTCGATGGAAGTCTCCGCCCGCCTGGGGATCGCCGCGGTCGGCTGCAGCAGCTTCGCCTGGCCGGCCGAGTACACCGGCGGCAAGCCGACCTGGCCGATGCGCTGGGCGACCCGCGGCGGCATCATCTCCGACGGGGACATGGCCAAGCTCGTCGAAGCCTTCTCGATGTTCGCCGACCTCGCCGAGAAGCACGAGGTCGACGTCGCCTTCCTGATGATGCAGTGGAACTACGGCAACACCAGCCGCAACTTCCGCCGCATCGTCGAGGCGGTGGGCTCGAAGCGCATCAAGGTGCTCTGGTGCCCGGCCGACAACTTCAACTGCGGCGAGGTCGACAACGCCAGCGCCGGGTTCGAGAACCTGCGCCCCTACCTGCACGGCGTGCACGCCAAGGACCTGCGCACCATCGACGGTTCGAAGCTCGAATTCGAGTACGCCCCGATCGGCGAAGGGGACGTCGACTACCCGACGATCCTGCGCAACCTGCGCGACAACCGCTGCGACGCCGTCCTGTCGATCGCCACCCACTTCCTGCCGGCAAGCGGCTCGCGGCTCGAGGCGATGCGGACGAACTACGCCAACATCCGCAGGCTCATCGGCGAGCTGCCGTAGCTTCCGCCTTACTCGGGATCATCATCCCTCATCGCGTGAAGCAGGGATGAGGTATCGTCCAGATCGATACCGGGTCGCACGCCCCGCCCTTTGAAGGTCTTCAAGGGAACCCTGTCCAACATCGGCTCCGGTGCCGCTTCCCCGTTGGCGTGCATGTCTGCGAGGCACTCGCGCACAAGGCGCTGAATGCCGGGCAACGCTGCAGCGGGGGTAGGTGCCAGCCAGCTCAGCGATGGGAATTCAGCGCACAGTCCCACATGTGCGTTGTCTTCGGCCGACCATGTGGTGCGGTAGGTGTACCGGTCGCTCATAGCATGCCTTCCCATTTTGTCGGTTTACCTTGAACAGTCAACTGCCCCGACCTCGCCGGACGACCTGATTTTGTGATCATATTTCTGCCGTTTGCAAGCGAAAGGAAACAGTATGTCCATCGACCAGATAAACCATTACCAGCGCAAGCTCGCCTATGAAATGGATTCATGGGACCTCTACGAAGCTTTGGGCAAGAACGAACCCATCACCATCGTCGACGGACGTTCCGCGGAGGCTCATGCCCAGGAGCATATTCCTGGCGCGCTCAACCTGCCCCACAGGGAAATCTGTTTCAATTCCACCGGGTCGCTCGACAAATCCAAAGTCCATATCTGCTACTGCGACGGCATCGGGTGCAACGCCTCGACGAAGACGGCGCTGAAGCTGCTTACACTGGAGTTTCAGGTGCGCGAGCTGATCGGCGGGCTCGACTGGTGGAAGCGGGACGGCTACGCCACCTCAGGCACCAAGGGACAACCCGGGACCGAGATCGAATGCGGATGCTGAACCAGGGTCAACGGATCAATACGATTCGGTGGAGGCTGTCATCCGTTTACATTCCCCACACCATGACCACGTGCTGCTTCTGGTTTCGTCTCGGCGGAGCCTCGGTTGGCACCTATCCCAAGGATCCCAAGGTTAAAGTTCAGCTCGTCCGCGATGCTCCGGGGCAAGGGGATCGTCTCGGCAGAATCCGGAGTTATCAGACTGGCAACCTGGTCCTGTCCCATCACCACACGGAACCACTGCTCACGTTCGGTCATTACTTTGTACTGGCGGTCATCGGCAGCACCCGCCAGGTACGGAAGATACACGGTGATGGGTTCTTGCCCCTCCGCCTTGCAGCCGAGGCGGTCGACGCGGCCGGTTCTCTGCTCGATGCTGCTAGGGTTCCACGCCAAGTCGTGGTGGATGACATGGCGGCAGTTGCGCTGAAGATCCACTCCTTCTCCCATCACCTGGCTGCAGACCAAGATGTCCGGGAAGAACGGCGTGTTGAAGGCACGCATGAGTCGTGAACGGGTGTCTCGGTTCGTTAACCCTGTGGCCATCTGAACGTTCGCAGTGCCCCCCGTCCTGATAGCGGCCGTGGCGTCCAGATAGTCGTCTCGCTCCTTGGACGAACAGTAGCATGTCAGGAAGTCCACGAATTTCTCGAACTTCCTCCGCCAAGTCAGGCTCGATGCGTCTTCTTTGTCGAGCATCCGCTCGACGACCATTTCCGGCTCCCGGGCTTCGTACTCCTCGATGGGGAAACAGCGGACCAATGTGGTCGGCACTCGAAGATATCGACGCATCACCCCGATTATCCGATCCAAAGTCTGCTGCCGAACACCGGAGACGAACAGATCATCGCGACGGCGATCCACGATGGAACGGAGGGCTTTATCGAGTTCCCTGCGGCCCGGGGCCTCACGGTCGTCGAAATACCGGACCCTAATCCTGTTCAAGACTTGGGTGACTTCGGTTTCTTCGATGGACTCTCCCGGCTTTGCGAGGCGGCGACGAGCAAGCGCTGCGGTCCGCTTCTCGATCTCTTTTCTGACGTGAATGCGAAGGGCGGCACAGGTCTGGCGATAGAAGGCGAACACGAGGACCTTCTCCCCGGCCTCCCATAGATCGACCGTCTTTTGCACGGTAGCCCCGATTTTTGGGTGAATACACCCGGTGCATTGCTTTAGCGCCGTGTCGAACTCCCGAAGATACCAGCCCGAATGTGTGAGATCCGCGGAACCGGGTTCGTCGTCGGTATCATCACGCTCGGGTGCACGCTGTTCCCTGGTGTTGCGAAAGGCTTCGTAGGAAGAGCAAAGGGCCTCCCCCAGCAGATCCTTCCCAGGATTGACTGCACTGCGAGCCGCGAGAAAAAAGGGCAGCAGTTGGTCGCTTGGGACCGGAAGGCCCGTAGTGCCGTCTTGCCCGGCGACCGCTGAGCCTTCGATCCTGCGGCGGCGCTCGATCCCGGTCCCGCTCCAATAGGCGCCCTTGTTGTGGCGGACAATCCATGGACGAAGGGTTTCTTCGGCAGTATCTCGAAGAATGCGCGACGTCTTGAAGCCTTCGACGACCGCCCGTTGTCGGCTCGTGAGCTCGTCGAGCGGCGAGTTGCAGAGTCGCATCCACCACCTTTCTACCTCCTCCTCCTTGCAGTCTTCGGGCCGCAGTCGGCTCCAGCGGCGCTGCAGAGCGACTGCGGCCCGCTGGCTGTCGTCGAGGTGCTCGCTAAGTGTCTGGAGACGCTCGATGAACTTCCCCCGCTCGCCGAGCTGCGCTGGATCCCAGCGGACGTCCGAAAACCTTTCGAGGACGCGAACCAACTCGTGGTGACCAAGCTGAAACGGCGTTGCGGTCAGGAAGAGCATCCGATCGAAGGCGCCGGCCATGGCACCGTCGCCGGTGCGCAAGTCGCTCTTCGAATCCTGGGACTGAAGTTGCCGGGCGAGCGACGTGCCGGGATTCTTCAGATGGTGCGCCTCATCCACGACCAGAAGCGGTGAACGCCAGCGCGCCTGGGCCAGGAGATCTTTCCAGAGCATTTCCTCGACCGCCTTCAAGGCTTTCCGCACGTCGTCGAGGCGTTCCGAGACCCGTTCCGGGCCGCCGGTAGCCCGGAGCGGTATCTGTTTCAACGCCTCGGCGAGAGGCGACAGATCGATCCGTTTAAGCTTGAGTGCGCGCGCGACCGACTTCGGCACAGGGTCGTCAGGCAGTTGTCGCCGCTCGTTTCGCACCTCGCTGTTGTAGATCCGTTTCCACTCGGACGGGTCGGTCTTGAGAAGACTCTTCCACAGTTCATCACCCCAGTCGTGGGCTCGCTCCTCGCCTATCGCCTTCAACAACTCGGCGAGGAAGCGGTGGATCTGCTGCTTCACCTTGATCAGCTGCCTAGCGCCACCCCGGCCGTGCCGCCTCAACGCCTCGGCGATCAATGCCAGCCGCACCCATTTGTCCGTCTGGCTACGAGACATGGCTCCTTGTGCCAGCAGGATGAGATGGCAGCGCCGGCGCGGCGGATCGTCGAGGAGACGCATCAGGTCGACGCTGTGCCGAGCGGTGCCATAGCGCACAGCTTCGGGGGCGGCCAGTTCCCGTGCAGTCGCGATATCGCAACGGACCGGGCGGCGATTCTCGAGGTAGAGTTCGCAGAACGTCGCCAGGTCCTGTTCCCACTTGTCGATGAGATTCGGGGGAACCATCACGACAACCGGGCCACGCCGATTCCGGACGGCGGTGCTGTACGCGACGGCGAGCGCGACGAAGGTTTTCCCCATTCCGACTTCGTCAGCGAGGATCACACCTGGTCGGCGGCGCAGCCTTGACAGGATCTCCTTGACCTCTTCACGCTGGCGCTTCTGGTCCGCCGCGGGGACGCGGTTGTTCATCCGTTTCCCGAGCACGAGCTCAGGTGGAACGGTGTACGAATTGTTCTTTATCGACATTGCTCGAGGACCCGCTGCCAGAACCCCATCAGATCGGCGGACACGTTCGCATTCCGTGCAGCAAGCTGCCCCTGGAGCTTCTCGGCCAGCTCGCGAAGAAACGGTCGAAACACTTCCTCGAACTCTGGTTTGGTCAAGGAGTCATCGCTCGGCTGGTAGTCGACTTCACGCAGCACAATCAGGAAGTCCGCGAGGGTCAGGAGCCCCTCATCCGCCGAACCGTCTGTGGAATCGAGCTCACGTACCAGGCGCTCAGCGAACGTCTCGATGCCGATCATGCCCCGCAACCGCCATTCGAGCGCCTGCCGGCCCCATACCGGACGCTGAAGATTCGAGCGAAGCTGCGCAAGCATGCGGGCCCGACGCCGGATACGGTGGAGGAAGGTGGACTGCAAATCGTGACGCCGGAGCGGGTCGAGGTCGGAAGGGGTAGCTGAATCGAGGTCGGTGTCGAACGTGTCCGAGGCTTGCTGGCCGCGAGCCCAGGCGCGAAACGCAGCGCTCGGATCCGGGGCCGCGAGGAGCCAGAGCATGTCGGCGGCGGACATCTGTTCCAGTTCGGCTGGAGGCGGTAACTGCTGCGGGTCTTCCACGTTGAGCGGCAGGAAAGCTTCCAGGCCGTCCCACGAAATCAGAAGCCGGTCGGGTGGCTGCAGTGGCGGCCAATTCAGGGACACGGCCTCTGGGGATCCCATGTCCGACCACGACCACTGGTTGAGGAGTTCCCTTTCGTCCCGGCCACAGGCGTAGATCCTCCATTCGGGAGGCAAGAGTTCGGGGACCAGGAACACCACGATCTGCCGCTCGTCGCCCGCTCGGTAGGTCGCCGACAAGATGCCTACGGGAACGAGTGCACCGGGCTCATTCTCTTCCTCGTCGTGATTCCGCTGAGGCCCCAGCCATTCAGCCTCGTCCAGATCGTCGACCGGCTCCATCTGAGGCCATATCGCTTCGAGGTTACCGGCCTCACGACCGAAAGCGACCCGCTCCGCAACGGTCACCAGATTCGCCTCCGCGTTGCGGTGAGAGGTCACCCCCATGCCCGCGCTGGTGAAATTGGACGATCCGACCAAGAGGGCCGAGTACGTGTCCCCTAGCAAAGCGAGCATCTTCGCGTGCCAGGGTCTACGGTTCTCGTCCTCGTCGAAATCCGGTAGGATCTCGACGGTGACACTCCCTCGATACTTGAGGGGTGTTGATGCGATAGCCTTTGGCGCAGCAAGACGGGGAACGGCCGGTTCTCCATCTTCGAGGACCGCCGGCACGCAGAAGCAGACCTCACGAGACCTGCCTCTCGCCATCAACCGGCAGAGCGCCGCAGCCACGCGAGACATGTCCTCGTCGGCATCGAAAAACGGGGAGGCAATCCAGGCCTCGTAAGGCGATCCGCCTCGACGACGGCAGATGGCCAGCGCCTCCTCGAGGCTACTGCGCCCCTCTTGACCCGATGGGGCGGCCGGAAGCGTGCATGCGAACTTCTGTCGCACCCGGCCCTTGCTCCTCGGGCGCGCCCAGGCCCCGGCCTGTCGTTCCACGTGCGCCAGGTAGGTATCCGCCCGCTGCACCTCGGGGGTGCTTTCCCGACCACGGGGAACGAACGTGAGGAGGTCGCGGAGAAAAGCCACCGCCTGGGCAAGCAGCTCCCTGTCGGCTTCCTTGGGGGAAAGGTCGATGGTGGCAGCGACCTCGTGGTTCGTCCGGTAGCCGGGCTCCGTGAGGTTGGCGGAGGCCACAATGATTCGGATGTGGTTGCTCCATGCGAGAACGCTGAGCTTTGCGTGCTGCCTCCCCCCAGGAATCCGTACCGGAAGGATGTCCCAGCGCAGCGAGTGCTCCACGCCTGCCTGCGTGTGATCGACCATAACACCTGCGTATACGCTGCCCAGTCGGCCTTCGCGCTCCAGCAGGAACGCCAGATCCTCCCGGTTGGGGTCGGACTCGATCTCCAGGAAGCGGGCCAGGCACTGCTCGTCGAACAGGCCGGGCGTAAACGTATAGGTTGTCGCCAGACAGCCGATGGGGCCTCCGGCATCCGCAGGCGGCCGCCACAGCTCCAGCATGGCGCAGCTACTCTCGCTACTCTTCCCCCTGCTCATGCGAGATCGTCCCGGAAGCTGCGGATCGGCAAACCGCGATAGGGGTGCACGTACCGCGTGGGGGAAATTTCGGGGGGCTGGATACGATACGCTTGACGGATGTAGATGCGGTCGCCTCCGATGCGATCGAACCAGGGCCTCTTGCCGTCGGCGGATTTCCTCTGCTGAACCGTCTCGTGATGTTCGCAGAGCGTTAGAGCGCAGGTCTTGGCATCCATCGGCTCCGCCAGCAGGCCGAAACGCTCGTCAAAAAGATTCTGGATGGAGAAGCCGCTTGTCGTGATCTCGCCGAGAGCGCGGTGCGCTGCTGCGAAGCGCTCGTCGAGCCGGTCGACGCTCTCCCGGAACGCCTGGTTGCCAGCAATGCCGGGCACAAAATACCCTCGGGCGTCAGGCCCGGCCGCTTCGGCACGCAGGACGTCGAAGGCGTCCTGAAGGCCACGGGCGAAGGCCTCGTAGGACCGGATCGCCTTCACGAGCGGTCTGTACTCTGGCGCCTTGCGCTCCAGGTCGACTTGAAGCGCCTCTTCCCGAAATGCGCCGTTCCCGTGGTTCACCAGAAGCTGCCAGAGCTGCGGAAGGGCGCCGAATTGCCGGTCGTCTTCGGCGAGAAGAAGCTCGCGCAGGAGCCTCTTCTCCTTCGCTTTGGCCGCCCCGGGAGCAAACGACTTGGCGAGCTCGGCCCATTCCGACGAACTCCAAGACGGCTTCGTACGCGGCGGAGACTGTTTCAGGCTGCGGCAAACCGCCACCCTCCAGCGGTCAAACTGCCCCTTCGCGCCCGCGATTCCTCCCAGTCCCCGATCTCGCGCCCATGCGTCCGCAAGCCGCTCTGCCTGCGAGTCGGGGCCTAGATGGACGTCCAACAATCCGAGATGGACCGCCAGGCGTTTATAGACTCCATGGAAGCCGAAAACCCGAGGCGTCTTCAGGTAGCTTCGGGCGTCGAGGTACCCGTGTCGGGAGAGAGCTGTCCGCGTAACGCGGGTCCCGGGCACGCCCCGGATTGACAGATCGCTTTCCGTATCCCGAATCAGCGCCTCGACAATCAGCCACTCCCACACGAGATATGGCGAAGCGTCGGGGCGTCGGGGATCGTCTTCCAAACTTTCCGTAACGAGGGAACCCACCGCCATGGCGGTCAGGAAACGGATCCGCTGCATCCGTTCGCGGACCCCCGGTACGAGTTGGCTGGCCAGCTGATCAGCGATCTGGTAAAGACCGAGCGGATCGAGGTTTCCTTCGCTGGTACCGGGTGGATCGTAGCTTGTCAGAAACGGAAGGGAAGCCGCCATTAGTTTTTCATCTCGCAGGGATATGGATATCCGTCACGGGATGTCCAAAATCGTCCCTACACTCAGCCCTCACCTGTTCGGCGTGCGGCACCATGTCTGATCCCGATCAGACTGCCGATGGGCCGGCAAGCTCGCGGTCGATGGCATCGCCCTTGGTGACTTCGACCTGCGATATGTCGTACTGGCTCTGGAGATTCATCCAGAAGGCCGCCCCGGTGCCGAAATAGCGCCCGAGGCGAACGGCCGTGTCGGCGGTGATCGACCGCTCCGCGCGAAGGATTGCCGTGATCCGGTTGGCGGGCACCCGGATGGCGAGCGCGAGTTGATTCGCGCTCATGTTGCGGGCGTCGAGTTCCGCACGGAGGAGCTGTCCGGGTGTGTCTTGATGCGTGTCATTGGCAGTCTTCCGTTTTCAGTTTCCCCCGGAGCCGCCGGCTACGGCTTGGCCCCGTCGTATTTGTTGTGCTTTCCTCCGTCGTTTCTTGAAGGCCGCAACGTACAACGTACAACGAGAAACGCTGGCACCAGGGCCACAACATGAACAGCATGACCCCGCTGCAGGCATTCAAGAAAGGGCCCACAGCCAAGCCCCCGGGTCAAGTGAAGCAGTGGAGAAAAACGCGGCCTTATCAACAATCCCCAGCAGGGGTGAGTGTCAGGTAGGTAATTACCATCGCCGTATAGTTGTCACTTTAGCTTGTTATCAACTTCATCCAAAAAAACTTTCGAAACTCTGAAAATCTCGTTCGTATCGGCGACCATATTCTTCTTGGTTCGGGAGCGCCTATTCCTATTGGTTGGAGAGAAATCTATGTCCATTTCGTGGACAATCTGATTACGTGCCGTGAATATCCGAGCTAGGCCGTCGGGGGCTTTTGTAATTGAATTGGACTGGATATCAAAAAACGAACCTACCCTCAGCAGTTGGTCTTTCGACTGCAAACTTTGTGAGGTAAGGTCCGAAACCAGAATCTCAATGAGCCGATCTCGTGGTCTTTTCTGAGTGAGAATATCAGCAAGAAACCTGTGGTCAATCTCCTCTCCTCTGCGGATTCGTCGTTCAATATCTGTACGAAACGTTCGCTCAGCGGCTTCATTGCAATTGATCACATCAGGTAAGGCATCCTTTATCAGTTGCTTTACTAGAGAGTCCAGACCAGCACAGGCGAATGTGAGCATGGCTCTGAAAAGGTCTTGTTCTTTGTCTGTGGACACTCCTTTAGCGTTGCGCCCCTTTCTCGTAGTATTGAACACTTCGAGGAAGGAACCCGATGTAGCATGAGCGTTGCGGAGGAGAGTAAAGGCATTTCTACACTGCTGACAATTCGGCTCAGAGGGATAGTGCTCGAAGAGTGATGACATCAAACAGTCGCCAGTTCTTCGATGTCTTCAGCAAATGGCGGTAATGGTGAATAACTTTTGTATCCCGGATAGCCCGGATAGCCCGGATAGCCCGGATAGCCCGGATAGCCCGGATAGCCTCTGTTGGGCCGATCACTGAATCGATACAGTCGATCATTTGGCGTTATTGTGCCAAGGTACTCGCCGTCAGGGTCGAAGATATCCCCGTCATTCCGGGGTATCCAGCCAATCCAGTTGCCTTCGGTGTCAAAGACATACTTGTCTCGCTTAAAGGCGATCCACTGGCCAGAAGAGCTAAATAGATACTTGGTCATTTTACTAGCCGTCCTGAAGAAGGTGAGGAGTGAGTCAGGTTATTAAGAGAGAATACTGCGTTGCGACGCTCTTCGCCAGCCGAACATTCCCGGGCATGGGGGAGGGAATTGAGGCCCATCCCCTCACTCCGCCGGTATGACGAAATAGGGCGTCCGGGTGCGCCAGTCCGGCCAGTGGGTTGCCCTCCCGTCCTCGAAGAACAGCTCGAAGAAAAGCATAAGGTCCCAGGCCGGATCGATGGCATCCCCGGGAACCACTGCCCGATACCCCTCTCCTTCGCAACGCATATCGATTGAGTCGAAGTCCAGGGCCTGGTGGGTGATCCGGTAGTGGCAGCGGACTCCCAGCGGCCTGGGTGATTCGCACCGGATGCGAAGCACCAGGTCGTGCCCCGGAATGGCGCGGGCAGGAGGGACAAAGCCGACCTCCGGGGGCTCGGGATGGACGTCTCCCCCGGGAAAGGGGGCGGGGCCGGCAGTCAGGATCTCCTGCCGTTCCGCGATGAGCGCGTCGACGGCGCCGAGGTCGCGCTCGATCACGGCGAGGTCATCCTTCCAGTGGCCCGCGTGGCCTTTCTCCCGGAACCCGAAGACGAGATCGCCGCTGTAGGCCCCATCGGTCGCTGAAGACAGGGCCGTCCAGTGGCCGCGTGCCTCTTCCAGGAGTTGCCGGACCGTTGGCAGCCTGCAGACCTCCCCGGCCTGAGGGTGAAAGGCGAGGTGGGCGGCTGCCAGTTGGCGGCAGGCATGGTACTCGGCCAGGTGGGTGAGCAGGGTGAAATCGAGGAGGGTGTGCCGCAGCTCCGCCTCCCCCTCCCGACCCAGGTCTGACAGCAGGCCGCGCACCCGGTCCGCCAGCCGGCGCAGATGATGGGCTACCTGAGGCGGCGTCCATTTGCCGCTGAGCCGGTTGCCCAGGGCGTCTTCCACGTACTCGTCGATGCCGTAGAACCGGGTCGGGTCGCTGGGTTCGACCTGCGCGTCCTCCTCCAGGCTGCGGCCGGCGAAGCGCTCGGGCCAGAAGGTCCAGAGGCTGGCCGAATGCTGCAGCACGACGGTGAGCAGGGGCAGTATCTGACCGCCTGTGTGGTACAGCTCCTCCACGGAAGCTGCCGCGGCGCCGAAGCGATGGCGAAGCTCCCGCTGCCAGACCTCGGGTGAGGCATCCGGGTCGTAGCCGAGGCGGCCGAACAGCAGGTAGAACATCCAGTGGCGCCGGTGCTCCTCGGCGTGAGACCGAAAGGCGGGGTCGGCGCTGACCGGCCAGGGCGGCTGTTCGTCACGAACTCCCTTGTTGGTCAGAGGCGCCATCACCTCGAAGCCGTCGCCCCCGAAAGTGACGGAGCTGGCGAACCGCCGCACCCACTCGGGATCGGCCCACAGCAGCAGGCGCTGGCTTCCCGCGCTCCACAGGCGGTGGATCAGCGCAAAGGAGCGGGGCCTGCGCAGCAGATCCCAGGTTAGCGGCGGTAGTGTTTCCGGTCGAACTGCTGGATGGCCGGCATCGGATAGGGCATGCCCAGGTGCTCGCACCAGTGCTTGGTGGAGACCACCGTGTCCGGGACGATCTCCCGGGCGAGGCGGATGGTGTCGTCGGTGAGCCCCTTGGCGCGCAGGTCCAGGCGGATGGGCCGGCCGCAGTCTGCAACGGCGCGGAACTGCGGCTCGTAGTACCCGGCCTGGCGGTCCTCGGAAACGCCGGACTCGTAGTTCATGCGGAACTGGACCCCGTCGATCCGGGGGCAGCTTGCCAGCAGGCGCGCGAGCCCGGCGGCATTGTACGGCCCCAGGATCTCCGGGGTCAGGCCCTCCACCAGGGACTCCCCGTAGTCGTAGGCGTGCTGGGACCAGACGCCGAAGGTGAAGTGCAGTCCGCGCTCGCGGGTCCCCTCGGCGATGCGGATCAGCATCTCCAGGTGCCGGGTGCGCTGCTCCGGGGTGAAACCGACCGGACGGACCTGGGGAAACCCGGGAACTTCGAGGAGGAAGGGATAGGGCGGGGACAGGTAGGCGATCTGGTGGCCGAAGGTGAGGCTCAGGTTGTTGTAGCGGCAGCGGGCCAGCCGGCCCAGGTACTCCTCCCAGAACTCGTCGTCGTAGAACCAGGTCTCCTCGAGCCGGCGGTTGCAGAGGAACAGCTGCATGCTGCGCCAGGCCAGGTGCGGGGACTCGACCGCGGGAGAGATGGGCGCGAAGGCGTCGGCTTCCGGCGGGGCCAGCTCGAGGGCGCGCGCCGCTTCGAGGAGGGCGTAGATCAGGCCGCGCTCGTCCCTGCCGCAAACGAGGAATCCCCCTGCTTTTAGAGGTTGAAGGACCAGGGATTCAGGTGCGCCGGGACACCGCACCCCGGAGCGGGCAAGGGCATCCTCTACTGCGGGGGACCGGCCTGCCAGGCCGATGATGAACCCGGGATCCGGCTGGGCCGCCGCGGCGGTCTCGACGGATTCTCCCCGCCTGCGGAGGGCGCGCCTCAGCTCGTCCAGGGCCCAGCGGGCCGCCGGGGGGAGCTCGGTATCGACAACGAGATTCATGCCTTTCGGCTTCCGCCCGGCTCGCCCATCTCACCGCCACAGGGCGTTTTCGTCCAGCAGCGCACAGAAGCGGGCGAAAGGCACAACCTCAATGCCGTCGGCTGTCTGCATTGACGGCCCGCCGGGATAGACGACCAGTCTCCGGCGCAAGCCCTTCAGGCCTGCGACCGCCCGCAAGCCCTTGCACCAGGTTTCCGCGAAAGTCCTTCCCGCCTTCACCTCAACGGCGACAAACTCTCCCTGGCGCTTGAGCAGGAAATCCACTTCGATTCCGCTCGGCCCGGCACTGGCCCAGTAGAAAAACTCCTCGCACACCCCGCGATAATCCCTGTAAGCCCGGATGAGCTGGGCGACCAACCCTTCGAAGAGGTGGCCGCGCTCTTCCGGGGTGAGTGGACCGGCCGACCGCTTGAGGGTGCGCACGATCCCGGGGTCGCACCAGTACCACTTGGGCAAGGTGCGCTCGCGCACCCGCAGCCTGGCCTGGTAGGCCGGCAGCTGGAAGCAGAGGAGGGTTTCCTCCAGGATTTCCAGGTAGCCGGTCACCGTGGTGCGAGCCACCCCGGCCTCGCGGGCGATGTTGGTCGCATTGATCGACTGGCCGTGGAACAGGGCGGCAATGGGCAGAAAGCGCGCAAACCCGGACAGGTTGCGCACGAGACCTTCGGCCTGGATTTCTTCGCGGAGATACATCTGGGCGTAGGCGGCCAAGGTCTCGTCTCTGGCCTCGGAAGCCCAGACAATGGGCAGCAGGCCATAACGCATGGCCTGCTCGAGGTCGAAGGCGTCAGCCAGTTCCGACGGGACAAAGGGGTGCATGGCGCGATGCAGGGCGCGCCCCGCAAGCAGGTTGACGCCCGCCCGCTTGAGCTTGCGGGCACTCGACCCGCACAGAACGAAGCGCAGGCCTCGTTCCTCGATGAAGCGATGGACCTCGTTGAGCAGGCCGGGCAGCCGCTGTATTTCGTCCAACACTACCCAGCGGCCGCTGTCGACGGCTCTGAGTTCGGCGGCGAGGAGCCCGGGATGAGCCAGCAGGCGCTGGTAGGTCTCCTCGCTGAGCAGGTCGATCACGTGAGCGTCGGGAAAGGCCGAGCGCAGCCAGGTGCTCTTGCCGACACCGCGAGGCCCCAACAGGAAGAAGCTCTGCCGGGGTGCCTGAAGGATACGGGGAAGTATCAATTGTCTACCTTGTCGTCATTTTTCGCGATAAACTGACGACAACATAGGCAATCGGGGCGAGCGGTCAAATTCCGGTCCAGTGCCTCACTTCGCCGTGGTCCCGGAGGTTCCCTGCTGCGCGCCCGGCGTCGGATGGCCCTGGCCAGGTCCGGGACCGCCGGGTGGTCGTGGATTTCATGGTATATTCTGACTGTATCCGGAACCCAAATGGCGCAACCGATACCCCCGAGCCTCCCAATCCGCCAACCCCCTGGCCACCGTGGACCACCTGCAGGGACCTGCCACCTTGACTGACCCTTTCTTCGAGCGCCCCGTCCTCAACTCCCCCTACGAGCGCCCGGACAGGCACTGGGAGCTGGACGAGACCGGGCAGCCGACCCAGAAAACCATCGAAAACCGCCGCCAGGCGGAGTTCATCACGCCGATCCCGAAGCCCCGGAAGCGCAAGGGCTCGGCGCAACAGGCGGCGATGGTATTCGACGAAAGGGCGCAGAAGCTCGGGACCGATGGCCAGCAGTACGACCTGACCGCCATCATCAACGGGGTCCGCCAGCAGGTCGACCGCTGGCGCGAGCTGCCGGACCCGGCCCAGTGGCAGGTGACCCCGGAGACGGCCCGCCTGCTCCGGCACTGGCGGCACCACCACTTCAGCGGCATCCGCCCCTTCTTCTGCCAGCTCGAAGCCGCGGAGACCGCCATCTGGCTCACCGAGGTGGCGCCCGGCACGCGAGCCGGCCGGGACTTCCTCAACCACTTGGCCAACGCCAACGACGACGCCAACCCGGAGCTGCCGCGGCTGGCTCTCAAGCTGGCGACCGGGGCCGGCAAGACCACGGTCATGGCGATACTGATCGCCTGGCAGACCGTCAACGCGGTGCGCCGGCCCCAGAGCAGCCGCTTCACGCGCGGCTTCCTCGTCGTCACCCCCGGCATCACCATCAAGGACCGCCTGCGCGTGCTGCAGCCGAACGACCCGGACAGCTACTACCAGAGCCGGGAGCTGGTTCCCAACGACATGCTGCCCGACCTGGAGAAGGCGAAGATCGTCATCACCAACTACCACGCCTTCAAGCTGCGCGAGCGCATGGAGCTTTCCAAGGGGGGCCGTTCCCTGCTCCAGGGACGGGGCGAGTCGCTGGCGACCCTCGAGACCGAGGGGCAGATGCTGCAGCGGGTCATGCCGGAGCTCATGGGCCTGAAGAACCTCCTCGTCCTCAACGACGAGGCCCACCACTGCTACCGCGAAAAGCCGGGAGAGGTGGAAGAGGAGGCGCTGAAGGGGGACGACAGGAAGGAGGCCGAGAAGAACACGGAGGCCGCCCGCCTGTGGATTTCGGGGCTGGAAACCGTCGGCAAAAAGCTCGGCATCAACCGGGTATTCGACCTCTCGGCGACCCCCTTCTTTCTGCGCGGGTCGGGATACGCCGAAGGCACCCTGTTCCCGTGGACGATGTGCGACTTCTCGCTCATGGATGCCATCGAGTGCGGCATCGTCAAGCTGCCCCGCGTGCCGGTGGCCGACAACATCCCCGGCGGCGACATGCCGAAGTTCCGCAACCTGTGGGAGCATATCCGCGAGGACATGCCGAAGAAGGGGCGGGGCAAGGCCAGCCACCTCGATCCCCTGAGCCTGCCGGTCGAGCTGCAGACCGCGCTGGAGGCGTTGTACGGGCACTACCGGAAAACCTTCGAGATGATGCAGGAGGCGAGCATTTCCGTGCCCCCCTGCTTCATCGTCGTCTGCAACAACACCTCGACCTCCAAGCTGGTCTACGACTACATCTCCGGCTTCCACCGCGAGAACGAGAACGGCTCGGCGACGCTTGAGAACGGGCGCCTCGAGCTGTTCCGCAACTTCGACGACGACGGCACCCGGTTCCCGCGGCCCCGCACCCTCCTGATCGACAGCGAACAGCTCGAGTCCGGGGAAGCGCTGGACAGGAACTTCCGCGACATGGCCGCCGGCGAGATCGAGCGCTTTCGCCGCGAGATCGTCGAGCGCACCGGCGACCGCCGCCAGGCCGAGAAGATCACCGACCAGGACCTCCTGCGGGAGGTCATGAACACCGTCGGCAAGGAGGGCCGGCTCGGGGACTCGATCCGCTGCGTGGTGTCGGTGTCGATGCTGACCGAAGGGTGGGACGCCAACACCGTCAGCCACGTGCTCGGGGTCCGCGCCTTCGGAACCCAGCTGCTCTGCGAGCAGGTGGTCGGCCGCGCCCTGCGGCGGCAGTCCTACGACCTCAACGAGGAAGGCCTGTTCGACGTCGAGTACGCCGACGTCCTCGGGATACCGTTCGACTTTACCGCCAAACCGGTCGTGGCCCCGGCCAAGCCGCCGCGGGAGACCGTCCAGGTGCGGGCCGTGCGCCCGGAAAGGGACGCGCTGGAGATTCGCTTCCCGCGGGTGGCCGGGTACCGGGTGGAGCTGCCGGAAGAGCGGCTCGCGGCGGAGTTCAACGACGACTCCGTCCTCGACCTCACTCCCGACCTGGTCGGTCCCTCGATCACGAGAAACCAGGGGATCATCGGCGAGGGGGTCGACCTCGACCTCGTTCACACCAACGGCCTGCGCACCTCGACCCTCCTGTTTCACCTGACCCAGCGCCTGCTCTACACCAAATACCGCGACCCGGGCGAGGAGCCGAAGCTCCATCTCTTCGGGCAGCTCAAGCGGATCACCAGGCAGTGGCTCGACGGCTACCTCGTCTGCAAGGGGAGAACCTATCCCGCCCAGCTCATGTACCAGGAGCTGGCCGACCTGGTTTGCGAGCGCATCGCCGCGGCCATCACCCGGGAGGGAATCGACAGCCGCCCGGTGAAGGCCGTGCTCGATCCGTACAATCCCGTCGGTTCGACCGCCCACGTAAATTTCAACACCACCAGGACCAACCGGTACGAGACCGATTCCCGCCGCTGCCACGTCAACTGGGTCGTCCTCGACAGCGACTGGGAAGCGGAGTTCTGCCGCGTCGCCGAGTCCCATCCGCAGGTCAGGGCCTACGTCAAGAACCACAACCTCGGCCTGGAGGTCCCCTACCGTTCCGGCTCGGAAACGCGGACGTACCTCCCGGACTTCATCGTTCTCGTCGACGATGGCCGCGGCGAGGAGGATCTCCTGCACCTCATCGTCGAGATCAAGGGGTACCGGGGGGAAGACGCCAAGGACAAGAAGACGGCCATGGACACCTACTGGGTTCCCGGGGTGAACAACCACGAGGACTACGGGCGCTGGGCCTTTGCCGAGTTCACCGATGTTTTCGAGGTGGAATCCGCGTTCAACGAGATGATCGAGCCGCAGGCCGTTGGAGACGCTTCGACGAATCCTGGCAGCAAGGGGTTTCACGAACCATGACCAGCCGACGATTGCAGATAACATTGCAACCAGACGTGTTGCGTTGGGCGCGGGAGCGGGCAGGCATTGACCCTTCGGAACTGGCGCGCAAGCTGAACGTAAGCGCGGAGCGAGTGGTGGAGTGGGAACGCGACGGCAGGATCAGTGTTGCCCAGGCAGACAGGCTTGCCCAACGCACTCACACCGCCCTGGGGTTCCTGTATTTGACAGAGCCGCCGAGAGACCGCCTGCCAATACCGGACTTTCGTACCCGAGACCATCTACCGCCTCCCAGTTCCGATCTGCTGGACACCGTTTACCATATGCAGCGCCGCCAGGCATGGATGAGGGATGAGCTCATAGAAGCCGGCGTAGAACCGCTGAATTTTATCGGAGCCTACAGCACGGGGGCCGATCCTCGGACAGTTGGGCTTGCCATGCGCGATGTCCTGAACCTTACCGGAAATTGGGCAGAAGAGGTGGACAGCTGGAGCGAGGCCCTCCGACATCTGCGGAATCGGACAGACGCCGCCGGAGTGCTGGTATTTTTCAATGGGATAGTTGGCAACAACTCCCACCGAAGCCTGAATCCCGACGAGTTCCAGGGCTTCGCCATCGCCGATGAGTATGCCCCACTGGTTTTCGTGAATAGCACCGATTTTCTGGCGGCACAGATGTTTACCCTGGCTCACGAACTAGCTCACCTCTTCATAGCCGAAAGCGGTGTCTCCTGTTTCGAAGACCTGCAACCGCCCTCGGACAAAGTCGAGCGGTTCTGCAACAAGGCCGCCGCGGAGTTCCTGGTGCCGGAGGAAGAACTACTCGTTTTCTGGGAGAGTATCGGAAGAACAGGTGACCCTTTTCAGGCCACCGCCCGCAGGTTCAAGGTGAGTTCTCTCGTTGCCGCCCGCCGGGCACTCGATCTCGATTTGATCGACAGCAGAACCTTTTTCCGATTCTACCAAAACAGGATCGATGAATTGCGCCGCCAGCAGCAGCGTCAGGGTAGTGGGGGCAACTTCTGGAATACTCAGAAGTGGCGTATCGGCCCGCGCTTTGCCACCGCCATCTTTCGTGCAGTCAGGGAAGGCCGTTTGCTCTATCGCGAGGCATACAATCTCACTGGCCTGAAAGGAAAAGCCTTTGACAGCATGCCGGAAAAGATGGAAATGTCGCAGGGATGAATCAGGACCATCCCTTCTTCGTGCTCGATGCGAATATTTCCATAGAGGCGCATCGCCGCTATTACGCGCAAGATCTTTGCCCGGGATTCTGGGATTGTCTGACTCATTTTTCCATTGAACGACGAATTCTCAGCATCGATCGAGTGCGTGACGAACTGTTCGTCAGCCAGGATCGGCTGGTTGAGTGGGTGAAGGAGTCACAGGAGGATCTTTTCGAATCAACGGCAGATGAATCGGTAATAGATGCCTTTTCGGAAATGATGAACTGGGTTCAGGGAAACAATCAGTTCCGACCTGAAGCAAAAGAGCAATTCGCTGGAGCTGCCGATGGATGGGTCGCCGCTTACGCAAAAGTCCATGACGCAGTTGTTGTCACCCATGAAGCGTTTAACACGCAGGTGAGGAGAAAGGTGCCTTTGCCCAACGTCTGTGATCAGTTCGACGTTGACTACCGCGATACATTTGCGATGCTCCGCGAGCTCGAGGTGCGTTTTGAGTGGACCCCGCAGGTTTCACCTGGACAGAATCTGGGGGAACCCGATCAATGAACAGAGATGAAGTGCTGAAGGTTCTCAAAACGCACAAGGCGACCCTTGCGCAACGCTTCGGTGTAACGGATCTCGCCCTGTTCGGGTCAATCGTCCGCGACCAGGCAACGGACGACAGCGACGTGGACATCCTGGTGAAGTTCGACTCGCCAGCAACATCAAAGCGGTATTTTGGTGTTCAGTTCTACATTGAAGACCTGCTGGGGCGCCCGGTTGGCCTGGTAACTGACAAAGCACTGCGGGCGGAGATGCGCCCATTTATCGAGCGCGAGATGGTCAATGTCTGACCCCCCCCGAAGAAACGCGTACCTGGCGGCTTTATATCCAGGACATGAATTCAGCAAAATTGCGAAACCTGCTGAAAACGACCAATGCAGCCTCCGAGTAAAACGAGGAAGCCATGCAACTGAAAGTCGTGATCCATCAAGCGGCGGAAGGCGGGTATTGGGCGGAAGTACCCTCTATCCCCGGATGTGCAACCCAAGGGGAGACCTTTGAAGAGTTACTGACCAACCTGTACGAAGCAATCGAAGGTTGCCTGTCCGTCTTCAGAGACACTTGATGAAATTGGCGAGTATCGATGAATCCGACCTGTAACCGAACCAGTTTGTGATACGGTAGAAAGACTGCAATCAATGGCGAAACGAAAATCAACCAAGAGCGTCGAAAAGTCTCCGGCACCAGGACGCATCGCGGAAGAACATCCCCACGGCCGAGTATCAGGCGGTGATGGCGGAGGATGACCGCAATCCGATCGAGGTCGCGTACGAGCGGCGCAACCCGGACCTCGACCCGCAGCTTGTCTGGCGCGGCAAGGACGAGCAGGACTGGTCGGACCTGGTGGTGGAGGCGCCGCCGCTGTTCATCCAGGAGAAGGTCCAACCAAAGGTGCTGATCGACGAAGAAGCCAGAATCCGAGGCTGAGGAAACCAGTCGGTTCGAAACCCTTGAGGGTGCTCTGGCCTGCTTGATGGAAGATTTCCATTTGACCGGACTCGACGTCCAAAACGACTATCAAATGAGGATGCTGTGATGATCGACCTCGACGCGCTCCGAAAACTGTTATGCGAGCGTCTTTGCGAAGACGTAGGAGTAGACCAACGCCCTGATGGCGCACTGATGCTGCGCACGCGCTTCGAGTTTCCCGATGGAGACCGCTACCCGATTCACCTTGCCGAAGTGGGATCGGGCGGGTTCCGGCTGTCGGACCGCGGACACACACTCATGCACCTCAGCTACGAGCACGACGTGGACGCATTCCTGGACGGGACGCGGGGGATGCTCCTTGAACGCATCATGGGTGAGACCGGGCTTCAATGGGACGGGGGCGCCTTCTGCCTCGAATCGTCCCCCGAACGGCTGCCGGAAGCCATCTTCTCCTTTGGGCAGGCGCTGACCAGGGTCTACGACCTGACGTTGCTGTCCCGCTCGAACGTCGGTTCCACGTTCTACGACGATTTGACCGATCTCCTTTTCAGCCTGGTGGACGAAGCCAAAATCGAACAGGACTACCAACCGCAAGTGCCTAACGCCGAAGTCTACCCCGTGGATTACCGCATCGAAGGCAAGGGGGAGGTTCCTTTGTTCCTTTACGGGGTACCGAACCGTGACAAGGCACGCCTGACCACGATCATGCTGTCGCACTTCCACCGGCACGACCTCCGTTTCGAATCCATTCTCGTGTTCGAGGGTCAGGCAGAAATTCCGAGGCAGGATCTGGCGAGACTATCCGACGTCGGCGGGGACATGATATCATCTCTGGCCTCGCGAGAAGATTTCAACCGAAAGGTCTTACAGCGTGTCGCGGCGTGAACTGCTGAAGCACTGCGGGCCACGGGGGTGGCGGTTTGATCGAGGTGATCGGCGACCGCTAATTCCCCGATGAGGTAAGGATGAAATTGAAAGTTGTGATCCATCAAGCGGAAGAGGGCGGATACTGGGCGGAAGTACCCTCTATCCCCGGATGTGCGACTCAAGGGGAGTCCTTTGAAGAGTTGCTGACCAACCTCTACGAGGCCGTGGAAGGTTGCCTGTCCGCCGAGGTTGGGGACGGCTCTAACACGGAAAAAGCCAAGGTCATCGAAATTGCGATGAATGAAGATCAAAAATGAGTCCAAACTTAAAACAAGCTGCCCTGATTTATGACTTCGACGGCACGCTTGCTCCCGGGAACATGCAGGAACACAGCTTCATTCCTTCTGTAGACATGACAAAGAATGACTTCTGGGACGAAGTCAAAGCATGTTCAAAGCAGGAAGACGCAGATGAAATACTCGTTTACATGCGTCTGATGATTGAAAAAGCTAAACAGAAATGCCTTGAGATCACGAAAGAGGATCTCCGCAAACATGGTGGGGAGATTCCACTATTCGAGGGACTCGAAGACAAGAGTTGATTCGATAGGATCAGCTGTCATGCCGCAACTAACGGTTTAGGACTTGAGCACTACATTATTTCTTCCGGACTTGAGGAAATGATCCGTGGCTGTTCCATTTTCCAGGTATTCCGTCATGTGTTTGCTTCCAAGTTCATCTATGAAGGCGACATTGCAAGATGGCCGGGAGCGGCGATCAACTACACGTCCAAAACCCAATATCTTTTCCGCATCAATAAGGGCATCGATAACCAATGGGATAACGACACTATAAACAAGTACATGGCGGAGCACGAGCGTCCAATACCCTTCCAGCGAATGATTTTTGTAGGCGACGGCTTCACGGACATACCAGCAATGAAGATGATGACTCACCAAGGAGGGAACGCAATAGCGGTATATGATCCCGAATGTAAGGACCAGGACCTTGGCAAGATTCATCAGCTGATCGCAGACAATCGCGTTGACTTCGTGGCACCAGCAGATTATTCCGAGAATTCGCAGATGGAAATAATCGTCAAAGGGATCCTGAGCCGGATCGGGCGTTCGATAGAGATTGGCGGGCCGCAATAGCGCTCAACGCAGATATGGGGTGGGTCAGGACAAGGGACCCGAAAAATCCGAAGACCTCACATCAGGCCGTCATGGTAGGGGACGACGGAGCCCGATTGAGGCCGCAGAGATGCGCAGCAACCTCGACCGTGAACTCCGGCTCGTCTGTTGTGACAAGGACGACCGGTACGGAAAGAAGATCAATGAACAGAGATGAAGTCCTGAACGTGCTCCGAACGCACAAAGCAGCTCTTGCGCAACGTTTTGGCGTCACTGGACTCGCCCTATTCGGTTCCTTCGCCCGCGACCGAGCTACGGACGACAGCGACGTTGACATCTTAGTTCGCTTTGACAAGCCGGCAACTTCATACGCCTACTTCGGCACCCAGTTCTACTTGGAGGACCTGCTGGGGCATCCAGTCGATCTGGTAACTGACAAAGCACTGCGGGCGGAGATACGGCCCTACGTGGAGCGGGAAATCGTCAATGTCTGACGCCAACCAAGAATCGCGTAGCTGGCAGCTCTATATTCAGGACATGATCGAATTCAGCGGCAAGGTTCTGTCTTATACGGAGGGACTGGACCAAAAGCGGTTCATCGCGGGGACGCTCGTCTACGATGCCACTTTGCGCAATCTGGAACTGATCGGCGAGGCGGCGACCCACGTCCCGGGTGAGGTGCGTGAGGCTCATCCGGAAATTCAATGGCGCCGCATTATAGCAACGCGGAATCGCCTGGCTCACAGTTACCTGGGTATGGACGACGACGTTATCTGGGACATCATCCAGACTGATGTCCCGAACCTGCTACCGGCATTGCGCAACGTGTTGAACACGATAAACGAGGAATCCGCATAAATGGCGAAACGGAAATCGACCAAGACCGTTGAAAGTCTCCGGCACCAGGAGGCATCGCGGAAGAACATCCCCACGGCCGAGTACCAGGCGGTGATGGCGGAGGACGACCGCAACCCGATCAGCGTCGCGTACGAGCGCCGCAACCCGGATCTCGACCCGCAGCTCGTCTGGCGCGGCAAGGACGAGCAGAGCAGGTCGGACCTGGTGGTGCAGGCGCCGCCGCTGTTCATCCAGGAGAAGGTGCAACCGAAGGTGCTGATCGACGATCTGCGGCAGCGGAGCAAGGAGACGGAGGCGGAAAAGGGCAACGGCGACGGCACCCAGACCGACCTGTTCGCCGACTTCAACGGGCTGCCGGCGGGGGACGCGCAGACGGAGTTCTACCAGCACGACGCCAACTGGTCGAACCGGATGATTCTCGGGGACAGCCTGCAGGTGATGGCCTCCCTGGCGGAGCGGGAGGGGCTGCGCGGCAAGGTGCAGTGCATCTACATCGACCCGCCCTACGGCATCAAGTTCAACTCCAACTTTCAGTGGTCAACGACAAGCCGCGACGTCAAGGACGGGAACGCCGGCCACATTACGCGCGAGCCCGAGCAGGTGAAGGCGTTCCGAGATACGTGGCGGGATGGGATTCACTCGTATCTGACGTATCTGCGGGATCGGCTGACGGTGGCGCGGGATCTGTTGACGGAGAGCGGGTCGATTTTCGTGCAGATTGGGGACGAGAATGTGCATCGGGTGCGGGCGTTGATGGACGAGATTTTCAGTGAAGAGAATTTTCACGCGCAAATTGCAGTACGAAAGGCATCACCACTTGGCGGGGCTGGATTGGTTGGAGTGAATGATTATCTCCTTTGGTACAACAAAAACAAAGCAGTAGCAAAGTTTCGTCGAACCTTCAAGCTATTAGATGCTCAGGGAGATCGGTATTATAACATCGTCGAAACCAACGACGGCCAGCGGCGTTCCATAAGCTCAGAAGAATTCGCAAATTTAGGGTTGCTGCCCAGCACGGCGCGTCTTATTACGTCATCTGCTCTCGTTTCTTCCGGTCTTACTCCGTCGTGCGTTTTTGACGTTGATTTTCAGAGCAAGAGGTACAAGCCATCAACTGGCAGGAGTTGGCGAACCAATCCTACTGGTATGGAAAGACTAAAGTTAGCGGGTAGACTCATTTCGACAGGTAATACTCTTCGCTATGTAGCGTACTTTGACGACTTTCCCTACGCCACAATTGACAACTCATGGGGGGACACTGGCGGCGGAGCTATCGTTGGACAAAAAATATATATTGTCCAAACGCCGAACAAAATACTGGGAAGATGTATCCTAATGACCACCGACCCCGGCGACATCGTCCTCGACCCCACCTGCGGCTCCGGCACCACCGCGTACGTCGCCGAGCAGTGGGGCCGCCGCTGGATCACCATCGACACCTCCCGCGTCGCCCTCGCGCTTGCCCGCGCCCGCGTCATGGGTGCGCGCTATCCCTACTACCTGCTCGCCGACAGCCGCGACGGCCGGGTCAAGGAAGCCGAGATTTCCCGCAAGGCACCCTCGGAAGCGCCCACGTACAACGACATCCGCCAAGGCTTCGTTTACGAGCGCGTCCCCCACATCACCCTCAAATCCATCGCCAACAACGCCGAGATCGATGTGATCTGGGAGAAGTTCCAGGAAACCCTGGAGCCGCTGCGGGCGGAGCTGAACGCCGCGCTCAACCGCTCCTATGAAGAATGGGAGATTCCCCGCGAACCGGGCGACCCCTGGTCCGCCAAGGCCACCGAGGCGTGGGACAAGCTCCAGGCCGCTCGCACGGACACCGAGAAATCCGCAGCGCTGCGCGTGTTGAACAAGGAGCTGGGCCGGAAGTACGCGCTGGAGGACGTGCCCTGCAGGCCCCGCGATCCGTGGGAACCCGGCGCGACTGATCTGCACCGCCGCTGGTGGGAACAGCGCATCGCCCGGCAGAAGGAGATCGACGCCTCCATCGCCGCCAAGGCGGACTACGAATACCTCTACGACAAGCCCTATGAGGACAACAAGAAAGTCCGCGTCGCCGGCCCCTTCACCGTGGAGAGCCTGTCGCCGCACCGCCTGCTCGGTGTCAATGAGAACGACGAGCTCATCGACAACATCGCCGAAGCCAGCCTCGGGTACGGCGAAAAGCAGGACTTCGCCGGGATGATCCTCGACAACCTGAAAACCTCCGGCGTCCAGCAGGCGCACAAGGAGGACCGCATCGCCTTCTCAGGGATCAGACCCTGGCCAGGCGACCTCGTCTGCGCCGAGGGAACCTACGTCGAGGGCAACGGCGACTCCGCCCCCCAGAGACGCGCCGGCATCTTCATCGGCCCGGAGTTCGGCACCGTCTCGCGCCCCGACCTCGTGTCGGCGGTGCGCGAGGCGGCCGACGCCGACTTCGACGTGCTGGTCGCCTGCGCCTTCAACTACGACGCCCACGCCTCGGAGTTCAGCAAGCTCGGCCGCGTCCCGGTCCTCAAGGCGCGCATGAACGCCGACCTCCACATGGCCGACGACCTCAAGAACACCGGCAAGGGCAACCTCTTCGTCATCTTCGGCGAGCCGGACATCGACCTCCTCGACGCCGGGAACGGACAGATCCAGGTCAAGGTCAACGGCGTCGACGTGTTCCATCCCAACACCGGCGAAATCCGCAGCGACAACGCCGACGGCATCGCCTGCTGGTTCGTCGACAGCGACTACAACGAGGAAAGCTTCTTCGTCCGCCACGCCTACTTCCTCGGCGCCAACGATCCCTACAAGGCGCTGCGGACGACGCTGAAGGCCGAGATCAACCAGGAAGCCTGGGAGACCCTGCACAGCGACACCTCCCGTCCTTTCGCCAGGCCGGCGTCGGGCCGGATTGCGGTGAAGGTGATCAACCACCTCGGGGACGAGGTGATGAAGGTGTTCCGGGTGTGAGGGCTTAAGTTTTCAAATTGTTCGAATAACCTGATGGCAAGTGATACTTGTTCGGAGATTACGCAATGACATTCAACCGAAGTGCGGCTGAACGCTGGCACTTGGAGGTGCCGGGGGCGCGGTGGTTCAAGGCCGATTTGCATATCCACACGATTGACGACTTACCGGGCGACAGGGCAAAGGTCCCGGACGGCGTCGACGGTCGCCGACCAGTCTCGGACGAGGCGCTCATTTCTTATGCTCGGAAATTCCTGCAAAGTGCGGCCGCTATGGGCGTCCACGTGATCGGTGTCACACCTCATTCCCCGCGCCTCGAAACTGACGACGAGACGAGCGCGGTCTGGCGGATAGTGGAAGAGTGGAACACCGGCGTTGACGATGACGGCAAGCTGTTTCGGGACAAGATATATGCGGTGTTTCCCGGCTTTGAGCCTGCGCTCAAACAGGGCAAACGAGGGCTGCATTTGCTGTTCCTTTTTGATCCTGAGATCGGGCGCGACAGCTATTTGAAGGCGTTCAATCTCGCCATGGGTGGCGTGTCTCCATGGCGCAACAAGGAGCTTCAAATTTCCAGCAAAAGCGCCGACGAGGTTTTTCGCGAACTCCGTGAGTTCCATGGGCAAGAGTGTCCCTTAGACCGGGATGGGAAGCCTCAATGGAGCTACATTGCGCTCGCACCCCATATAGATACCGATAAAGGCCTCCTCGGAGAACTCAATGCGCAGGTACTGAAAAACTTCCCGCACAGCGAAGTGACGGGCCTTGAGCTAGGCGACGAGAAACTTCCCGAGGACACCATAAAAAACCGGGATTGGCTGGCAGATGGGATGGCCGCAAACAATCTGGCGTTCTTCCACGGCAGCGACGCCTACTCAGTTGAGGAGATCGGAAGGCGTCACACATGGCTCAAACTGGCTAGTCCTAGAATCGAAGCGTTACGTCAAGCGTTCATCGCCAGCGATTCACGGATACGCATCGGATACGAACGGGACGCAGACGGTACTCTCACTGAGATTGGGCATCCGCCCGACGTAACGGTGAATGAGCGCCCCTGGCTCAAATCCGTCACTGTTGCTGGAGGGGCTTCTTTCTTTAACACGACGAACAAAGATGTAGATGGGACACGCTTCGACTTGAATCCAGACCTTACCTGCATCATAGGCGGAAGCATGACGGGCAAGAGCACACTACTGGACGGTCTGCGTTTGTACATCGATGCTCCATTGCCACAGGACGACGGAATCAAGAAGCAGGTCGAAGCTCGTGGCCGACAACGTTTTCTCGGGGGTTCAGCCGCAGTCAATCTCGACTGCCCGGGACAAGATCCAACTGCATCGCACCACCAGCAGTGGCCCGCGGTCTTCTACGCGCAGAACGAGTTGCAGCGGCTTGCCCAGGAACCAGAAGCAGTTGAAGAGCTTCTCGCCCGACTCGTGCCGTCGGAGATGCACGGCATTCAGGCGCGTCAACCACAGTTGAGCGCGGCCGACAGGGAACTCGACCGTGCGACGAAGCGCCTCGCGAAACTGGATGAAGACCTCACGGATGCCGAGCAGGCTTTCGAACGGACGGAAAAAGCCGCTAAGGAACTTGCAGCATTCTCGCAGGCCGGTGTAGAGAAGCTGCACCAAGCCTCACGCGACCTTCGCCGGTGGCAGGAATCCGCTGAAGTTTCCTGTGCACCGGAAGCCGATCTGGATCGCCTGCTGAATGGGGTGGACGCCTTCGAGTTACCGGAAATCGACGACCGTCTAGCCGAGTTATTGAAAGATGCCGACGCTGACGCGGCGCGCTACGAGGACTTGCAGGCTCGTTGGAACCGCATCCTCGAGCACGTTCGATCGGCGAATCGGGAGCTGGCATCGTGGAAAGTAGAAACACAGTCGATCGTCGATGCGTTGGAAGTACAAGAGCAACGGGTTCGCACGGAAGTCGATCGCGCGCTCGCCGCTCACGGACTCGACGGGGCGCGGATCGAGGAATTCAAGGCACTGAACCGGCAGGCATCGCTCTTGGAGAGCTATAAGGCGAATCTCGATCAGGTGCGCAACAAGCTTATTACCGGAGAGCGCTCTTTCGAGGGACACCTCACGGAACGGCAAAGCCTCGTGGAAGAGCAACGGGCCGCCTTCGACCGTGTGATCAAGACCATCCTCGCCGAATTCGAGGGCCGGATTTCGCCCCGTCGAGTCGACGACGGAAGTCGCGGGCCTCTCGACCGCTTTCTTAAACATCTCGGCCAGAGAGGGATCACCCGATGGTGGAACGAACTGGACGACCAACACAGACCCTCACCGAGGGAATTGCTCGATCACTTGCACGAGGACACGTTGAAAGAGGTCGGTATGAGTGATGCCGTGCAAACGACGTTTCGGGAACAATTAACTCGAACCAGACAACGGGACCTGGCCGCAATTCGCTGCTCCGACCGCTATCTCCTGGAGCTCAGGATGGACGACGGAAGCCACCGGCAGTTGGACGACCTTTCCGGCGGACAACGGGTGAGTCTTCTTCTTTCGCTGCTGCTAGAGACAAGCGACGAACGTCCCTTAGTCATCGACCAACCGGAGGACGAGTTGGACAACCGGTTTCTCTTCGACACGGTCCTCCCCGCGCTCAAGCGGCTCAAGGGACGCCGGCAGATCATCGTTGCGACGCACAACGCGAACATCGTCGTCAACGGCGACGCGGATCAGGTGATTCAGCTCGAGGCGACGGCGAACCGGGGCCGTGTGGCGTGTGCGGGGGCCATCGAGGAGCCAGCCGTCCGAGACGCCATCGTTGGGACCGTTGACGGCGGTGACGAAGCGTTTCGCCTCCGCCGGCTGAAGTACGGGTTCTGAGGGCTTTCGAGATGGAGTGGTTGGATATTCTCAAGCATGTCGAGGCGGGCGAAAGCAGGAAAACCGAGTTCAAACGGGGGCTTGGCGACTTGTCGGCAATCGGCAGGGCCATTTGTGCCTTCGCAAACACCGGGGGCGGCGTCATCATCCTGGGCGTGGACAACTCCCAGGAAATCGTAGGCGTCAGAGAAGAGTCCGAAAAGGTACAGGAGCGTCTGACGGCGTTCCTTCAGACCGGTTGCAGCGCGCCCGTTTCCGCGCAAAGCGGACGTCATGAAGACCCCAACGGCTGGGTACACTGGGTTGAAGTTCCCCGCCAGCGAGGATTCGAACCGCTTCGCTACGATGGCCGGGTGTGGGTTCGCCGGGAACGCAGCAGCGTTGAACCATCGCCCAGCGAACTGCTGGAACTCTACAACGCCTTCGGTTACATCATGACGGAAGAACGCCCGATCCAGGCTGCCACGCCGGGACACATCGATCTCCAAAGCTTTCGCGAGTATCTCCGAGAGCTCGGACTCGATACCGAGGATCAACCGCAGCCCGATGCCGAGGACGATCTCCGCAACCGCGGGGTGATAGCCGAGCTCGGGGGAGCACTGCACCCGACGGTTTATGGTGTGCTGGCGTTCGGAAAAGAGCCGCAGCGCTATCCGCAGACGCGCAGTTTCCGGATAGAATGCGTCGCATATGAAGGTGACGACCGGGCTTCGAATACACTGCAACTGGCTGATGTCACAGGTCGTTTGGACGAGCAGGTACGACGAGCGGTCGGGTGGTTCCAAGGCCTCGGGAGATTCGAGTCGTATCGAGGTCTGATCAGGGAAGACCGTTGGCTCCTGCCGGAAGCAGCGCTCAGGGAAGCCTTGGTAAACGCGGTCGTGCACAGGGACTATGCCATCATCGGCTCGAATGTGTTGCTTGAGGTCTACGACCGTCACGTCGACGTCACAAGCCCGGGAACACTGCCCAACCACATGACAGTCGAGAGCGTTCGCGCCGGCGCTCATCCGCGATCCCGGAACGAGTCAATGGCGAACTACATGCTTGAAAAAGGATTCATGGAAAAGCGGGGCAGAGGCTGGCCCCTGATGCGCAAGGCAATGCTGGAGTTCAATGAGACCGAGCCCGAAATATTGCAGGACGACGGAGGCGGGTTCGTCAGAGTGAGGTTCCATCTCGACTCGCCCGAAGAACAAACATGAACTCCAACACCGCTAACAGCACGTTCCGCCAGTTGATGGGCAGCGCATCGCCCGCCAGAAGGAGATCGACGCCTCCATCGCCGCCAAGGCCGACTACGAATACCTCTACGACAAGCCCTACGAAGACAACAAGAAGGTCCGCGTCGCCGGCCCCTTCACCGTGGAAAGCCTGTCGCCGCACCGCCTGCTCGGTGTCAATGAGAACGACGAGCTCATCGACAACATCGCCGAAGCCAGCCTCGGGTACGGGCAAAAGCAGGACTTCGCCGGGATGATCCTCGACAACCTGAAAACCTCCGGCGTCCAGCAGGCGCACAAGGAGGACCGCATCGCCTTCTCAGGGATCAGACCCTGGCCAGGCGACCTCGTCTGCGCCGAGGGAACCTACGTCGAGGGCAACGGCGACTCCGCCCCCCAGAGACGCGCCGGCATCTTCATCGGCCCGGAGTTCGGCACCGTCTCGCGCCCCGACCTCGTGTCGGCGGTGCGCGAGGCGGCCGACGCCGACTTCGACGTGCTGGTCGCCTGCGCCTTCAACTACGACGCCCACGCCTCGGAGTTCAGCAAGCTCGGCCGCGTCCCGGTCCTCAAGGCGCGCATGAACGCCGACCTCCACATGGCCGACGACCTCAAGAACACCGGCAAGGGCAACCTCTTCGTCATCTTCGGCGAGCCGGACATCGACCTCCTCGACGCCGGGAACGGACAGATCCAGGTCAAGGTCAACGGCGTCGACGTGTTCCACCCCAACACCGGCGAAATCCGCAGCGACAACGCCGACGGCATCGCCTGCTGGTTCGTCGACAGCGACTACAACGAGGAAAGCTTCTTCGTCCGCCACGCCTACTTCCTCGGCGCCAACGATCCCTACAAGGCGCTGCGGACGACGCTGAAGGCCGAGATCAACCAGGAAGCCTGGGAGACCCTGCACAGCGACACCTCCCGGCGGTTCGCCAAGCCGGCGTCCGGCCGGATTGCCGTGAAGGTGATCAACCACCTCGGGGACGAGGTGATGAAGGTGTTCCGGGTGTGAGAATCGGATACGGGCGATTCCCATTCACCCCTGAACACTGAGAAGAGTTTTCCATGGAAAACCAAATCATACCGACAGCAGGTAAACACTACATCTTCCCACCGGAGCGCTTCCATGGATATATCCAGGTAGGTGGGCAGCGCATAGAGATCAGTCTATCAGCGAGTGTGGATCGATCCGGGCGTCTGTCACTGTTGGATGTGGATCCTATCAAGGATGTGGCCGGCGGACTCAAACTCATGGAGTCGCTTAACGGCTCGGGAAACACTGTCGAGGAATTTCAGCTGGAATGTGAAGGTTCTGACGGCAAAAAATTAACAAGTGATCGAGCGTATCTCGCCTCCGGTCGCCAAAAATTAACTCCCATCGACTGTAGCCACAAGGAAAGCGATCGAAGATATCTTGTCGAATTCAACATTCAGCTACGGACTGTGGAAGCATGCCTGACAATGAAAGCGAGCGAAACAAGCGATCTTCCGCAAATCACCCTTAGCTTACTCGGTTTTGAATCCTTTAGCCCTCTGTGTGCTACTACTAGATTCGGAACGGTCAAGGCTTGGGAGGTTCGCGCTGACCTAGGGAACGAAATTACAGGCAAGCTTGCAATTCAAGGCCAAAAAGGTCTGTCCTCAAACTGGCATACAGACGCGAAGCGGCTTTTGGACGACATACGACTCGTGCTTGGTTTCGCCCGTGGGGCACCTCTTCGCGTCCCAATCATGAAGTTTTTTAGCGGAGATTGTGGGGAATGTACATTCTACGATGTGGAGGGATGTCCGCCATATATGCCTCCGTTCCACCATCTCAATCTCGATCCGATATTCTCGACGGCAATCAAACACACTGACATAATCGCGGAGCATCGGGACGTCCTGGAGACGACGATTGGTTGGTTGCTGGTGAAGACGGACTATGAAGAGATCCGCTTCATGTCAGGAATGACGGCACTGGAAACTGCAGTCTCGAAATGCCTCGATGACAAAGAAATGTTCGTACTGAAGAAAAGCAAATTCAGAAAACTAAAATCAAGAATCAGCGAATTCGTCAAGCAGCAAAACGACCTCGATCTCAACGAAAACGACTACGTGGCACTTGATAAAAAACTGCCCGAACTAAATAGGAACACCTTCAAACACAACCTTATACTATTGCTTACCCGGTGGGGTATCTCACGCTCTGATATTGACGACCATGCGCTGTCCCGTCTTCTGAAACTAAGGAACGAAATCGTTCATCAGGGTGCCACTCCGAAAGTTGAATGCCTCAGGGAGAACGATGAGATCCTTCGCGAGATTCTTGTTAGGCTCGTGCTCGCCATAATTCGCTTCGACGGTACCTACGAAAGCTACGTTGGAGGACCTCATTCCAGGAAATTTCCCGTCTGCGAGCCCTCTGCGTGATAGCGGTAGGAAGAAAAAAGTGGGTTTTACAACTCTGGCAGTCTCGGAGGTGCTCCGGATCCTCGCGATGAAAAAAATCCGCGCCACCCGATTCGAGTCTGTCTTTCGTCAAGCTGGTGCCGAGTCTCCCGAAAATCTGGACCTTTGAAGACCTGCCTGAAGACATCGACGATGAGTGATAAAGGTGTTCCGGGTGTGGGGAGCGGATATCGGCGATCGCCATCACTCACTGATTACCGGGAAGAGGTTCCCATGAAAAAACAAATCATCCAATACACATCGCCCATTGACGCACTGATTGCAGTGACCAAGCGGTTGAGTACCTACGAAAATCAGCAACAGATGGATTCGGAAGAGTTCTTTGACCATTACAGTCGGGGACAACTTTCCGACGACGCAGTATTCGTCGACTGGGCCAATGACTACCGCCACTATTTGCAACTCCGTCAAAAACTAGCGGAGATAGTGCCCGATGTTGCATGAGGTTCTGGCCGCCTACCTGGATAAGGTGGAGCAGACCATTCTCCTGCGAACCCGGAAGACGCCTCATGGCCAGCGCTGACCAACTCAAGGCATTGCTGAAGTCGCACTTGGAAGGGGACGACGATCGCTTCTTTTCCGTCGCCATGCAGGTCGCCGCCCACGAAGCGAAACTGGGGCACGGGAAGCTCGCCGAAGAACTGCGAACCCTGATCGACGAGGCCAAGGGACGGCGCGGCGTGGATTCGGTGGTGCCGATTGCCCGCCCGCGCGGCGAGTTGGCAAACCTTCTGGAAGCGTCCTACCCGAAGGCTCGGCTGGGAGAGATGGTTCTGAGTGATGCTCTCGCGGATCAGATTCAGCGGGTCCTTCGTGAGCAACGCTATGCCGGACGGATCGTGGAGCATGGCCTGGCGCCCAGGCGCAAGCTGCTTCTGACGGGTCCTCCTGGTACGGGCAAGACGCTGACTGGGTTCGTTCTGGCCGGGGAGCTCGGTCTTCCTCTCCTTCAGGTCCGACTCGACGGCCTTATCACCAAGTTCATGGGCGAAACCGCAGCCCAGCTGCGGCAGATATTCGACGCCACCAGCAAAACTCGGGGTATCTACTTTTTTGACGAGTTTGACGCCATTGGTTCGCAACGCGGACTAACAAACGATGTGGGCGAAATCCGGAGAATATTGAACAGCTTTCTTCAAATCATGGCGTTCGTTGCCCGGCTCTCGGACGTCGCGCCGGACGGAACCAGCGCGCAGGTGACGATGGGCGTGCTGAACGGGACGCGGCGCAACTCGCACACGGACCCGGAGCCCATTGAGCCGGGAGAGATCTACGAGCTGCACGTGGACCTGGACGCCACGGCGTGGAGATTCGAGCGCGGGCACAGGATCCGGCTCTCCATTAGCAGCGCGGACTTTCCCAACCTGTGGCCGACCCCGTACCGCGGAACGAACCGCGTATACCGGGACAGCGGACGCGAGTCATACCTGGAACTGCCGGTCGTGCCGACCCGGGAAGCCCCCGCTGGAGAACTGCCGCCGGACGAAATGGAGTACGAGCCTTCCGCGGCGCCGCGACGGTACCCGGAGGCTTCGCCCCGCGTGGTTCCCTGGGAGATTGCTCAGGACGTCATGAGGGACCGGACCGGTCTCAGGTTGCACCTCGTCAACGAAAGCAGGGCCAGCGCCGGCATGACCGTAAAGATGGAGTCCAGGCTGGAGGTGTGGACAAACAACCGCGACCCCGCGGACACTACGGCAACAGGCCGGCACTTCAGGACCATCACCCGCACGGACGGCGTGATCAACGTGGACACCTCCGCGAACGTCCGCAGCACTCGGGACGCTTTTCACGTCTCCATCGAGCTGGACGTTCGCATCGATGGCCTGACGCATCACCGGCGCAGTTGGGTCGATTCGTTCAACAGGGAACTGCTTTGATCGGCGAAAGCTCTTCCGGGCAGCTGCAGGAGGGAGACAGGCTGCCCTACGAGATTCCGTTTCCGCTCGGGATGGACCATCTTGCGAGGATGTCCGGCGAGCCCGGCCACGAAGCGATAATGGGCGTGATATACCCCCGGATGCCCGACTTCGACTCGCAGCCGGGGAACTACAGGATGCAGCTCATACAGAGGGTGAAGGACTACCTGAGGGCCAGGGAATATTCGGCCGAGACGTTTGAGAAGTTCGCCCTGCGCGGAACCCCGTCTACCATACTGGTCGACCGCAAGGGAGTTCTCCGGGACGTCTCTTTCGGCCAGACGGGCCACTTGGACGGGATGATCCAGAGGATCCTCGCCGAGGACTGAATCAGCAGGCCGGGACGAGCGCAAGGTGCCAGATACCCGGCACTGGTCATCGGTCGGATTTCATCCCGGTCTGGCTCCCTGGTGGAACTACGGTCGACAACTGATGGGAGGTCGGAATCGCCATGAACAACACTGAAAAATTCCTCTTCGACCTGCAGGGCTTCATCGTCGTCCGCGAGTTCCTCTCGCAGCGTGAAGTCAAAGCCCTCAACGACGCTTTCGACGCCAACTGGGACAAGCGCCGCGAACCCGAACCGCGACCCCAGCGGCAACATGGCCGGGCACGACTTGGGTAGAGCACCAGGAGGTCGTTCACCAAGTGCCTCTGAAGGCCGGCGACATGGTCATCTTCAGCGAGAACACCTTGCACGGCACTCTGCCGTGGCAGGCAGACCACGACCGCCGCGCCCTGCTCTACCGGTACACGCCGAAGTACCTGCACTACGACGGCGGCACGTACGAGGTGACCCAGCCGGAATGGGTGGCGGAATTGACCGAGGCACAGCAGGCGGTGCTCGAGTCCCCCTACATCTACCATCACCCACTTATCGAACTGGATGGCGAAACAGTGGTCCGCCCACGCCGCGAGGATTAGCTCGGGTCAGTCACAAAATTCCGTACTTGAACCATTCATGGATGCCGTCTAAACCTTTCCGCTATAGGAGGATTTATAATTCAAAGCACTTCCCCGGACACCACCTCTTCAATGCGGGCCACCACGGCAGGAACGTCGAAAACATTATCAAGTCGACCGGCCATCCGGCCGTCCGGACCCACCAGGAAATAGGAGGGTATGCTCCGGACCAGGTACAACTGAGCCACCTCCGCCTGCCAGCCGCCCGGGGCGTGGACGTGGACGCCGGTGACGCCGTGCTCATCGACCGCCTGGTGCCACTCGTCGGCGGGGTCCAGAGAGATGTTCAGAAAGGCCACCTTCTGGTCCCGGGTCCGCTGTTTGATCTCTTCCATATGGGGACCGCCTCGATGCAAGGGCCGCACCAACTCGCCCAGAAGTCCAGGAAAACCGTTTGGCCTCTGAAATCGCTCAGGGAGACGCTTTTGCCCTGGAGATCCTCGAGGGTGAAGTCGGGCGCCGGCTCCCCGGGTTTGAGCCTGGCTGTTTCCCGCGCGACTTCCTCTACGGCCTCGGTGTACTCGGAATAGGGGTTGTCCAAGCGAAATTCAGCCAGGCGTTGTTCGCCCTGGTCAAAACGGCCCTCCTGCAAATCCTCGATGATTTCCCCGGCGAGAAAAAAGTACAGGACTTTGCCGTGCAAGAGCCGCTTGGCCAAGTGGTAGCTGATGTTGTGGGGTTGAATCAAGTCTCCTCGGCGTTGGTTTTCCTCCAACCGTACAATGAAGTCCGGCAGATACGTGATGGTGTGGGGTTGGATAAAGGCTCGGCGTTGCTCCTCGGAAATTTGCTCCCGGAAGGCCCGTGTCTCGGCTTCCTCTTCCATGCGCCAGAAATTGCGCTCCAGATAGATGCGATAATGGGTTGTTCCGATGGCCGCTTCGTCAACCAGTTCAACTGGATCGAGGATGTCGTAATAGTCCGCGGGGAGGCCCTCGTTCCTGTTTCCATTGGCGAACATGTAATCAGTGGGATAGGAGACCACGAAATTGGCCCACTCATAGGTTATCTCAGCGCGGTAGTAGGCGATAAACCCCGGCGTTAGTCGGTACTGGCTGCAACCCTCGTCCAGGAAGCGCTCCAATTCCGAGCGCCGCTGGTCGACTATTCGGCGAAAGGCGTCGGCTTCCAGGTCCTTGTAGTCGATGCGCAGGTTATCGGGGAAGCGAGCCCTCAGGGCGGCGAGGAACCGGTTGTTGCCGGCCCCCTTGCCGGAGAAGCGGAGGGACCGGGGCAGGTCGAGCACGTCCGCCTCGATATGCAACTGGTCGCCCGGTTCCAGGAAGAGCTTGACCTCATCCTCGGGGCCGACCGAGACCATTCGCGCTTCGGCAAGCGGCAGCTCCACCGCGACACAACCCTCTTCGTCGAAGGGGACTTCGACCCTGACGGGCTTGTGGTAGACAGGGGTTTGCTGGTAGCTGGCGAAAATTCCGCGGCCCTCCGGAGCATTGGCCAGAGTGGCGGTGACGCGAGTCAGGGGCAGGGGCATGGAAGTCTCCTGTCGTTTGTCGCCATTCATCGGCGTATGGTGCCGCGGTCCCCGGAGTTTGACCGAGGATGGATATACTTTCCTATTGTGCAGGACTCCGGACCTGAGACTCGAACCCCAAACCACACATGGGAGATGATCTGATGCAGACGAGATTTTCCGGATTTTTTATGGCATTGCTCCTCAGTCTTGGTCTGACGGCCTGCGGAGAAAGCGAGCTGGAGAAGCAGAGACAGGAATACAATCGGAAGATGGAGGAGAGCGCTGCCCGCATCGACTCGCTCCAATTAGAGGTGGGCGGTTCCCAGACCCAGCTCGTCACCCTGCAGGCCAAACTCGACAGCCTCGACAAGTTCGAGATGCTCCTGCAGGAGAAGAACCAGCAACTCCAGAAGGAAGTGAAGAAATACCGCTCCATGGCCGAGAAACGCCGCCGCATGAACGTGGAGTTGCAGGATGCGATCAGCATGCTGCAGGAGGAGAAAGAGGCCGACGCAACGCAAATCGACCGGCTCATCGTCGCGTCGGACAGCCTCACCGCGGCCCTGCGCGAGCAGAGAGATCTCACTTGGAAACTGTCAGAGGAGCTGGAGGATGCCAACAGAAAAATCGAAAAAACGGAGGAAGAGCTGGACCAGGCGAAAAACACGGTGCGCGTGGTGGTGGGCACCGAGGATCGCCTGAAGGAGGAGGGGTTTCTGGAGACGGGACGCCGCTTCTTCCGCAAGGGGTACAAGCTGGTCCAGAAACCTGGAGATGAAAACCAGGTCAAATTCCTGGCTATCGGCGAGCGGCTGACCCTGAATCCCGATCAGAAGCTGAAGGACCTGATCGGCCGTTCAGGCAAGCTGAAGAAAGAGAAGGACTACATGGTGGAGGTGAGCGACGGCGTCACCCAGGTCACCATCGTCAACGACATCCTGAAAGGAGAGGCGGTGCTGGTGGTGGTCGAGTGACGCCGGGCCTCGCGACAGCGAGGCTGGGCAGGGCGGAGCAACGCCCCTGAATTCAGGAAATGGATCAGGAAATGGATCAGGAATACAGGTTCCGCAGAACGCGGGCCCGAGGCCTTGTTGAGTCAGGTCTGCTCTTCGGCCTCGGACTTCTCGCGCTGGCAGCGGTCGGGTGCGGCGGCGATCCGGCGGGACCGGAGCCGGGGCACGAACCGATCACGCTGGCCGCGGCCCTGGCCGAGACCGGGAGGCATGCCGGGGCGGGCAACGATCTGGCGTGGGGCTACCGGCTGGCGGTCGACCTGCTGAACGAGAAGGGCGGCATTGCCGGCCGTCCGGTGCAACTGGTGATTCGCGACGACGGCAGCGACCCGGAAACGAGCGCCCGCCTGTACTCCGGGTTCGTCGCCTCCGATACGATCCACGCCCTGCTCGGCCCCTACAGCAGCGGGATCACGGAGACCGTACTCCCCGTCGCCGAAGAGGCGGGCCTTCCCCTCGTCGCGCCGATGGCGGCGGCTCCCGAGCTCTGGGCGGGACAGCAGCGGCAATGGAGCGTCCAGATCCTGAACCCGGGCCCCACCTATGTCCAGGGCTCGGTGGAGCTGGCGGCGCAGGGCGGAGCCGAAACCGTCGCCCTGATCTACGAGGACACGGCGTTTCCCCGTTCCCTGGCGGGAGGGGTGCGCGCCGCGGCCGAGGCGCACGGGCTCGACCTGGTGCTGGACCAGGCCTACCCGGTCGGAGAAGCGGACCACCAAGCTCTGGCCGCCGCCGCCAGGGATGCCGATGGGGATCTCCTGGCAATCGGGGGCTACGGTCAGGATCTGGTCGACCTGCGAATAGCCGTCGACCAGGTCGGCTACGTGCCGCGGATGTTGAGCCTGAACGGTCCCGCGGCCCCCTTGTTTGTCTCCGGAGTGGGGGAGTTGGCCCGATGCGTGGCCGGGGGCGCTCCCTGGGTTCCAGCGCTTCGCACGTCCGGTTTCATCGGAGATAGCGAGACCCTCGTCATGAGGTTTGAAGCCGCCGAGGGCTCGAGCCCCGACCACCGCCCCGCCGGCGGGTTCGGAGCGGTGGAGGTCATGGCCGAGGCTATCGAAGCGGCACTGGCCGCGACCGGGAAGCCGGATCCGGCCGCAATCCGCGACCAGCTCTTCGCCCTCGAGACGGAGACCGTGCTGGGCCCGTTCAGCGTGTACCCTCTCGGCGATTCCCAGGCCGGCGCCCAGCGCGCGCTCAAGGGGGTCCAGATCCAGTGGCAGGACGACGGGGAGGGCGGGCTCGTCCTGCGCATCATCCACCCGCAAGCGGCCGCCGAGGCGCCCCCCTGCTTTCTGCGCTGACCAGGCCGGGCGGAGCCGGACGGTTCAAGGTGCGAACCGATAGACCACCGGACCTGTGCGCCGTCCGGGATGCCCGGGGTCCGCGTCGTAGTAGATGGTTCACGCATCCCAGGTCTCACGGGAGCGCGGCTGCACGGACGAAGATCCGTCAATCCAGGACCGTCGCGTCCAGGGCAGCATGCGGCTCTACCTCTTGCTCGATTCGGCGACGTATCCGGAAAACGCTTTCCCAGGAGAGACTGACATGGCCATGACCGAAGAAGAACGCTTCCGCTTCGACCTCACCGGATTCCTGGTGCGCCCCGCCATCCTCACTCCGGCGGAAGTCGCCGCCATTGTCGATCAGATCGACCGCATCAAGCACGACCCCGGGTCGCTGCCGCCCGAGCACCGCGACGTCCCCGGCGGTCCGGCCAGCGTACTGATCGACCATCCCCAGGTGGTCGACGTCATCCGCGAGGTGATCGGCCCCGACATCCGGCTGGAGGGTTGCGGCTGCGTCTGGCGCAGGAAAGGGGAGGAGCACGGCCAGCTGCACGGCGGCGGCCCCGGCCAGGCCGATCCCATCTTCGGCTACCGCGTGAAGAACGGGCGCATCCACGCCGGCATGGTGCGGGTCATTTTCGAACTGACCGACATCGCCATGGAAGACCAGAGCACCCATTTCCTCATCGGCAGCCACAAGTCGGAATTCCCCATACACGAAGACCACCTGTCGCTGGAAGAGGGCAAGCGCAGCCGCTTCCTGACCACGTACGCCTGTCCGGCCGGCAGCGCCGTCTTCTTCACCGAGAACCTGTGCCACGCCGGACCGGTGTGGCGCCGCGATACCCCGCGCGTCACCATCCTTCACGCCTATTCACATCTGGCCACCCACTGGCACCGGCTGAAGGTTCCCCCGGCGGTGCTGCACGGACTTTCCCGCGAAAAGCAGGCTTATTTCCGCCAGCCCTGGATCGCCGATTTCCGCACCAACCCGGCGACCCACAATACCGAGGAGCGCTTCCTGTCCAACGAGGAAGCTCCCATCGACACGGACCACAAGCCCTGAGGCGGTAACGGCAAGTAGCCGCGCGCGGCTACATGAAGGTCAGGATCTTCGCCTGCTCTTCCAGCAGCCAGAACAGGAACCCCCAGCCGCCGTTGACGCAGCACTCCCCGACGATCATTCCCAGGAAGAAGGGTTTGAGGCGCTGGAACATCGAGGGGCCCCAGTAGTGGAGGATGGTCAGCTTCAGCCCCCACGAGACCATCGCCGAAAACCAGATGTGGCCGGTGAGCCAGCCGACCCCGATGGCAAACCCGAGGGGGTGCAGCGGCCACCAGAACCAGCGCTGCTGGGCCCAGACCAGCAGCGCTTCGACGAACGCCCCGATCCCCTTGAACACCCAGCCCCTGAGGTCGGCCCCGGGCAGCTCGTTGATCGTGCGCGCCATGTTGGGCCAGCCGTGCGCTCCGGCCCAGTCGATGTGGTAGAGGTTGATGGCGCCGTAGGTGTAGCACATGCGCAGCACCATGAAGGCGGAGGCGCAGAAACTGCAGGCCAGGGCGATGATCAGCCCCCAGAACAGCAGCCTCTTCGATCCCTTCACCATCTCGGCGAGCTTGAGACTGTGGGCGCAGGCGACCATCGGGGAAGTGCGCGACTCCCCCTGCCAGATGAAGGTGAAGTTGAGGGCGACGAGCCCCTTGGCCCCCAGCAGCGGCGCGCCCAGCGCCGAGACGATGAAGTAGGCGGGAACGATGGGACTGCGCACGGTGGCGACGCCGGCGGTGGCCGCGGCGCGGGCGACGAGGATCCAGAAGACGAGACTGATTCCCACCAGGACCGGCACGACCGGAAGCGGCACCCCCGAGCGCCACAGCCAGGCGCAGACGACGAGGAGGCTGCCGGCGAAGCCGAGCACCGCGGCGCGGTACCCGAGCAGCTCCTCGCTGTCGTCGATGCCTGCGTCCGGGCGCAGCACCTTGAGGGCGACCTGCCGCAGGTGGGAGCGCGCCGTCCACAGGGCGAAGAGCACGAGCACGACGACGGCCCCCGTCGACTGATGGGTGAGATCCGCGGGCTGGCTGAACTCGTAGGAGCTGAGCTTCTCGGTGCTGGCGATGCCGAGAATCTTGAAGATCCCCTCCTCGAGCTTGCAGAACAGGTAGAAGAACCAGACGCTGAAGGTGATTTCGAGATTGGCGAGGTAGAAGAAGCCGACCCAAGCGAAGCTGAAGGCGAACACCAGGGAGACGGTATTGCGGAACCAGCGGAACCCCTCGTGGAAGAAGGGGAAGTCGGGAACCGCCGGAAAAAAATGATTGAGGCCGGCGCTGCTGAAGAAGATCACCGGCAGGGCGAAGCCGAGCCACATCGCCGGGTCCTTGAAGAAGGGGGCGACCCGCTGCACGGGATCCTCCCCTTTCTCGATCATGCTCTGCGGCAGCTGCATCATCGGATAGGTGAGGCGCTCGTGCACCGACCACTGGCGGTGGAGGATGCTGCTGAGGCAGATCAGCATGAATCCGATCGCCATTATCAGGAGGAACCACCAGGCCAGCGGCTCGAGCCAGGGCCCCCACGGGATCGGGGCGCCCTTGGGGAGACCTTCGTAGTACAGGGAGATGGCGCGGGCGTCCTGGGGCACCATCCAGGAGGGGATGAGATCGTGGAAGAGCTCGGCGTAGCGGTTTTCGGTGGTGGCGTAGTAGTAGGGGAAGACCATGGTGCCGATCAGGAAGAACATCAGCCCCCAGGTCGGCAGGGTCACCGCCATCAGCAGCATGCAGTAGACGAGCACGAGGTCGGCGCGCGACAGCTCGAAGCGGCGCCCGATCAGGCTGACGAGCCCGTTGACGGCGAAGACGAGGATGAAGAAGAGGAAGATGGCCCCCTGCGAAGAGGGGTTGAACCCCATGCGCCAGTAGCGCAGCATGAGCCCGTACGGGGCCAGCAGCCCGACGGCCAGGCTCAACCCGGTGCCGAGGGCGAGTCCGGTGAGACTGAACGGAGACTTCACCTCGGCCTTGCTCTTCCTTCACGGGCAGGACGCGGTTGCCCGGCACGTCTTCGAGAACCCGGCGGTGCCCGCCGGGCAGACGATTTCATTGTGTGTTTCCAGTCTGTTCGTATTGGGAGTTGGGTCCCGAACGGCTCGGTTACTCGGGCTCGCCGGCGCTCATCAGCACCCCGGCGCGCTCGACCAGTTCCATCAGCACCTCCATCTCGACGTCGGCGAGGCGGCGGAAGCCGATGCTGCTCTTGCCGACCTTGACCCTGCCGAGCCGGCCGGCGTACGCCTCGGTGAGGTAGCGGCGGCCGTCGGCGGCGTTGACGTAGACGCTGTAGTAGTTCTTCTGCCGCGCCAGCCCGACGATGAACCACTCCACCGGCTTTTTGTCGGAGCGCACGTAGGAGTAGTCGCCGTAGCCGATGATGGACTGGGCGCTGCCCCCCCAGAACACCCCTTCCCACAGGCTGCGCCGGTGACCGGGCAGCGCCGCGGCGATGCGCCGATCCAGCGTCGTCATGTCGCCGCGGATCTCCTCCGGCAGGGACGCCAGGTATTCGTCGGGTGATGTGGATACGCGTTTCATGCTCGAAAACTCCGGCACCGAACTCGGCGCCTCAGGCCGTTGAAAGTTTCTGGTCTCGTCGTCTACTCGGATGTATCCAGGATGGCCAATGCCGCCTCGATATGAGCTACCGCCTTCCGATCCCCATCGAGGGCTTCAGCGATGAGCGCGCGTGCCCTGGCGCGGGCGTCCTCCGGAAAGTTGTCTTCATGCTTCGCTGTATGGCATATCTCGTAAAGCGGCTCCAGCGCATCCAGTTCCCGTTCATACTGGGCAGCCGCGGCGTTCAGCTCACCACCCGCTTCCGGGAACATGGCGACGAGCTCCCGAAGATATCCCGCGGCACCTTGCCGGCTGGCCCGGATGATCCGGGCGTGAAAATGGGAATGGAAGGGAGAACCATCCTCCGACTCGAGGGCCTCACTCCAGAGCTCGTAGGCGGCAAATCCGCGAGCGTCGACATCGAACACGGCCTCTGACGGGTCATAGCGCGTTCCGTTCGCGAAAGCGACGGCATTCCGGAGCGCGGTGCGGTGGGTTGTCCTTTCGTCAATTTCCGACGGACCGTCGTAAACCATCACGTTGAACAACTCGACCGGGTCGGTATGGCCGATGGCATCATAGCGAACGGAAAAATCGGACCCTTCCCGAGTTCGCCATTTGTGCTGGACGGTGTACGTCTCGTCCATGTCGTCGTAGCCGACGAGCATACCCCAATTTCCCGCCCCGATACCGCTCGCCTTCTGCTCAGGGCTCATCGCTTGCCAGGCCAGGGCGGGGATTCCCTTTTGCAGGCTCGCCCGAACGGCATCCCTCGCTTCCGCCTTGAGGGCGGGAAGGTCGACGTCGAGGTCCGCCTTTGTAGCGTGGAAAACACGGAACCGTGCTATCTGCGGGTAGAGATCGTACCAGAGCCACCAATCGAGGTTGGCGTCGTGCCAGACTTCCCCGCCGCCCTTTCGCATCTCGAAGGCGAAGGCGTGTCCGGTGACGCCGCGCAGACGATCGGTGGACCACTCCCTTCGTCCGGCGCTCTGCAACATGGGATGGAGGACGGAGATGAGAGTCGAAAGGTTCGGTTGCGAGGGGTGGGCGTCCACGAGGAGAGGCATCGTCCGATCTCCTTCCGGGGCGGGATCGGTCAGATCTGCGCCCGTTGAGGATGTGGCGGTTACAGCCGGGGCAAGAATACCGGACACGTCGTCGGCGCCGGAGAGTGTCGCCGTCAGCCAAAGGGCAGACAGCACCAGTACGCCCTGCATACCTGGTCCGTCGCGACCTCCCGGTGGGCGGGGATACCTGATAGTCCTCATGATGGCAGTGGGGGAGCTGAAAGCGATGGAGGTCGATAGCCCGAGCTCCCCCCGAGCAGTCTCCTGTATTTGGATATTGGTGCCCGATTCCGGGTCGGCTCACGCCGAGTCTGCGACCGACCCCGGCTTGCCGGTCCGACCGGGCTGCACCTGGGCTCCTGGTGCCTGCGCGCGTAAGTAAGCGGCCGAATTCTCGCGGAAGTGCGCGCGCAGGAACTAGTGCAGAAGGCGGTATCTCACGTCCCGGAAAGCCGTGCTGCTCTCCCACACCATAAAGCCGAAAGCCCCCGCGCGGAAGGTCTCGTCGGCAACCTGGTTGACCAGCTTCCCATCGACGTACGAGGTCAGAGAGGCACCCCGGGCTGCGATCTGGACCTCGTATTCCTGGCCGGCGTGAAGGGCGTGGTTCACTACGCTCAGCTTGGTTACACCGCGGCCGACGACCCTGCTGAAGGCAACCGCCTGCCATCCCAGGAGGAAATCAAGCATATAGAAGTTCCTCCCGTCCTCTGACAGGCGGAAGGCCGCCTGAGCGTTCCCTCCGGAGATCGGGGTCACCAGAAAGGAGAGCTCGTAGTCGGACCAGGTCGGCTCCCCGGCGATGAGCAGGGGGGACTCCTCCCCGAGTTCCCTGCTGTCACCGACGATGGCGTTGCCTTCGACTCTCCAGGTCTTCTCGAAAGCGACTCGCTCCGCGACCGGATGCGGCCTCCAGGAGGACAGTCCCTCATCGGCTGGAACCACCTGCCAATTGATGAGCCCCCTCATTCCCCCGATGACGTCGCGGGGGGAGGTCTCCGGAGAGGCGGTGGGCTCGTGTGATTTCCTTGCCATGTCCCGGATCCTTTCTCGCATCAGTCTGCGCGATCTGTGGAGTCGGCTCTTTGCAGTACCGACGGGTATGCCGAGCTGTTCGGCGATTCGATTGAGCTCCATACCGGCAAGATAGAAAAGGGTGACGGCGGCCCTGTCCGGCGGCGCGAGGCTGTTGACCAGGACCTTGAGCTCTCTGTAGTCGAGGGAGGCCTGCAAGTCCGATGCGAGCAAATCGTTCCTCAACTCGTACTCCGGAAGGCGTTCCCGCTCGAGCCGCTTTTGCCGCAGCATCTTTCGGGCGACGTTGCGGGCGATGGTGTGGAGCCATGCCGGGAATTTGCCGGGGTCTTTCAGATCATCGAGGCGCCGGCAGGCCAGGATGAACGCTTCCTGCGCGGCATCCTCGACATCGTCCGGATCGCCGAGAAGGGATGAAACCGTTCGAACGACGCTTGCCCAATGCCTGTCCACAAGCAGGCGAAAGGCATCCTGACTGCCCTGGTTGCACCTGGCAACGAGTTCCTGGTCCGAGAACACGCTTCTCCCTCAATCCCGTGCCGGTCGGATCGGATTGCACATTAATGATCCGGGAATTCACCCCGGGTTCACGAAAAATCGAGGAGTAATTGCGCAGCCTGCACAACCGTGGCCGGTGCCATTATATTGACGACCGAGGGGAGAACGGATGAATGAACTGCTAGTATTTTTGCGAGCGTGTTTTTCCGCGAGGTATTCCAGCCCGTCCTCGAGTCGGAGTTTCCCGGGGTTCTGACCAAGCTGAGCGCCGGCGTCGTGGGAGGTGGGTCGGACAGTCTGGGAACGGACGACGAACTGTCCCGCGATCACGACTGGGGGGTAGGCCGGTGCCGGTTGTGCCTGCCCGAGGATGAGGCAGCGGACAAGGGTCGCGCCATCTCGGAGGCACTGTCCGCGGCAGTACCTGAAGGATATCTGGGACTGCCGAGGAATGTGCATTCTGAGGGACTGCTGCCGGACGCGAAACCACGCCATGCGATGGGGGCGTTCGATCTGATCGGGAGCATCGAGTCGGAAGAAATTAAGGATATCGGGCGTGAGCTGGACCCGAATCTGGGACCAGATCTGTAGGGAGAGAGACTATATTCACTTCCGGTCCCCTCTTAAAGACCGGAGCGCGGGGAAGCCCCATGCCGGATACATCTGGGTTCAAACAGAAGGTGAGTTTTTGAAAAAGAGACTGTTGTTCAACTGTACCCTGTTGTTCGTGTGTGTCCTGTTCGTCCCGAACAGCTTTGCCCAGGACTATACCCGCTGGAGGTTGCCCGAAGGGGCCAAAGCGCGATTCGGCAAGGGAGGATGGCTAATTGATTTTGATTTTTCACCCGGTGGCACTCGGCTGGCGGTGGCCAGTAGCATCGGCATCTGGATTTATGATGCGCACACCGGTGAGGAAGTCGCCCTTCTCACCGGACATGAGCATTTCGTTTACTCGGTAGCGTTTTCTCCCGATGGCCGCACCCTGGCCAGTGGGAGTGTGGACAACACGGTCCGGTTATGGGATGCAGTCACCGGCCAACCGCTAGCGACTCTGGAGGGGCATGAGGCTTCGGTTTTTTCCCTGGCATTTTCTCCGGATGGCGGCATCCTGGCCAGTGGGAGCGCCGACGGGACGATTCGGTTGTGGGATGAAGTCACCGGCCAACCGCTGGGGAATCTGGAGGTGCATAGGGATGGGGTAAGTTCCGTAACGTTCTCATCGGATGGGCGCACGCTGGCCAGTGCAAATTGGGACCGCACGATCGAGTTGTGGGATGTGGAAACCGGCCAACTCGAGACGACTCTGGAGGGGCATACCGAATTTACCTTGTCCCTGGCATTCTCCCCCGATGGCGGTACGCTTGCCAGCGCAAGTTTGGACGGACCGGTTCGGTTGTGGAATGTGGGCAGCGCCCAACAACAGGCCGCCCTGGAGGGGCATACGGGGATTGTCGTTTCCCTTGCGTTTTCCCCTGATGGCCAAACCTTGGCTAGTGGAGGTTACAGAGAGATTCGGTTGCGGGATGCGGGAACCGGCCAACCCCTGGCCACCCTGGTGGGGGATGAAGAACTGGTCGTGTCCGTGGGGTTTTCACCGGAGGGCCGCATCCTGGCCAGTGGGGGTCTGGACAAAAAGGTCCGGTTGTGGGATGTGGGCACTGGTAAGATCAAGGCGACCCTTGATGGACATTCAGATGCGGTTACTTCGGTATCGTTCTCACCGAATGGGCGAACGCTGGCCAGTGCGGGTTGGGACGGCACGATCCGGTTGTGGGGTGTGGACACCGGCCAGATTCTGGCCACCCTGGATGGGCATTCGGATGGGATCGGTGAAGTGGCATTCTCACCTGATGGGGGCACGCTGGCCAGTGGCAGTGGGGACCATACGGTTCGGTTGTGGGATGCGGAAACCGGCCAACTTCTGGCGATCCTTGAAGGGCATTCGGATGGGGTTAACTCCGTGGCATTCTCTCCTGATGGGGGCACGCTGGCCAGTGGCAGCGGGGACCACACGGTTCGGTTGTGGGATGTGGCCAGCGGCCAACCTCTGGCGATCTTCGATGGGCATACGCATTGGATCCACTCCGTTGCATTCTCCCCGGATGGGACCACCCTGGCCAGTGGCAGCGGGGACCACACGGTTCGGTTGTGGGATGTGGCCAGCGGCCAACCTCTGGCGATCCTCGATGGGCATACGCATTGGATCCACTCCGTTGCATTCTCCCCGGATGGGACCACCCTGGCCAGTGGGGGTCAGGACGGAGCGATTCTTTTGTGGGACATGTCGCCGTATCTCGCCCCGGCTGATGTCACCACGGAAGTGAGGGACGCCGCGGCGCAAGGTGTGCCCGCCACCAGCGGCCTGGAGCCCAATGTCCCCAATCCCTTCAACGCCAGCACCCGGATTGCCTACCGCCTGGCCACCACCGGTCCGGTGCGGCTGGAGATCTACAATATGCTGGGCCAGCCGGTGCGCACGCTGGTGGACGAGTCCCAGACCGCCGGCTTCTACACGGCCCACTGGAACGCCCGCGACCAGTGGGGCTCGGTTGTGGCCGTGGGGGTGTATTTCACGCACCTGCATTTCCCCGGCGGAGTAGAGACCCGGCGCCTGCTCTACCTCAAGTAGCCCGGACGCCGCAGCCCCATTATCGGATACATCATCGTTCTTTCGATCGGGCTGCATCTCAGGAGGGTCGGCCTCATCGTCTATGGGGACGGACGCGGTCAGGACGGTTGGGGCTTCAACCTCCACATCATATGGTTGAGATCACCGGCGCCGGACCCGACGGCGAAACTCCGGACCCGCACCCGGCGATCAGACCGACCACAACCCGCCCCGGCTCCGGTCAACCGCCTGGAACCGGGACCCCTCCCCCCGCCGTCTCCGCCCCCCCGCCCGCCGCGGAGAAGTGACGGCCGAAAAACCGCCCCATGTCGTCGGTCAGCGAGTACATCACCGGCACGAGGACCAGGGTCAGGAAGGTGGCGAAGAGGATGCCGACGATCACGGCGATCGCCATCGGGCCCCACCACGCGGCCTGCTCGCCCCCCCAGTACAGGTCCGGATCGAGACTCCCGTAGAGGCCGAAGAAGTCGAAGTTGAGCCCGATGGCCAGCGGCACCAGGCCGAGGGCGGTGGTGACCGCGGTCAGGATCACCGGCCGCAGGCGCGTGCGCCCTGCCCGGATGAGGGCGGCCTGGCGCTCGAGACCGTCGCGCCGGCGCAGCAGGTCGATGTAGTGGACGAGGACGATGGCGTTGTTGACCACGATCCCGGCCAGGGAGATGACGCCGACGCCGGTCATGATGATCCCGAAGGGCATGCGGAACACCATGAGCCCGAACAGGACCCCGGCGGTGGACATGATCACCGAGGTGAGGATGATGAGGGGCTTGATCACCGAGTTGAACTGGGTCACGAGGATGAAGGCGATCAGGCCCAGGGCCGCCAGGAAGGCGGTGGTCAGGAACTGCATGGCCTCGGCCTGGTCCTCCTGCTGGCCGGTGTAGCGCACCGTGTAGCCGGGCGGCAGCTCGTTCTCGACGAAAGGTTCCAGGCTCTGCTGCACCTCGGCGAGCACGGCGTTCTTGTTCAGGCCGGCGCGCACGTCGGAGCTGATCGTCGCCATGCGGTCCATGTCCTTGCGGCGGATCGAGCCGAGCCCCTCCCCCACCGTCCAGCGGGCCACGGACACCAGCGGGATGGGCTCGCCCGGACCGTTCTGGACGACCAGGTCGCGCAGCGACTCGAGGTCCTTCCGCCAGGGCTCGGCGAGGCGGACGACGATGTCGTACTCGTCGTTGCCGGTGCGGTACTGGCTCGCCTCCGTGCCCTGCACGGCGGTGCGCACCACGCCGGCCACGTCCGCCGTCGACAGCCCGAACAGGGCGGCCCGCTCGCGGTCTACGTGCACGGCCAGCTCCGGGCGGGCTTCGTCGAGGTCGCTCTCCAGGCCGCTGAGCCGTTCCCCGACGGGGGCGTTCCTCAGGATCTGCAGCATGCGGTCGGACAGGTCCTTGAGCACCGCGGGATCCTTGCCGGCGATCTCGATGTTCACGGGCGCTCCCGAGGGCGGCCCGTCCACCGGCTTGTCCACCGAGATCTCGGCGCCGGCGATCTCGCGTCCCACCCTTTCCTGCATGTGCGCCAGGGTCAGGAAGCTGTCGAACCGGCGCTCCTGGAAGTCGATGAAGTTCACCATCAGGCGCGCGTCGTTGGCTCCCTGGGTGCCGCCCATCAGCGGGTTGCCGCCGGCACCGACGGTGGTCACCGCGGATTCGGCGTCTTCGTAGCCCTCGACGCCGCGCACCTGCAGCTCCAGCTCGCCGGCGATGCTGTCGAGGAACTCGACGCGCGTGCCTACCGGCGCCTCGACGTCGACCCAGACCTGCCGCGGCGGAATGTCCTCCGGGAAGAACACGATGCCGCTGTTGAACAGGGAGAAGGCGATTGCCATGGCCGCCAGCACGGAGAAGGATGCGGCCACGACGGTGAGACGATGGCCGAGGGCCCAGCCGAGGACGCCCTCGTAGCGGTCGACCAGCCAGGGAAGGCCCGTGCTCTGAAAGCGGCGAGCCAGGGGACCGAGGATCCACCGGTGGGACAGCGTGGCCGCCAGGGCGGTGGCGGCCAGCAGGACCAGGGTCAGGGCGTTGACCGCGGCCAGCCCTGCGGCCCCCAGAAGGGCCAGGGCGATCAGCACCAGGCGACCCGACCGCGGCAGCCGGGGCCGGCGTTCGCCCTCCAGGCGCAGCCACCGGCTGCACAGCACCGGGACGATCACGAGGGCGACGAACAGGGAGCTGGACAGGGTCACGATCAGGGTCGTGGGCAGGTATTTCATGAACTCCCCGACCGTGCCCGACCAGAACAGGAGCGGACCGAAGGCGGCCAGGGTCGTCAGCGTCGAGGCGATGACGGGCAGGGCCACCTCCCCGGTGGCCTTGCGCGCGGCCGCGGCCCGCTCCCAGCCCTCCTCGACGTAGCGGTAGGTGTTCTCGACGATGACGATGGCGTTGTCCACCAGCATGCCGAGGGAGAGGATCAGCGAGAACAGGACCACCATGTTCATGGTCACGCCGAGCAGCCCGAGGAGGAGAAAGGAGAGCAGCATCGACGTCGGGATGGCGACGCCGACGAAGGACGAAGTGCGCACGCCGAGGAAGAACAGGAGCACACCGACGATCAGCAGCAGGCCGGAGAGGATGTTGTTCTCCAGGCTGTTGACCATCATGCGGATGTCGCGGGACATGTCCGAGGTCGTCTTCACCACCGTGGCGGGCGGGAAGTCCGCCTCCATCCGGGCGATCTCCGCGTGCACGGCGTCGGCCGTCTCGATGATGTTCTTACCCGTTCGCTTGATCACGTCGAGGGTCACCACCGGCCGGCCGTCGAGACGGGCGTAGCTCTGGCGCTCGGCGAACCCGAAATCCACCTCGGCGACGTCGCGTACGTACACCGGGCGGCCCCCGGGTGCGTCCACGACGAGGTCGCCGATCGACACGGGGTCGTCGATCTCGCCGTCGACGCGGACCAGGAACTTCCGCTCCCCCACGTCGATCGAGCCGCCGGGGATGTTGACGTTCTCGTCGCGCACCGTCTCGACCACGTCCTTCAGGGTCAGGCCGTAGTAGAGCAGCCGCGGCAGGGAGACGTCGACCTGCACCTCGCGCTCGCGGCCTCCGCGCAGGTCGACGCGCAGCACCGACGGGATCTGCTCGAGGCGGTCCTGCAGCTCCTCGCCCACCTGCTTGAGGCGGACCAGCCCGTACTCACCGGACAGGTTCACCTGCAGGATCGGCAACTCCTGAAAGTCGAACTCGAAGATGCGGGGCTCCTCGGCGTCGGCGGGGAGCTCGGCTTTGGCCAGATCGACCTTCTCGCGCACCTGCCGCAGGGCCTCGGGCAGATCGACCTCGGTGCTGAACTCGGCCACCACGCTGGAGTAGCCCTCGACGGAGGTCGAGGTCAGCTCCTTCAGGTCGGGGATGGTCTTCAGGTCCTGCTCCATCACCCGCGTCACCAGCGATTCCATGTCCTTCGGCGACACCCCCGGGTAGAAGGTGTTGACGGCGATCACCGGGATCTCGATCTCGGGGAAGGCCTCCTTGGGGACGCCGCGGTAGGCCAGAGTGCCGGCCAGGGCGATGATGGCGAACAGCATGAGCACGCTGGTGCCGTGACTCACCGCCCACGAGGTGACGGGCAGTTCGTTGAAGGCGTCGCCGCCGCCGGGACGATCGGTCATTCCCGGTCCGCTCACAGGCCGCGGCGGGGTACGATGCGCAGGCGGTCGCCGTCCGCCACCTGCTCCTGGCCGACGACGATCAGGCGCTCCGCGGGCGACAGGCCGGAGGTGGCCACCACCTCGTCGCCGCCGGAGGCGCCGAGGGTGACGGGCCGCGCCCGGGCGACGGGGCCGTCCACCCCGTCGGCGGCGACGAAGGCGGTGAAGCCCTCCTCGGTGCGCACCAGGGCCTGGTTCGGCACCACGATGGCCCCCGGGTGGACTTCGAGCTCGAGCGTCACTTCGGCGACCATGGCCGGTTTGGCCCCGGCCACCGGACGCTCGAGGTCGAGCTCGACGGGGAAGGTGCGCTGGCGGCCGTCGACCGCGGCCCCCACATAGGTCACGGTGGCCTTGCAGGTGTCTTCGAGGGCGGCGAAGGCGACGGTTGCCCGGTCGCCGGGGGCAACCTTCGCCGCGTAGCGCTCGGGAACGCCGGCGGTCACCTTCAGCGGCTCCAGGTCGAGGATGCGGGCCACCGTCTGGCCCGGTGAGACGACCGAGCCGACCTCCACGGGGCGGCGGTCGAGCAGGCCGTCGAAAGGGGCGCGCACGACGGTGCGGCGCAGCCGCGCTTCGATCAGGCCGAGCCGGGCGCGGGACTGGTCGGCTGTGTACCGGGCTTCGACGTACTCCTCTTCGGTGCCGATGCCGTCCACTTCGTAGAGCCGCTTCCTGCGCCCCCACAGGTCCTCGTCCAGCGCCGCCTGGGCCTCGGCCTCGTCGCGCTGGGCCCTCAGCAGCTCGTCGTCCAACCGCACCAGGGCCTGTCCGCGGCGCACCTTCTCCCCCTTGTCGGCCAGCACCGCCGCCACCGTGCCGCCCTCCTCGGCGGCCACCATCACCTCGCGGTCGGCGCGCACCGTGCCGGTCAGGCGGATCGCGTCGGTGAAGGGCCGCGGGGCCAGGGTCTCGACTTCGACGTTGACGACGCGGCGGTTGGCGTTCGCGGTCGCCTCCAAGGCAGCGGACTCGTCGGCGGCCCCGGGCGCTTCTCCGCAGCCGCCGAGGGCGAGCAGGGCCGCGCTGGCGGCCGGCAGCAGGGCGCCAAGGACGCGGCGCCCCGATGGCAGTTGATTCCTCACTCCGTCTCCTTCCGATCGGTTGCGGCCTCGCCGTCCACCGGGGGCACCCGCCCGATGGCAAGGTCGAGCCGGGCCCGGCCGGCGAGCCGGTCGTGGGCGGCCCGGGCCATGTTGAACTCGCTCTGGCGCAGGGCGACCTCGGCGTCGGTCACCTCGAGCTGGCTGCCGAGACCCTCGCGGTAGCGGGCGCTGGCGATCTCGAACCCCCGCTGAGCCTGCGATACAGCGAGACGCTGGCCCTTCTCGCGCTGGGCGGCTTCGGCAAGCGCCGCCTCCAGGTCCTGGACCTGGACCGCGGCCTCGTCCCGGGCCATCTGCGCCCGGACCTGCGCCTGGCGCAGGGCGGCCTGCTTTTGATCGACGCGCGCGTCCCGCTGCAAGCCGGCAAACAGGGGCAGCTCCACGGACAGGCCGGCGATCTTGCTAATGGCGCGATTGTCGGCGCTGCCGAAGAAATCGAGCCTTCCGTTCTGCTGCGCCTGCACGTCCCACGTGGCGAACAGGGAGACCGTGGGCAGGTACTCCACCTGCTCGAGCCGCACCTGTTCCCGGCTCAGCTCGGCGGTCTGTTCGAACTGGCGCACGTCGGAGCGGTGAGCCAGCGCCGTCTGCACGAGATCCCCTGCCGGAAGCCCCGGGCCGGACTCCGCGGCGGTGAGGGTCGCGCTTTCGGACAACCGCAGCCGGCCGGGGTCGTCGAGGGCCAGCTCCAGGCCCAGCCGTCGTCGCGCCGAGGCCTTGGCGTTGCGGGTGAGCAGCAGCTGCGGCTCGAGGTTGGCCAGCTCGACCTCAAGGCGCAGCACGTCGTAATCGGAGGCAAGACCCGCCCGGGCGCGGCCGCGCGTCTCCTCGAGGGCCTGCCGCAGGCGCTCCAGGGACCGCTCGATGAGGCGCACCTCCTCGCCGCGCAGCAGCAGCTCGTAGCAGAGGAGGCGCACCCGCGTCGCCACCTGCTGGGAGCGGCCGCGGACCATCTCCTGCCGCAGCCGCCGGAAGTTGCCGGCGGCGCCGAGGCCGACGAGGCCTCTCGGGTCGAACAGGGCTGCCGCAGGGTGAGGGCGCTCTGCCAGCTGTTGTCGGCGCCGAACTCCAGGGACAGGAACTCCCCCGGCCGGGCCGCGGGATTGAAGATCCTCGCCGGCATGAAGAAGACGGGCGGCGAGATGTTGCGGACGTAGCTGGCGGAGAAGTCGAGGCGCGGAAAGATCTCCCCCCGGGCCTCGGAAACCTGCTCCTCGGCCTCGGTCAGGAGCAGCCGCGCCTCGGCCAGCTCGAGGCTGCGGTCCAGGGCGAGGTCCACCACCTCGTCGATGCTCAGGAGCAGCTCAGTGCCGGGCAGTGCGGTTTCCGCGGCCGCGGTCGCCCCGCCCCAGGCCAGCAGGATCCAGGCCAGCCCCGTCGCCGCACCAGTGCGCAGGCGACCCCTGCCACCGGATGCGGCGGCCGCCTCTGCCCTGGAGAGATCCTCGATGGCGCGGTCCATCTCCGTCTCGTAGGCAGGGGTGGCCATGCCGGTGATCGCCCGCCGGCTCGAGGCTCCGTAGTGGCGGCGGAACTCCTCGGGGTCCATGTGCAGGCAGCCGCGCAGGTAGATGGAGATCAGGCCGTGGGCGTGGGCCCACAGGGTGACGGACACGTCGTCGGGATCGAGGGGCTGGAAGAGGCCGGCGTCGATGCACTCGCGCACGCGGTCGTTGAAGAAGCGCCCGACGCTGGCGACCTGCTCCGTCACCTGCTCGGGGAACTCCTCCGCCCCGAGGGTGTGGGCGGGCGTGTAGAGCATCTCGTAGTACTTCGGCTGATCGAGGGCGAAGTCGAGGTAGGCCTGCCCCGCCAGGTACAGCCGCTCGGCGGGGGTACGGCCGGAGAGGGCTCCGTAGAGCCGCTCGCTCAGCCGCCGGTAGGCTTCGGCGACGACATCGAGGAGCATCTCCTCGCGGCTGTTGTAGTGGCGGTAGAGGGCCGGCGCCGTAACCCCCAGATCGCGGGCAAGCCGGCGCATGGACACGGCTTCGGCGCCGCCCTCGAGGTAGAGCTCGCAGGCTCTCGTGAGAATATCGGTGCGGTCCATGAGTTAACGATGTTAACCGATGTTCCCGGTTTGTCAACAGGGACGGGGGAACATCCGGTGAACCCTGTTAGGGGGACGGCCGGAAGGGGGGCTCCGCTTCAGGAGCAATCGGCGGTGGGAAACTGAACTCCAGGTTGCGGGGCGGGCGCTCTGAACTACGGGGGCTGAATTGAACTATGCCCGAATTGCCTGGCTCCGTGCGGTTTGGAGCCTCGTGCTCGTCTAGTCGCGGGCGCCGCCTCCGGACCGTGTTCCAACGCACGATAGGCGCGATACCAGGCCGACTGCCTCCGGGTGGCCCGGGTTGGGCCAACCAGCTTGTCCGCGCAACAGCGGGCGAGGGGGTGAAATAGAACGTAATAGGCAGTGCTGACGGCGCGACGCAGTTCGGCTTGCTTTGGTCGCCCTCGTCGCCCAGCCACCTTGCCGGCGGCCAAACTCCGGGCGATCCCAATCAAGTCGTCAGGCTTCACGATACTTGCCGGCGAACAGTTCTTCCCATTCGGATTTTTCCACGTACGAGATTCCGGGGACGCCGGGTACTCCCATCTCTGCCACCTCCTGCCAGACGCGAGCGGATAGGCCAAGAGTCCAACCGGGATCCAGGTTTTTCTGGTCGCCGTCGAATACGACGTAAATCTTCAGGTATTCGTCACCGTCGTGGTCGATTTCGGGTTCAACGATGATCGGATCGAACACGAACTCGTCCTGAAATCGCTCGGTCAGCAAGTTCTTGACGATGCCGGCAACTTTATCGGGAATGTCGGGGTTGATTGTCATCGTACCGTCTCCTCACTCGCCCATTAGGGCAACCACAGGTTGGTCAGGCTCGGGGGCATGGGATTGACGGGTCGGGCCAAGCCCGTGGCCCAAATACCCTGTTGATGCAACTAACTATTCGGAGAATACTCCCGCAAGTGGCGCGACAGCTGTTTGAATGGGCGTTCATCTCCAGGTAATTACCTCGCCCGGCATGGCTTCGTTCACTGCCCGAGGCGATCAGACGGTCCGCCAGCCCGGTAAACCAGCCCCGCGCAACAATCAGGCGGGCTCCAACTCAGGAATAGCCGCCGGCCATGATCCGGTCGAGATAGGCGTGCACCTGATCGGCCCTGCCTTCGCGCAGCAGCTGATCCGGGGTGGCGCCCCCAAAGCCGGGCAGCGGCTCGGAGCGGAACCAGGCGTAGGCGGCCAGCGGCGATCCGGCCGCGGTTTCAATGCGGTTCAGGATCTCCAGCATCTGGCGCAGACGGATCTGCGTTTTGCGGGCCCGGACCCGTGATGTGCGCGTCAATGCATCCTTTCCGAGCCCCAAGGTGCCGGCGATCTCCAACTTGGTGGTTCGCAGGGCTTCGGCGACGAGGGTCGGGGAAAACACCTGATCCTCGACGAATTCATGGAATCGCATAGTCATACCTCATCTATGGCGTAATACGGGGGATGAGTATGTCATACTGGAACGACAATTGACGCCTGCAGTGTTCTATGAGATATTTTCACATTATAGGTAAAAAAAGCGACAAAATGCCGTAACTGTACCCTGTTTACCACGACCAAACCACTTATTTACGTGAGCCGATGATATGATAGTCAGTTTCTCGATTGAAAACTGGATGTCCTTTCGCAACCGGGTCACTTTGTCGATGGTGGCGAGCCGCGAGCGCCAGCATGGAGAGCGTGTGGCCCGGCTTGGGAAGTACCAGATGAGGCTCCTGCCGGCCGCCGTGGTGTATGGGGGAAACGCCTCGGGCAAGACCAATCTTTTCAAGGCGTTGGCCTTTGCCAGGACCCAGGTTGTCAGGGGCACTCCCCCGGACACCCGGATCCCGGTCCGCCCCTTTTTATTGGATAAAGGGTTTACGAAGAAGCCATCCCGCTTTGAGTTCGAACTTCTGATCGACGAGGTCATCTATGCTTTCAGCTTTGCGATGACCCGGGAAAAGGTGCTTGAAGAACGCCTGGTGCGGATTTCCAGCACCGGCGAACGGACGCTATATGACCGGCGAAACGGGCAGATAACATTCGATAAATCCCTGGAAGAAGACCCCCATTTGGGATTCGCCTTTCAGGGAACTCGCGACAATCAGCTCTTCCTGACCAACTCCGTTTCGCAGAAGCTCAAGCAGTTCAGACCCATCCACGACTGGTTCAAAAACACGCTTCAGATGGTGGCCCCTGACGCACGATTCGGGGGTGGAGTGCTGTTTTTCGATGAAGATCATCCTCTCACCATGACCTTGAACGAGATGTTGGGTAATCTCGACACAGGCATTTCCCATCTTGGCAGCGAGCAGGTCCCGTCGGAGAACATTCAGGTCCCCGAGGCGCTGGAAGGCGAAATCCAGGAACAGTTAGGTGAGGGGCGCGCCGTACTTGCGGAAGACGAAGCCAATAACCAGTTCCTGATGACTCGCAAGGACGGTGAATTGGTAGTCAAGAAACGGGTCACCGTACATCGCATGACTGATGGTACGGAAGCGCGTTTCGAAGTATCCGAGGAGTCGGATGGTTCACAGCGTCTCATCGATCTCCTTCCCGCGTTTCTCGATCTCTCTTCCGACAATTCCAAGCGTGTCTACGTCATCGACGAAGTTGACCGCAGCTTGCATACCCTGCTGACCCGGCGACTGCTCGAGGACTACCTGACCACCCGTAGCGGAGACACCAGAACGCAACTGCTCCTGACGACGCATGACGTGCTGCTGATGGATCAACGATGGTTGCGCCGCGACGAAATGTGGGTCACGGAACGGGACGCGTCCGGTGCGTCGAGCCTGTTCTCGTTCAGCGAATACGGGGATGTCCGCTACGACAAGGATATTCGCAAGAGCTATCTGCAGGGACGATTGGGTGGTGTCCCTCGGATCGTATCGTCGGGATCAGGGTATAGTGGCCCAAAAAAGGCGTAGCTTTCGAAGACCCTACGGGCAGCGGCGGTATCGGAGGCTATTCGTAATCGCCGCGGAAGGAGAGAAGACAGAGCCCCGCTACTTCGCACTCTTCAACGATGCTTCGGTTATACATGTGCACTGCCTGAGATGGCGCGGAGACAATTCACCCGACCAGGTGTTGAGGCGCATGGAGCAATACCTCGAAGATGAGGAGATCAAAAAATCCGATGAAGCGTGGCTTGTGGTCGACAGGGATCAGTGGAGTGAACAACAGTTGGCTCGCCTCCACCGGTGGTCGCAAGGAGCCGACAACTACGGATTCGCCCTGAGCAATCCAAAGTTCGAGTATTGGCTTCTCCTTCATTTCGAAGATGGGAGAGGTGTTCGCACGTCAAGAGAGTGTTCCCACCGGCTCAGACGTCATCTTCCGGGCTACGACAAGGACGTTCATGGCCGAAAGTTTACAAAAGCGAATATTGAGCTTGCCGTACGCCGAGCACAGGAACGGGACAATCCACCATGTGTCGATTGGCCGCGTGAGCCGGGACGGACAACCGTTTACCGGCTTGTCAGGAAACTACTCGCGCAGTGAGTGGAGTTACCCTTACTGCCTTGAGAGATGGCGGCTCCGGTCCCGTCGCCGAGGCCGAGGAGCGACGCCGCGCGAAAGCCGGGGGACTGCGTGACGGTCGGAGCAGGAACGTGAAGACGGTTGCATTCTTCAACAACAAGGGAGGAGTAGGCAAGACCTCTCTCGTCTACCATCTGGCGTGGATGCTCGCCGAGCAGGGCCGCAGGGTCATTGCGGCCGACCTGGATCCTCAGGCCAATCTGAGCGGAATGTTCCTGACAGAAGAGACGTTGGAGGAGATGTCGAACGATCCGGCCAGGAAGACGATCAACGACGACATCGCGCCGCTCTTCGACGGGACCGGAGACATCGCCTCGGCTCCCCACGTCGAAGAGATCAGCGAAAGAATCGGGCTGCTCACCGGCGATCTCAGCCTGTCCAGACAGGAGGACGATCTTTCGAGTCAATGGCCCCTCTGCCTGGACGGAAATCCACGAGCCTTCCGCGTAACCACGGCGTTCGCCCGGCTCATTTGCCGCGCCGGAACAGGGTTCGACGCCGACCTCGCCCTTGTGGACGTGGGACCCAATCTGGGCGCCCTGAACCGGGCCTCTCTGGTGGCGTGCGACCACGTGATCGTTCCACTTGCGCCCGATCTGTTCTCCCTGCAGGGACTGCGCAACGTCGGGCCGACCCTGAGGATATGGCGGGAAGCCTGGTCCGAGCGGCGTGCAAAGAAGCCGGAAGACCTGGAGCTGGATCTGCCGCCAGGAGCGCGATGCAGCCGGCCGGCTACGTCATCGTGCGGCACTCGGTCAGGAACTACCGGCCGGTCAAGACCTTCGCGCGGATTGAAGAGATCCCAGTATCGGCAATCCGTCGTGCCGGCGGGTGACTGCAGCGCTGACACCGCCTCCGTCGACCCCCACCTCCTCGCCCACCTGAAAGACTACCGCTCCCTGATGCCACTGGCTCAGGAGGCGAGCAAACCCATGTTCATGCTGAAACCGGCCGACGGAGCCATCGGCGGACAGCAGGCGGCAGTCCAGGATTGCTACCGCGAGTTCAGGGACCTGGCACTGAAGATCGAAGACCGCATCGGTGTGGCCGAGGACAGCGGACAGCCGAAATCGTAGGGCACGGCTCGGCAGCCGGCGCACCATCCAAGGCTCGCCTCCCGGCCCCCGGAAGTTCCACACATAGTGAGAAGAGGAGATAGCACGTGGAGGCCAACAAACGAAAATATGCGGAGCTAGTGTTCTGTCGTGTAATTAACTGTACAAACAATTGAAGGTGCCGTAGGTTTCTCTTATCCCCTTTCTGAAAGGAGAGACCTATGGTGACGGGGCGTCCATTACCGCCGTTAGAGCTGAGTCCGTCGGACCGGGAACGATTGGAATCGATGGCCAAATCCCGGAGCCTTTCCCACGGGTTGGTGCGGCGAGCCGAGATTAGTCTGCTGGGCGCAGAAGGCTGGCCCAATGAAGCCGTCGCCGCCGCCGTGGGTGTGACGCGTGCTACGGTCGGCAAGTGGCGCCGGCGCTTTCTCGAAAACGGGCTCCAGGGCTTGCATGATGAGCTGCGCTCAGGGGCGCCACGATCGAGTACGGATGAACAGGTAGCCGAGGTGGTATACAAGACCCTGAAGACCAAGCCCAAAGACGAAACACAGTGGTCGGTGCGCTCCATGGGCGAAGAAACCGGCTTGACCAAGGACGCGGTTCATCGCATTTGGCGCACGTATGGTTTGCAGCCCCATCGACACAAGCACTTCACGCTTTCCACCGATCCTTTCTTTGTCGACAAAGTACGGGATATCGTCGGCTTGTACCTGAATCCACCCGAGCACGCCCTGGTGCTGTGCGTCGACGAGAAGAGCCCGATCCAGGCGTTGGAACGAAGTCAGCCCATGCTGCCCCTGGGACTGGGATACGTGGAAGGGGTACCGCACGACTACAAGCGCCATGGCACCACCACCCTGTTCGCCGCACTGGACGTAGCCACCGGGGAAGTGATGACCCAGTGCAAGCCCCGTCATCGTCACCAGGAGTTCCTTCAGTTCCTGCGCCACATCGAGGCCCACGTCCCCGCTGACCTCGATATTCATCTCGTCGTCGACAACTACGCCACGCATAAGCAGGCCAAGGTCAAGCGATGGCTGGCACGGCGTCCCCGATTTCACGTTCACTACACCCCCACCTATGCTTCGTGGCTCAATCAGGTGGAGATCTGGTTCAATATCCTTACCCGCCAGGCGGTTCGGCGCGATTCGTTCCGCAAGGTGTCGGAGCTCATCGAGCGCATCGAACGCTACACGGCAAATGGAACGCCAACGCACACCCTTTCGTGTGGACGGCTACGGCCGATTCCATCCTCGCGAAAATCAAGAGACTTTGCGAACGAATCTCTGCGACACAACATTGACTCCCTCGTAGAAACCCGGTTTCCGCGGGTAAGAATTGGCACCCAAAGCTAAAGTTTTCAACTATGAAACGAATCCGGAATGCGCTGCCATGAAGCTGCCTTCGGGCGCTATCGGCGCAGGGGCCCGATCCAAGACTTCAAGGGCCTTTTTCGGCGCCGAAAGGGACCTCCGTTCCCTTTTTCAGCCCATCGCCGGAACTATGGCTTCGGGTTTGGGCGTAAGCGCCCGCACCATTCTCTTGATATTGCAGGCCAGCGCTTTGAGGTAGACGGCCAACTCCACGCGCCAACGCCCGCGCACGCGCAGGGCGCCCAGCCCGTGTCTTCGTTTCAGTTCCGAGACCGTGGCCTCGATGCCGGCGCGAATGCGATAGCGCTCCCGGAAGGCGCCGCTGGCGATGGCGCGACGGCGACGTTCGAGGTTGACGGCTTTCAGGTCCACGGTCACGGCGTAGCCGTCCCGGGTCCTGTTCCGTTTCACCGGACAGACGAAAAGCAGGGCGCAGGTCTCACAGCCCTCGCGCTCGAAGGTCAGGGCCACATGATGGGACTTCTTCTCACACGGCGTTTGCTCTCTAGCCAAGTGTCCGGCCGGGCAGATGGCCGGATCCCGGAGACGGGCCTCGACGAGGAAGTCGGCCTCGGTCACCGTATCGGGCCGCTCCTCGACGTCGACCTGGGGGCCTTTGACCGGGTTGACCAACTCGGTGCCGAGGCGTTCGGCGTGGATGGCATGGTCGCCGGAGCCGAAGGCGGTGTCGGCGACCAGCTCGTCGGGTCGCTGCCCGCGCTCTTCGAGAGCCTCCAGCACCGGCATCGTCGCGTGCTCGTCACTGGCGCAGGCAGCGGTCACCGCTACGTGGGTGATCCTGTTCACGGTGTCGGTCTGGTCGTTGTCGGTCTTGCCGTCGTCGGTCTTGTCGTCGGCCTTGTCGTCGTCGGCCTCGACGCAGGTCTCGGCGATCTGCACCTCATACCCTTTGCCCTTGCGGCCGTGGTAGGTGGCCTCGGCATCATGAGGGCTTTGCAGCGAGTCGCTGCCGACGTGCTCAGGCGCCTTCAGCGCCACCGGCACGCCGCCTTCGCCGGCGTCGTCGTCCTCGGTCGAGGGGCGCTGCTTGTCCGCGACCACGTCGCACTGCTCCCACAGCAGGCGCTGCAACAGCGCCCAGGACTCCAAGCCCTCGGCCGCCGTGCCCGCACACAGCTGATGGAGACGATACAAATCGCGGGCGCACACCGGCAACCGCCTCTTGCCCGTGCCGGAGGGCGCGTCCTGGTAGGCCGTGGCGCTGCCGTCCTCCTTCAGGTAGCGCTCGCGCAGGCGCTTCGACACCCGCCCGTACAGGCGCGGATGCTCCGCGGCCAGGGTCTTCAGAAAGTGACGGAGGGTCTCACAGAACAGCCCCAGACGCGACAACACCGCGATGTTGCTGAGCACATGGGTGGAGTCCAGACGTTGCCGGGTGACCTTCGTACCCAGCGCTTGGAGAATGCCATCCGTAGTCGCCTCGAAGGCCTGCCGGCCGCGGTCATGGGCCAGCAAGCCAGCGCGGAAGTTGTGCAGCGTCAGGACGTTGTTAGTCCTCGTCTTCTGCGCCAGGTGGGCCTCGTCCGGGGTCAGCTCCAGGGCGTGCTGCCACAACAGGCTGAACTCCAGCTGCTCCAGCGCCTCGACGTCGGTCAGCGCAAACATCTCCTTGAGCAGAAGCACGCCCAAGACCGTCGCCACCGGCTGGTTGGGACGACCGTTGTCGTCGCAATACAAGGGGTGTCTTAGCTGATTGTTACGGTTTCGGTGGTTGTTTTCAGGTTTTCTCGGTACTGCTGAAAGACCCGGTCAAGCGTTCCATTGTACAAGGCGCAGCGCAGGGCCAGAATGGCGTTGCTGTTTTCCTTATACCACCAAGCGCCCGACCGTTTCAGACGAACATGGCCGATGAAGCGATGCGCCGATTCGATCGCCCCCGACCCGATCGGGTATCCCCCCTTGCGATGGCTGCCGAAATCGACTTGGTGCAGTCGCTTTTGCAGGTAGGTCAAGGCCGTGCCGATGGCCTCTCCGGCCTCTTCCGAGAGCGGCTGCATGCGCTGCAGCCCCCAGACCACGCCGGTGCCCTCGCCGCAGAACAGGCAAAGCCAAGGTCGCTTCCAGCCAATGGGCAGCACGCGCCGCATCGGCGCCGTATTGGGCCTCGGCCACCGCGTGCAGGTAGCGGCTGCAATGGGAGTAGTCGAGGATCTGACGGGCGCCGGGGAACAGCTCTTCCACCCCCTTCCAGATCCACGGAGCGCCATCTCCGATGGCACACAAGCGCACCTGATCCTCCGGGATCAGCCCCGCCTCCTTGACCTGGCGCAAGGCCGCGCCGAAGGCCTGTTCGTTGCCCATCTGGTGCCAGGAGATCAGCTGCTCGATGCGCTCATCGTCTATCAGGTAGAAGCGAAAGCCCTTGGCTTCGTGGTATTCCCCCTGCCAACGCCTTCGCCGAGACCGGCTCTTCTTGCGTCCGGGACGGGTGCCTTTGGCGGTCTGGGGACGACGGGGCACGTCGGCCTTAGTCGATGGCCAACACCACGATGGGCCGCCACTTGCGACCGGCGGCGGCGTGCGCAATGCGATCCTGGATGTCGGCCGCGTCCGGACACACCTGCAGCACGTCCAACGACCCGGTCTGTTGCAGCACCTCGTGAATCACACAATCGCTCATCGACGCGTCGGTGAGCTCGTCCAACAGTTCGGCGGCGCGCCGGTGGGGCATCTCCAGCCCCAGCTTGACCCCGGCCTGCTGCACGTCCCACTGCTTGCGCTGCGCCGACAGACCGAGAGCTTCGTCCAGCGGATAGAACCCGTACTGACAGCCAACGCAGTAGAAATAGGGACGCTCCAAGGTCACCGGCCCGAGCAGCGTCTCCTGCGTGCGCGAGCGAGACGGGCGCGCTCGCAGCAGGCCTTTGCACTTGGGGCAGGCCGCCTCTTCCTGGGCCAGGAAATGGCCGTGGCGGCGTTCGACGAAGGCTTCCACCAAGGCCGCGGGGAGCCCGGAGCGCTCTTGAGACATCGCCGCGGTGATCTCCATCAACGTCGGCGCACAAGATCCGCGCGCGCTCATTTGCGCCTCCACCCGATCCAGCCATTGGTCCAAGGCTTCATGCGCCCGGCTTCGAAAGCGGTCCTGACTCTGCCGCTCCTGAAAAACTTCCAGAGAGAGAATCGCACTCATCGCTCCCCTTCTTTCTGAAATCAGGGGAGCGCGCCGCAGGGGATGCGGCAAAAGAAAGCAACTTACTGTAAAATATACACATACGCCACCTGAATTGCGCTATGACAATTACTTAAGACGCCCGATGGGACGGGAAATGGCTCAACGAACATCGCCTGGAATGGTTGCAGGAGCACCCCTCGACGCGCTATTCGGGGCGCGGAGTGATCGCCATCGACAACACCTTGGTCGGCCACAGCGGAGACAAGATCGAGGACGTGGGTTGGTTCTGGGATCACTCCGACCAGCGCCATAGGATTGCCCACGACTACGTCATCGCCAACTACGTGTGCACCTCGGGGAAATACTATCCGATGGAATTCCGTCGCTTTCGCAAGCGCCGGGAAGGGGAGACGGACGCGTCCTTCAAGAGCCATACCGAGCTGTTCAAAGAGCTGGTGGACGGGGTCGTGTGCCGACAGATCCCGGGTGATTTCGCCTTCGACTGCTACTTCAGCAGTGTCGAGTGTCTCGATCACATCCATAGTCATGAGCGCGGCTACGTAGGAGCCCTGAAGAGCAACCGCAAGGTCGAGTTCAAGGGCGGCCTGATGAAGGCCGCGGAAGTGGCTGCGAATATCCCACCCGAGGATCGCAAACAGGTCAGCATCGGCAAGCGCAAACAATGGTATTTCACCAAAACCCTGAGTCTGCCCAAGCTCGAGCACCGGGTTCGCCTGGTGATCCTGTGGGATCGCAAGAACGGCAGGGAAGCGGTCAAGTTTCTACTCACCAATCGCGTGCACTGGGAGATCGCTCGTATACTGAACGTCTATCGCAAACGCTGGACAGGCACCGAGACCTTTCATCGGGACGGCAAGGAGCTACCTTCAAAAGGTGTGGAAAAAGAGAAAAGGCGACCCTAACCTTCCATTTTACAGTTCCAACCAAAACCGCCCGGTAGCCTCCGGGCACGGAAGGAGAGAGTCGCCATGAGAGAATCTACGCTGGAATCTGTAGCCCCGGCCATGCCCACGTTCGCCACGTTGGAGACCTGGGCCCGATCCTCGATCCAGGATCTGTTGCAACGGGTTCCGGAGGAGGAGGTGACGGAGTTTCTGGGACGGACGCGCTACCGGCGACGGTCCGCCGTAGACGGCACTCCCGGCTCCCGCAACGGGCACGGCAAACCGCGACAGGTGTCGTTGATGTCGGGCACCATCGAGGTGAGACGGCCGCGCGTTCGGGGATTGGAAGAGCGCTTCGAGAGTCGTATTCTGCCGCTGTTCATGCGCCGTACCCACGAGGTGACCCGGATGCTGCCCGAGCTCTACCTGCACGGGCTGTCTCAGGGTGACTTCGAACGGGCTTTGCGGGGGCTTTTGGGCAACGGCGCTCCCCTGTCGGCTTCGTCCATTGGCCGGCTGCGGGCGCAGTGGGAGGAGGAGCTGGAGACTTGGCGAGAGCGACGTCTCGACGACCGCGAACTGGTGTATGCGTGGGCGGATGGCATCTACGTCAAGGCCGGGTTGGAGAAGGACAAGGCGGCCCTGCTGGTCGTCATCGGCGCCCTGAGTGATGGCCGGAAAGAGGTACTGGCCGTGTGGCCCGGCCACCGCGAGTCGACGGAGTCCTGGCTGAAGGTCCTGCGCGACCTGCGCGATCGGGGTCTGCGGGCCCCGCTGCTGTTGATGGCCGACGGGGGCCTCCCAATTTGGAGCGCCACCGAACAGGTGTGGCCGCAGGCATCGCACCAGCGCTGCTGGAATCACAAGATCCTCAACGTGCTCGATGACCTGCCGAAGCGGGTTCAGGGAAAAGCGCGGGCGTTGTTGACGCAGATCCCTTCGGCGGAGACGCGCCAGGAGGCCGAGAACCGACGTAGCACGTTTGCCCGCCGCTACCGCGACCGGTATCCGCAGGCGGTAGCCACCCTCGAACGCGACTGGAAGCGCATGGTCACCTTCTACGACTTTCCCAGGGAGCACTGGAAACACCTGCGCACAACCAATCCGGTCGAGAGCCCCTTTGCGTCGCTACGCTTGAGGACCAATGCCGGAAAACGTTACAAACGCGTCCAGGGAGCAACCGCTCTGATTTGGCGCGTGTTGATGGTGGCAGAAAAACGCTTTCGAAAACTCAATGCGCCCGAATTACTGCCCCTCGTCTACGCCGGACAACAATACCAGGATGGGAAGCCCATCAAGAACGAAAAGACATCCACCAGGAGAAGGTTGGAGCGGGCCGCCTGATCTCATTTACACACCTTTTGACGTGACCTCACGGCAAGCACCATCTGGGCATGGGAGACTGTCAGTTACGCAGCGGCGAGGGCCAGACCCGGCATAGGTACCTCGTGATGCTGACGCACAGTCTGCTCAGGGCACGGATGCGGCAGGGCCGTGCGCGTGACTGGGCTCATACCGTGCTGACAACCATTGGCGAAGCCTGTCGAGCCGTGTCGCGAGAAACGCTCAACAAAACCATCTCCTGGGTAGTGGACCAAACCACAATAGGGTGGACAGAGCAGCGAATTGTCGCACACCTAAAACTTTAGTGAAAAAGCGGAGTTTGCAAAAGTCCAGTCCTGAGTTAAACAATCCGGTGAAGATGGCTTATGACAACGGAAACGGCAGACAAGCCAGCGTCCTTGATGGGGGCGATTTCACTGTTGTTCAGACCGATACGGATACTACCCTGAACGGCATAGTCGATGTCGGAATGAAGGCAGCAGGAGCGTTGTATTCGGGGAATATCAACCCTTGTTATTCATGGAATTTTAGTGGAGAGGGCTGTACTGGGTGCCTCCCATGCTTAGATTTCAGAGGGAAACACAAGGCAGTATCGCCCTTTGAACCCATCACACAGTAGGACACCCAATGGGTGAATTACCGTCACACACCGAGTCCGAGCAAGCCGGGCCGATTCAGCCGTCTTTCAACCGCTCCATCCACATCGAAGCCCGCCCCACCCACCTTGGCAGCGACACCGGTGCGCTGATTGGGTCGACGCCCACTTCGAGGATCTCCGTACCCAAGACCAGATCACGCACCCGCTGCCGGAGCTGCTGCGCACACAGATCGTGCTGCTGGCACAGGGCTGGACCCACGCCGCCGACGCCGACGCGTTGCGCCAAGATCCGATCCTGCGTCTGGCGGTCAGCGATCGCAAAGGGCAGGCGCCGTTGCGCAGCGGCGACGAAGACCGGCCGCAGGGACTGGCCAGTCAGCCGACGCTGTCGCGCCTGCTCGAGCAAGCCTCGACTGCCTATAACCGCGAGGTGTTGGAGGAAGCCGTCCTGCGCAGCGCCCGGTCTCGTTGCCGGCTGCTGGAAGGACGGATGAAATACGAGGAGTTGGCCGTCGACATGGATGCCCTGCCGATGCCGGCGCACGGGCACCAGGCGGGGGTCGAATACAACGGCTACTTCCACGCCTCGGGGTACCATCCCCTGCTCCTCGGCTCGGCGCAGACGGGCGATTTCTTCGGTGCCGTGCTGCGGCCGGGCAACGTGCACGCCCATGAGGGCGCCTCAGAGGCTCTCGGCAAGCGCTTGGACTGGATTCAGTCGCATCTGGCCCGGCGCCTCATCCTGCGCTTCGACGCGGCCTCGGTGAGCGGGTCTTTCCTGAGTGAGCTGGAAGCGCGGGCCGACACCTCGTACGTGGCGCGCATCAAGAAGAATGCGCGCCTGGAGGAGCTGGCTCGTGCCTGGGTGGAAGGCTATCAGCAGGAGCTGGCGCAGCACCCGGAAGAGCTGCGGGAAGAGGGTTTTCGCTGTCGCGAGCTGCGCTATCAAGCCAGGTCCTGGGCGCAGCCCCGGCGGGTGGTGTTGGTCCTGGTCCCTTCCGAGACGGAAGAGCTGCCCATCGCCCGCCACTTCTTCCTGATCACCGACCAGAGTCCCCAGACGATGAGCGGCCGCGACCTGGTCGCCTTTTATCGTCAGCGCGGCCTTTTCGAGCGCATGCTCGGCGAGTTGAGCTCCACCCTCCAGCCTCAGCTCTCCTCTACCACCCGTCGCAAGCAACACTACCGGGGTCGAGAGCCGCGTCAGCGCACCCCGTCCCGGGATGCCTTCGCTGCCAACCAGGCGCTTCTGACCTTGAACCTGCTGGCCTACAACCTGCTTCACCTGGGCCGCCAGGCCGCCGAACGCGCCGAGGCCCGACGCGGGCGGCCCCGCACATACGGACGCTCGACGACGGCCCTGAGCCTGGACAGTTTTCGACGGCGCTACCTGCGCCTGCCGTCCCGCGTCACCTTGCATGGGCGCAGGGTGGGCGTCATCCTGACCCAAGGGACGGCGGCTGCCTGGGATCGTCTGTGGAGATTTCTGGCCACGCTCAAACCGGTGGACGCGGCGATGGCGTAAGCGCAGGCCGGGTCGGTCGGGATGATGGGCTCGCAAAGGCAAGCGTCTTCGAGAAGGCGTGTACAATTTCAACAAGGTCGGTAGAGATAAGGAGACGGCTCTACCCAAAAAGCCGACTATAGAAGGGACGCAAGCCTCTGAGGCTAAGCAAAGGGGTCTCGGAAGCGCCTATGTCCGCTTATGCGCGGGTTGAATGAATAACAAAGGCTCAAAGACTGGTATTGCGAGAGCAGCGAGAATGCAGGTTCCAGCAAGGTCAGCTTTTGGATGATGATTGACGATCCTGATGCCCCAGTTGATATGATTCTGATGAAGGATCTATACGTCTTATACAACAAATACAACAGCTACGCGAATAAGCCCTACTCCCTGAACATATCGCAGCCAGTGTTTCTTGAAGAATTTGCCAAAGCCTGCGACGTTGTTATTACCGACCCCTTCGTCCATCCGGGCACGAGAGCGGGGAAATACAACCAGAACCGCATTAGTGATGCAGCGGCAGAGCTGATATACGTCACTCGGGGAGACGGTAAAAGGTCGGTTCTTATTCTATGGTGGTGGGATCCCAACGAAGACAACCCCGCTCCTGGGGCCAATACTTCGGTCCTTTTCGGAAACTCCTTCGACAAGGCAGCAGAAAGTGACGTTGACGGCATCGGCGGGTGGAACTTCTCAGGGAGTGGGAATGATCTCAACTCCTTCACCAGCGATGATCCGGCAAAGACTCAGAAAATCAGAGCCCTATGGAGTGCAATAAAATCCAAAAATTCAGGCTGGCAGTCGCCTTCGTAGTTGTAGCTGTTGTCAGCATAGCTGGCGCAGAAGAGAAGATTCTATTCAGCTCCGAGGACTGCGGTGGGATATGCGTATCCGATCCGGTCCCCGGAGCTTTTCTAATTCACCTGTCTGTCGATGAATCCCTAAGTGATACTACTGAGGGATCAATTTTTGATGGATTTCAGGTTGTAGACTTCGACGTGTCTCCAGACGGAAAGAAGATTGCTTTTCTTTCGTATAACGGAGCGCAGTCAGACATATGGGTAATGAACTCGGATGGCACTGACCTTGATAGAACAAGGCATCAATCGAGATACTGGATTGATCCAAGGCATCCAGAAAACAAAGAGATAACTCTTCGTCCGTGGTATTTGGGAGGGATTGCATGGTCTCCTGATGGATCAGAATTCCTTTGGACAGGTGCTTTTGTTAGGGGTGGTGGAATTGGTTTTACAGACCAGAACGGTAGACCAAGGGGATACATAGATCATTATCCGATTGATGGCATCGGGAATTCTATCTATTGGTCGGCCCTTAGTGGGGATATTGTTTTTTCAAAAAATGGAATAGTCAGAATAAACCGAGAGGGAGACAAGATACAGGAATTTGATGTCCTCGGGCGCCACCCCCACCTATCTCCAGACGAAACCAAACTGTCATTTTCTTTTCCGGGAGTGCGTTACAGCAGACGACAGGGATTAGAGGACAATGCTGTCAAAGACAGTCTTTTCGTTATGGACATGGAAACCCGAGAAATAACATTTGTCGATCATGGATTAGAGCATGATTGGTCTCCGGATTCTCAGAGGCTTGTGTATGGATATTGGCCCTATGGAGGTAGCGAGGGGACTGTGTTCATTATCGATGCAGACGGAACTAATCAGGTTACTTTTTATGAATCTCAAAGTTACGTTACAGATATCGAATGGGTTTCCATATTCGATCCATCCGGGCCGACAGGCATATCTCCAACCTCCTGGGGAGCTGTGAAAAATTCGGTGGACACCAATAGAGAGGACGACCGATGAATAGATTCCTTAACCCTTGTTATTCATGCAACCCGCGCATAGGCGGGCATAGGCGCTTCCGAGCCCCAATCGCATAGCCTCAGCGGCTTGCGTCCTTACTATAGTTGCCTTTTTGGGTAGAGCCGTCCCCGTACCTCTACAGACCTTTTTGAAATTGTACCCGCCTCCGTGGAGACGCTTCGCGTCCGAGCCCCCCCCCCCCGGACGACCCGGTCCCGGGGTTACGACCCAAGGGATGGCGGCTGCCTGGGACCGTCTGTGGAGACCACCGCTACTACCCGGCTCCCCATCGCTACCCCTACACCGCCGAGGATTTCGCCCGCCTGCGTTACCTGGCCTACCCCGACCTCTTCGCCCACAAGGACAAGACCTTCTACGTCGGTCCGGGCGCCGACCGCCCCGAGGCGGTCACCTACGGCCTCGGCGAGCAGCTGCCGCACCCCCTCGCCCCCGGCGAGTCGCGGACCGTGACCCTCGACGTGGCCGACGACATCGCCGCAAAACAGAAAGCCGGAGAACTCTGGCGCTGCGAGCTGCAAGAGCTGCTGCAAGAGGACGAGGTGCGTTTGTTCTGGAACGGCGGCGAGATCGACGGCGGCGAGATACGCAAGGCCGACTACGTCTTCCAGATGCGCCCCGGGGCGTGCACGCGGGGGTACCGCCTGCACGTCGACCTGAGCAGGGGGAGGGTGCCGGAGCAGGGGACCAACGAGCTGCGCGTCGAGCTGGTTACCAAGGACGAGCGCCTCGTCGACCCGGTCTCCGTGCACGACGTCTTCCTGGTGGTCGAGTACCTCAGACACCGGCACGCCCTCAGGGACAACGAGCAGTACGGAATGCAGACGACCTTCACGCCGTAAGCCCGTCCGGCGGAAACAACCGGCCGATTCTGCAGCGCTCCGGGTCCGGGCCGGGCAGCAGGATTCCGTGAAAGAGGATCAGCGGCAAACGGCGAATTCCGCGTGAATTCGCCATCGACGTGCTTGCTGCTGATCGGCTTGCCCCTGACCCCGGGGGCCGCCGCGTCAAAGCGCTATCCCGAGCGGTACTGCGCGAGCAGCTCGTAGTCCGGCTCCATCCCCAGGCCGGGGCGGTCCGGCACGGCCACGCAGCCCTCGGCGTCGAGCTTGAGCGGCTCCTTGAAGATGCGGCCCCGCAGCGGGTCGACGGTCTCGCGGTAGAACTCGAGGATCAGCCCGTTGGCGATCGCCGCCACCAGGTGGATGTGGATCTCCTGGGCGCCGTGCGGGGCGATGCGCAGGTCCTGCGCCGCGGCCAGCGCCGCGACGTTCATGAACTCGGTGATGCCCCCGAGGATCTGCGCGTCGGCGTTGAAGATGGCGGCCGACTCGTGCTCGATGAGGTCGCGGAAGCCGTAGCGGGTGTACTCGTTCTCGCCGGTGGCGATCGGGATCGCCGTCGCCCTGGCGACCTGGGCGTGGCCGCGGTAGTCGTCGGGGGCCACCGGCTCCTCGAACCAGAAGACGTCGAACGGCTCGATCTTTCGCGCCAGCTCGATCGCCTCGTACGCGGCATAGGCGTTGTTGGCGTCGACGAGCAGCTTGATGTCCGGGCCGATCGCCTCGCGCACCGCCCGCACGCGCTCGACGTCCTCGGTTATGGGCACGGCCCCGACCTTCATCTTAACCGCCTTCGCGCCGAGATCGAGGCTCTCCTCCATCTCCAGGGCCAGCTCCTTCAGCCCCTTCCCCTCCTCGTAGTAGCCCCCGGCGACGTACGCCGGGATGCGGTCGGTGAAGCCGCCGAGCAGCTTGTGCACCGGCTTCCCCAGGGCCTTCCCCATCAGGTCCCACAGGGCGATGTCGATGGCGCTGATGATGTGGGTCGACATGCCGCGGCGGCCGACGATCTTCGGCAGCCACATGTTCTCCCAGAGGCGGCGGTACGCGAAGGGGTCTTCCCCGATCAGGGCCTCCCGGAAGTGGGCCACCATGGCCTCGCCCACGGCTCCGGGCCGGGTGGCCGCGGTGCCTCCGCCCCAGCCGATCCCCGACAGCCCTTCGTCGGTGTGCACGTGCACGAGGTTGAGCACCACCGTCCTGTAGGTGTACTTGCCGTTGCGGATCGGCTTCGGCCGCGGCCAGGCGTAGCAGTCGATGGTCACGTCGGTGATTTTCATCCGGCTATCCCACCTTAACAGGCAACACCCACGCACAGGGGGCGCCGGCGTCGTACTCGGCCGCCGGCTCGAGGGCGCCCCGTCCGTCGATGGCGAACGAGATCAGGATGTTGGACTGGTCGGCTCCCGAGAGCAGGTAATCGCCGTCGGCGTCGATCCCGAAGGAGCGGGGCATCCTGCCGGCCGGCTGCTGCCCCAGCGAGGAGATGGCGCCGCTTACCGGGTCGACGGCGAACATGGCGATGCTGTCCGGCCCCCGGTTCGAGGCGTACACGGCGCGCCCGTCCGGATGCAGGTGGAGCTGCGCGTTCGACTTCTCCCCCTCGAACCCCGCGGCCGGCAGGGTCGACTCGGTCTGCACCGCTTTGAGCTTCCCGCTGGTTTTGTCGAGGTGGTATACGGTGACACTGCACTCCTGCTCGTTGTCGGCGTACATGACGTCGAGGCGCGGGTGGAAGGCCATGTGGCGCGGTCCCTGGCCGGGACCTGCCGCGGTCTTTCCGTTGGGGGTCAGCCTGCCGCTGTTCTCGTCGAACAGGAACTGGTATATGGCGTTGGCGCCTTGGACGTGCGGCACGAAGGCGTAGCGGTTGGACGGGTCGGTCGCCACCCAGTGGGCGTAGCGCTCGGTTTCGCGGCGGTCGGCAGGAGGTCCGCAGGCGGCGCCGTCGGCCCCGATCGGGTGCACGGTGACCAGACCGTCGCTGTAGTAGGCGGCCAGCAGGAAGCGGCCGCGGCGGTCGGTCGCCAGGTAGCAGGGGTGGCAGCCTTCGAGATCGACCTCGCCGATCAATGAAAGGCCGCCGCTGCCCGGGTCGATGGCGTAGGTGGCGACGGCGATGTCCGACTCCTGCCGGGTCGTCACGTACAGGTGCCTTCTGTCCGGGTCCGTGCACATGGCCGAGCCGGCCGCGCGCAGCTCGATCTCCTCCGTCAGGATCAGGCCGCCCGAGCCGGGGTCGAGCTCGAGGATCAGCAGTCTCGGTTCGCCGCCTGTTGGGACGTAGACGTAATGGCCCATTTTGCGTCCTTTCTGTCGATTGTCAGCGGCCTGAAACGAAGAGGAGGAGCCGATGCAACGCAAGAACATCCCCGCCCCCGGAGAATTCCCCGCGGCCTACGGGTACTCCCGCGCCGTCAGGGTCGGCGATCAGATCCACGTCGCCGGCACCTGCGCCCAGCCTCCGCACGATACCGGGGACGCCTACGAACAGGCCACCGGCGCGCTGCGGATCATCGAGAACGCCCTCGCCGAAGCCGGGGCCTCTCTCGCCGACGTCGTGCGGACTGTCGTCTACATCACCGGGGTGGAGCACGCCGACGGGGTGACGCGCGCCCACGGAGAGGCCTTCCGAGGCGTCATGCCGGCGTCGACCATGGTGGTGATCGCCGCGCTCCTGAAACCGAACCTGTTCGTCGAGATCGAAGCCTACGCGATCCTGTCGTGAAGGAGCGGCTGTCCGGTGTGAACGGCGGCGCGGGGTCACAGCCGCCCGGTTATATTTCGATGGACAAGGAAATGCCATGGAAACAGCCGAGCCGGCCTGGGCGATAACCCAGGAAAAGGTCGACGAAACAGTCGCAAGGATCGTGCAGAAGTGTTCGCCCCGCCGGGTCATACTGTTCGGCTCCTTCGCGCGTGGCGAGAGCGATCGCAACAGCGATCTCGACCTGCTGGTTGTGACCCGGCACGAGGTCGAGAGCCCGCGGCGAGAAAGCGTGCGGATCCGCCGGGCATTACGCGACATCTCCATGCCCATGGATATCCTGGTCGTGTCGGAGAGCAGGCTGCAGGCTCTGGCGGACGCCCCCGGACTGATCTACCGCGAGGCGCTGCGCAACGGCAAGGTCGTTTATGAGTCGCGGTGACAGCCTTCCGCAGTCCGCCGCCGAGTGGCTGGCGCATGCGGAAAGCGACCTGCGCCTCGGCCGGCTGGGGTCGGGGGAGGAAGAGATTTTACCTGCTCAGATCTGCTTTCACGCCCAACAAGCAGCTGAGAAAGCCCTGAAAGCCGTTCTTCTTTCCGCGGGAACGGATTTTCCGCTGACACATGATCTCGGGCAACTTCTCGAGCTGTGCGGCCACGCCGGAATTGAGATCCCTCCCGAAATCCTGGAGACCGACGGTCTGACCCCCTATGCTGTCGAGACCCGCTATCCCGGACAGCTTGACGAAGTCACTCGTGCGGAAATGAGGCACGCCCTCATGCTGGCGGCCGAGACGGTCGCCTGGGCTCGCTCTCTGTTGGACGAAGGGTAGTCCTCACGCCGGCTCGAAGGCGAGGAAGGTCCGCGCGCCGTCCGGACCGCCCCGGTGCAGAAACTTCACCTTCACCGGCATGCCGACGGCGAGTGTTTCCGGCGCCCTCGGGTCGACCCCCTCGATGCGGGCGACGACCCGCGCCCCTTCCCGCAGCTCCACGACCCCGGTGCAGTAGGGGTTGTCGCGGCCGTACCCCTCCTCGGACATGAACCGCGGCCCGATGGCGATGCTCGTGAACCCGGCCAGGGTCCCGGTCCCCTGCATCCGCTCCCACTCCATGCAGGTGCCGTAGCAGCGCGGGCAGAGGGATCGCGGCGGCACGAAGAGGCTGCCGCACGCCCGGCAGCGCGCCCCCATCAGCTTCTCCTCGGCGAGATAGCGCTCGAACGAGTGGTCGTTGACCGGTCTGGCCGCGGCCGCTTCTGACATCGCTACCTCCGCTCGAGGATGGTGTAGGTGCAGGTGCCGCCGGTGCCGCCGAGGTTGTGGGCGGCGCCGAAGCGCAGGCCGCCGTTGCCTGCCTGCCGCTCTCCCGCCTGCTGCCGCAGCTGCTCCCAGATCTCGATCAGCTGCGCCGAGCCGGTGGCCCCCACCGGGTGCCCCTTGCACTTCAGCCCGCCGGAGGTGTTGACCGGCCTGGCTCCGTCGAGACGGGTCAGGCCGTCGGCGACCGCCCGGCACCCTTGCCCCGGCGGGAAGAAACCGAGGTCCTCGATGTGGATCAGCTCGGCTATCGAGAAGCAGTCGTGCACCTCCGCGACCCCGATCTCCTCCGGCCCGATGCCGGCCATGGCGTAAGCCTCGGCCGCCGCGGCCTGCGTCGCCTCGAAGCTGGTCAGGTCCTCCGCGGCGTGCAGGCCGCGGCCGCTTCCCTGGCCGAGACCGGCGACGTGGAGCGGGGCGTCGGTGAAGCTGGCCGCCATCTCCTCGCCGACGAGCAGCAGGCAGGCGGCGCCGTCGCTTATCGGGCAGCAGTCGAACAGGTGGATGGGCCAGGCGACGGCGGGGTTGGCCTTCGCATCCCACAGGAAGTCCTTTTCGTCCGCCCATTCGGGGAGGGGCTGCCCCTTTGCTTTCGCCCGCTCGACCTTCCCCTTCATGATGTCCCCGATCGAGAGGTTGTACTGCGCCCGGGGATTGAGCGCCGCGTTCTCGTGGCTCTTGATGGTGACGTTCATCAGGTGCTCGCGGCCGGCCCCGTGCTTGTCGAAATAGGCGGTGGCGATGGTGCCGAAGACCCCGGGAAAGGTGAAACCGGCCTTGCGTTCGTACGGGACCGCGGCCAGGGCGAGCCCCTCGGCCACCTCCGCGGTGGTGCGCTTCGACATCTCCTCGACGCCGCCGACCAGCACCATGTCGTAGAACCCGGAAGCGATGGCGAACACCCCTTCGCGGAAGGCGAGCGCGCTCGAGGCGCAGGCCCCCTCGGTGCGCGTCGCCGGCTTCGGCACCAGCCCGATGGCGTCGGACATGATGGCGCTCCAGTGGGACTGCGCGACGAAGTAGTCGTTGGTGAAGTTGCCGAGGTAGAGAGCGTCGATGTCGCGGGGGTCCACCCCCTTGTCGACCGATGCCAGCGTGGCGGTGAAGGCGTCGGTGAACAGGTCCTTCGAGTCCCTGTCGTCGAACATGCCGAACTCCGACATGCCGGCGCCGACCACGGCGACGCCCCTGCCCAGCTTTCGTCTCTTTCCCATTTGCTGCCCCTGTCGGTTACACGACCTTGCGCTCGCGGCCCTTCCAGTAGCTGTCGCGCAGTTCCCGCTTGAGAATCTTGCCGTAGTTGTTCTTCGGCAGCTCGTCGACGAACTCGACCGCCCTCGGCTTCTTGTAGCTAGCGATCCGCTCCCTGCAGAAATCGATCAGCTCTTCGGCCGGGACCTCGCGGCCCGGAACGGTGGCGACCACCGCGATCACCGCCTCCCCCCATTTCGGGTCGGGCGCCCCGACCACGGCGACCTCGCGCACCGCCGGATGCCGGACGAGGACCTCCTCGATCTCGCGCGGGTAGATGTTCTCGCCGCCGCTGATGATCAGGTCCTTCGACCGGTCCATCAGGAAGAGGTACCCCCTGTCGTCCATGCAGCCGACGTCCCCGGTGTGCAGCCAGCCGTTCCTCAGGGTCTCCGCGGTCGCCTCCGGGTCGCGCCAGTACCCCTTCATCACCAGGTCGGAGCGGGTCGCGATCTCCCCCATCCCGCCCGCGGGCAGCTCGTTGTCTTCGGCGTCGACGATCTTCACCTCGACCTCGGTGCGCGGGATCCCGGCCGATCCGAGACGCGCCAGCTGTTCGGGAGTGCCGTCGGCGACGTGGTCGCGGTGCGACAGGTAGGAGATCGTCATCGGCGATTCCCCCTGCCCGTAGAGCTGCACTAGACAGGGGCCGAGCCTGCGCAGCGCCGCCTTCGTGTCCTCGACCAGCATCGGGGCGCCTCCGTACATCAGCGCCTTCAGGGAGCCGAGGTCGAAGCGGTCGAGCCGCGGGTGGTCGAGCAGCAGCTTGATCATCGTCGGGGCGGCGAACAGGTTGGTGACCCGGTGCCGCTCGATCAGCTGCAGCACCTCTTCGGCGGCGAACGACCTGCCCGAGGGGATCACGTTGAGGGCCGCCTTGGCGATGTTGGGCAGGGCGTAGAGGCCGCTGCCGTGGGAGAGGGGGGCGGCGAGCAGGACCACGTCCTCCGGGCTGCAGCCCGGCATCATGTCGGCGTAGAAGCTCGACGTCATCGCCAGCAGGTTGCGGTGTGTGAGCATCGCCCCCTTTGGCTGCCCGGTGGTGCCGGAGGTGTAGAACAGCCAGGCGACGTCCTCCGTATCGACGTCGGCGTCGTCGAACTCCCCGGACCCGGCGGCGAGCAGCTGCTCGTAGTCGAGGACCTCCCCCCCGGTCCCGGCGGTCGCGATCACCCGGGGGGCGCTTCCAATGAGGTCGGCGACCTCGCGCAACGGCCCGACGAACTCGGGAGACACCAGCACCGCTTTCGCTTCGCTGTGGTCGATTATGTAGGCGAACTCGCGCGGGTGCAGGCGGAAGTTGATCGGCACCGCGCCGCAGCCGGCCTTGAAGCAGGCGAACATCGACTCCAGCATCTGCGGGCAGTTGTACATCAGCACCGCGACGTGGTCGCCCCTGCCGACCCCGAGGCGCCCCAGCCCGTTGGCGAGCTGGTTGGCGCGCCGGTTGAACTCCGCGTAGGTCTGCTTCTCGGGCCCCTGCACGGTGGCCGGGTACTCCGGGAAGCTGCGCGCGGACTTGGTCAGTAACTTGCCGATATTCATGTCTAGCCGATGCTCCCTGCCCTCAAGCTCCGGCATCCGCGGGAGGGCGGCAAGTGCTTGACCGGTATGGGCAAAATCGGCTTTGTAGGGCCCCCAAATAGGAGCTTTCCCATGTCGAAGAAATACACCGCGGCCATCGTCGGCTGCGGCTCCATCGGCCACGCCCATGTCGAGGGCTACCGGCGCGCCGGCGTCGAGCTGGTCGCCGTCGCCGACCCGGTAGCCGAGGCGCGCCGCCAGTACATCCGCGAATACGGACCCCTCGAGGAGTTCGGCAGCGTCCACGAGCTGCTCGCCGGGTCTTCCCCCGACATCGTCAGCGTCTGCACCTGGCACCGGCTGCACCCGGAACCGGTGATCGCCGCGGCCGGTGCCGGAGTCGGGGGGGTGATCTGCGAGAAGCCGATGGCGGTCTGCATGGCCGACGCCGACCGCATGGTCGAGGCCTGCGACGGCGGCGGCACCCGGCTCGTCGTCAGTCACCAGCGGCGCTTCACGCGCGGCTGGGAGCGCGCCCGGGAGCTGGTGCAGGAAGGGGCCATCGGCAAGCCGCTCACCGTCGACAACAAGGTCGGACACGGGCTGTTGAACTGCGGCACCCACACCATCGACGGGGGGCGCTTCGTCCTCGGCGATCCCGCCCCGGTCTGGGTGATGGGGGCGGTCGAGCGCCGCACCGACCGCCACGAGCGCAACACGCCGATAGAGGACTGCTGCATCGGCCTGGTCCATTTCGACAGCGGCGCCCAGATGACGATCCAGTGCGACCTCGACATGGATGGGGCCTCGGCCGGGTCGTTTCTGATCCGCGGCTCCGAGGGAATGATCGCCGCCAGCGAGGCCAGGGTGTCGCTGTTCAACGGCGAGACCGGCGGCTGGCGCGAGATCGACCTCGGGGAGGAGGAGATCGCCGCCATCGGCGGCAACACCAACGCCGCCCAGGTGCGCGAGCTGATCGCCTGGATCGAGGGGGGCCCGGAGCACCGCGGCTCCGGGCACCAGGCCCGGATGACCGTCGAGGTCATGATGTCCCTCTACGAATCGGCGCGGCGGAACCGGGTCATCCACCTGCCGCTTCAGGAGCGGGAGTACCCGCTTGAGCTGATGATCGCCGCGGGCGAGCTGCCGCTCGAGGAGGAGGGGCGCTACGACATCCGCGGCTTCCTCAGCTGGGAGGGGGTCGACTCCGGGCGCTTCGACGAGCTGCGCGATGAGGGCCTCGAGCACGGCCAGATCATGATGCGGCTGCACGAGGAGAGGGAGCGGGAGCAGGTGCCGGTGGCGGGTGATTCACGGCCTTAAATGACCTCCGAGCCCCTCCTCTTCCTGGTGACCGGGCTCCCCTGCAGCGGCAAGACCGGCATCGCCTCCAGGCTGTCGGCCGAGCTCGCGCTCCCCATGCTCGCCAAGGACGACATCAAGGAGGGGCTGTTCGACACCCTTGGATACGGAGGCCGCGAGCGCTCGCTCGAGCTCAGCCGCGCCGCCTATGCGATCCTCTACCGCCAGGTGCGCCGCCTGCTGTCGGCGGGGCTGTCGCTGATCGCCGAGAGCAACTTCGACCCGGTGCAGGCCTCCGGGCAGCTCGCGGCGATCCGGTCGGACCTCCCCTTCGGCATGTTCCAGATCCAGTGTCACGCGGCCGGCCCGGTGCTGGTGGAGCGCTTCCGGCAGCGGATGGAGAAGGGGCGCCACCCCGGGCACGCCGACGCCGAGCTCTTCGCCGAGATCCGCCCCCGGCTCGAGCGCGGCAGGCTGGGGCTGCTCGATATGGAGGGCGAAAAAATGGAAGTCGATACCACCGATTTTTCAGCCGTCGACCACGACACGCTGGCCGCCGCGGTGCGCCGCGCCCTGAAAGCCCGTTGACCCGAACCGGGAAAGAGCGATGAACAACCTGCCCGCCATAGAGATCTACTCCATCGGAACCGAGCTGCTCAACGGCCAGATCCAGGACACCAACTCCTGGTGGATGGCGCGGCAGATCGCCGCTCTCGGGGGGTACGTGCGGCGCATCGCCATACTCGACGACGACGCGGAGGAGATATCCGGGGTGCTGTCCGACGCCTGCCGCCGCGGCACGCGGATCGCGATCACCAGCGGCGGACTCGGACCGACGCCGGACGACCTCACCGTCGAGGTGATCGCCGGTATCATGGGGGTGGAGGTCGCCGTCGACGAGAGCCTGGTGGGCCGCTTCATGCGCAGCCGGGGAATCGAAAGGCGGGAGGAGGTCAACCCGGGGTTGCTCAAGATGGCGACGATCCCGGAGGGGGCCACGGCGCATCCCAACCCCGCGGGAGTGGCCCCGTGCGTCGAGGTCCGGGTCGGCGGGACCACCCTGTTCGCCCTGCCCGGACCGCCGCGCGAGGTGGAGGCCCTTTTCAGGCAGAGCGTCGAGCCGGTGATCGCCGAGCTCTACAGCCGCGCCCGCGTCTCCCGGCGGGTCGCCGTCAACCTGCCGGAGTCGCAGTGCGGTCCGATCCTGCAGAGCGTCATGGACGAGATGCCCAACACCTACCTGAAGGCGTTCGTCGCTCTCAGGGAGCGCACCGCGGAGGGGCAGCGGCTTCCGGTCGACATCGTCGCCTGGGGGGACTCGGGAGTGGAAGCGGAGGAGCTGCTAGAACGGGCCCTGGCGATGTTCGCCGGGCAGGCCGCGGAGAAGGGGAGCGCCATCGAGGCGGTGGAGGGCGGCTGATCCGGGCGGCAAAAATTCGGGGCGAGGCCGGGCTCGATCCAAAGCGCGAAGGCCCGTCGAGAAATGGGCGGCGGCGCTCAATCCACGCGCGAGGACAGTTGAGGTCGGGAAGGCCGCTGAGTCCGGTGACCAAGCCTCGCCAATCCGGGCGCGAATGGCCGGGGGCCAACGTCGGCCCTGGCGCTCAATCAGCGGCGCGGACCGCAGGGTCGAGGGCGTCGAAACAGAACTGCGCCGCGGCCCAGAGATCGTACCCCTCCTTCCCCCAGATCTGCCCGGTGACCTCGGGACAGATGTAGCGGTCCCAACCCGCGGCCTTCACCACCTTCACGTACTCCTCGAGATCGAGGCCGCCGTCCCCGGGAAGCAGGTAGACGACGCGGCCTTCGGCGTCCCTGTACCCGTCCTTGATGTGGTTGTGCGCCGCCAGCGGCACGTTGAGTTCCGCGCAGTGCTCGAGGTCCATCCCCTCCACCCGGAAATGGCTGTAGTCGAAGTTGAGCCGCAAATGCTCGTGAGCGGCGCGCTCGATCAGCCAGACCGCCTTCTCCGGGGTCTCGAAGTCGCCGCCGGCGTGCGGCTCGATGGCGAGGACGGAGCCGTAGCGGGCTGCCATGTCGGCCACCTCGACCACCAGCTCGACGATCCGCTCCCTGCCGCTCTCCCAGGGCCGCTCGTGCCCCAGGGTCGACGACACCACCAGCGGCGCGTCGTCGATCTTCAGATCCCGTGCCAGGGCGAACGAGGCCTCGAACTGCGCCAGGGCGGCGGCGCGCCCCTCCCCCTCGGCGCAGGGCTTGAGCAGCGCCATGATGGCGGGGGTGGGAAAACCGGCGCTCCGGAAGGCCGCGGCGAGGCGCCGGCGCGCCCCGGCGTCCATGCGGGCCGGCTCGGTCTGCCAGCCGGGCTGCACGGCCAGCTCCATCCCCCGGTACCCCATGTCGCGCAGGCGCGGCAGGGCCTCGAACACGTCGACGCCCTTCATGCCGTAGGTGCTGTAGTAGAGGTCCATCGGGGCCGGTCCTATCCCAGGTCGACGTCAAAGTCAGCAGGGTCGAGGCCGCTGTCCTCGGCCAGTCCCCGCAGGCTGATCAGCACGTCCTCCGGCATCTCGATCCCCTCGGCGAGCGCCTTCTCCCGGCGCTCCCACTCCATCTCGCCCGGCAGGAAGATCTCCGCCCCTTCGGCGAGGTCGGCGCTCTTGATCTCCTCCGCCATCGCCGCCATGCGCCCGTGGAACTCCGCGGCCGGCATGATGGCGCCGACGTCGATGGCGAGGAAGGCATGCCCCTGGTTCGACGGCTCCGGGTCGTCGTACGCCACCCAGCTGTGCACGCCGCTCATCACCGCGGACCCGCTGAGCACCGCGGTGAGAATCTCGACGAACACCGCCATGCCGTACCCCTTGTGCCCGGCCATCGGCAGCTGCGCCCCCTTTTCCGGGAAGATCGACGGGTCCGTCGTCGGCACCCCCTCCTCGTCGACCAGCCAGGTGTCGGGAATGGGGCGCCCCTCGTTGCGGGCGGCGAAGATCTTCGTCGCCGCGACGGCGCTGGTGGCGATGTCGAGCATCACCGTGCGCTCGCCCCCGGTCGGCGCCGCCCAGGCGATCGGGTTGGTCCCGAGGATGCGGCTCTTGCCCCCCGGCACGGTCATGCAGGGCTCGACGTTGCACATCGACATGCCGAACATGCCGTTCTCGGCGATCATGTTGGCGTAGAACCCGGCGGCCCCGTAGTGGCTGCTGCCGCGCACCCCGACGTAGGCCATGCCGGTCTCCCCCGCCTTGGCGAGGGCAAGTTGCACGGCGCGAAAGGAAATCGCCGGCGGCATGCCGTCCCGGGCGTCGACGATCGCCCAGGAGGGTCCCTCGGAGACGACCTCCTCCCTGGCGCCGCCGTCGAGCCGGCCGCTGCGCGCGTTGATCATCAGGCCGCGGATCTGCCGCGTGCCGTGGGTGAAGGTGCCCCAGGTGTCGGTCTTGACGAACACATGGGCGGAAAGCTCGGCGTCCTCCTGGCCGATGCCGGCCCGGGTCATGGCGGCGACGCAGAACTTCTCGAGGTCGGCAGCTTGGATCCTGGTGGCCATTCGATGCTCCTGTGGATGCGGAATTCCGGTGCCTGACAGCCGTTGAAAAAGTCCATCCGGGAAGCGCCGGCCCGTGCGGCTCGGCCTCCCCTTCAGAGCAACTTTACCAACGGGATGCAAAACGAAGCGGGGAGAATCAGGGCCGCGGCCTCGGCGGGGTCAACTTCCGCGCGGGCGCCATTCAGTCTGCTCGCACGCCGGTCCGGGTTCCCGTTTCTTTCAAGGCCAATGCGATTGTGTCAGGTTTCTCAGGAACTCGAGCGCGATGGCGATCGCGCGGGAACTCGAGCGCCCCGAAGTTTTGCCTCGGCGCGCGTTTTCCGTATCGAATCGAGCCTCCCGTTCGACCGGCTGACAACATGACAGGCCACCAGGACTGTTGCGGGAAAACCGCGGCAGGGGTCCGGCAACAGGGAGAAAGGCAGCGATGAAATACGCCTCCAAGGTACCACAGCGGACCTACGCGGCGCGGTTGGAAGAACAGCTCCGGCAGCTCGAGACGGACGAGCTGACACTCCGCTTCGCCGAATCGCGGCGGCGTCTCTCATCCGACCGCTACCGCCCGGTCTACCACTACGTCAACCCGGAAGGTCCCTCGAACGATCCCAACGGGTTCTGCAGGTGGCAGGGACGGTTCCACCTGTTCTATCAGCAGTACCCCCCGGAAGACAGGCGCCAGCACTGGGGCCACGCCGTCAGTGAAGACCTCGTGTACTGGCGGGATCTGCCCATCGCCATCTATCCCGGCATCGAAGAGAAATGCTACAGCGGCAGCGCCCTCACCGAGGAGGACCGCGTCCTCGCCTGCTACCACGGCACCGGCGCCGGCACGATGATCGCCGAAGCTTCGGATCCCCTGCTCCTCAACTGGGAGAAGATCCCCGGCAACCCCGTCATCCCGGAGGACGAGACGGCCGCCCCCGGGGACCCCTACTGCATCGGCGACCCCTGTCTGTGGAAGGGAGAGAAGGGCTACTACTCCCTGTCGGGATCGCAGCAGGGCACGCGCCTGGTCGACTCGAAGCCGGTTGCCCACCTGTTCTTCTCCGAGGACCTGCGCCACTGGTCCTACCGGGGCCCGTTCCTGGAAGGGGACGTCTTCACCACCGCCGGCGAGGATTGCGCCGTGCCCTACTTCTGGCCCCTCGGCGACAAGCACATCCTCGTCTTCGGCAGTCACCAGCGGGGGTCGCAGTACCTGCTCGGCGACTGGGACGAAGAGGCCGGAAGGTTCAGGCCGTTCGCCCACGACCGTTTCTGTTTCGGCCCGATAAACAACGGCGGCACCAACGCCCCCACGGCCGCGCCGGACGGCGACGGCGGGGTATACATCATGCACATGCTCAGCTTCGGCCTGGACACCAAAGGCTGGAACGGCATGATGTCCCTGCCGAGCCGGCTCGGCCTGGGGCCGGGCAACACCGTCACCAACGAGCCCGTGGCCGCACTCGAATCGCTGCGCACCGACCACCGGCGGATCGGTGAAACGACGCTGCCCGCCAACCGCGACGTGCCTCTCGAAGGGGTGCGGGGAAATGCCATGGAGCTCGTGGCGCGGATCGATCCGAAGGATGCCCGGGAAGTCTGCATCGAGGTGCTGCGCTCTCCCGACGGAGAAGAGACCACGAGCATCCGCTATCTCCGCAACGGCGGCGCGGTAAAGACGAAAGGGCCGGAAACCTGGCACGACGCGCTCGTAATAGACACCTGCCGCACCTCGGTGCTGCCGGAGGTCCTCGCCCGTCCACCTGAGACGGCCCGGTTCAAGCTCGAAGACGGCGAGGTCCTAGAGCTGCGGATTTTCATCGACACGAGCATCCTCGAGGTCTTCGCCAACAACCGGCGCTACATGACCGTGCGAGTGCACCCGGGAGGCGACGACAGCCTCGGGGTCGGCATGCGCGCCCAGGGCAGCGATGCGGTTCTGCTTTCCCTCGATGCCTGGCGGATGAAGAGTATCTGGGAGAGGCAGTGAACGTCAGCGGGACGGGCGTCCCGACGACTGGCGCTCGCTGCCGGGGCCTCGGCATCAGCGCCGGCTGGGTCGCCTGGACGAGCCGGGCTTGTCGAAACTCCGCAGGAACTCTCGGCCCACGTTCAGGGCAGCGGATCCTGCCGCCCCTTCACGGGCTCGCATAAACCACCACGTTTTCGATGGTCCAGCTGCTTGGGCCCACGCCCGAGATGGTGAGATAGGCGCCGTCCCCGATCGCTTCGGGGCACGAAGAGAAAAACCCGGTGATGTCGGCAGTATCCCGGACCTCACCGTCGAACGTCCACGACAGCGTATCGCCATCATCCGTCAGGTACAGCCCCAGACGGTGCCCGAAAGGGCTCTCCCTGATTTCGACTGGGTCGTAGTGACGGACAGCCAGTCCGAGGCACGGTTCCGAAATGAAAATCCTCTGCCGCAGGTATTCCTTGAACGTCGGCATGCGCAAATCCCACTGCGGGTATCTGTCGTAATCCCCGGGCACCAGCGAACGCACGAGCCACCACTCCAGCCCCCAGTTGTCGATCATGTCGAAATGAAGCTGGACCCCCCGGCTCTCCCTGGGCTCACACCCGATCTGCCCGTGCCGGTCGGCAATCGTCAGGGCAAAGCCGGTGATGAAATGGGGAGCCAGCGGCTCGATGCCGTGCACGATTCCCGACGCCCGCGCCGCCTCCGGATCGAACTCCGGGGCGCGGCGCTGGGAGAACCCGACCAGGTCGACCTCAAACCCGTTGGCACCCTTGAGACCCGGATTTAGCTGTTTCTCCCGCGTGCCGATTCCCGCCAGGCCGAAGCCATCGGTTTCGGGCGTCAGCCTGCACTGCCCGTTCCCAGCTTCGGCAGTGCCCTGCCAGTTTATCCAGCGCTTCGTACCGAGGCCATCGGGTGCACCGCACTGTTTCTGGAAGTCGTCCGAAAACTGCACGACCAGGTCCGAAGCCATGGCCAGGCCCCCCCTTGTCCGTCCTTTGTGCCGTTGATTACAGCCGATGGATAGGACAAAATAGGTTGCACCTGATACTGCCTGAAAACCGGGCCGTACCCAACGCGGCTCATGGTTGCCGGTCTGTCGTCAGCGCTTCATACACCGACGGAGGACACCATGCTCAATCTGGTAAACGTGCTCGACCACGTATCGGTTACGGTCAGAGACATGGACCGCTCTCTGGCCTTCTACCGCGACCTGCTCGGGCTGAAAGAGGTGGAACGTCACTTCCTCGAGGGGGAAGGGATCTCGAAGATGGCCGGCAAGGACAACGTCGCCATGCAGGTCGTGCGTCTCGTCGCGCCGGAAACGGAAGGGATCGAGATCGACCTCCAGCAGTACGTCGAAGGCGGGGGCAAGGCCGCGGACGCCGAACTGGGAGACGTCGCCCACTCCCATATCTGTTTCGGCGTGCCCAACCTGGCGGAAGCGTATCGAACCCTGACAGAAAAAGGGGTGGAGTTCGTCTCCGAACCGGTCAGCTTCGACCTGGAATGGGCGGTCGTACACGTAGTCTTTTTCAAGGATCCCGACGGGTACGTGCTGGAGTTGATGCAGGTGCCCTTCGAGACCAGAAACTGAATCGGAGTGCGCCATGCCGAGTTATGACCTCGATGGACAGGCAGCCATCGTGACCGGCGCGGGGCGCGGAATCGGCCGCGCGATCGCCCTGCGGCTGGGGCGCGAAGGCGCTGCCGTAACCGTTGCCGACCTCGACGAATCGAACGCGAGCGAGGTCGCTCGAGAGATCGCGACAGCCGGCAGCCGCTCCCATGCAGTTGCAGTGGATGTTTCCCGGAAGGACGAGGTCGAGTGCATGGTGCATGCGGCAGTCGAGCGGTTCGGACGGCTCGATATCCTGGTCAACAACGCCGGCATCGGGTTGGTCGCGACGCTCATGGATACCGATGAAGAAGCCTGGGATGCGCAGATGAACGTGAACGCCAAGGGCGTTCTGCTTTGCTCGCAGGCGGCCGCGCGCCGGATGATCGCCCAGGGCCACGGCGGCCGCATCGTCAACAACGCCTCGGGTGCCGGCAAAATCGCCCCGGGCAAGGACCTCCCCCTCGGCGCCTACGCCGCCAGCAAACACGCCGTCGTCGGGATCACCAGGCAGATGGGGCTGGAGCTGTCCGACCACGGGATCCTCGTCAACTGCGTGTGCGCCGGGATCGTCGACACACCGATGTGGGACCTGATCGACCGCGAAACAGCGAAGCTGCGGGGAGCGCCCGCCGGATCGGTGAAGGAAGCGGCCGTAGCCGCCATCCCCCTCGGCCGCATCCAGCAGCCGGAAGACGTCGCCAACCTCGTGGCCTTTCTCGCTTCATCGGACGCCGGCTACATGACCGGGCAGGCGTACAACGTGTGCGGCGGGATCCTGCCCTGCTGATTTGGACGATCCCAAAGGGCGGTTGCAGAAAGACGGCCGAGCGGGGGCGATGCCCCCCGGCTTCCGCTGCTTTGACGATGCCCGGCCGCCGGAACTTATTGTCGCCTCCCCCACCGCCACCCTCTCCCCGAATCGAGAAGAACCTTGAGCGCCAGCCCGCCCAACATCCTGCTGATCATGTCCGACGAGCACGCCCCGTTCTACAGCTCGACCTACGGACACCCGCTGGTGCGCACCCCGGCGATGGACCGGCTCGCCGCCGAGGGGGTCACCTTCGACAACGCCTACTGCAACTCCCCGCTCTGCCTGCCCTCGCGCATGTCGTTCATGACCGGCCGCTTCGTGCACCGGATCGGCGCCTGGGACAACGCTTCCCCCCTGCCTCCGGAGGAGGTCACCTGGGCCCATCTGCTGCGGGCCGCCGGCTACGACGCGGTGCTGTGCGGCAAGCAGCACTTCTGCGGGCTCGACCAACTGCACGGCTTCCGCGCCCAGCTGGCGCGGGACCTGCACGCCGAGGGTTGGACGGTGGACGGCGCCCCGCGCGGGGTGCCCGACTGGTCGCGGGGAACGCCGCCGGCAGCCAGGCCCTGGCCCGCCCTCGAGGACGCCGGCCCGGGAAGGACCGAGGAGATCGAGGTCGACGACCTCGTCGAGGAGCGCGCCCTGGACTACCTGCGCGACCCGGCCCGCGGCGAACAGCCCTGGATTCTGACCGCCTCCTTCATCGCCCCTCACTTCCCCTTCGTCGTGCCGCAGCGGTTCTGGGACATGTACCCCCTCGACGAAATCGACCTGCCGGTAATTCCGCCGGGCCACCTCGAAAACCAGCACCCGGTGTACCGGCGCTTGCGCAGCCACTTCGGCAGCGTCGACTTCCCCGAGGAACTGGTGCGCCGGGCACGGGCCGGGTACTACGGACTGGTCAGCTACCTCGACGAGAAGATCGGCAACCTGCTGCAGGCCCTCGACGACACCGGGCAGGGCGAGGACACCCTCGTCATCCACCTCAGCGACCACGGCGAGATGAACGGGGAGCACGGCATGTGGCGGAAGTCCAACTTCTACGAGGCCTCTTCCCGGGTGCCGCTGCAGATCCGCTGGCCCGGGGAGCTTGCTGCCGGCAGGCGCGTGCGCGAAATCGTCTCTCTTGTTGACGTCGCCGCTACCATCGCGGACGTCTCCGGGACCGCCGCCGAAGCCGAGCTCGACGGGGACAGCCTGCTGCCGCTGATGAGGGGGGACGGGTCCTGGAAGGACGAGGCCTTCAGCGAGTACCTCGCCCACGGCGTCGCCGGACCGATGGCGATGCTGCGCCGGGGGCGCTACAAGCTCAACTACAGCCTCGGGGATCCCCCCGAGCTCTACGACATCGAAGCCGACTCCGGCGAGTTCACCGATCTCGCCGGCGACCCCGCCTACGCCGGGGTGGCCGCCGAGCTGCAGGAGGAGCTGCTGTCGCGCTGGGATCCGGTCGCCCTCGACCGGCAGGTCCGCCGCAGCCAGCGCCGCCGCGGGCTGATAGAGCGGGTCCACAACCCCGACGTCCTCGATGACGTCCAGGAGCTCGGAAACCAGCGCATAGGGATGCGCCGATAAGGCCCTCTTGCGGGCTGGAACTGAGCCAACAGGTTGGAGGATTCGTCCTGATATGATCTGTCCCGCGCTCAGATCGCTCACCACGGACCCCTCGGGACTGGTCAGGTCTTCCCTGCGGTCGAACGGGGTGACGTACAGCTCGATCGACCAGAAGACGGGCGCTTCCCCGATTACCCTGCCGGCGGCCTCCGCGTAGGGGCGCAGGGTCATCCAGGAGGAGACCCCACCCACGTGTCTGGACTTCGGGTCATCCAGGAGAAGTCCGTCAGGGGTGCGGGAAATGGCATGATATGCCTGCGCATTCCCCCTACTCTCCGCGATTCTATCCCGCCCCATCCATCCTGCAAACCCGGGACCGCCGCTGTGATCTCCGTCGACTCCAAGGGCAATGCCGTCGTTACCACCTCGCCAACCGGACAGCATTCTGGCTGTGGTAGTGGTAGCAGGCCCCGTGTAGGTAAAGGTATTCCAGTAACTGTCGTCGGCGGCCACGAAGGCTACGTAGAGGCGAGCCGGCTCATCGTGCCAGGCCAGCCAGATGCGGAAGTCCAGGTCGGCCGGATCATGGATTGATTCTTCGACCTCGTCCAGGAAATCCACCGAGGTCAGGGCAGGTTCGCCGATCAGATCGAACCACTCCTCGTACACATAGCCGTCGAGCTGAATCCCGGCCAGCATCTCGTCGGTCAGCTCGGGGATAGGGAAGACCCGACTGCCGACGTGGGCTTCTGCCCGGGCAGGCAGGCAGGCCCACAGGGCCGACCCGACGAGCAGGCCGAGGGCCATGCTCCACTGATTCCGGATGCGAAAAAGGGGCATCTGTCTCCTCCTCTGGTTCGCCCGGCATGGGCTCGGCAGGCTTTCCCCGTTCCCTGGCGATTTTTCCTGAACGGTGCGGTCGGCCTTCGTTCTCTTCAATTTCGTTCTCTTCAATAAAAAAGGACGAGGGCCCACAAAAAAGGACGAGGGCCCACCCCCTGAAGGGGACGGAACCCTCGTCCGTGAGTGCCTCGTCAGCGGGAAAGCCGCCACAGGATGCTCAGTCAGAGCACTCGCATTCCCAAGTCCCTGGGTCGGTGAGCTTAGCCCGGTACTCGTCGTGCCCAAGACGGGAGCAGTTGTAGGCGCATTTTCCGTCCGCCTCGCTGCTCGTGGAGGCGTACACCGTGTGGCAGTGGTGCCAACTGGTGCTCGAGTAGGCCTCCACCCACGACACGCCTCCGGTGGTCAGCAGGGCGCCCGCCAGGATGGCGAGGACGGCCTTCATGCTCTGCTTCAACCGATGTCTCATTGCGGCCTCCTTTGTTTTTGGGGTCGCGCCTGTTCGCTACCCCGGTTCACCCAGATACAATGCAATGCAATGCAATGCAATAGGCGTGCCGGTACCTGGCCGGGCAATGCAATAGGCGTGCCGGTACCTGGCCGGCAGCTCCATCGGTGCTTGTCCGTTATGGCGCAACTCATTGTTTTCTTCTTGTTGGTTATAACACCACATTTTTTATTTTCGGCAAAAACAAGCTCGCCTTTGCCCCCAGCGGCTGCTCGGTTTCGTCGTATTTAATACGATTAGGCCGTATTTGATACAATCCGGTGGTATCTAATACGATTACGATTTCCCTGATGGCCGGCGGCCCGGCGGGAGCGGCTGTTGCTTCTGCTTTCCTTCTTCATTTGAATTGTACGGTCCTCAGATAGCTACCTGATCACTTTGCTCTCACAAAGAAAACAGATTCGAAGATGAACGATGCACCCGAACCCCTTTCCCCATCCACCCGGGTCGAGGGTGGACCGGTGGCTTTCGACCATATCCTCGGGCGCCAGTACACCGTCTTCGACGGGCTGGGCGGGATGCACGTGGAAGACATATACCAGGACCGCCGGGGGCTCCTGTGGGTGGCCACCGCCGACGGCGGGGTCAGCCGCTTCGACGGGGCCCGGTTCGAGACCTTCGGCCCCTCGAACGGGCTTCCCCACCTCAACGCGATGACCATTGCCGAGGACGAGGACGGGCGCCTGCTGTTCGGGACTCTCGGGGGCGGTCTGGCCGCCTTCGACGGGCAGGGGTTTCAGGTGTACACCACCGCGGACGGACTGCCCTCCAACGACATATTGAGCCTGCACCCCCAGGCGGACGGCTCGGTACAGGTGCTGACCGGGAACGGGATCGCCCGCTTTGTCGAGGGGCGGTGCCTGGAGTCTGTGACCGACCTTGCTGACCAACCCCTCGGTGCGGTGTACGACATGGCCACCGACGCGGGGGGTACTACCTGGCTGGCGTCGCGGGAGCGGGGGATCATCGATCTGGAAGGTCAGCCCATGAACGGGCACCTGGGCACCGGGGAAACCGCCATGCAGTGGCCCTGGAAGTTCGCCCCGGACGCCTCCGGCGGTCTGTGGATCGGCTTCCGCTACGTCGGCAGCGAAGCCGTTATCGGCCGCTACGATCCCGAGCGCCAACAGCTCGACCTGATCGAGGTGGACCATGAGGTCGAAAGCGGTGAAGTCGTCCAGCACGGCACGCGGCATGTGCGCCAGGACGACAGGGGCTGGCTGTGGATGGCTCGCCGGGGGGTTCTGGTGTACGACGGGCAGGCCTGGCATCCGTTTTCGGCCCGCTTGCAGGGCACCCATTTCTCGGACACGCGGCTGACCTGCGAGGACCGCGAGGGCAACATCTGGATCGGACTGTGGGGCGGGGGGCTGCTCTTCTGCGATCCGGTCAGCGTGCAATTGTACACGGAAGCCGACGGTCTGCCGGACAACGAGGTCCGGTGCCTGGACGAAGACGGGACGGGGCGGCTGTGGATCGGCACCATGGGGGGTCTGGCCTGCCGGGAAGACGACCGCATCCGTACGGTGGAGACCGGGCATGTAGTCTCGGCGCTGGAGGCGGACGGGCCGGAGCCGGTCTGGGGTGGCCCCGAGGGCAAGGTATTCAAATGGACGGGAAAGGAATCCCGAGCGATCGAGGTGGCCGAAACCGGCTCCGGGGAAGAGGTCACGGCCCTGTGCGCGGACGGCCGCGGGCGTGTATGGGCCGGCACCTCCCTGGGGCGCCTTGGGTGGTTGGAAGCCGACCGGTTCAACCCGTTGGCAGAAGGGCTGCCCCACGAGTGCCGCGCCGTGCTGCCGGCCCGGGACGGCGCCTTCTGGATCGGCACCGGGGGGCCCGCCCCGGCGCTGTACCGGTACGAGGACGGCCGCTTGCAGCCGCCGGCCATGGCCGGGTTGGAGGCCGTATCTCAAGTGACTGCCCTGTGCGAGCACGAAGACAGGCTCTGGGTGGGCACAAACCAACAGCGGCCTGTTCTTCCTTGATTTCACCGCCGGGCAAGTTCGCCGGTTTACCGTGGACCAGGGGGACTTGTCGGTAAACGGCATTCTCTCCCTGCTGGCCGACCCGGAGCAGGACTGCCTGTGGGTCGGCACGAGCGGGGGGGGGCGTGATGAAGTACGACGGGCATGCTTTCCAGACCCTTCGCCTGGGGAACGCCAGCCTCGAGAACGTGGTCGAGGACATCCTGCGCGCCAGCGACGGCCGGCTGTGGTTCGGGACGCGGGCGGGGCTCATCGAGTACCAGGCAAACCGCACCCCTCCGGCCCTGGTGATCCGCGAGGTCGAGGCCGGGCGTCTCATCGAGGCCCCCCGGGCCGTGTCCTTTCCGGCAGGCACCCGCGAGCTTCGAATCGACTTTCAAGGCATCAGTTTCCGAACCGGGGCGGATCAGATGCGCTACAGCCACCGGCTCGTGGGTCATGGCCCGGCGGAAGCCTGGAGCGAATTCACCTCCGCCGATTCGGTCTCGTTCTCCGGTCTGCCGGAAGGCCGGTTCCGCTTCGAGGTGCGCACCCGGGACCGCGACGGCCTGATGTCGGACGCGGTCAGCCTGGAGGTGCAGGTGGTCGCGGAGGAGGAAAGCGCACCCGTCCAGGCACTGAAGCACATGCCGTGGATCTCGCAGCAGGACATGCTCAGAAACAGTCCGGCCATGGCCCGGGTCCTGGAGCTGGCCGGACAGGTGGCCGGGACCGATGCGATGGTGCTGATCCTGGGCGAGACCGGGGTGGGCAAGGGGGTGCTCGCGCAGCACATTCACGCCGTGAGCCGGCGGCGGAAGCGCCCCTTTGTCGAGGTCAATTGCGGGGGCCTGCCCCCCGGGCTGGTGGAAAGCGAACTGTTCGGCCATGAAAAGGGCGCCTTTACCAACGCGGTAGAACGGAAGACAGGCCGCTTCGAACAGGCGCACGGGGGCACCCTGTTCCTCGATGAAATCGGGGACCTGCCTGTGGAGGCCCAAAGGGTTCTGCTCCACGTTCTGGAGGATCGACACCTTTTCCGCGTCGGCGGGGAAACCCCCGTCCCGGTGGATGTCCGGGTGGTTGCGGCGACCAACCGGGATTTGAAGGAGGCCATGGACCAAGGGTTCCGGAAGGACCTGTTCTACCGCTTGAACGTGTTCCCGATAGAAATTCCGCCCCTGCGGAACCGCCGCGAGGAAATCCCGTTCCTGGCGGCCTACTTCGCGAACCGGTTTGCCCAGGAGTTAGGGCGTCCTGTTCCGACTCTGGGCTCGGAGGTGTCGAGGCATTTTCGGGAGAATCCCTGGCCGGGGAACGTGCGCGAGTTGGAGCACGTGATGCAGCGGGCGGTGATCGTGTGCCGGAATCCTGTCTTGCAACTCGAGGATGTGCTTTCTGTTCAGGACGGGGCAGGGGATGGACCTGTTTCGTCGCCGGCGTCCGCCCCGCCGGTCGAACAGGGTGGGGGGAGCGACTCCGACAAGGTCTTCAAAACCGAAAAGCAACAAATCCTGGAAGCCCTGAAGGCAACCGATGGGGTCATTTATGGGCCGAAGGGCGCGGCTGCCTTGTTGGGCATGAAGGTGGAGCGGTTGCGTTCCCGCATGCGTGTATACAAGCTGGAAAAACCAAAGAAGCGGTCTTGAACGGGGCTCTACCCGACGCGCCCCTCGGTGTCTCCGGTTTGGCGATTCGCCAGTGTGGCAGCACCATGGCGGATATTTTCCCCCACTTTCCCGGGGATTACCAGTCAGCCAGCCAGCTGCTTAACCATCGATTCATTCTATCGAAGAACGGTTCCGGCCTGTTGGAGACGAAGCAGATGCTCTCGCCGTCCGGCGACCAGGCCGGCTCCCGGTCCGTGAACTCCGTGGTCAACCTCGTCAGGCCGGTTCCGTCAACCGCCATGCGGTAGATATTGTCGTTCCAGTCCCGGTTGGACACGAAGGCGATCTCCCTGCCGTCGCCGGACCAGGACGGCTCCCGGTCCTGGCGGGGGTGATTGCTGAGGTTGAACACCTCTCCGCTGACTACCTCAACGAGACAGATCTCGAAATTGCCGAAGCGGTCGCTCTCGATGGCGATGCGGCCCCCGGGGGACCAGACCGGACGCGCGTCGTGCCCCTCGTGCCGGGTCAGGTTTCTCAGGTTCCGGCCCTCAACATCGACGAGGTACACTTCGAGATTGCCGTCGCGGAACGTGGTAAAGGCGAAGAACCGTCCGTCGGGCGACCAGGCCGGCTGGATGCCGTTCTCCACGACCCGCCTTAGCCTTGGCACCGGCTCGCCGCCGGCCAGCTTCATGACGTAAATGTCGTACGACCCCTCGGCTGTTCCGCCGGCGAAGGCGATGGCCGTACCGTCCGGCGACCAGGAGAGGCCGGCCACGCTGGTTATCGGCGACGGTACCGACACCCTCGTCAGTCTCTCGCCGGCCGCGGAAACCACGTGGAACTCGTTTTTGTTTTCGGCGTGGGCGACGTACAGGACGCGCCGGCCGTCCGGGGCCCAGCGCGGGCTGGCGGTTCCCCATCCGGTTTTCTCGGCGGATATGCGCTGGACAGAGGATCCGTCCCGAGACATGCGAAAGACGCTCCCCTCGAAGTCGTGGGCGACGGCGGGGGGCTGCCACAGGAGCGGACAGAGCGAAAGGAAGACGGTCAGCTTGAGCGGTCCAGGCATGTGTTCAGTAGAAGGAGGGCGGGAAAGGGCCAAGCTATTCGAACTCCAGGGAGGCCTTGATCCGACCCCAGGAAACCGCATCGACGGCGCTGCCTTCGATGCGCCCGGCCGGGTCGGAGGACAGCAGCAACCCGTCGACAAGGCCATTCCCGCGAGCGTTCCACAGGTCCACATACGCAGGTTTATCATCGGGCGGTTGCATTCCTTCGGGTTTCCAAAGCATCCACTCAAATGCATCGTCGTGGTCAGCTACCAAAATCGTAAAGCCGATGATCTGCCCGGCGGCCAGGTCGCTGACCAGGTGATCCCCGGCGCTGTCCCATCCTCCGCCCCAGCGGTCGAACGGGGTGACGTACAGCTCGATCACGCTGATGACGGGCGCTTCTCCGGCCACGCTACCGCCTCCTTCCCCGTAGGGAGGCAGGACCGTCCAAGGAAACTCCCCCGTCTGGTGTCTGGTGGCCACGTCATCCAGAATCGGGCCGCCGACGGTGCGGGCAACCGCCTCGTACCACTGAGTCTGCCCACGAGCCTGCGGCCAATCCTCCTGTGAGCAACCCTCATTGGTACACCCCGCCCCTCCGCTGTGGTCTCCGTCGAATCCCATCATGATACTGTCATGATTCATCATATCATACTAGATGATTCAAACCAATCCCCACTGTAATCGTGGGTGTTGTCGTACACGTCGTCGCTGGCCACGAAAGCGACGTAGAGACGGGCAGGGTCGTCGTGCCAGGCCAGCCAGATGCGGAAGTCCAGGTCGGACGGATCCGGTCCCCGGCCCCACTCTTCTTGGAAATCCAGCAGGGTCATGGACGGCTCGCCGACCAACTCCTGCCACTCGTCTATGCGGCCGTCGTCGAGCCGGATCTGTTCCAGCATCTCGTCGGTAAGCTCGGCAATCGGGTACAGGCGATCGCCGACATGGGCCCCGGCCTGGACAGACAGGCTGGCCGGCATCGCCAGGCAGAGGAGCAGAATCAGGGCGGGGTGCCCCTGTTGCCAGATCCGGGTGGTACAAGCCTTGTCCATGCGTTTCACTCCTTGCTCAATTTCCGCTGTAATCCCCGAACCGCCACCGGTCTTCCGGGCCGATACGGGACGGCCGGGTTTTTATGCATTTCCGGCATGAAAGCGGACAACTGACGTCTCATTTCCTGCCTCCTCTTGTTTTGGGGTCGCGCCTGTTCGCTACCCCGGTCACCCAAATACCATGCAATGGGCGTGCCTGTACCTGGCCGGCAGAGCTCATGAATGGCGTATGTAGTTGCGTAACCTGTTGTTTTACTGTGTCTTACTAATATCACTTTTTCTTTTTTCGTCGCCATCAGCTCGTCCTTGTCGCTACCGGCTTCTCGGTCCCGCCGTATTATATACGGTTTTCACCGACGGGCCGCCGCCCGCCCCTCCTCCTTCAAGCTCGGTTCTACTCGAAAGAAGCCGCGCCGTCTCAGGCGCTGGATCGCTGGTTTTTTTCCGAAAATGGAAATTCTGCGAGGGAGTTCAGGTTTGACCCCCTTGCCGCGGGCAGGTGCCGAGCAGGCCCTGGCCGAACAGGCGGGTGATCTCGTCGACTTCGTAGCGCGGAAGCGGCACCAGGCGGCCTCGCCTCCGCAGTGGCAGGCCGGCGGACCGGCCGACCGCACGGGCGAGGACCTCGGCACCGATCCGGAAGCCCGCCGGGAAATCGTGCAAATGCGAGAAAGATCGGGCTTACTCCATCTCCAACGAGGCTTTGATCCGCCCCCAGGAAACCGACTCGACCGCGCTGTCCCCTGGGTCGGTCGAGCCCGCGGGCAGCAGCAGCCCGTCGAGAAAGGTATCCGCCCGATTAAAAGAAATGTTGTTAAAGAACGTGGTGGATGTCTCGTCTGGTTGCTGGACTTCGACCGACCATCTTTGGGCATCAAATGCAGGCGGGTCATGGTCAAGCACTACCATCGCGAAACCGATCACCTGTCCCGCAGCAAAATCGCTGACCACGCTCCCCTCGGGGCTTTGCCACGTTTCCCCCCAGCGGTCGAACGGGGTCACGTACAGCTCGATCACCCAGATGACCGGAGCTTCTCCGGCCGCGCCGCCGCCGCTATCCCCATAGGGTGGCAAGGTCGTCCATGAAGCCTGTCCAATCTGGAATCTATACCTAAAATCATTCAGGGTCGGACCCCTGACAGTACGGGAAATAGCCTGGTAAAACGGAGCTTGCCCATGAATCTCGATAGCTTTTTCCAGTGGAGTTTCGGAATTACTCCCCTTTCCGCCGCTATGGTCTCCGTCGATCGCCAGCATGATGCTGTCATACTGGGACATTCCATCACCAGAAGAACCGTAGTCGTGGGTGTTCTTGTACACGTCGTCGCTGGCCACGAAGCCGACATAGAGACGGGCCGGCTCGTCGTGCCAGGCCAGCCAGATGCGGAAGTCCAAGTCGGAAGGATCAGGTAGCAAAGGAGGCGAATGCGGCTCTTCTCCCGTGAAATCCAGTAGCGTCATAGTCGGCTCCCCGACCAGCTCGTACCACTCGTCTACCAACCCGTCGTCGAGTTGGATCTGTTCCAGCATTTCGTCACTGAGATAGGGAATCGGGAACACGCGGTCTCCGAGGTGGGCCTCTGCCCGGGCAGACAGCCCCAATCCGAGAAACAGAAAAAGGGCGGCGTGCCATTGCTTCCTGATACGAACACGGGTCACGAGTTTTTCTCCTGTGTGAAGTTTGAACTGGCTTGCCTGCTTCGGGCAGGCATGGTGTGGTTAATGCAGGGCAGGCAGGCGCGGTGTCAATTCCTTCGTTCAGGTCTGGCTGCAACCCTTTGCTCACTTGCTCACCTATTGAGCGCTTGCGCGCGGGGCACCGCATCCGCCTGTCTGCCGGCACAGGCAGGCGGGCTGAACACCCTCCGTCGACGAGATCCCCGGATTCAAGCAGCCACTATCCCAGCATGGTCTATTTCCTGGACCGCTCCCTGCGCAGTGCGGCCAGGGCAGAAAGCCCGGCAGGAAAGGCGGAACAGCGCCCACACCCCTTAAAGAAACAGGGCATGGGCGCCTGAGCGACTGGAGCCTCCCCGCAGGAGGGGAGAGCTCAGTCGCAGTTGCAGCAGCCGTTGTAGGAGTACCCGTGCCCCAGTACGGAGCACAGGTAGGCGCACTCGCCGGCGGAGTTAACATTGGTGAAATGGTGCTGTCCGGTATGTGCGCTCAAGAAGACTGCACCGGCCGCGAGCATGACTCCCGCCGCAACGGCGAGGAAAGCCTTCCTGCTCCGATTCAATTGACGTTTCATTTCTGCCTCCCTTTGGATTTTGGGGTCGCGCCTGTTCGCTACCCCGGTCACCCAAATACCATGCAATGGGCGTGCCTGTACCTGGCCGGCAGAGCTCATGAATGGCGTATGTAGTTACGTAACCTATTGTTTTACTGTGTCTTACTAATATCACTTTTTCTTTTTTCGTCGCCATCAGCTCGTCCTTGTCGCTACCGGCTTCTCGGTCTCGCCGTATTATATACGGTCTCGCCGTATTATATACGGTTTCGCCGACGGGCCGCCGCCCGCCCCTCCTCCTTCAAGCTCGGTTCTACTCGAAAGAAGCCGCGCCCGTCTCAGGCGCTGGATCGCTGGTTTTTTTCCGAAAATGGAAATTCTGCGAGGGAGTTCAGGTTTGACCCCCTTGCCGCGGACAGGTGCCGAGCAGGCCCTGGCCGAACAGGCGGGTGATCTCGTCGACTTCGTAGCGCGGAAGCGGCACCAGGCGGCCTCGCCTCCGCAGTTGCAGGCCGGCGGACCGGCCGACCGCACGGGCGACGACCTCGGCGCCGATCCGGAAGCCCGCCGGGAAATCGTGCAATGCGAGAAAGATCGGGCTACTCCATCTCCAACGAGGCTTTGATCCGCCCCCAGGAAACCGACTCGACCGCGCTGTCCCCTGGGCCGGCCGGATCGGCAGGCAGCAGCAGCCCGTCGAGAAAGGTATCCGCCCGATTAAAAGAAATGTTAAAGAACGTGGTGAACCAGGTGTATGTGTCGTCTGGTTGCTGGACTTCGGCCGACCATTCCTGGGGATCAAATGCAGGGGGGTCATGGTCGAGCACTGCAATCGCGAAACCGATCACCTGGTCCGCGGCAAAACGGCTGACCACGCTCCCCTCCGGGCTTTGCCACGTTTCCCCCCAGCGGTCGAACGGGGTCACGTACAGCTCGATCACCCAGATGACCGGAGCTTCTCCGGCCGCGCCGCCGCCGCTATCCCCATAGGGTGGCAAGGTCGCCCATGAAGCCTTTCCAATCTGGAATCTATACGAAGAATCATTCAGAGTCGGACCGCTGACAGTACGGGAAATAGCCTCGTAATCCGGAGCTTGCCCATAAAATTCGATAGCTTCTTCCCATGGAGTGTTCTGGTCTCTCCCCCTTCCTCCGCTGTGGTCTCCGTCGATCGCCAACACGATGCTGTCATGCTCATTTCCGAAGGAAGGTGAACTACTGTAGTCGTGGGTGTTCTTGTACACGTCGTCGCTGGCCACGAAAGCGACGTAGAGACGGGCCGGCTCGTCGTGCCAGGCCAGCCAGATACGGAAGTCCAGGTCGGAAGGATCAGGCAGCAAAGGAGGCGAGTGCGGCATATGTCCCGTGAAATCCAGCAGGGTCATGGCCGGTTCGCCGATCAACTCGTACCACTCGTCTATGCGGCCGTCGTCGAGCCGGATCTGTTCCAGCATCTCGTCGGTAAGCTCGGCAATCGGGTACAGGCGATCGCCGAGGTGGGCCTCTGCTGGGACGGCGGATATTGCCAACCATAAAAGCAGGACCAAACTGCATTCAACTGCTTTTCGGATACGAACACGAGGCATGAGTCTTTCTCCATTCTGAGCGCTGTGAAAGCCCGAGGGCGATCACCGGAGAGGACGATACGCCGGTTACTCCATCTCCAGGGCGGCCTTGATTCGCCCCCAGGAAACCGACTCGACCGCGCTGTCTCCAGGCTGGGGCGAGCCCGCGGGCAGCAGGATGCCATCGACAAAGGTATCTCCTCTTACATCCCACAATTCTCCGAACACACTTCCATCAGACCGATGCATGGCTTCAGGTACCCAACCCCTCCATCTCCCAGGTGGATCGCGGTCATGTACAATAATCGCAAAACCAATTACCTTCCCTGCGGCCAGGTCGCTGACCAGGTGATCCCCGGCGCTACTCCACCCTCCCCCCCAATGGTCGAAAGGGGTCACGTACAGTTCGATCACGCTGATGACGGGAGCTTCTCCGGCCACGCCTCCGCCCCCATCCCCATAGGGAGGAAAAACCGTCCAAGGAAACTCCCCCGTCTGGTGTCTGACGCCCGGGTCATCCAGGGTCGGGCCGCCGACGGTGCGGGCAATTGCCTCGTACCACTGAGTTTGCCCATGAGCTTCCGGCCAATCCGCTTCCAGTGAGCAACTCGAGGTACAACCCGCCCCCCCGCTGTGGTCTCCGTCGAATCCCATCATGATACTGTCATGATCCATCATATCATCTCTAGTAGATGATTCAAACCAATCCCCACTGTAGTCGTGGGTGTTTTTGTACAGGTCGTCGCCAGCCACGAAGGCCACATAGATGCGAGCCGGGTCGTCGTGCCAGGCCAGCCAGATGCGGAAGTCCAGGTCGGACGGATCCGGTTCCAGGTTCTCCCACTCCTCTTTGAAATCCAGCAGGGTCATGGACGGCTCGCCGACCAACTCGTACCACTCGTCTATGCGCCCGTCGTCGAGCTGGATCTGTTCCAGCATCTCGTCTGTGAGCTCGGCAATCGGGAACACGCGGTCGCCGACGTGGGCTTCGGCAGATATTGCCAACCATAAAAGCAGGACCAAACTGCATTCAACTGCTTTTCGGATACGAACACGAGGCATGAGTCTTTCTCCATTCTGAGCGCTGTGAAAGCCCGAGGGCGATCACCGGAGAGGACGATACGCCGGTTACTCCATCTCCAGGGCGGCCTTGATTCGCCCCCAGGAAACCGACTCTACGGCGCTGTCTCCCGGCTCGGGGGGCAGCAGGAGGCCGTCGAGAAATGAATCTCCTCTTCTGTCCCACAATTCTCCAATCGCAATTCCATCAAGCCGCTGCATGGCTTCGGGTGCCCAACCCCTCCATCTCCCAGGTTGATCGCGGTCATGTACAATGATCGCAAAACCGATTACCTTCCATGCGGCCAGGTCGCTGACCAGGTGATCCCCGGCGCTGTCCCATCCTCCCCCCCAATGGTCGAACGGGGTCACGTACAGCTCGATGACGCTGATGGTCGGGTTTTCTCCGGCCACGCCTCCGCCCCCATCCCCATAAGGAGGAAAAACCGTCCAAGGGAACTCCTCCGTCCGGTGTCTGACGCCCGGGTCATCCAGGGTCGGGCCGCCGACGGTACGCGCAATTGCCTCGTACCACTGAGTTTGCCCATGAGCTTCCGGCCAATCCTCCTGTGAGCAACTCGAGGTACAACCCGCCCCCCCGCTGTGGTCTCCGTCGAATCCCAGCATGATACTGTCATTATCCATCATATTATCTCTAGATGATCCGAACCAATCCCCCCCACTGTAGTCGTGGGTGTTCTTGTACACGTCGTCGCCGGCCACGAAGGCCACATAGATGCGAGCCGGCTCGTCGTGCCAGGCCAGCCAGACGCGGAAGTCCAGGTCGGACGGATCCGGTTCCAGGTCCTCCTCCCACTCCTCTTTGAAATCCAGCAGGGTCATGGACGGCTCGCCGACCAACTCGTACCACTCGTCTATGCGCCCGTCGTCGAGCCGGATCTGTTCCAGCATCTCGTCGCTGAGATAGGCAATCGGGAACACGCGGTCGCCGACGTGGGCCTCTGCCCGGGCAGACAGGCCGGCAGATATTGCCAACCATAGAAGCAGGACCAAACTGGCATTCAACTGCTTTCGGGTACGAGTACGGGTCATGAGTCTTTCTCCATTCTGAACGCTGTGAAAGCCCGAGGGCGATCACCGGAGAGGACGATACGCCGGCTACTCCATCTCCAGGGAGGCCTTGATACGGCCCCAGGAAACCGACTCGACCGCGCTGTCTCCCGGGCCGGCCAAGTCGGCGGGCAGCAGCAGCCCATCGAGAAAGCCGTCTGCCCGGTGGTGAAAGAAAATTCGAAAAAGGTCCGTGGGGGTGTATTCTCCAGACTGCAGGGCTTCGGGTACCCAATCCACCCAGTCGGAATCCGGCGACTCCCTATCCCGTACCGAAATCGCGAAGCCGATTACCTGTCCCGCTGTCAGATCGCTGACCGTGATCTCCCCGGGGCTGTGCCATCCCGCCCAGCGGTCGAACGGGGTGACGTACAGCTCGATGACGCTGATGGTCGGGTTTTCTCCGAACACCCCGCCACCGCCCTCCCCGTAGGGTGGAAAGACCGTCCAGGCGTACTCCCCCGTCTGGACTCTGGTGCCCCCGTCATCAAGGGTCGGGCCGATGGGAGTTCGGGCAATCGCCTCGTACATCTGAGTCCGCCCGGCGATCTCCTCCCACTCTTCCAGCTGCGTACTGTTGCCAGCGCCGGCACCGCCGCTGTGATCTCCATCGATTACCAGCACAATACTGTCATTGTTGATGAAAAGTTCATCCGAGGCCCAACTGTGGGTGTTCTCGTACACGTCGTCGCTCGCGATGAAGGCGAGGTAGAATCGAGCCGGGTCGTCGTGCCAGGCCAGCCAGATGCGGAAGTCCAGATCGGACGGATCAGGTGTCACCTCTCCCCTCCGGTCGGCAAAATCCAGCACCGTCATGGTCGGTTCCCCGACCAGCTCGGACCACTCGTCCACCAAGCCGTCCTTGAGATCGATCCTTTCCAGCATCTCGTCACTGAGATAGGGAATCGGGTACACGCGGTCTCCGAGGTGGGCCCCGGAGGACATCGCCAGTCCCAGGAGCAGAACGAGGGGGGCGTGCCATTGCTTCCTGATGGGAAAACCGATCACAAGTTTTCTCCCTTGTCTGACGCCCGGCGCGGTCGAGGCTCGAGAACCGCGCAAAGGATGGTCCGCATGCCGGCTACTCCATCTCCAGGGAAGCCTTGATCCGCCCCCAGGAAACCGACTCCACCGCGCTGACACCCGGTCCGGCCGGATCGGCGGGCAGCAGCAGCCCGTCGAGAAAGGAATCCGCCCGATTGCGAATTATGTTCCAGAAGGTGGTGTCGGTCTCGTCTGACTGCTGGACTTCGACCGACCATCTTTTGACATCAATTGCAGGCGGGTCATGGTCAAGCACTACCATCGCGAAACCGATCACCTGTCCTGCGGCAAAATGGCTGACCACGCTCCCCTCGGGGCTTTCCCACGGTTCCCCCCAGCGGTCGAACGGCGTCACGTACAGCTCGATCACCCAGATGACCGGGGCTTCTCCGGCCACGCCGCCGCCGCCTTCCGCATAGGGTGGCAAGGTCGTCCATGAAGCCTGTCCAATCTGGACCCTATAGGGCACATCATTCAAGGTCGGACCGCTGGCTGTGCGGGAAATAGCCTGGTAAGACGGAGCTTGCCCATGAATCTCGATAGCTTCTTCCAGTGGAGTGTTGGAGTCACCCCCCCTTCCTCCGCTATGGTCTCCGTCGATTGCCAGCATGATGCTGTCATTTTCATGTAGGTATGGAGAACTACTGTAATCGTGGTTGTTCTTGTACACGTCGTCGCTGGCCACGAAGGCGACATAGAGGCGGGCCGGCTCGTCGTGCCAAGCCAGCCAGATGCGGAAGTCCAGATCCGCAGGATCGAGCGGCGATTGGTGGATTTCTTCGGTGAAGTCCAGCAGCGACAGGGTGGGCTCTCCGACCAACTCGTACCACTCGTCCACCAACCCGTCGTCGAGCTGGATTCCGGCCAGCATTTCGTCGCTGAGATAGGGAATCGGGTACACGCGGTCTCCGAGGTGGGCCCCGGAGGACATCGCCAGTCCCAGGAGCAGAACGAGAGCGGCGCGCCATGGCTTTTTGGTACAAACTCGGGTCATGGGTCTTCTCCTGCGCGAAGTTTGGACCGGCTGCCTGCTTCGGGCAGGCATTGTGTGGATAAAGCCCGGATCAATGGAGCGCTTGCGGACGGCCGGGCCCGCAATCCGCCTTTCTGCCTCCTGCCTGTCTCCTCTCTGCCTCGGCACAGGCAGGCGGGGCTGAAGACTTCCATCGACGAGACTATCCTGATTCATGCGCCGTCGAAATGCCTAATGCCGTCTTTGGTTATTTCTTGGAGCGCTCCCTGCGAGTCGCAGGGGGACCCCAAGAACCCAGCAGGAAATGCGGAAAGGCGCCCACACCCTATAGAAACAGGGCGCGGGCGCCTGAGCGGACTCGAGCCTCCCCCTTGGCAGGAGGGGAGAGCTCAGTTGCATTCGCAGCAGTTCCAAGAATCGTAGTAGGTGTACCCGTGCCCCAATTGAGAGCACATGTAGGCGCAATCATCTTCGGAGTCAACTCCGCTGAAATGGTGCGAACTGCCTGCGCTCAAGAAGGCCGCACCGGCCGCGAGCATGACCCCCGCCGCGATGGCGAGAAGGGCCTTTCTGCTCCGATTCAAATGACGTTTCATGGCTTCCTCCTGTGGTTTCGGGGCCGCGCCTTTCGCTAACCCCGTTCACCCAGAAGAGATGCAAACGGCGTGCCTGTACCTGGCCTGCGCCTCCACGAATGGGAACTGTAGTTCCGTAAGTCATTATTTTTCAGGTCTTTTACAAAATGTTTTTTATTTTTCGGGGGGCCGTCAGCTCGTTTTTGCCACGAACCGGCTTCCCGTGTCCGCCGTATTAAATACAAATTTTTGTATTTAATACCACTACTGTCCGGTTGAGCGTTTTGAAGAATTGTGTAAATAACTAATCTACAATGAGTTGGGCGAATAAATGACCGTTTTCGATTTGAAATCGATCGTAGATTTGGGCCATTCAGCACTGCATTTAACCAGTGAGGGAATGGCCGATGCATACGGGACGAATGGTATTCTCACAGCTCATGGATTTCCTACCCAGGCACGAGTTCAACCGATGCGTGCGTCGGTATCATGGCAATTACAGGACACGGCACTTCAAGTGTCGCGATCAGTTTCTGTGCATGGCCTTTGCGCAACTGACCGGTCGGGAAAGCCTACGGGACATCGAGACCTGTTTACGCGCGATGCAGTCCAAGCTGTATCATGCCGGCATTCGATACCCGGTTTCCCGGAGCACCCTGGCCGATGCCAACGAGCACCGGGACTGGCGCATCTATGCCGACTTCGCTCAGGTGCTCATTGGCCACGCCCGCAAGCTATACAGCCAAGACGACTTCGGAGTCCAACTCGAAGAGACCGCCTATGTCTTCGATTCCAGCACCATTGACTTGTGTCTTTCGCTGTTTCCGTGGGCCCGATTCCGTCAGCGCAAAGCCGCCATCAAGCTGCACACGTTGATGGATCTACGCGGCAATATCCCCTGTTTTATTCGCATTACAGAGGGGAAGACGCACGATGTCGGCCTGCTCGACGAATTGATTCTGGAACCGGGCGCCTTCTACATCATGGATCGCGGGTACATCGACTTTGCGCGGCTGTATACCTTCACTGAGCAGGCCGCTTTCTTTGTTATTCGAGCCAAACGCAATCTGGCCTATCGCCGGCGTGCCTCGCGTGGCGTCGACAAAACAACCGGCGTGCGTAGCGACCAGCGCATTGTCCTGTGCGGCCCCCAGACCAAAAAAGAATACCCGGATGCGCTTCGCCGCATAAGTTTTTTCGACGTCGAGTCGAAGAAGCGATTGGTCTTGCTGAGCAACCAATTCCTGCTCCCTTCTTTTACCATCGCCCAATTGTATCGATGTCGCTGGCAGGTGGAGTTGTTCTTCAAGTGGATCAAGCAGCACCTGCGCATCAAGTCATTTTTCGGTACCTCCGAGAACGCGGTAAAGACTCAAATCTGGATCGCCATCAGCATGTACGTGATGGTGGCCATCATGAAGAAGCAGCTGCGGGTCGAGCGCAGTCTCTCCGAAATTCTGCAAATTCTCACCGTGTCACTTTTCGAGAAAGTTGATATTTTACAGGTACTTACAGAAATCCACCTCCAAAACCAATCGGCATACTCTTGTAACCAGTTGAATTTATTTGACTTATAACCGGACACTACTGATTTAATACGAATCCTCCATGCGCAGCCGATGGGCCGCGGTCCCGCCCGGCTCCGCCTCTTCCCGCCTCAGCCGCCGGGAGATCCAGATCACCGACAGCAGCGACGAGGCGACCGCGGAAGCGACGAACGTCCACCAGACCGCGGTCAGTCCGAAGTCCCAGTAGCGGGTCAGGGCGTACGAGACCGGCACCGCGATCAGCACCACGCGAAGGGCGGTGATGACCATCGCCGGGACGCCGCTGCCGAGGCCCTGGAAGACCCTGCTGCTGATCAGCCCGGCCGCTATGAACGGGAAGGCGAGCACGAACACCCGCAGGTAGGAGGTCGCCACCCCGGCGATGCGCTCGTCGTCGGTGAAGGCTCCGGCCAGCTGCGGCGCGAACAGGTAGAAGCCGAGGCCGAAAACGACGGCGAGCACCTCCGCCCTGAGGATGGTGTAAACCAGGGTCTTCCTGACGAGGTCGATGCGCCCGGCCCCGGAGAACATCCCCGCCAGGGTCACCTGGCTGGTGGCGAGGGCGAACACCGGCATGAAGAAGATCGAGTCCATGCGCCCGGCGACGCCGAGGCCGGCCACCGCCTCGGAGCCGAACACCGACACAATGCGGTTGTAGAAGATGCCGCCGCCCGAGATCAGCAGCATCGACGCCGAGGAGGGGAGCCCCACCTTGAGGATGAGGCCCGCGGTTGTCCGCGTCAGCCCCCATGGTCCGGAGCCCAGATTCAGGAAGGTGCCCCGGCGCACGAAGATGTAGAAAAGGAACACGAGCATCACCGCGAACTGACTGATGATCGTCGCCCAGGCGGCCCCGGCGATTCCCAGGCCGGCCGTGAAAATCAGCAGCGGATCGAGGGCGACGTTGAGGAGGGTGCCCCCGGCCTGGAAGAGGACGGGGGTTCTGGTGTTGCCTTCCCCGGTCATGATCGAGCGGAAGCAGGTGTTGACCACGACGAAGGCGAACCCCGGGGCGGCGACCTCGAAGTAGCGGACGGCGAGGGCGGCGACCTCGCCGGTGGCCCCCAGGGCCGTCATGATTCCCCCCTTGAAGAGGACGGCGACGGCGATGACGGCGGCGGCGAACAGGAGCCCCATTACGATGGTCTGGCGGGCGGCGTCCTCGGCCGCCTTCCTGTCGCCGGCCCCCAGCGAGCGCGCGATGGCGCTCGTCGCCCCGGCGCCGAGCCCGAAGACCATGCCGATGGCGAGAAAGACCACCGGCATGTTGAAGGTCAGGGCGGCCAGGGCGTCCCCCCCGAGCATGCCGACGAAGAACATGTCGGTCAGGTTGTAGAAGGTGTAGACCGCCATGCCCATCATCACCGGCAGCGACAGGGTCCAGACGGCGCGGCGCGGATTGGCGATGAACTCCCCTACCCGGCCGTGGCTCTTTTGCGGCGCTTCACTCATCGATTCGAAGTTACGCTATTGCCCCGAAGGGGGATCAAATCGGGATTCCGGCCATGTGCGGCGATCGGTCGGCGGCTGCCGAGTTATTGGCTTCCTGGCCCTGTGCAGGATCTGCCGCCCAACCGGGGTGCGGTGAATCACCGCATGGTCGCCCCCGAGAGCCTCGACGAAAACCGCCGGCGCGGCCTCCGTCGGGAGCCTGGAGGCCAAAACCATCCCAGGGGCGGGGCTACGTGACATCCGCGATCAGCCTGGGTTAGTTTCCCGGCGTCCCGCGGACCAAACCGCCGCGGACATTCCGTGCTCCATCCGGGAAGCCGCCGCGGGCCCGCGAAAACAGGTAAACCGAGGCCGGCGCTCGCGGTCTCGCCCGCACTACTGTGGCCGCCGCCGTAGAAAGAACCGGCCGGAAGGAGAAGCAAGTGAACTACGACGCGACGACGCGAACCTTCGATTGCGAACCGACTCTCACCGACTTCGAGGTGCTCGACTTCTGCATCAACGGGTACCTCATGCTGGAGGGAGTGGTGCCCGACGACGTCAACCGGCGCGCCTGCAACTACCTCGACGGCAGGATCCCGGCGAACCCTTCCTGGATCCCCGACGGCCTCGACGAGGAGCAGCTCGAGCGTATCCGCAACTCGCACGAGCCGAGCTCGATCTTTCTCGAGGACTGGTACCTCGAGCACGTGCTCCTCAACCCGGTGCTCTGCGGGGCCATGCGCTCCCTCCTGGGAAGGAACGTCGGCCTTCCGGTGCTGGCCAGCCTGCACAAGACCGAGGGGCCGAGGGAAGCCCAGGGATGGCACCAGGACGCCGACCGCATCTTCGGCCCGGAGCTCGAGTTCGTCGAGGTCTTCTACTTTCCGCAGGACACCCCGGCCGAGCTGGGGCCGACCGAGTTCGTCCCCGGCACCCACTTCAGGATGCAGGACCACCAGGGGGACCACGAGGGGGTGCTCGCCTCCGGGCCGGCCGGCACCATCGGCATCCACCACCAGAGCATCCTGCACCGCCGCGGCGAGTCGACGCCCGGGGTCCGGCGCATGCTCAAGTACCCCTTGTTATTCATGGAATTTTAGTGGAGAGGGCTGTACTGGGTGCCTCCCATGCTTAGATTTCAGAGGGAAACACAAGGCAGTATCGCCCTTTGAACCCATCACACAGTAGGACACCCAATGGGTGAATTACCGTCACACACCGAGTCCGAGCAAGCCGGGCCGATTCAGCCGTCTTTCAACCGCTCCATCCACATCGAAGCCCGCCCCACCCACCTTGGCAGCGACACCGGTGCGCTGATGTTGCGTCAACTGCTCGAACACAGCCGGGTTCTGGATTGGCTCGACGCCCACTTCGAGGATCTCCGTACCCAAGACCAGATCACGCACCCGCTGCCGGAGCTGCTGCGCACACAGATCGTGCTGCTGGCACAGGGCTGGACCCACGCCGCCGACGCCGACGCGTTGCGCCAAGATCCGATCCTGCGTCTGGCGGTCAGCGATCGCAAAGGGCAGGCGCCGTTGCGCAGCGGCGACGAAGACCGGCCGCAGGGACTGGCCAGTCAGCCGACGCTGTCGCGCCTGCTCGAGCAAGCCTCGACTGCCTATAACCGCGAGGTGTTGGAGGAAGCCGTCCTGCGCAGCGCCCGGTCTCGTTGCCGGCTGCTGGAAGGACGGATGAAATACGAGGAGTTGGCCGTCGACATGGATGCCCTGCCGATGCCGGCGCACGGGCACCAGGCGGGGGTCGAATACAACGGCTACTTCCACGCCTCGGGGTACCATCCCCTGCTCCTCGGCTCGGCGCAGACGGGCGATTTCTTCGGTGCCGTGCTGCGGCCGGGCAACGTGCACGCCCATGAGGGTGCCTCAGAGGCTCTCGGCAAGCGCTTGGACTGGATTCAGTCGCATCTGGCCCGGCGCCTCATCCTGCGCTTCGACGCGGCCTCGGTGAGCGGGTCTTTCCTGAGTGAGCTGGAAGCGCGGGCCGACACCTCGTACGTGGCGCGCATCAAGAAGAATGCGCGCCTGGAGGAGCTGGCTCGTGCCTGGGTGGAAGGCTATCAGCAGGAGCTGGCGCAGCACCCGGAAGAGCTGCGGGAAGAGGGTTTTCGCTGTCGCGAGCTGCGTTATCAAGCCAGGTCCTGGGCGCAGCCCCGGCGGGTGGTGTTGGTCCTGGTCCCTTCCGAGACGGAAGAGCTGCCCATCGCCCGCCACTTCTTCCTGATCACCGACCAGAGTCCCCAGACGATGAGCGGCCGCGACCTGGTCGCCTTTTATCGTCAGCGCGGCCTTTTCGAGCGCATGCTCGGCGAGTTGAGCTCCACCCTCCAGCCTCAGCTCTCCTCTACCACCCGTCGCAAGCAACACTACCGGGGTCGAGAGCCGCGTCAGCGCACCCCGTCCCGGGATGCCTTCGCTGCCAACCAGGCGCTTCTGACCTTGAACCTGCTGGCCTACAACCTGCTTCACCTGGGCCGCCAGGCCGCCGAACGCGCCGAGGCCCGACGCGGGCGGCCCCGCACATACGGACGCTCGACGACGGCCCTGAGCCTGGACAGTTTTCGACGGCGCTACCTGCGCCTGCCGTCCCGCGTCACCTTGCATGGGCGCAGGGTGGGCGTCATCCTGACCCAAGGGACGGCGGCTGCCTGGGATCGTCTGTGGAGATTTCTGGCCACGCTCAAACCGGTGGACGCGGCGATGGCGTAAGCGCAGGCCGGGTCGGTCGGGATGATGGGCTCGCAAAGGCAAGCGTCTTCGAGAAGGCGCGTACAATTTCAACAAGGTCGGTAGAGATAAGGAGACGGCTCTACCCAAAAAGCCGACTATAGAAGGGACGCAAGCCTCTGAGGCTAAGCAAAGGGGTCTCGGAAGCGCCTATGTCCGCTTATGCGCGGGTTGAATGAATAACAAAGGAGTACAACTACTGGCGCACCACGCCCCCGCAGAGGGACTGGGTGGCGGCGCCGGAGTTCGACTTCCGCAGCGCCTGGTACGGGGGCCACAACGCCGCCCGCTACGCCGCCCACATGTTCTACTGGCTGTGCGGGAAGGGGGAAGAGTACCGCATCATCGGCGGCCAGGGCTGGCCGTGGCGCACCGAGAACCAGATCGGCCCCTCCTGGGGGTACGGCCGGACCGAGGGGTACCTGCCGGACTGGCGCGACGGCAACCGCGACGGGTACTCGCGTTAGCCGCCCCTTGGCCGGGGCGCCGGCTCCCGGTCAGCCAGCCGGCTCGACGTTGCGCTTCAGCAGTTGCTGCTCCAGCTCCGGCAAGCTCTCCCAGAACTCCCGGCGCACCGGGTTGTGGTGCCTCAGGCTGATCAGGCGGTACCAGGAGCGCTCGAAGCCGAGCACCGCAACCGGCCGCGGTGTCGCGGTGCGGTTCGGGGTGCCGCGGTGAAGGCAGCGGGGGTCGCGGATCAGCACGTCCCCGACCTTCATCGGCAGCTCCCGCCGTGCGAACTCGCCGCGGCCGATACCCTCCAGGGCCTGCGGCCGCGGCATGCGGTGGCTGCCGTCGGCGACCTCGAAAGGGCCGTTCTCGCGGTCGACGTCGACGAAGGAAAAGTTGACGGCGATGAGGGCCGGCGGCGTCACCAGGTCCGGCTCCTCCGGAAACAGGGAGGGCACGTCGCCGTGCCAGTCCTGAAAGACGCTGCCTTTCGCCGGGGTATCCGTGGCGTACTGAACCAGCTCGACGTCCTCGCCGAGGAGCTGCCGAACGACCCCGATGATGTCCGGGTCCCCGTGGATCCGCGACTGGTAGAAGGGGGGCTCGAACGGCAGCTGTATGTAGTGGCGCATCGGGCCGCGGTTGGGATTGGCGCGGATCTCTTCGAGGTGGTCCTCCCAGACCGGGGCGAACGCCGCGGCGACCTCGGCCACCGCGTCTGCCGGGATCTGGTCCCGCAGGATGGTGTAGCCGGTGCGGCGCACCTCCGCGGCGCGCTCGGCCAGCTGTTCTTCGGTCATCTCCGATATTCCCGGAAGTGGCCGGACCCGCGGTCCCCTTGGTCCCTGTCGCGATCCCCTGGTCCCCGGAGCTCCCGCCAGCAGCCCGGCTACCGCTCGGCGACCACCAGCGACTGGTACTTCTCCTCGTCCCATTCCGCCCCCCAGCCCGGCAGGTCCGTGGGAGCGAGGCAGCCGTCCTCGACCAGCGGCGCGTTCATCATCCCCCAGGTCTCGCCCTGTTTTCTCAGGGCGTCCGCGTCGAGGCTCATGTACTCGTAGTAGGTGGTGTTGTCGATGCAGCAGCCCAGGGTCGCGTGGATGTGGCCGTAGACCCCGCCGGTGGCGTTCATCTCGACGGTGGTGTCGTACATCTCGGCGAAGTGGGCCATCTTGAGCACGAGGGTGGTGCCGTGGCGGGCGTTGGCGCGCAGCAGGTCGGTTCCCCCCTGGATCAGCCACTGCGTCGAGATCCCTATGTCGTGCATCAGCATCTCCGTCCCCATCACCGGAACCGTCAGCTCGCGGCACAGCTCCTGGTACTGGTTGAGCTTCTGCTCGTGGAACGGCTCTTCCAGCCAGATGAAGTCCAGCTCCTCCATGACGTGGCCGACCTCGATCGCCTCGCGCAGGTCGTAGGAGCAGACCGGGTCGTTGAGCAGCTGGTAGTCCGGTCCGACGGCGTCGCGCACCTCGCGGAAGATCGGTATGTCGTACTTGCCCCCCTTGTAGGTGTGAAACTTGTAGGCGTCGATGCCGATCTTCCTGCCCGCCTCGATCTGGTGGAAGTATCCCTGCAGGTCCATGTCCCCGCCGGTGAGATAGCAGGGAATGCGCTCCCGCACCCTGCCGATGAGGGCGTGCACCGGCAACCCCGCGGCCCTGCCGGCGATGTCCCACAGGCAGTTGTCGAAGTCGCCGAACCAGCCCGGTTTCTGGTACACCCAGCGCGTCCCCTTGTGGAACATCTGGTAAAGGCGCTCGCGGTGCAGGGGGTCCTCCCCGAGGGCCATCGAGTTGACGATGCCGAGGTGGTAGCCGTCCATGGTCGACACCGGCACGCGGCCGGTGATCCCCTCGTCGGTGCGCACCTCGAGGAAGGTCTCGCGCGGCTTCGACGGCGGCGTCTCGACCGGAATCCGCTCCGGGTCGTGGCCGGCGCGGTACTGGATGCGCCGCAGTCCGGGGACCTGCACGAGCTGCGGCATGCGGCCGGGGCCGCCCCCTTCGGGCAGCTCCAGGGTGACCATCTTGATCTCGGTGATTTTCATTGTCTCGTCCTGTGGAAGAAGGGTCGGTTGGGTATATTGAGCATCGCTTCTATCCGCTCGTCAATTTTCCACAGCCAGTTCCATGCGATCGACCGGAGAAACCGATGCCCTCAGTGCGCCACATCGCCCTGCGCTGCCGCGACTGCCGAGGTCACGCGGCGCTTCTACGCCGAAGTGCCGGGCATGCGCTTCGTCGACTACCGGGGCAGCGGCCCGGCCCTCGACATGAGCGATGGCTACTTCAACCTGACCCTGCTGCCCCACGACGGGGAGCGGCCCCCCGTGGTCGAGGGGGAGGAGTACATCCACTTCGGCCTGGTCGTCGACGACCTGCAGGAAACCTGGCGGCGGGTGCGCGCCTGGGGGGCGGATGCACCGAAGACGGTGAAGGGCCGCGTGGCGATCAGCACCGACGAGCCGCCCTCGGTCGCCTTCAAGGCCTGTGATCCCGACGGCAACGTGCTCGACCTAACCAGCGACGAAGGGGAGTGGAAGATTTAGCCGACCGCTTCCGGGCAAGGTTCCCCGGTTGAATCCGCGCTGCGGCTGTAGAGGGGGCGCCCCTGCGAACGGAAAGGGGTGGTTCCCGGCGGCCGGCCGGTCCTGAGAGCCTGCGCAGGCAGCTCCGCGTGAATTCGGTCGCCGCTGAATCGGCTCCCCGGAGGACGCCCCTCCGACCCGGCAGGACTGATCCACCGGGCTGACAGGGCTACTCCCCGACCTCCACCCCCAGCTTCTTCGCGGTCGCGACCACGCTCTCCCAGACGTCGTCGGCAACCGGTATCCCGATCCGCTCCCGCTCCGCCTGCGCCCGCGCCTCCGGGTCGCCGGGAGCCAGCACTTCGCTGTGTCCCGGGGCCGGCGCCACCTTGCGCAGGCGTTCCGCCATCTCCGCGGCGCCCGCCTGAAACTCCTCCAGCGGCCGGAACAGGTCCGCCCTGATCGCCAGGATGGTGGTGCCGTGATGGCGCAAGATGTCGGTGCTGCGGTGGTCCTCGGCGTACGTGTCGCTGCCGGTCAGGATGCGGCCGAGGTACTCGACCGCGACGTTCAGCGCGTACCCCTTGTGCCCGGCGAACGGCAGCTGGGCGCCCCCTTCCTCGAAAGCCCGGGGATCGGTGGTCGGCCGGCCCTCCCGGTCGACCATGCACCCGGGCGGCAGCTGCTCCCCGCGGCGGCTCGCGTTCAAAACCTTCACCCCCGATATCGCCGTCGTCGCGAAGTCGAACATCACCGGATCCGCGTCTTCCCCCGCGGGGAAGCCCATGGCGACCGGGTTGGTGCTCAGCACCCGCTCGCGCCCGCCGAAGGGGGCGGCCACCGGCACGATCTCGGAAAACCCTCCGGCGACGACGATGCCGACGCATCCCTTCGCCGCGGCCATCTCGACGAAGTGGCCGACGCGCCCGATGTGATTGCAGCGCACCGTGCCGACGGCCGCCATTCCCTGGCCGAGGGCCTTCTCCACGGCGATTTCCGTGGCGACCATGGCGGTGGTCTGCCCGAAGGTCCAGTTGCCGTCGACGAGCGCGGAGACCGCGGTCTCGCGGATGACCTCCGGCCAGTTCGCCGGCAGCAGCTGCTCCGCGAGGATCTGATCGACGTAGAGCGGCAGGTGCCAGATGCCGTGGGTGTCGACGCCGCGCAGGTTGGACCGCACCTGGTGGTCGGCGAGACAGGAGGCGTTGCGCCCGTCCGCCCCGGCGGCGATGCAGATATCGAAAACCAGCTTGTGCAGCTTGTCAGCGGCTATGACGTGCATCCGGTGTCTCTCTCTTTCTTTCAGGGGGGCGTGCAGAAGGGAACCGGGTGGTTTCACCGGAGGGGCTCAGCGGATTCGATGCGAGGCCGGCGCGGCCTCATGGCGAACTCCCTTCTGCCGCCTCACCTCCGCATTGACGCCGCCCGGGGTCATCCTATGTTCGACCCGGCTCCGGCCCGTTGAAGGCCTCCCCGGTTTCTTCAACATGCCCCGACGCGTTTTCGCAAAAGTCCATCCGGGCTGCGGCCTCCTGCAGATCAACTTTATCGACGCTGGCAAGGAGTGAAGGCATGAAACTCAACGAGCGGCAAGCGATCGGCAAACTCGGCCTGGAGGTGACCCGCATGGGGTTCGGCGGGGCCCCCTTCGGCAACCTCTTCAACCCGATTTCCGAGGAGGACGTCGCCGACTGCCTCGAGGCGGCGTACGGCGCCGGTGTCCGCTACTTCGACACCGCTCCCCTCTACGGCTTCGGGCTCAGCGAGAGCCGTTACGGCACCCACCTGGCCCGCCGCCGGGAGGAGATCGTCCTTTCGACCAAGGTCGGCTACTCCCTTGTGCCGCGACAAAGCGGCGATCCCGAGGACGGCTTCTTCGTCGACCACCCGCCGCTGAAATCGGTTTTCGACTACTCCGCCGAGGCCGTCAAGCGCTCCCTCGGAGAAAGCCTCGAGCGCCTCCGCACCGACCGCATCGACATCGTCTTCATCCACGACCCGGACGAAGGGATCAGCCTGCAGCCCGGCTTCGATCCCTACGCCGTCAGCCACTTCCGGGAGGCGATGGAGGAGACCTACCCGGTGCTCGACGAGCTGCGCTCCCAGGGGGTGATCAAGGCGGTCGGCGCCGGCATGAACCAGTGGCAGGTCCTGGCCGACTTCGCGCGCGCCGGCGATTTCGACTGCTTCCTGCTCGCCGGGCGCTACACCCTGCTGGAGCAGACGTCGCTGGAGGGGCTGCTGCCGCTCTGCGAGGAGAAAGGGGTGCGCATCGTCATCGGCGGCCCCTACAACTCGGGGGTCCTCGCTACCGGCGTGGTCGAAGGGGCGTACTACAACTACGCTCCCGCCCCGCTCCACATCCTCGGCCTCGTCGCCCGCATCGAGGCGGTCTGCGCACGGCACGGGGTGCGGCTGCCCGCCGCGGCCCTGCAGTTCCCGCTGGCGCACCCGGCCGTCGCCTGCGTCATCCCCGGCGGGCGCACCCGCGCCGAAACCGAGGCCAACGCCGCCCTGCTCGAGGAGGAGATCCCGGCGGCGTTCTGGTCCGAGCTGCAGGAGCGGGGACTGGTGGACCCGGCCGCGCCGCTGCCCTCCTGAGCGGAGGAGGGCCGCCGCCCCGGAAAAACCCCTTCCCCTCGCCGCAGAGGCCGTCAGCAGGCCCGGTGAAGCCGCGGCGCCGATCAGGCGGAGGACCCGTCGAGAGAAACCGAATCGCGCGCCCCGCGGCCGGCCCGGTGGAAGTGAGTGCGGCGATCCGGCCGGAGACCCGGAGGAAAGCACGGGATCACGTTCCGCCGGGGGGCCGCATACGACCTTCTGCCGCTGCCGCTGCAAAACCGCGTTATCTTTCCACCGACGCTGCCCGAACCTGACACAACCGCACGACCAACCCACGGAAGCCGCCATGACCGTCGAAGCCCTCAAGAGCCTTGATCTCCGCCGGGAGGCCGCCCGCTACATGCCGGGCGGCGTCGGCGCCGCCGGCCGCATCAACTCCTGCCTCGGCTACGCCCTGCACATCCAGTCCGCCGAAGGCTGCCGCATCCGCGACGTCGACGGCGACGAGTACATCGACTTCAACCTCGCCCACGGCGCCGCCTTCCTGGGATACAACCACCCGGCGACGAAACAGGCGATGGAGTCGGTTCTCGAAGCCGGCATCCTGTGCGGGTACGAAACCGAGGCCCACGTAGAGCTGGCCCGCCGCATCACCGAGATCATCCCCTGCGCCGAGGCGGTTCGCTACGGCAACACCGGCTCCGAGGGAACGATGATCTGCGTGCGCCTGGCCCGCGCCCACACCGGCAGACCGAAGATCCTGAAGTTCTGGGGGCACTTTCACGGGCTCTACGACTACGTGATGTACAACTCCCACTCGCCGCTCACCCCCGTAGAGCCCGGCAGCATCATACCGCCGCAGCGGGAATCGGCCGGCATGCCGGAGGTGCTCGACGACCTCGTCGTCGTCGTCCCGTGGAAGGACGAGGCCGCTCTCGAGCGCGCCATGGAGAAGCACGGGGACGAGATCGGCGGCATCATCATGGAGCCCATCAACTACAACCAGGGCTGCATCACCGCCGATGCCGGGTACATGCGCTTCGTCCGCGAGCGGGCAACGGCCAGCGGCAGTGTCCTCATCTACGACGAGACCCTGTCGGCCTTCCGCACCGGACCGGGCTGCGCCCAGGGGTACTACGGCGTCACCCCCGACCTCTGCGTGCTCGGCAAGGCGGTCGCCAACGGCGGCGCCGTGGTCGTAGTCGCAGGCAAGGCCGAGATAATGAACCAGGTGAATCCGCACGGGGAGGTTTGCCAGAGCGGGACCTTCACCGGCAACCCGCCGGCGATCAACTGCGCCCTCGCTTCCGTGAACGAGATCACCAGCTTCGGTTTTTACGACCACATCGAAATGACCTCGCAACGGTTGTATACAGGGATGACGGAGATCTTCGACCGTGCAGGGGTTCCCGCCCGCGTGCAGGGCCTGGGCGCCCGCTTCGGAATCTTCTTCGGATTCACCGATCCGGTGGAACGCTTCGACGACACCCTGAAGCGGGACCGCGAAACGGGCACGCGTTTCATCCGCGCCTGCGCCGACAGCGGCGTCTACTTCCACGACTACGGCGACCTGGTCGCCGGGCATCACGGCGTTTCGGCCTCGCACTCCCTCGCCGACATCGACGAAGCCCTCAACCGCATCGAGAGCGCCGTCGCCATCATGTAGGACAACCGCTCCGGATCGCCCGATCCGTGGGCAGCGGTACTTCCGGTCGCTCTCCTTCCACCTGCCGGGGCATTCCCGGGGTTTCACGGTGGAAAACATGGCCCCATTGTTTCCATGGGTGCCGAATTCGCCGTTCCTACTTATATTTCCAAAATCAGCCGCTTTTGTGTGCCGGATTGGCCTACGCTTATGTGTTTGTCAAATTCGCCATTAAACCAACTGCAAACTCTTAATTTAAGGAAGGAGCTTCATGCCTGACCTAGGTAGAACACTCAGGGAAGAAATGTCGCGGGTGGCCGCCAGAGAACTGCGAGCCGCCCTGAACCCGTTGAACGAACAAATCCGCAGCCTGGAGCGGGAAGTGTCCGCGCTCAGCTCGCAGATTGCCGGCACGCGGAAGCCGGCCCCCAAACCTTCCGGGAACTCCCCCGGGGACGCCAAGCCCGCCGCCAAGAACGAGACCGCCGCGGTCAGGGTTACCCCGGCATCGATCAAGAAGCATCGCAAGCGGCTGCGCCTGTCCCAGGCCCAGATGGGCAAGCTGCTCGGAGTCAGTGCCATAACGATATTGAACTGGGAGCAGGGCAAGTCGAAACCGCGCGCGGCCAACAGGGATGCGATCGCCGAGCTGCGCACCATGAAACTGAAAGACGCCGAGCTGATGCTCGAGAGCATGGGCTAAAGGCGCTGCACGCCGACAAACAGAAACACCGCGCGGCTGACTCTTCAGGTGTTCTGTAGTGAAGTCGGGTGGTGGCCGAGGCCCCACCCGACTTCACTCCTCGTTCTGCCGGACCCGGAAGTGTCCTCGCTCAGCCCCCCTCGCTTCAGCCCTGCACAACCGCGGAACCCCCAGCGGCGCAACAGTCCTTCACTCTTCCCCTTTGCGAATCTGCAAGCTCGCCGCTACCTGCCTTATACGTTCGTCGCGCCATTCGACCCCGCTCCGGTAGCGGTGGCGCAGCCCCTCGACGTACTTCTCGAACGCCTTCCTGTTCCTGGCCTGCCTGACCTGGTGCCGCAGAATCGGGGTCAGTTCCTCGAACGCGCGCGGCCTCCGGGGCAGCCGCTCTTCGACGCGCACGACCGCGAACCCGCCTTCGATTTCAAGCGGACCCAGCAGCGCTCCCTCTGGCGCTTCCCGGACGAGATCGAAGAGCCGTTCCCGTTTTTCCCCTTCCCCGTCTTTCAGGTGTAAATGCCCGCCGGTTCCGTCGGCCCCCGGACGGATGCTGTGGTCCCGGGCCAGCTTCTCCATGTCCGCGCCCGACTCGATCCGCCGCCGCAGCGCGGCCGCGGCGGCCCGTGACTCGACGAAGATCTCTACCGCCTCCACCGACGCCGGCAGCATGAACTCTCCCTTGACTTCCTCGTACCGGTGACGCAGCTCCTCCTCCGTGGGGGCGCCGACCTGATCGATAACCTCCCGGCGCCGCAGCCGATCGAGGAGCAGCCTCTTCAGCTCCCGCTCCATCGCCGACGCGAACTCATCGGTTTCGTGAAGGACGCGGCGCTCCGCTTCCAGCACCGCCAGGGTGTCGGCCATCACCCAGTGGCGGAGAGCCCAGGCGACTGAGGCGCTGTCCTTCAGGGCAGGGGGTTTCATCCCCCTTCTAACCAGGATTCGTCCGGCCTCCTGCGCGGAGATCTTTCTGTCGCCCGCCCAGGCAAGGGCGGGGTCGTCCTGGTGTGCCTCGGTCCCGGGATCCCGCTGCGCCGCCCCAACCATGGCGACCACCGCTTCGGGCCGGTAGGCGACCTCGAATTTGCGTGCCAGCGTGTCGAAAAAGGCCTCGCGGAGGGTTGCGGCTTTGCGGCGCTTCAGGGCCGCGGCGACCGCCGGCCCAGCCTCCTCGATGGGGACCGGGACGGCATCGAGAACCTTGAGCAGCTCGAAACCGCTTCCCGCGGGCAGCGGTCCGGCGACTTCGCCCGGGGACACCCCGCGCACCGCCATCCAGAGCTCACGCGGCAGCTCGCCGGCCCCGAGATAGCCGCCCAGGTCCCCGCCCCGTTCGGCGTCGGGCGCGGCCGAGCGCCTCCTGGCCAGCTCGGCGAAGTCCGCCCCCTCCTTCAGGGCGCGGCCGACCTCTTCCGCTTCCGCCTTCGTAGCGCAGGAGATATGGGCGATCCGCACCTTCGCGTCCCATCCGTCCCGCCGGTACGCCGCCTCGATCTCCTCCTCTCCGACGGAGACGGAATCACCCAGGGCCTCGGCGAGGACCCGATCCCTGAGCCGCTTCACGTAGGTTTTGCGGAGCGGCCTGACGATCTCGGGTCTTTCAGGGTATCCGAGGGCCCTCGCCTCGGCGAGCATCAGCTCGCGGTCGACGAGACTCTGGAGCATATCGCGGACCGTCCCCTCCCGCGATTCGGACGCGGCCGGATCCGGCCTCAGGCCGTCCGGCAGCCTCGACACATACTCGGCAAGCTCCCCTTCCCGGATGGGGACGTCCAGCACCCGCACGAGGGGTTCGTCGGCGGGCACGCCGCAGCCGATCAGGAGGAGGAGCGCCGGCGCCGCCCGGTTCACAGCTGAACTCCTGCGTAGATGGTGATGAAGCTTCGCGTCGTCACCTCCGGCCTCAGACCCTCCGGGTCCGTGCGCACCAGCTCGAAACCGAAGGTCGTCATCAGGTCGTACCCCATGTACGCGGAGGCGTTGCGCAGCTGTACCGCGGTCGTCAGCCCGGTCGAGCTGTCCTCGCTGTCGGGCGGAGGCGGGTCCCGCAGCTGCCTGAAGATCTCGTACTCCATCCCCAGCTCGACGAAGCTCTTCCGCATCACCGGAAAGCGCAGCATCGCCATGAACAGCTCGGTCAGCTCGCGGCGCTTGAATTCGTCGGCGAACACCGGCACCTGGCGCCGGTACTCGCTCTTCCAGCGCGGCACCAGGGTCCACTTGCCGAGCTCGAGGGTGTACTCCGCCTTGTTGATAATGCCCAGGAAGGAGCCGTCCCGGCGCGTCCCGTGCCGGCGCAGCTCGAGGTCCTCGTCGAGCTGGTGGTAGCGCTGCCATTTGAGCTTGTGGGTCAGACTGATCCCGGCCGGAACCCGGTGATGCAGCCCCAGCCAGGTGGTGTTGATCCAAGTGTTCCTCGCCGGCCTCCGGTCCTCGACCAGCTGCAGCGCCCCGCGGGTGCCCGCGGGCTGGCGCCACTGCAGGAGATCGTCGGCGATCGTGTCCCTGACCCGGCGAAAATCCTGGAAAACCAGGAGGCGGCCCCAGCGCGGGTGGTCGCGCTCGCCGACCAGGGTGACGTAGGACGCCTCGGTGACGCGGTCGTCGGTCTGCTGGTCCATCTGCAGGCGCCCCACCATGAGGCGGGAGTCCGGGCCGAGGTTGGCGCCGCCGAACAGGTTGAAACCCTCCCGGTCCCGCTTGTACGGGTAGTCCGGCTCCTCGTCGTTCTCGAAGCGGTCTACGACGGCGTTGTGGTTCATGTCGACGCCGTAGAGGAACTCCGGCCGGTCGGCGTGGAAACGCAGGAACGGCTCCTCGTAGTCGGGGATCAGGTTGGGGCGGTCCTCGTTGTCGTTCTGGTTGAAATCGGAGATGAAATCGTTGTTCTCGTCCCAGCCGGGGAACACCTCGTCGTCGCCGGCCCCCCAGCCCTTGCGCCGCCAGTCCGGCCGCTGGTCCTGGTCGTCGTTGTCCTCGACCATCTCGTAGAGCTCGAAATCGTTCCCGAAGTCGAGCACCCCGGTCTCGTTCGAGGTGACAAACGAGGTCGAGTAGCGCGGCGAAACGCTGAACAGCTCGACGAAACCGAACCAGGGAAGGGCCGTCTTCGACAGGTTGGCCATCCAGGCCAGCGCCTGGCTGCTCGCGGAGTGGTGGCTCTTCAGTCCGGGGTTGGGGTACTGGCGGAACTGGTGGTTGACGTCGATCTCGGCGTACCCCTTGAACCCGTGCAGTTCGGCGACCTCGAGGGTGAACCCGGCGATCTGGTTGGCCGTCGGCAGGCCGTAGTCGAGCGCCAGCACGCGCTGGTTGGAGCCGTCCTTGACGTTGCCCGAGGCCTGCGCCGCCGGCAGGAAGACCCGCTGGTCCCTGCCGTTGTACTGGCGGTCGGAAGACATCTCGACCAGGTAGTCGTTGGCGACCACCAGTTCCACCTGGACCTGCTCGATGTCGGTGGTGCTCGGACCGATGTAGCTGACGTCGGTGAAGTCGTAGCGCAGCTGGATCTCCTCGGTGCCGTCGGCGGAGAGATAGCCGCGGCGCTCGAAGCCGCCGTCGACGAAGGGACGGAACCCGATCTCGCTGCCGCGCACCTCGTTCCCCTCTACGTCGCGGATGAGGATGTCGCTGGAGAAGAAGGCGCCGCCCCCTTCGTTGTCCCCGGGTGAGTCGTCCTTGATCGCCACGGCGATCTCCGTCACCGCGGCGAAGTTCATCGCCTCGGTCAGCTGCCCCTGGAAGATGTCGCCGTTGACCGCCTCGAGCTGGGACTGCGAGTGGTGGGTGTTTACATAGGTGCCGCCGATGCGGGCGAAGTCGCCGACCTGGGCGACCACCCTTCCCCCGAAGAGGTTGGTGTTGTTGGTCCGCGCCTCCCCGGCGAACCCGGACGAGTTGGGGGCGCTCACCCGCGACATCAGCACCGTAGCCTCGTACTTGTCGGAGGAGAAATCCCACTGGACGCCGTTGAACAGCGGCTTGGAGAAGGTCATCGGCGTCAGGGTGGTGCGGATCCGGCTGCCCACGGTGATCGCGTAGTGGTACTGCCCCTTGTGGTCGGCGGCGACGACGAGGTTGTTGAACCAGGCATTGAACTGGCCCGTCTTCTCGAGGGTGCTGCCGAAAGGCTGCGGGTTCCGCTGCCGCCAGTCGTAGATCAGCCAGCCCCGCGTCAGGTAGTTCCCGTATACGTCGTAGAAATACTCCCCCTCGAGGGCGGTTCTGACGTAGCGCTGGTACTGGCGCCTCGAGTAGTTCGAGTACTCCCGCTGGCGCCACTGGTACTCGATGTAGAGCTCCTGGGGCACGTACCACTTGTGCACCGCCGGATCGAGGGCGTCGGTGAGAATCCCCGGGCCGGTCGGCTCGAAGGTCACCCGTCCCCCTCGCGTCACCGTTCCCAGGCGGGCGCCGAACTCCTGGGCTTCGAGGGCGGTTGCGGCCAGCAGCAGGGCGGCCGCGATAGTGAGAATCGGAGGTGTCATCACCAGGCCACCGCCAGGACGCCGGAGTGGGTCTCCTCGAATGCATCCGCGGCGACCCGGAGCACCCAGACGTAGGTCCCGGGAAGCGCCCTGCGGCCCTCGGCCGTGCGCCCGTCCCAGGTGAAGGCGGCCGGCCCCAGGCCCCGCTCCGCCTGCAGCGAGGCGATGGAGCGGCCAGACAGATCGTACAGCTCCAGGGATACCGGCACCGCCCGGACCACCTGCAGCAGGTTGAAACGGACCCGCAGCTCGTCGTTGGCGCCGTCCCCGTTCGGGGTGACGACGCGGCTGTCGAGGGCGATCTCCCCGACCAGCCGGCCGATCTGATCCTTGGGGATCTCGACGGTGAGGTTGGACAGCTCGTCGACGTCGTCCGGCCCGAAGTCGACGGCGTTGCCCGGCTCGAGCCGCTGCGGCACGGTAGGGAAGCGGCTGTCGAACACCCTCCCTGTGAAGGTCGTGCCGAAGCGGAAGATCGGGATGTCGAAGGTCAGCTCGAGGACGGAGCCGTCGCGGTCGATCCTCGGCAGGCTGATGCGGAAGCCGTCCCGGGTCGAGGACTCGATCTCGAACTCGACCGGGACGCCGTCGACCTGGACGTTGCCGATCCCCTCGACCGGGGCGTTGCTGTCGATCTCGAGGCGGTCGTACCCGTGGATCTCGCCCCCGCGGCGCAGGAGCACGGCGTAGCGGAAGGTCGCCGGCTCCTCCGCCCTGGCCAGCCGCGGGTACACCTCGGCGCGCAGGGTGTCGGCGATCGGAGGCTGCAGGTAGTCGAACTCGATCCTCTCGAGGAGCCGCGTGTCGAAGAGGCCGCCGGCGAACTCCATGCGGAAGCGGAGGAATCGCCGCGGCGCCGGCGCCGGGTTGAGGCCGCGGTTCTCCACCGTCTTCCAGGGGCTCCAGTTTTCCAGGTCTTCCTGGAGCGTCACCTGCTCGGACCGGGGCAGGGCCCAGTACTCCTCTCCCGTCACCTCGTCGAGGCGGACGAACATAAACTCCTGAATCCGCTGCAGGAACAGGATCGGCGTATCGTCGAGGCCGGAGCGCATGCCGACGGTCAGGTTGGAGAAGAGCTCCTCCCCCACGACCTGCTCGCGCCAGCGGATCGACCCGATGGTAGCCGGCGCCCCCAGGTCGATCAGGTCCGACAGGAAGGTGCCCCGGGGCAGGTACCCGGACCCGTACACCTCGATCTCGTCGACCTCGAACGGCAGCTCGGTCAGGGAACGCAGCTTGATGAGGCGGACGTACTGCGGGGTCAGCGGCACGTCGACCACCGGCTCCTCGTTGTCGTGCTCCCGCACCGCGAGGCGGTCGGGGGCTCCCTCGATCGTGCTGGTCAGCTGCTCGTTCAGCCAGACCTCGTAGCCGCGCAGGAAGTCGTTGTGGAAGGGATGGTCGGGACTGGCGGCCACGGTGTTGCGCGGGTAGAAGCGGATGCGCTCGACCCCGACCCGCTGACCGAAGTCGAGGATGATCCAGATGCCGAACGCCGGCACCACCGGGTTGAACGGCACCGGCTTGCGCTCGAAGGCGACCTCGTGATCGCCGTTGACCGTGCCCTCGAGCTGCGTTCGGCGCAGCACCGTCGCCGAGGTCGAGGAGTTGGGCGCCGTGATCGAGCCCTCCCCCTCGAGCACCAGCGCTGCGATGTTACGGCTGCCGTCGAAGAAAGTCGGGCTGACCCAGCCGCGCCGGGCAGCGAACTCGATGTCGTTGTCCGGGGTGTTGGTCGTGTCGAGGGTGGGGCTGAAGCGGCTGCCGGCAAGGATCACCGGATCGGTGCCGTCGCCGCCTCCCTCCCAGGGATGCTCGCTGCCCCCGAGAACGAAGGTCCGCATCTCTGCGGCCGCCGCGGACAGCGCCAGCAGAACCAGGGCGGCCGCCAGGGTCGGCGCCATCACTCCAGCCCCGCGTTCACGGTGAAGAACATCAGGTTCGCCCGCTCGCGGCGCCCGAACTCGAAGGCCCGCCGCGTCCACTGCATTCCGGTGCGCGTGACGATCCGGTACCCCTGGTAGGCGACCTGATTGGTCAGCTGCACGACCACCGTCCAGGAGCGCAGGTCCTGGTCGATTTCCGCCCGCCTCCCCTTCAGCATCCACAGCTTCGACAGCTCGAGGCCGACCCGCAGCTCGGTGTCGAAGATCTGCCTGCCGTATCTGGCGAAGTACGAGGCCCGCGTCTGCTCGGCCAGCAGCGGCTGCGACCAGGTCAGGAAAACCGTCTCCTCGACGCTGGCCGCCTTCTCCCGGCGGCTCCGGTAGGGGCGGTCGAAGCGCACCTCGCTCTTCCAGCGCGGCTGGAAGAACCCGAGGCCGACCGGCAGCGACCACTCCGCCTTGTCGATGAGGCCGACGAACCCGGACCGCTTGCGCGCCAGCCTGCGCGCCACGGTCTCGTCGCCGTCGCGCTGGAGGGCGATGTCCCACTTGAAGCGGTGCAGCAGGCGCAGGTCCTCGACGAGGCGGTGGCTGAGGTCGGCGTAGAAGGAGTTCTTCCAGGTGTTGCGCGCCGCCAGCGGGTCCTCGAGGTCGCGCATGCGCCCGATGGCGCCGACCGGCTGCACCCACTGCTGCAGGTCGTCGGGGACGTCGTCCCTGACCAGGGCGCCGAAGTCGAAGACCCGCACCTTCCCGAACCCGGACAGCTCCCGCTTCCAGGCCGCCATCCCGTACACCGCCCGGGTGTGCCCGTCGCCGGAGATCAGGCCGCTGTTCTGGCGGCCGGCGAGGAGACTGCCGCCCCCTCCGGCCTGCACTTTCAGGTAGAGGTTGTAGCCGCGCTGATCCCTTCGGTACGGATAGTCCGGGAGGCGGTCGTTCTCGAACCGGTCGATGGTGCCGTTGTGGTTCATGTCGGTGCCGAAGAGGAACTCCGGGCGGTCCGAGCGGTAGCGCAGGAACGGCTCGTCGTAGTCGGGGAACAGGTTGAGGTTCTGGTTGTGGTCGTGGATGAAGTCGCCGTTCTCGTCGTACCCCGGCCAGGCGACTTCCCGCGTCGAGGGCTGGAACGGCCGCTCCCATTCCGGGACGGCGTTGAAGTCGTCGTCGTCGACGACGAACTCGTAGAGGTCGGCTATGCGCGCCTTGAAGCGGATGGTGCCGTCCGATTGCGTCAACCAGTAGGCGGTCGCGTAGGCGTCGTCGATGGAGAACAGCTCGGCGTACAGCTTCCACGGGAAGCGCTGGTACGCGGCCTGGGCGTAGCCGGCGCGGGCGTTGCGGGTCGCGTGGTGCTGGAGCCCCTCCTCGAGGTTGGGGTACTTGCCGTGGCGCCGGTTGAGCACCGCCTCCCCCTGCAGCGACAGGCCGCCGGCGTCGACGACGTTGAAGTCGACGCCGATCAGCTCGTTCCCGGTCGGCAGCAGGTAGTCGAGCTTCAGCACCCTGCTGTTGCTGTTGTCGCTGACGTTGCCGCGGGCGCGGGCGACGGTGGTGAAGACCGGCTCGGCGTTGCGGACCTCGCCGTCGGTCTGCAGGTCGGAGGCCATCTCGACCCGGTAGTCGTCGGCCACCGCCAGCTCGAAGCTGAGGCGCTGCAGGTCGAGCGACTCCATCCCCTGCTCCTCGCCGAGGGAGGCGAGGTCGTACTCGAGCACCGCGGCCTCGCTGCCGTCGGCGGCGATCGCCCCTTCGCGCAGCACCCCGCCCCGTATCGTCGGCACCAGGCCGATGTCGCGGCCCCGGTGCACGCGCCCCGACTGGTCGACGAGGATGATCTCGTGGCGGAACAGCGCGGCCCCGCCGACACCGTCTTCCGGGGAGTCGTCGCGCAGGCGCACCCACACCTTCTTCAGCGGCTGGTTCTGCTTGGTCGTCAGCGCCCCGTGCAGCGGGTTGCCGACGTTGAAGTCGACCTGCGTCTGCGCGTTGTGGGCGTTTACATAGGTAGCCCCCATGGCGACCGCGTCGAGGACGCGGAACGAGGTGTGGCCGCCGAACAGGTGGGTCGAGTTGCTGCGCCGCGCCTGATCCGGGCTGCTGGGCCGCGAAAGCAGCAGCGACGACTGGTGGCGGTCGGAGGCGATCTCGAGACGCAGGCCGTTGAAGCGGGGCTTGTTGAAGGTGAGCGGCGTCAGGTGGGTGGAGATCTGGTCGCCGATCATCAGACGGAACTGGTGGTCCCAGTGCCCGTCCGAGGCGATGACGAGGTTCTGGAAGATGCTGCCGTAGAAATCGGTGGCGGCCGGGTCGGCCGGCCTCTTGCGCAGGAAGCTGCCGTTGCGCAGCGACTGCCGCTGTTCCCAGGAGTAGACCAGCCAGCCGCGGCCGAGATGGTTGCCGAAGGAGTCGTACCACTCGTCCCCTTCGAGCTGGCGGTCCAGGTAGCGCTTGTAGAATTGGGTCGAGTAGCCGGTGTCGGTGGCGAACCAGGGATAGCGGTGGTACTCCGGCAGGTGGATGGGGACGTAGTTCTTGTGCACCTCGGGAACGACGTCCTCCATGCCGAAGGAGGGAGCGAGCCTGACTGGCAGGGCCGACGGCGTCGCCCCGGGAACGGCGCCCGGGTACTGGGCCCAGCACAGCTGCGCCGCGGCCCCCGCGACGGCCAGGGATGTCAGCAGCCTTCCCATCAGTACACCACCCCGACCGCGGCCAGCGCCGATCCTGCGGCATCGGCATCGGTAGGTACCGAGACGCGCACGAGGTACAGGCCCGGACCGACCCGCCGGCCCTCGTCGTCGCGGCCGTCCCAGGGAACCGCGTGCTGTCCGCTGGGAATCTCCCGCACCCCCCCGAGGTCGCGCACCTTGCGGCCCGACAGGTCGTACACCCCCACCCGCAGGTCGCGCTCCCCCTTGATGCGGAACACGGAGAAGCGGATCCGGGTGGCCTCGTTGACGCCGTCGCCGTTGGGCGTGAACAAGGCCGGCTCGGCCCGCACGTTTTCGAGAATGGGGGCGTCCTCGACATCGGCGACCACCACCATCGACTCGCTGCGCACATCGCTGCTCGCGTCCCCTTCGGTGAAGGCCTGCACCACCCCGGGCCGCTGCGAGTTCAGCAGCTCCACCGTGAACGTGGTCCCGCTCAGGAACACCTGCGTCCGTATCTCCGCCCTGTAGAGCAGGGAACCGCCCGAAACCCGCTGCGGCAGCTCGACGACGACCCCGCCTTCCTCAAGGGCTTCGATGCGGGCGCCGCCGGGCCACAGGCTCCTGCCGCGGCCGCCGCGCAGCTGCGCCTCGCTCCCCGACTGCAGCGACACCAGCTCGATCGGGGCCGCCGAGGAGGAGCGCAGGCGCATGCGGTCGAACCCGGAATCGCCGCTCTGGAACTCCGGCCGCATCCAGATGGCGAACTCCTCCTCCCTTCCGGGGCGCACCCCCTGGTTCGGCCAGATCTCGGCGAAGGTCTGTTCGACCAGCGGCGCCTCCAGCCCCAGCTCGATGCCCCGGATGCTCGCCGCGCGCAGCGGGTCGGCCGTCGACAGGCGCACCTGCAGCATCAGCATGCGCCGCGGACCGGGAGACCTGAACGGTTCCCCCTGCTCCCGGTACGGCTCGCTCCAGGCGCTCCAGCCTTCCCCGGGGAACTCCTCCGAGGTGGTGAACCCCCGGTTGCGCTCCGCGGTCGCATCCCACTGCTGCTCGCTGATCTCGCGCCCGAACAGGTCGTAGTACCTCTTGACCTCCAGCAGGTCGTCGCCGCTGCGGCTGCGCACCTCGAGGCGGGTGCCCTCCGGCGCCTCCCCGTCCCAGGAGACCCCGGTGAAGATGCGCGAGGTCCCCAGCTTGATGATCGGGGACTCCAGGACGACCTCGGAGACGAACCCCTCGCCGTACGCCTGCAGCTCGCTCAGGCTGCGGTTGATCTCGCTCCGCGCCCCGGAGAGCTCGAGACGGCGCAGCTCGATCAGGCGCACCTCTCGCGCCGGGAAGCGCTCCTCGAGCTGCAGGAACGCCTCCCTGTTATGGCGCTCCTCGAAATCCTCCCAGACCCGGTTGCCGTTGGGGTCGACCGAGCCGTCCGAAACGCGCAGCTGGTAGGCGGTGAGGGCGTCCTGGGCGCTGAGCAGCCGGAGGCGGTCGATCCAGAACTTTGCCCCCAGGTCGACGAGAAGCTGGTTGCGGTTGCGCAGCGGGTCGTACAGCCGCATCGGGTAGAAGGAGGAGTAGAGACCGTCTGTCGAGACCGTCAGGACGATGTCCTCGAACAGGTCGGTGGCGCGGTTGCGCAGGCGCTGCGTCAGCCCGACTGCGTTGTCGCCGAGGGTGATGACCTCGAGCTCGGCGACGCGGGGGCGCTCGTGCCGGTAGTAGCGGACCGGGCCCTGCTCCTCGTCGGGCAGTTCCCCCCAGGTCTCCTCATCGACCAGAATCTCGCGGCCGGCTACGGTCTGGCGGAAATGCTCGACTGCCCCCCGGTCGTGGTCGGACAGCAGGGCGTACTCCTCCCCGGTGACCTCCTCGCCGCGCGGACCGTCGGTGTCGAGCGCCTCGAGGCGGACGATCTGCGCCACTTCGCCGGCGACCCCGGGGGGCAGCGGCCGCTGCAGCGGCACCTCGAACTCGAACTCCCGCTGCTCCTTGTTGCGGCGGGTCACCTGGGCGACGCGGTAGAACTCGGCGTCGTAGCGGCTCGCGGTGTTGACGGAGGCGCGCCCGTTGGACATCAGCACGCGGAACTTCAGGAAGGGGTCCCCCGCCCCTTCATCGGCGAACTGCACCCGCACCCGGTCGGCGATCACGGCGCGCCCGAGGTCCACCTCGATAAACCAGTTTTGCAGCGAGTCGGGGTCGACGGGCTCCCAGTAGGTCAGGGGGTCGCCGTCCATGACCAGGGCCGCGGTCTCCCGGCCGGTGCCGACCTGCCGCACTCCCCCGATGATGGTATCCCCACTGGCGATCACCTCGAAGTCGGTGGCGTTCAGCATGGCGTTGATGCCGCGCCGCAGGTATCTCGGCCTCACTTCCCCCTCCTCGACCAGGTAACCGCCCACGGCCCCCAGCCAGTCCCGCCAGTGGCCGTCCCCGCTCACGGTGAGGCGGTTCCCGGCGACGGTGTAGCCGTCCTGGGCGTTCCCCGCCGCGGTGCCGAGCAGGACCACGGACAGCAGGACCAAGTGACGGTGCCGCGTGAGGAGGTTCGGGGAAGGCTGCGCGGCTTGGAACGACCGACAACAATCAGGGTGAGGCCCTGTTCCCGTCGCGATCCGTCCGGCTCGTTTCGCCGGGGAGGTTGCCCCGCAGGTCGACAGGCCACGCATTAGTACACCACCGCCACGATTCCCTGCCGCACCTCGGGATCGCCGTCGCCGCGCACCCTGAGCCGGTAGATGTAGGTTCCCGGGGGTACGAGGGCGCCGTCGCTGCGGCGGCCGTCCCATACCTGCCGGTGGTTGCCGACCGGCTGCACCGCCTCGACCGCCGCCACCCGGCGCCCCCCGAGATCGAACAACAACAGCTCCACCGGAGAAGGCCGCGTCACCGTAAGCAGGGAGTAACCGATCTTCAACTCGTCGTTGATCCCGTCCCCGTTCGGGGTCAGCACCGGGTGTTGGAGCTCGAAGTTGGCCAGCAGCGGGGCGCGTTCCCCCTGTTTCTCCAGGGAGACGACCAGGCCCTGCGCCGCGGTTTCCGAATCGGCGTCTCCCGGGACCGCGAAGTGATACCCCGTCTCCTCGACATCGACCGTCCCTTCAGAGGTCCGCCTGCCTACGACGCGGTCGTCGAGGACGCGGACCCGGAACGCGGTCTTGTCGCGGTACACCGTGCCCAGAAAGATCACCTGGATGAACGACCCGTCCTGCTCAACCTGCCGCCGCAGGTCGACGTACACGCCGTCCGGGTGCCGCCGGGAGATGAAAGCCACAGCGCGGTCGTCGATGCGGACCTGCCGCACCCGCCCGATGTCAGCATCGGTCTCTATCAGGATGCGTTGGAAACCGGTATCGCTGCGTCCGACCCGGCTTCCGGAAGTGGCAATCTTCATGTGGGCCAGCATCGCCAGGGAGAACTCCGTCTCCACCCCCGCGGCCACCGTGTCGGGGCTCACCTCCGCGACCACGCCTTGCACCAGCGGCGGGAAGATGGTCTCGAACACCAGACGGTCGAGGCGCACCCCGGGGGTGAACAGGCGCACCCGGAACTGCATGTACGTCTCGAGATTCCGGGAACGCACTACCCCCTGCGACACCGGCTCCCAGCTGCTCCAGTTCGGGTTCGGGCGGATCGGTCCCCGCAGGTGAGGTTTCGCGGCCGTGTACTCGGCCCGGTCCTTGGCCCTGACGATCTCGTCCCCATCCTCCTCGCGAAGGAAGTACCACTCCGCCTCCTTGTCGGGTCCCACCCGGGTATGGATCAGCACGGGGGAGGAATCGACCCCCCGACCCTCGAAGCGGACCAGGCCGAACACCCTCAACCCCAACCGCATCGACTTCGAGCGGAACTCACCCGTCGGCAGCGAGCCGTCCCCGTAGACCTCCAGCTCGGCGATCTCCCAGGGCCGCTGCGAGGTCGGGGCGATGCGGACGTAGCGGACGTCCCGGGATTCGAACCGCTTCTCGACCACCGGCTGGAAGTTGGGAAGGGCGGGGTAGAAGGAGAACAGCTCCTCGAAGTCGCCGAGGACGCCCGAAGGGTGGGTGGCGACGGAGAACTCCTGCAGAAAGCGGCGCTGGTTGCGCGGGTCGAGGCGGGGAAACAACCGAATCCGGTTGACGCGGAAGGTTGCCCCGAGGTCGAGGTGGATGGCGGTGGTCCGCCCGAGCCCCGGCCTCCGGGCCTGCTGTGAGATCACGTCGGCGTCGTAGTAGGTAACGGGGTCGCCGTCGGAGAGCACCTCGGCGCCGGCTATCTCTACTGGAACCGGCCCTAAAAATCCCGGTACGATCCGGAGAATCCGGCCATTCCGCTGACCCATGGTCAGGGACAGGTTGGCGTCCGGCTCGACGCCCCACATCCAGATCGAGTCGGGCCCGACTCCCATGAACCGGGAGGCCTCCCGGAGCTCATTCCAGCCGCCCTGCCGGGAGTTAAGGCCGACGACGAGGGAGTCGACGGCGGCGGCGGATTCGACCAGAACGAGAAGAGAAAGGAGAATGGAGGCGGGAACAGCGGGGGCGAACTTCGAGGCAGGAAGGGGAAATCGCCCTGTAATCGCATCGCACCTCTTTCCAAGCGCTGTGCTCATTCCCATTTCCCTCCGCGGAGCGGGCCGAAAGGGGCCGGCTCCAACCCAAAGGTTCACCTAAAAAGTTGCGGGCAATGTAGCTGAAACGAATACGCACACCAACTTTAAAATTAAATTTCCCGAGGACGGGATGTTCAGGACGTATTCTTTGCAAAAACGGCTCATAGGTTCGACGTCCGGCTCCAGTGCAATTCAGGATTGGTCGATAGCTTCTTCCCGCGGACCGTTGGATACCCCCGCACCTCCGCTGTGATCTCCGTTTCCGGCGAGGGACGACCAATCGGGACAGAGGCAGATGCCGCAATCCGGGGGCGAGGTGGGGGTTTGGCATGATCCCAGCCTTGTTACGAGGTCCGGCTCCCTCCTTCGATGTCGTCCAGTCCGTCGATCTCCGGGCGGAAATACCGCTTGCCCGCGGCAATGCTTTGGATCGCCGGGACCAGGTCACGAGCTATCGAATTCTTGACGACGTACCCCGAAGCGCCCGCATCGAGCATCGCCTGGACGTAGATCCTTTCGCAGTGAATGGAAAGGGCCACCACCCGCACCTCAGGCAGTTCGGCGCCGATCTGCCGGGTGGCGCTGATGCCGCCGCCCCCCGGCATGCTGATGTCCATGACGACGACGTCCGGTTGCAGCAGGCGCGCCTGTTCCAGGGCGGATTCCCCGTCGACCGCCTCGCCGACCACCTCCATGCCGTCCTGCCCGACAAGAAGCGCCTTGACCTCTTCTCTCAGCATTTCGTGGTCGTCTGCCAGAACTATCCTGATGGTCATGATACTTTCACACTTTCTCACGCGTTGCGCGCGTAGCTGGCCGCTGCTTCATGATGCAGATCTGGTTGTCCCCGTAGCGAGAGGAAACGAACGAGATCTCATTGGCTTGCGGCGAAGGTGACCTCACGTCGGGATGCCAGAACAGGCCTGCCGTGAAACCGGACAGCCGGCGAATCTCACCGTCCCGAGAGCGGTATGCGCTCCCATCCAGATCGTGCGCATTCGCCTGAGCGGACAGGAGTATGAGGATGATGAAGGTCGAACCTATCTCAAAATTGAAATTGTTTAAGTAAAATCAAAATGGATGCAAGTTGGACGAAGCCAAGAAAATTCTCCGGATACAATTCCCAGCGAGTGATCACTCGACGCTGCCATTGAAGCCAAGCAAAGAATCTCTCAACCATCCAAGGCCGCACATAACGCCGCAATCGCCGTCCGTCCTGAGTCTTTTTCTTGGTCCGATTCTGGCGATGCGGGGCGATCATCTCGATCCCGTCTTTCTTAAGCTCTTCATCCAACGAATCGCTGTCGTACGCCTTGTCGCCGATCAAGTTGTCAGGTTGGTCTTCGATCAGGTAAAAGTCAAAGGTCAACTGAACCAGCGTCACTTCATGATGGTTCGCTGCATGCGTGCTCACCGACAAGGGAAGCCCATTGCCGTCCACGATCCCCATGACCCGCACCCCCTTACCTCGCTTGGTGTGGCCGATATCGGCACCTCCACCCTTGGCCGCCGAGAACAGGCCGTCGATGAAAGCCTCCGATTCGTCCAGGTCCCCTTGCTCGTGAAGGGTCTGGGCCAGGTCCATGAGAACATCGCGCAGCACCTCGTTGCGACACCAATTTTGAAAGCGACGATGCACCGTTTTGTAGTTCGGATAGCCCTGCGGCAGCATGTGCCATTGGGCACCGGTATTGAGAATCCAAAGGACGGCTTCAAGAACCTCACGTGTGGCAACTGGTTTGCGGCCCGGATGGCTTTTGGGACGATTTTCTTCAGGAAAGTGATGACGGATTCGCTCCCATTGCTTGTCGGTCAAAGTAACCATATAAATAATGATACATTATCATCAATCAGAACCCAAGATTAAATTTTGTGATTTTGAGATAGGTTCATGTCGGTCAGGTTGACCATACACCAATGGTACATCACTGTCATTTCGAAAACAAGTTTAAGTTTGCCTATTTTGAGATAGATTCTTGTCAAGAGGTGAACCGCTTCCATTCACCGCTGAAATCGTTGGTGACGATAGAGAAGGTATGGGAAAGATCCTTTCCCATACCAGGGATACTATCCGAACTTGTGGCGTAGCCACGTTCAGTACCACCCCATATGAGATCCTCATGTGGTCTCATTATGCCGACCACCATAAAGGATTTTGTATCGAATTTGAGCGTAATTCCACGAATATGTTGAGAGGAGATGGAGGCAAAACTGTAAACTATCAAGATCGGCGTCCAATAATCGATGGGCTGGACTTTTTCAGGGATCCTGAAGGTGTCCTTAACGACATCCTATACACCAAAGCTCCTTGTTGGTGCTACGAATTTGAGTGGCGGCTAGTTTACTTTTCAGAAACTCCCGGAAGTCTTGTCCGGGAAAAGCCGATGGATGCAAGAATGAAGTGAACCTATCTCAAAATTGAAATTGTTTAAGTAAAATCAAAATGGATGCAAGTTGGACGAAGCCAAGAAAATTCTCCGGATACAATTCCCAGCGAGTGATCACTCGACGCTGCCATTGAAGCCAAGCAAAGAATCTCTCAACCATCCAACGCCGCACATAACGCCGCAATCGCCGTCCGTCCTGAGTCTTTTTCTTGGTCCGATTCTGGCGATGCGGGGCGATCATCTCGATCCCGTCTTTCTTACGTTCTTCATCCAACGAATCGCTGTCGTACGCTTTGTCGCCGATCAAGTTGTCAGGTTGGTCTTCGATGAGGTAAAAGTCAAAGGTCAACTGAACCAGCGTCACTTCATGATGGTTCGCTGCATGCGTGCTCACCGACAAGGGAAGCCCATTGCCGTCCACGATCCCCATGACCCGCACCCCCTTACCTCGCTTGGTGTGGCCGATATCGGCACCTCCACCCTTGGCCGCCGAGAACATGCCGTCGATGAAAGCCTCCGATTCGTCCAGGCCCCCTTGCTCGTGAAGGGTCTGGGCCAGGTCCATGAGAACTTCGCGTACCACCCCTTGACGACACCCGTTTTGAAAACGGCGATGAACGGTTTTGTAGTTCGGATAGCACGGCGGCAACATAGGCCATTGAGCCCCGGTGTTTAGAATCCAAAGGACGGCTTCAAAAACATCACGGGTGCAAACCGGTTTGCGACCCGGATGGCTCTTGGGACGAAGTTCTTCAGGAAAGTGATGGCGGATTCGTTGCCATTGCATGTCGGTCAGGTTGACCATACACCAATGGTACATCACTGTCATTTCGAAAACAAGTTTAAGTTTGCCTGTTTTGAGATAGGTTCTCATTACCGCAGCGATGCCTTGATACGTCCCCAGGTGACGGACTCGACGGCTGTATCCTGAGCGCGAAGCAGCACCCCGTCCAGGAAGCCATTAGCCTTGCCATTAAGAAGATCAAGATCATCTATGCGTTCAGCGTATATATCTACCGGAAGCCAGAATGGACCCATTCCGCGCTCTCTTCCGTCAGTATCGTTAACTATAATGGAAAAACCTATTACCTGGTGTGCAGACAGTTCGCTGAATTCGGTTTGGTCTACCTCATCCCACGCCCCCCACCAGTTATATGGTGTGACATACATCTCGATCACGCTGACGGTAGGATTTTCTCCGGCTGCTGTTCCCCCCGCATCCCCATAGGGAGGATAAACCTTCCACGAGTTAGGTAGCCCGCGGTCATACCAAATTGGGGAATGGCCCACTCTGATTTGGTTGTCCAACGTAGGGCCGCTTACTGTTTGAGCTATGACTGTGATCTGCATCAATATTGAAAAGTACACTGTCAAACAGAAGCACAGACGCGTTATTGTCCTCAGTATAGTTATGTGTGTTGTTGTATTCGTCGTCTATAATGATGAAGGCCGCATAAATGCGATTCGACTCGTCATGCCAAGCCAGCCAAATGCGAAAATCCAGGTTGGATGGTTCGGGCGGGATCAGATTGCCCAAAGTCTGGAAATCCAGGAGGGTCATACTGGGCTCGCCGATCTCGTACCATTCGTCAATCAGCCCGTCATGCAAGTCGATCGTTCCCAGCATCTCATCCGTAAGCTCGTAGATGGGATACAGGCGATCCCCGCTGTGAGCTGAGGCCACGGCGGTCCATATGAGCAGTGCGATCAGTTGTTTCATTTTTGGTTTCCTTTCAAAAAACAAGTGGATGGCGTTCTCAAAGAGCTTCATCCACTTGTTGATAACCGCCACGAGAACCTGACCTCCATTTCCGTGAAACCATGGGGCCTTTCGTTCGTCCTGGATTGAAAGATCGCAACAGACAGGCGGCTCCGGTATCACCCGATCGGGTGAATCTGCGGAAAAATGGCCGGTTTTTTTCCGAAACCGGCGCCGCCGGCGCAGGACTGTTTGCGGAATGGGTGCTGAAACCGGGGGGGGGGGGGGGGGGGATATAAGGGAGTGACTGCCGCGACGAGGGCAGCTACAGCGAAGTGAGCCCTGTGCTGACCGCGTACTTGGTCAAGGCCGCTATGCCGTGCCGGTCGAGCTTCTTCACGATGTGCTTCCGGTGCGTGTGGACGGTGTGCTCGCTCAGGTTCAGTTGCCTGGCAATTTGCGGCGTCGTCAGGTCCTCGCTGATGAGCCGAACCACCTCGCGCTCGCGCGGGCTCAGCTCCGGATGGGCGACAAGGGCCTGCACCTGGTCCAGGGCCGCCCAGCCCGTCGCATCCTTTTAATCCAACAAACCCATCAGCCAATGGAAGAAAGGTTCCGGCCGGCTGGAGACAAAACAGAGGCTTCTACCATCGGGCGACCAGGACAGCTGCCAGTCACCTTCCCGGACCTGGGGAAGGCGCCTTATACCGGTTCCATCAGCCGCCATGCCGTAAATCCCGCTGATTCCTTCCCGATCGGACACGAAGGCGATTTCTCTCGTGGAGGACCAGGCCGGGTTCCAGTCCTTTCTTCCGGGGTTGTGTGCTGGGCCCACAGGATGCGCCGGCCATCCGGCGACCACCGCGGCGAGGCCGCCCCGTATTCAGACAACCGCCGGACTTGGGTACCGTCCAGAGAGGCGAGGTATACGCTGCCGCTAAGATCGTGCGCAGGGACACCGCCCGACCACAGAGGCAGCAGAACGAGCAAGCATCTTTTCATTTCGACAACGATGCCTTTATGCGGCCCCAGGTATCGGATTCAACCGTGGCTTCCGACGAGTCAGCAGGTAAAAGCAGACCGTCCAGGAAAAAATCTGCCCGCCTATGATTCAAGTCTATTATGGGATCTTCGGTTTGAATTGCTTCCGGGGTCAGGTATCTGACCTGGAAATCGTCAATGTCATACACCGCAATCCCGAACCCGATGGGAGCTACCTTCAAAAGGTGTGGAAAAAGAGAAAAGGCGACCCTAACCTTCCATTTTACAGTTCCAACCAAAACCGCCCGGTAGCCTCCGGGCACGGAAGGAGAGAGTCGCCATGAGAGAATCTACGCTGGAATCTGTAGCCCCGGCCATGCCCACGTTCGCCACGTTGGAGACCTGGGCCCGATCCTCGATCCAGGATCTGTTGCAACGGGTTCCGGAGGAGGAGGTGACGGAGTTTCTGGGACGGACGCGCTACCGGCGACGGTCCGCCGTAGACGGCACTCCCGGCTCCCGCAACGGGCACGGCAAACCGCGACAGGTGTCGTTGATGTCGGGCACCATCGAGGTGAGACGGCCGCGCGTTCGGGGATTGGAAGAGCGCTTCGAGAGTCGTATTCTGCCGCTGTTCATGCGCCGTACCCACGAGGTGACCCGGATGCTGCCCGAGCTCTACCTGCACGGGCTGTCTCAGGGTGACTTCGAACGGGCTTTGCGGGGGCTTTTGGGCAACGGCGCTCCCCTGTCGGCTTCGTCCATTGGCCGGCTGCGGGCGCAGTGGGAGGAGGAGCTGGAGACTTGGCGAGAGCGACGTCTCGACGACCGCGAACTGGTGTATGCGTGGGCGGATGGCATCTACGTCAAGGCCGGGTTGGAGAAGGACAAGGCGGCCCTGCTGGTCGTCATCGGCGCCCTGAGTGATGGCCGGAAAGAGGTACTGGCCGTGTGGCCCGGCCACCGCGAGTCGACGGAGTCCTGGCTGAAGGTCCTGCGCGACCTGCGCGATCGGGGTCTGCGGGCCCCGCTGCTGTTGATGGCCGACGGGGGCCTCCCAATTTGGAGCGCCACCGAACAGGTGTGGCCGCAGGCATCGCACCAGCGCTGCTGGAATCACAAGATCCTCAACGTGCTCGATGACCTGCCGAAGCGGGTTCAGGGAAAAGCGCGGGCGTTGTTGACGCAGATCCCTTCGGCGGAGACGCGCCAGGAGGCCGAGAACCGACGTAGCACGTTTGCCCGCCGCTACCGCGACCGGTATCCGCAGGCGGTAGCCACCCTCGAACGCGACTGGAAGCGCATGGTCACCTTCTACGACTTTCCCAGGGAGCACTGGAAACACCTGCGCACAACCAATCCGGTCGAGAGCCCCTTTGCGTCGCTACGCTTGAGGACCAATGCCGGAAAACGTTACAAACGCGTCCAGGGAGCAACCGCTCTGATTTGGCGCGTGTTGATGGTGGCAGAAAAACGCTTTCGAAAACTCAATGCGCCCGAATTACTGCCCCTCGTCTACGCCGGACAACAATACCAGGTGGGCGTCTTAAGTAATTGTCATAGCGCAATTCAGGTGGCGTATGTGTATATTTTACAGTAAGTTGCTTTCTTTTGCCGCATCCCCTGCGGCGCGCTCCCCTGATTTCAGAAAGAAGGGGAGCGATGAGTGCGATTCTCTCTCTGGAAGTTTTTCAGGAGCGGCAGAGTCAGGACCGCTTTCGAAGCCGGGCGCATGAAGCCTTGGACCAATGGCTGGATCGGGTGGAGGCGCAAATGAGCGCGCGCGGATCTTGTGCGCCGACGTTGATGGAGATCACCGCGGCGATGTCTCAAGAGCGCTCCGGGCTCCCCGCGGCCTTGGTGGAAGCCTTCGTCGAACGCCGCCACGGCCATTTCCTGGCCCAGGAAGAGGCGGCCTGCCCCAAGTGCAAAGGCCTGCTGCGAGCGCGCCCGTCTCGCTCGCGCACGCAGGAGACGCTGCTCGGGCCGGTGACCTTGGAGCGTCCCTATTTCTACTGCGTTGGCTGTCAGTACGGGTTCTATCCGCTGGACGAAGCTCTCGGTCTGTCGGCGCAGCGCAAGCAGTGGGACGTGCAGCAGGCCGGGGTCAAGCTGGGGCTGGAGATGCCCCACCGGCGCGCCGCCGAACTGTTGGACGAGCTCACCGACGCGTCGATGAGCGATTGTGTGATTCACGAGGTGCTGCAACAGACCGGGTCGTTGGACGTGCTGCAGGTGTGTCCGGACGCGGCCGACATCCAGGATCGCATTGCGCACGCCGCCGCCGGTCGCAAGTGGCGGCCCATCGTGGTGTTGGCCATCGACTAAGGCCGACGTGCCCCGTCGTCCCCAGACCGCCAAAGGCACCCGTCCCGGACGCAAGAAGAGCCGGTCTCGGCGAAGGCGTTGGCAGGGGGAATACCACGAAGCCAAGGGCTTTCGCTTCTACCTGATAGACGATGAGCGCATCGAGCAGCTGATCTCCTGGCACCAGATGGGCAACGAACAGGCCTTCGGCGCGGCCTTGCGCCAGGTCAAGGAGGCGGGGCTGATCCCGGAGGATCAGGTGCGCTTGTGTGCCATCGGAGATGGCGCTCCGTGGATCTGGAAGGGGGTGGAAGAGCTGTTCCCCGGCGCCCGTCAGATCCTCGACTACTCCCATTGCAGCCGCTACCTGCACGCGGTGGCCGAGGCCCAATACGGCGCCGATGCGGCGCGTGCTGCCCATTGGCTGGAAGCGACCTTGGCTTTGCCTGTTCTGCGGCGAGGGCACCGGCGTGGTCTGGGGGCTGCAGCGCATGCAGCCGCTCTCGGAAGAGGCCGGAGAGGCCATCGGCACGGCCTTGACCTACCTGCAAAAGCGACTGCACCAAGTCGATTTCGGCAGCCATCGCAAGGGGGGATACCCGATCGGGTCGGGGGCGATCGAATCGGCGCATCGCTTCATCGGCCATGTTCGTCTGAAACGGTCGGGCGCTTGGTGGTATAAGGAAAACAGCAACGCCATTCTGGCCCTGCGCTGCGCCTTGTACAATGGAACGCTTGACCGGGTCTTTCAGCAGTACCGAGAAAACCTGAAAACAACCACCGAAACCGTAACAATCAGCTAAGACACCCGGATCGAACCATCGTCGATACCGCCCCTCCGACCGCAGAACAAATGAAGTTCCCTGGAACCACTGATAACCCAAACCGAACCCGGCGGAGTAATTGGAATAGCCGATATCGAGAGGAGCACCAGAATGAGCCGTGACTGCCCAAGCGCCTAGTCCTAGCATGTAAGGGCCAGGCATCGAGTTGCTTTTCGGAAAGAACGCACTCCGACATCCCAGATAGAAGGTGGTGTCGGACAAATCGTAATCATCATCGTCATCATACCCATAATCTATTGAAATTCGCCCAAAACTGAACTCGGGTCCGAGAGTTACTTTCTCACTCGGAAACCACGAAACCGACAGCGATGGAACAATGGAGGGGAAATAGATAATTGGTGGAACTGGCACTCCGATCATCGTGACACTTCCGCCGTCAGAAGAAAGGCGGGAGAGCCCGAACAGGGTTCCGATCTCAACCTCTTGAGTCGGTGCTTTCCTGTCACTGTCAGTGTCCAAGCGCTGTTCCCTGGTGCCCAATCCAAAGATAAGGGAGAAATCATGAACCTCTCCCTCAAACTGCCGTCGATACTGTCCTTCCAGCCGCAGCGAAAAAGCAGGCCCCTGCCGCCACTGATTGCCTAGGCCGAATCCGGCGATAAACTCAGTATGGGATCTTTCACCATGTTTTGTGACTCCTATAGCCCCCAGTCCCAGAATGTAGAGACCGGACATTGAGCTGCCTTGCGGGAAAAATGCTCCCCGACCGGCAAGGTAGCTATAAGAAGCAACTTCACTATTTGAACTTCGTCCAATAGCGACTTCCGGGCCAAGTGCCAGCTGTTCAATGGGAGACCACGAAAGGTAAAGCGAAGAAATAGAAATATTGAGGCCACGGTAACCTGGACTCGGTACCCCGAGCACATTGGCGCTCCAGCCAATATCATGGGAAAGGTGGGAGAACCCGAACAGCGTTCCAACCTCAATTTTCGGAGAAAGACCAACCGGGACCTGACTATAGCCCCGCTGCGCTAGTGTCCTGTCGTGTAATTAACTGTACAAACAATTGAAGGTGCCGTAGGTTTCTCTTATCCCCTTTCTGAAAGGAGAGACCTATGGTGACGGGGCGTCCATTACCGCCGTTAGAGCTGAGTCCGTCGGACCGGGAACGATTGGAATCGATGGCCAAATCCCGGAGCCTTTCCCACGGGTTGGTGCGGCGAGCCGAGATTAGTCTGCTGGCCGCAGAAGGCTGGCCCAATGAAGCCGTCGCCGCCGCCGTGGGTGTGACGCGTGCTACGGTCGGCAAGTGGCGCCGGCGCTTTCTCGAAAACGGGCTCCAGGGCTTGCATGATGAGCTGCGCTCAGGGGCGCCACGATCGAGTACGGATGAACAGGTAGCCGAGGTGGTATACAAGACCCTGAAGACCAAGCCCAAAGACGAAACACAGTGGTCGGTGCGCTCCATGGGCGAAGAAACCGGCTTGACCAAGGACGCGGTTCATCGCATTTGGCGCACGTATGGTTTGCAGCCCCATCGACACAAGCACTTCACGCTTTCCACCGATCCTTTCTTTGTCGACAAAGTACGGGATATCGTCGGCTTGTACCTGAATCCCCCCGAGCACGCCCTGGTGCTGTGCGTCGACGAGAAGAGCCGGATCCAGGCGTTGGAACGAAGTCAGCCCATGCTGCCCCTGGGACTGGGATACGTGGAAGGGATTACGCACGATTACAAGCGCCATGGCACCACCACCCTGTTCGCCGCCTTGGACGTAGCCACCGGGGAAGTGATGACCCAGTGCAAGCCCCGTCATCGTCACCAGGAGTTCCTTCAGTTCCTGCGCCACATCGAGGCCCACGTCCCCGCTGACCTCGATATTCATCTCGTCGTCGACAACTACGCCACGCATAAGCAGGCCAAGGTCAAGCGATGGCTGGCACGGCGTCCCCGATTTCACGTTCACTACACCCCCACCTATGCTTCGTGGCTCAATCAGGTGGAGATCTGGTTCAATATCCTTACCCGCCAGGCGGTTCGGCGCGATTCGTTCCGCAAGGTGTCGGAGCTCATCGAGCGCATCGAACGCTACACGGCAAATGGAACGCCAACGCACACCCTTTCGTGTGGACGGCTACGGCCGATTCCATCCTCGCGAAAATCAAGAGACTTTGCGAACGAATCTCTGCGACACAACACTAGCCCGGAATCTGCTTTCGAACTGTGAAGGGCGGATCCAGGGGCAGGTGCATCGTCAGCCGCTTCGACCTCCCTGTCCTCGGTGGCACTGTCGCGATTCTCCGGTCCCTCGGTTGATGATTGCTCCTCGCGGAAAATCCTTTCGGTCGTGGGAATACCGATCCCCTCCACCTCCCTGCTGGAGCGCGATCCTACCAGGACCAGTGTTAGAATGCGGTCCAGCGCAATCTGCTCCCTCGGACCATCTCGTCCCCGGGAAAGGGTTAATGTCTCCGAGCCGCAGGCTTGAATGTAGCCTCGCGTGGTAAGCAGCTGTTCCCAATCCCCGGTGACAGGATTCGGCTCCCCCCGCCCATGGATGACCACTGCAAAGGCACCCACTTCAACCGTGCTGCCGTCGATCTCGCCGGCTTCCAGAATCGTCCCCGCCTGTACCCTCTCGGCTGGATCACCGGCCGAATCCGCGTGCCCACGGTCTGCCGAGGCCGACAGAACTGCTGCGAGCAGGAAGCGGATCACTGTTTCGCGCAACGTCATCTCCACCCTGACCCTTGCATGAGACGAGATGAGAGAAATAAACCGGTTTCGAAAGTCCCGCCTCAGATGTCCCGGTGATGCCCTGGGGCTCAGGCGAAGTCGGATCGCCAGAGATGAACCGCCCGCGCAGCAAGGCGACTTTGACGCTCGTTCAGCAGCTCCGGGGTCCATTCCTCGGGGGCCATCTGCTGGATCTGCCGGGTGAGGGCATAGGTACTTCCCCCGTAGGCCTCCAGCTTGTCGCGATACCCGGCGTTGCCGACGCGCCGGTTAAGGGCCGACTCGAGCAGGGCAAGGTTTCCGAGCCGGTACGCCGAGGCTTCCCACATCGCGGGATCGAAGACCTTTCCCCATGCATCCGAGGGATTTTCCGGAAGGACGTGCTCGATGGTGCCGGGGTCGGTATCGGGATCGCAAGCTTTACCTGCCGCGTCCTGTTCAAGTCGAGCGAGGATATACCTGGCCAACTTCCTCTGCCTGCCGCTGGTCCCGACGGCCAGGCCGGCAAAATCCTGCCGCATCTTCTCATCCGCCACGTAGATCGGTCTCAGGCGCTCGAACACTTCGGCGGGAGTGGTCGCCGCTCCATCCTTGACAGGCTTTGCCGCCTCATGGAACGCGGCTTCCAGGGCGCTCGGGTTGAGGCCGCTGACCACCGTGTATCGAAATGACACCACGCTGACGACCCGCAATACGCGGACGAAGTCCCCGGGTGAGAACGATTCCCAGGCAGTAAACAACAGCGGCATCATCTGGCGTACGCGGAACAGGCTGAGCTCGCGGATGTAGGGCTTGGCGTCCGGCAGCTCCACCCAATAGGCATGGTTCGGATCGGAGACCGCAACGAACAGCTCGGCGCGCCTCTCGAGCTCCTCGAGCAGCTCGAATACGTCGTCAGGAGTCGTAGTCCGGTCTCGCACCAGCTTGAACAGCCGTTGGCTGCGCACCCTCGGCAGCTCACAGAGCAGGTGGTATCGAAGCAGCTCCGGGAACCGCTCCTGCTCCACGGTGTCGACGAGCCAGCGCCAGCGGCGCTGGAGCGCCTCGAGGTCGGCGGCGACGCGAACCCGCGAGAACAGATAGTTCTTCAGCAGGTCGGTGGTGGTCAGCTCCAGGCCGCGGGCATTGAGCGTCTCGAACACCGTGTAGGCGTTCAGTTCATCGTCGACCGTGATCAGTATGAACAGCAGTTGCCGCGCTATGGTTTCGGAGAGCAGACTCGCCAGGGCTCTCCCGTCCCGCTCCAGATCAGGCAGCTTTTGAAGGCGGTTCTTGAAGGTGCGAAAGCACTGCCACAGGAGCCGGTTCGATTTCGGCAAGCCCCTCGGGTTTCGCGGCTCCCTGATCTGTACCAGGTATTCCTGATAGAAGTCGTTGTCGGTCTCGTTCAGGTACAGCCGGCCGCTCTCGATGAGCGACGCCGGATCCTTTTCTCCGATAAATCGGTTGCGCAGCTCCTGCGCTCGTTCGCTGTTGGGGCTGGCATCGATCCCCCCGTCCGCCATGGTGCGCAGCTGGGCGATCACTGCCAGGGCCAGCACGCTTAGAGTGGCGAGCCGCTGCTGGCCGTCGATGATCAGGAACTCCCGGTCACCCCTCTCCTCCACCACCAGGGCGCCGAGATAGTGGCGTTCGTCCGGATCCTTGCGCAGATCCATCAGGTCGTTCCACAGGTCCTCCCATTGCTCCTCCGACCAGGAGTAGTCGCGCTGGTACGGAGGCACGCGATACTGTTTGCCGTTGCCGATCAACTCCAAGTAGTTGATCGTCCGCGTGTTCAATACGTTGCTTCTCGCCATCGCTGGTTTGGGAGGGCCTTGGGTGTCAGGATGTATCAGGAAAGATAAGGCACTTTTTGGAGCCTCTTTCTAAGGAACCCGGGGCAAGGGCCAGGGCAGCCGTCGGCAACATCAAGGTGCTGATCATGAGCCGCGCCACCTACGACTGGTCCGACGAGCAGTTCCGCGCCGTCGGCATCGACCCGGCCGCGGCGAAGTTCATCGTCGCCAAAAACCCGATGAACTACCGCCTCGCCTACGGGGGGATCGCCAGGGGAATGATCGTTCTCGACACCCGGGGCCGACTCCGGCGACCCTCAGGCACGTGCGGTTCAGGAAATTGAAGCGCCCTTACTTCCCCGCGGACCCCGAGGCGCCTGGGATGGAGCCCACAATTCTCAGCTGAGAAGGGTCTGCGTCAGGTATTGCGGAGGGTAACTGGTGGAGAGCAACGCCGGTTTCACAGGGGGCATCCGTTAAGGCGCTGCAAGGAAGCGCTTCGGGCAGAGTGGCCGGCCGGGGAGAACTCGAGGCGGCGACCTCCTGCCCTGTTGGGACGCCGCAACTTCGGATGTCAGGATAAAATCAGGCCCAGTTTCGGCCATCGGTTCGGTTACATCGGCACGACCGGAGCCGTGCGTCTGGGTATCCGTTTCTGAAAATGAACGCAAAAAAACGCCGGTACCTGCCCGGAGGGGCAAGTACCGGCTGAAGCGATCGCGAAGGTAGTCCCGGATCAATCCGGCGGAGCCGGAAGCATGCTCACTGACGCCAATTCGCTTTCAGACCCCCCCAGGTCGTCCCGGCCACGGCAGTGTCGGCGTCGACGCGCTGGAATTGCATGGTCTCTTCTCCCCCGTCCTCCGTGGGAGAGGTGATGGACAGGGTGTCACCCTCGATGGCGTAGGTCACGTCCTGCTCGGAAAATCCGGCGAGGAACTGGTCCTCGTCCATCCCGGCGAGGAACTCGTCGACAAAGTTCTGCTCGAAGGCCGGGTAGTCCTCCTCGGAGACTCCGGCAAAGTCCGCTGCAAAACGGGCCAGGGCGCGGGCGACCTCGGCGAGGACCTCGAAGAAGTCCCGGTCGCCGACGCGTATTTCCACCTCGGTGATGTCGACCGAGAGCTTGTCGCCGTCGACCTCGTAGGTGCCGATGCCCTGGATGGTGACCTCCTCCACGGGTATTTCCGTGTTTTCGACAACGGACTGGAAGTCTTCTCCCAGCTCGACGACCTGGTTGAGCTCGAAGGCGCCATCCTCCTCAAAGGACAGGCGCATGGTGATCGCGTTGCCTTCCTCGTCCACGAAGCTCCCCTCCCAGGTGCCCTGGAGGGCCTCTTCCTGGGCGGAGAGGGGTAGGACGAGAAGGCCGAGGAAAACGAGTGATGACAGGATCCGGCGCATGAGGCACCTCCTGGTTTGTTGGTGAATGAAAAGGGCAATGTCGGCGAACTGCATTTCACTTCCGCGATTTTCAACCGTCGGACCTTATAAATCTACGACGTATCCATCGGTTATGGGTTCCTCGGTCATTCGCCGAACGCGGTTGAGCCCTTGGGCGGCGGCAACCACGGATTCATGCGGCTTTGTCTCAGTCGTGAGCTTCCTTGTCGCGTCCGATACATGGCGGACATGATTCTGCGCGCCGGCTCCTACGAGTGGTCGAGCTCCCAGATCGGGAAGTGGAAGGGAAACAGCCTGCCCAACAGGGCGGCGGCTCCCGCGGGCAGGTCCAGCGGGTCGCAGGAGGGATGGCCGCCGAAGATCAGCTGCACCATCTGCCGCGCGTTCAGGGCCACCCTGTCGGAAGCCGTACCGGAATCGAAGCGCACCTCGCCGTCGCGGAACCCAAGGGTAACCGCCTCGCCGGTGTCCGTGCACTCCAGCGACACCGCCCCGGAGAGCCCCGCCGACCGTGAGCGCAGGTGGCTCTCGATGCTCCTCAGCAGCAGGCCCAGGCTGTTGATCCGCATCATCTGGGGGCCGACACCAGCGGCAAGCTCGACCGGCTTCCGCGAAAATCCCACATGGGTAGCGAGGAAGTCGTCCAGCACTGAGGGGGTCAGGTTCGTTATGGCCTGGACCGGGCCGTGGGTCCTCGCCGCCTCCGCCACCAGGGCTTCCACCGCGGCGGGGCTTCCGCCCGCCTCGATCAGGCCCGGTTTGTTCGTTCCCGACCCCACGCACAGATAGCCTGCCACCTCGCCGCCGGCCAGGGCCAGCCTCGTTTCGATCTTCGGCAGCGTCAGCAGGGCGGCGTACTCCTCCCTGGTGCGGGCGACGCGGAAGGTTTCGGCGTCGTGGAAGCCGATGATGGCGTCGAGGTGTCCGGGACGGGCCGGATCGAAGGAGAGGATCTCGAAGCCGCCCCGGTCGAACAACACCGCGTCGCCGGGCGCGAGGATGTACATCCACCCCTGGTTGTCCACCGCCTCCCACCCGGAGTGATGGTAGAAGGGGAAGGTGGCGTGCTGCGTCCACAGCACCGACACGGGCCAGCCGTTCTCCTCCATGATGCGGACGCAGTCCCGAAGGCAGCGGGTGGCGTACCCCTTGTGGCGGTGGCTGGGATGGGTGACGGTGGGGCTGATGATGCCGGCGGTGAAGGAGTCCCCGCCTGCGACGATCCGGCGCGGGGCCACCGGGACGTGGGCGACCACTTGGCCGGCGACCTTGAGGATGCGCATGTAGCCGAGCCCCTGCTGGTTGAAGATCAGGGGGTAGTCGGTGCGGATGTTCTGGTCCGAGTCGGGGCGGAAGGTGGCGTTGATCAGGGCGATGGTCTCGTCGAACTCTTCCGGTCTGCAGGCGCGGGGTCCCTCGATCATGGGTTCTCCTTCTGGTTTCGATTGCGCCATCCGCAGTGGGGTCCACCGGGCCTGGTGCCGCGTGCGGGCACTATCCTCCCGCCCCTGCCCACTCCGGCAGCACCCCGGGTTCGATCCCGAACAGGAGCGGGCCCATGGCGCGGAAAACCAGGGTGATGACGACGGCGCCGACAAGGTTGAGGACGATGCCGACCCGCGCCATCTCCGCGACCTTGACGCGGTCGCTGCCGAAGACCACGGCGTTGGGGGGCGTGGCCACCGGCATCATGAAGGCGCACGAGGCGGACAGCGTCGCCGGGATCATCAGCAGCAGCGGGTGAACGCCGGCGGACACGGAGACGGCCGCGAAGATGGGGAGCACCATCTCGGTGGTGGCCGTGTTCGAGGTGAGCTCCGTGAGGAAGGTGATCGTCAGGCAGATGACGAAGATGAGGACCAAAGGCGGAACCGAGCCGAGCCCGCTGAAGCCGTCGCCGATGAAGCGGGCGAGTCCGGTGGTCTGGAAGCCGTGGGCGAGGGCGAAGCCTCCCCCGAACAGCAGCACGATGTTCCAGGGCAGCCCGCGCACCACGTCCGGCCCCATCACCATCCGGGACTTCGCGCCGGGAGACCGGGCCGGAACCAGGAAGAGGAGACTGGCCATGGCGATCGCCACGGTGCCGTCGTCGATGAGGTTGCCGTAGGGCAAGAGGGTGGACCAGCCGGGTATCGTCAGCCCTCCGATCTCGATCGGCGCGCGGAAGACCCAGAGCAGGGCGGTCGCGGCGAACACCGCGAGGATCACCCGTTCCTCGAAGGAGATGGGGCCGAGCTTCCGGGTCTCCGACTCGAGGACCTCCCGGTCGACGGCGACCTCGGCCGGTATGCGGAAGAAAACCTGCGTGATCAGCAGCCAGGCGGAGGCGAGCATGAGCAAGGAGATGGGGGCGGCCATGACGAACCACACCCCGAACGATAGGTGCGGCGCCTCCGGGAAAGTGATCTGGAAGATCCGCTCCAGGGAGAGGTTCGGCGGCGTGCCCACCAGGGTGGCGATGCCCCCGGCGGAGCAGGCGTAGGCGATCCCGAGCATGACGGCCACGGAGAAGGCGCGCGTCCGCTCCCGCCCGAACTGCTCCTCCATTCTCAGGATCACCGCGAGGCCGACCGGAATCATCATGATCGCCGTGGCCGTGTTCGAGATCCACATCGACAGGAAGGCCGCGGCGAGCATGAACCCGAGCACGATCCGCGCCGGCCCCCCGCCCACCGAGCGGATGACCCAGAGGGCGATGCGGCGGTGGACGTCCCACTTCTCCATGGTCAGGGCGACCATGAAGCCGCCGAGGAAGAGGACGATGGTGCTGTTGAAGTAGACCGGCGCCGTGGCGCGGGTCTGCTCGATCCCGAGAAGCGGATACAGGAGCAGCGGCAGCAGCGCGGTCGCGAACAGCGGGATGGCGTCGGTGATCCACCAGGTGGCCATGAGCAGGGCCACCGCGGCCATGCGCGTGATCTCCGGCCTGCCGGGCTCGAGGTCGAGCAGCAGGGTGAGCGCGAACAGCAGGGGGCCAAGCCACAGGCCGATGCGCTGGCCGCGCGACCGGGTTTCGGCGGTGGGCGGAGTGGTGTGATCGGGTGGAGTGGTCATGGGGCCGCCGCCTGAAGTAGATCTTTTCCCAGGATCGGTTCCAATGCGATCCGGTTCGGCTTCACCTCGAGTTCCGTTGTGAGAATGTTTTTCGATGTTTGAACCCTCAAGGTCGGATCGCTGAATCCAGCCGAGGTCTCTCTCCTCAGTCCAGTATATCCCCCCGGGGTCCGGCTGACCGTGGCTGGCTCCCTGTGGGCCAAGGACCAAGAACGCCGCTGCTAAATGGGAAGCGTGGCCTTTGGGGTGCGATTCGGTTATTCATCAGGTGCACCACCTCACCGGAATGGCTACTTGAGGTAGAGCAGCCGCCGTGTCTCCGCACCCCCGCGATAGTTAAGGCGAGCCAGATAAACGCCGGCCGACACTACGGCGCCCTCCTGGTCGCGGGCGTCCCAGAGAACCTGGAAAAAACCGGCGGGTTGGGCTTCGTCTACCAGCGTCCGCACCCGCTGGCCGAGGGTATTGTAGATCTCCAGACGCACCGGGCCGGGGGTGGCCATACGGTAGGAAATCCGAGTGGTGGTGTTGAAGGGATTGGGCGCAATCGCATCCAGGCCGCTGACGAAAGGCACCGCTGGTTCTACGGCAGATACGACCGTAACATCAGAAGGATCCGTGATGAAGGGCGACATGTCCCACAAACGGATGCCATCGTTACTCGCACTGGCTAGAAAAGTCCCGTCCGGTGAAAACGCTATCGAATGGATATTACTCTCAGTCAGAGAGTCCTCCAGGGTGGCCTTGTGTTGACCGGTTTCCGCATCCCACAAGCGGATTATCGTGTTCCCCGGGGGCGGATCAGGGATGTTAGTAATACTTTCGTACCCTATGACCAATCGCCAAGGTGAGGCCATCCGGAGAGAAGGCCACGTGCCCCGTCTCCCGAAGGGTGATCTGCTGGTCACTGTCCCGATCCCACAACCGGGTTCCGTAGTCCAATTCCAATCCCCAGGCGAACTTGCTGCCATCCAGAGAAAACGAGACGGTACCGACCCCTATGGGGATTTCAATGATTGACTCCCTCGTAGAAACCCGGTTTCCGCGGGTAAGAATTGGCACCCAAAGCTAAAGTTTTCAACTATGAAACGAATCCGGAATGCGCTGCCATGAAGCTGCCTTCGGGCGCTATCGGCGCAGGGGCTCGATCCAAGACTTCAAGGGCCTTTTTCGGCGCCGAAAGGGACCTCTGCCCCCCTTTTCAGCCCATCGCCGGACTCATGGCTCCGGGTTTGGGCGCAAGCGCCCGCAGCATTCTCTTGATATTGCAGGCCAGGGCTTTCAGGTAGACGGCCAGCTCCACGCGCCAGCGTCCGCGCACACGCAGGGCGCCCAGCCCGTGTCTTCGTTTCAGTTCCGAGACCGTGGCCTCGATGCCGGCGCGAATGCGATAGCGCTCCCGGAAGGCGCCGCTGGCGATGGCGCGACGGCGACGTTCGAGGTTGACGGCTTTCAGGTCCACGGTCACGGCGTAGCCGTCCCGGGTCCTGTTCCGTTTCACCGGACAGACGGAAAGCAGGGCGCAGGTCTCACAGCCCTCGCGCTCGAAGGTCAGGGCCACATGATGGGACTTCTTCTCACACGGCGTTTGCTCTCTAGCCAAGTGTCCGGCCGGGCAGATGGCCGGATCCCGGAGACGGGCCTCGACGAGGAAGTCGGCCTCGGTCACCGTTTCGGGCCGCTCCTCGACGTCCACCTGCGGGCCTTTGACCGGGCTGACCAACTCGGTGCCGAGGCGTTCGGCGTGGATGGCATGGTCGCCGGAGCCGAAGGCGGTGTCGGCGACCAGCTCGTCGGGTCGTTGCCCGCGCTCTTCGAGGGCCTCCAGCACCGGCATCGTCGCGTGCTCGTCACTGGCGCAGGCAGCGGTCACCGCTACGTGGGTGATCCTGTTCACGGTGTCAGTCTGGTCGTCGTCGGCCTGGTCGTCGTCGGCCTGGTCGTCGTCGGCCTCGACGCAGGTCTCGGCGATCTGCACCTCATACCCTTTGCCCTTGCGGGCGTTGTAGGTGGCCTCGGCATCATGAGGGCTTTGCAGCGAGTCGCTGCCGACGTGCTCAGGCGCCTTCAGCGCCACCGGCACGCCGCCTTCGCCGGCGTCGTCGTCCTCGGTCGAGGGGCGTTGCTTGTCCGCGATCACCTCACACTGCTCCCACAGCAGGCGCTGCAGCAGCGCGTAGGATGCCAGGCCCTCGGCCGCGGTGCCCGCACACAGCTGATGGAGACGATACAGATCGCGCGCGCACACCGGCAGCCGCCTCTTGCCCGTGCCGGAGGGCGCGTCCTGGTAGGCCGTGGCGCTGCCGTCCTCCTTCAGGTAGCGCTCGCGCAGGCGCTTCGGCACCCGCCCGTACAGGCGTGGATGCTCCGCGGCCAGGGTTTTCAGAAAGTGACGGAGGGTCTCACACAACAGCCCCAGACGCGACAACACCGCGATGTTGCTGAGCACATGGGTGGAGTCCAGACGTTGCCGGGTGACCTTCGTACCCAGCGCTTGGAGAATGCGATCCGTGGTCGCCTCGAAGGCCTGCCGGCCGCGGTCATGGGCCAGCAAGCCAGCGCGGAAGTTGTGCAGCGTCAGCAAGACCGTCGCCACCGGCTGGTTGGGACGACCGTTGTCGTCGCAATACAAGGACGCAAACTGCGCTTCATCGATCAGCGGCAAGGCACGCGTGCGAAAGGTCTCCGCCCAGCTCGCCTGCAGGCGCCGCCGCTTGGCCGCAGGCACCAGGTTGCGGCTCTCGAACAGGGTGCGTTGCGAATCCTTCTTACGAAACATCAGCCCCATCCAGTAAAGAGGAAGTGTGTGACGGATTGGTATAACCCAATATACCAAGAATCCCTGATTATCGGGGCTGTGAGAGGGGGGTTTTTACGAGAGAATCAATGATTGGTTCAATGTCCGTCCTCTTCGGTGCACCGCCATCCGGTACAAGATTCCCATCCGGGACCCTTTGGAGCCCCTCAGGGCCAATTTCATAAAGGCGAAGCCCACCTCCGTTAATCCCACAGGCCAGTGTTTTGCCATCCGGAGAAAACGCCAGGGAACTGCAACCCCTACCGTGGAAATCAACGCTGGTTTCGAGTTGGCCCGTTCCCACATCCCACAGCCCAATCTTGCCGTGAAAAGTTCCACTGGCCAAGGTGCGGCCATCCTGGGAAAACGCCAGGGAGATGATCCAATAAGAAATATCAACATGATGAAGTGTAAGGCGGGTTCCGGGTTGGCCCGTTCTCATATCCCACAGCCGAATCGTGTCGTCGTTACTTCCACTGGCCAGGGTATGGCCATCCGGAGAAAAGGCCACCGCACCGACCCCACCCGTATGGCCTTCCAGGGTGGCCTGGAGGGTGCCGGTGCGGACATCCCATAGCCGAACTGTGCTGTCCGCACCGCTACTGGCCAGGGTGTTCCCATCCGGTGAAAACGTCAGGAACCAAACGAAACGTGACAGCTCACCGATGCGCCTCCAGGATGTCCACTTGACAACCGAATCGTCGTCCATCTCCTGGCAAGGACAGGGAGGCGGGTCGGGTAGGGTGGGCGTCCAGGGCCCTGGAGAGAACACGTCATAGTCGACCGGTTCCAGAAGAAAGTCCGAAATCGAGGCCGAAGTTTTCCACTGATCGTATTCCTCGCTCTCGCTGCAATAAAACCAGTTCGTTAACCCCTTATCGTCATCGTTGACGTATATCCATCCCAGGCCGATGATGTGGCCCTCTTCGAGATCGGTTTGAACGGAGGCGTCCGGGTCGTTCCAGATAAAATCGTGAACCTATCTCAAAACAGGCAAACTTAAACTTGTTTTCGAAATGACAGTGATGTACCATTGGTGTATGGTCAACCTGACCGACATGCAATGGCAACGAATCCGGCATCACTTTCCTGAAGAACTTCGTCCCAAGAGCCATCCGGGTCGCAAACCGGTTTGCACCCGTGATGTTTTTGAAGCCGTCCTTTGGATTCTAAACACCGGGGCTCAATGGCCTATGTTGCCGCCGTGCTATCCGAACTACAAAACCGTGCATCGCCGTTTTCAAAACGGGTGTCGTCAAGGGGTGGTACGCGAAGTTCTCATGGACCTGGCCCAGACCCTTCACGAGCAAGGGGGCCTGGACGAATCGGAGGCTTTCATCGACGGCCTGTTCTCGGCGGCCAAGGGTGGAGGTGCCGATATCGGCCACACCAAGCGAGGTAAGGGGGTGCGGGTCATGGGGATCGTCGACGGCAATGGGCTTCCCTTGTCGGTGAGCACGCATGCAGCGAACCATCATGAAGTGACGCTGGTTCAGTTGACCTTTGACTTTTACCTGATCGAAGACCAACCTGACAACTTGATCGGCGACAAAGCGTACGACAGCGATTCGTTGGATGAAGAACGTAAGAAAGACGGGATCGAGATGATCGCCCCGCATCGCCAGAATCGGACCAAGAAAAAGACTCAGGACGGACGGCGATTGCGGCGTTATGTGCGGCGTTGGATGGTTGAGAGATTCTTTGCTTGGCTTCAATGGCAGCGTCGAGTGATCACTCGCTGGGAATTGTATCCGGAGAATTTTCTTGGCTTCGTCCAACTTGCATCCATTTTGATTTTACTTAAACAATTTCAATTTTGAGATAGGTTCGTGGCAGATTGGGGCCGGGGGCGGAATGGTAGCAGGTTAAGTTTTACGAAGGGTGGGGTGGGTTGGAGGCAGCAGCGAGGGCGCCGGCTGTTGCGGCACCGCAGCCTGACAGGCCCCCCTGAGATAGTCGAGGACGTTGCGCTGTTGCTGGCGCAGGGTATCGCGCACCGTGAGCAGACGCTCTACAAAACGGCTGCCTCCGGCACTGTGGGTGCCGATTGGGGGTAAAAAAGCACTCCATTATGGATTCCGGTATCCGTGCTTTTTTACCCCCAAAAGCTGGTGTGACGCCACAGCACGCCATGACGAAGGGCTCGTTCGGCTTCGTTGTTGGTCGGCTCGACGCCTTGTGTGCGCACGAAGGTCCACCGGGCCGGCCCGAGGTCTCGGAGGTTGGCGCAGGTGGCCGCCGTCTTGGCGTCGGCGAACTGCTGACCATACCCCAAGTAGTTTATGAAACCGCCCACGCAAGCCGCTGACGTAGACCTGGAAGCCGGACCGTTGCAAGGTGCCGTCGCGGACGCGGTGCCACCAGCCAAACACCTGGTCGCTGGAATCCAACAGCCGTTGCCCGACCCAGGCGGCCTCTCCTCCCCGGGCCACGAACTCCTCGAAGGTGCGCCGCAGATGCGCCCAGCAGACGTGCCGGCGTCGAAGCGGCAGATGCCCATAGGCCGAATAGCGATCGGAGCCGACCACCGCCCGGGTATCGGCCCCCAGCACCTCATCGACCCCGTCCCGTCCCCGGCCTTTTCGAATGGCGAACACGGTGACGCCCTCCGTCACTGCGGTCCACAACCAGGCCTTGGCGCGGCGCTGCCGCCAGCCGGTCTCGTCGACGTTGACTATGGGCTGTCGGCGAACAAAGGCGCGCGCCTCCTCGACCGCACCCGCCAGGGCCGCGGCCACCTCCTGTTGCAGTCGGCTGACCGTGCCCAGCGACACCTCAAGCCCGAAGGCGTCGGACAACAGCGACTGAATGTTGCGCTTGCTCATCCGGTAGGCCCCGGCCAACAGGCCGACCCAGGCCTGCACGCTGGGGCCGAAGGTGTGCCGCGACACGCCCTCGGGCCAACCGGCTTCGGTCAGGCGGTCGCAGTGAGCGCAGCGCAGGGTGTGCAACTGATACTCGATGACCTCGGCGCGCAGCGCAGGGAGGACGACTTCCTGGTGACGCTGCGGATGAGGATCGTCTCCCGTCAACGGGTGCCCGCATCCGTGGCACTGGCTGGGCTTGACCGGGATCCGTTCGTCCACCTGCTCGACGGTTACCCACGAGCGGCCGGGTCCTTCGTGCCCGGGCTGTGCGCCCGGCGAGCGCCCCGAGGATCGGCGTCGCGAGGCATCGGTGCGCGGCGAAGAGGAAGCGCCCGATTCCGAGGAGGCGGCTCCCCGGCGGGATCGTCCCTTGCGGCGGGCCAATTCCTGCTCCAGCTCGGCGAGGCGCGCCGTCAGTTGTTCCACGATCTGCTCGAGCTGGGCAATACGCTTGCGCAAGTCGCTTGCGGAAATCGCACTCTCAGGAGGTCTTTTCATGGGGGTCGCCGTATCCGGAAAAATCAAAAACACACACCCAATCCCGAAGATACCGACGGACCTGAAAACACGCTAGGTATTTTTTTAGATGCTCAAACTACAACCGCAGGGGACTGAACGGTTACGTTCGCCAGAAGTGAAGCTACCCCCGATTTCAATGTCCGCGCTTCACCGCGTCGCTTCACCGCGTCAATGTCCGCGCTTCACCGCGTCGCTTCACCGCGTCCATGAGCGCCCGTATGTAGCCCATGGCGTAGGAGCGGGTGCGGAACTGACGGGTGTCGTCTTCCTTCAGGCGGGGAACGTGGTCTTCGACGATCGGGGCGTCGACACCCGACTCGTGGAACGCCTTCATCGCTTCCATCATGTCGAGGTGGCCCTCGCCGATGAAGGTTTCCGAGAACTTCGGGACCGGGCCGGTCACGCTCCGGAAGTGGATGTGGAAGATCTTGCCGCGGCTGCCGAAGTAGCGGATGGCGTCGAGCACGTTCTCCGGCATGGCGCCGAACGTCCCGGTGCAGAAGGTCAGGCCGTTGCAGTCGCTCGGCACGATCTCGATGAACCGCCGCAACGCCGCGTGGCTGCGGAAGACCCTGGCGACCCCGGCGATGGGCGAGATAGGAGGGTCGTCCGGATGCAGCCATCCTGCCAGCCTCCCCCATGTTGCGGATCGTCCTGCACCAGTTTTCGATCTGCTCTTCCCTGCCCGGCAGCCCGAGCTTGATTTTGAAGGTCAGCTCCTCGGGCAGCCCGCTGATGACCGACAGTTTCAGGCCCGCCTCCTCGACCCTTTCGCGAAGACGCGCGAGGTCTTCCAGGGTGTAGTAGCCCTTGTCCGCCGGCAGGGTGCCGCCGCCGACCGCGTCGGTGGCCCCCACCTGATGGGCGAGCCGGAAGCCCTCGTCGGTCGTGCCGGAAATCGCCAGTCTCAATTCCAGGCTCCTTTTTGGTTCAAGGATTGGGTTGGCAGGCCCTATTTTTGACCTGACTTTCGCAACAACAAAGGCAATCGGCAGATGGGGCACTAATCGTCGACATTGACGAGAGGGAGCAGGTTAACAGGCGATACGATGGGACTTTCACAGGCACAGATAGAGCAGTTCCGGGAGGATGGGGTTCTCGTCGTCGAAGGTTTGCTGGACGAGGATGAGGTCGCCGTCCTCAGGGAACGCGCCGAGTGGGTGGCGCGCGGGGAGGCCTCCCACATATCAGACCAGCATATCCAGGTCGAGCCGGCGGTAGCGGCTTGCGAAGCAGAGGCGGACAGCCGCGCCGGGTCGCTGCGCAAGCTCATGCACCTCGCCTTCGTCGACGAGGTCTTCGAGGCGCACGCACGCAACCCCGGGATTCTCGACTGCATCGAGGGGCTGCTCGGTCCCGAGGTCAAGCTGTACCAGGACCAGCTGTTCATGAAGCCGGCCCGGATCGGGTCGAGGCAGCCGTACCACCAGGACCAGCCGCTCGGGTTCCACATCGAGCCGGCTTCCGAGCTGGTCGCCTGCTGGGCCGCCCTCGACGATTCCACCGTCGACAACGGCTGTCTCTGGGTCGTGCCGAGCACCCACAAACGGGGTGTGCTCGAAGACCGGGAGCGCGCCGAAATCGAAGCGCAGTCCCTGGCCGGCAAGCTGCCCCGGGAGCGCCCGATCGAGCTCGAACCGGGCGATTGCAGCTTCCACCACGGCCACGTCCTCCACTCGAGTCGGGCCAATGTCAGCGGCCGGCGCCGGCGCGGCTACGCCACGCATTACGTGAGCGCTCATTGCCGCTACACGGGTCCCGAAGGAAAGAACGACGCCCTGCTGGTGCGGGGCCAGTCGATTCCGGGCTGTATCTGAGGGCGGCGTTCATGCGCCAGGGACGGGATCGCCGGGTGCGGACATCATGCGGCCGGCCATCACATCGCCCTGTTCCCCAGGGCATCGCACCCATCCTCAGATCCATGTTCGTCGCCAACTCTCCCGGGGCCACGGCGTGGATGCGAATGTTGAGGGGCGAAGTTGCTCGCGGGCGACCAGGACCAGCCCTCGGACCCCCCCTTTACTAGATCCGTACGGAAGGGAAGTACTGCCGCCCAAAACTCCCGCGCCGGAGTGATCGTGACTTTCGTCTTGCGCGCGGGGCGCTCCGCCTTGAGGTGTATCCCGTCAACTGGACACAAATTGGGCTTGCATATGCTACAAGGGCGCCAAGGACCACTCCTGCCGCGGCGGGCTAAGCTGGCCCGCGAGCTGCGCGCCACCCTCGGCGACGACTTCATCCTCCTGCACGACCAGATGGAGCGGGATGCGGTGGTGGTGGCGGTGTGAGGGAGGGCGCCAGGTGGGACCACCATACGGCCCTGCGCCAGGCGCCCCGGCTCCTGCCTACCGCAGCAGGGTCAGCTTGCGCGTCTGCACGCCGTCGCCCGTGACCAGGCGGTACACGTAGACCCCGCTGGCCAGGGGGTGACCCAGGTCGCTCCGGCCCTCCCAATGCAGGCGGTGGAGGCCGGCCTTCTCTACACCCTCGTGCAACAGTGCCACCCGCTGCCCCGTCAGCGAAAACACCTCCAACCGGGCCAGACCCGGACGCAGCAAGAAGTAGGACAGGACCGTCTGGCTGTTGAACGGATTGGGGGTGTTCTGCTGCAACTGCGGGCCATCGGGCAGGCCAATGCGCTCTCGGGCCAGTGCCATCAGTTTGGCACGCGCTGGCTGGCCGAAGTGATCGGCGAGGAGGAAGAAGTCGCCGAAGCCGACCTGACCATCGCCGTCGAGGTCGAAGTGGGGTTCGCTGGTGCCGAAGTAGTCGACGAACAGGAAGAAGTCGCCAAAGCCGACCTGGCCATCGCCGTCGAAGTCGGGGGAGGCCTGCCCGACGGCGGTGAAAATCACCGGCTCCAACCCTTCTACGGTTACCTCTACGCTGATGCCCTCCCCCACCTCCCCGAGGGTCAGCGTGGCGGCAGCGCGGCCTTGGGCATCGGTAGTGGCGGTTTCTACAGACAGCGTGCCGTCGCCAGCGGTGATCGCGAAGGCGACTTGAACCCCTTCGAGCACATTGCCATTCTGATCCACCACCTCCACGACCAACGGCTCGGCCAACGCCGCGCTGCCCCGTCCCCGCTGCTCATCTCCGGAGAGCTTGGTCAGCATCTTGGGGATCAGGTGCCCGCCGGCAGTGAAGATCACCGGCTCCAACCCCTCCACGGTCACCTCTACGCTGACGGTCCCCGCCATCAACGGCGTCAGCGTGGTGGCTGCGCGGCCTCGGGCGTCGGTAGTGGCGGTCTCGACAGACAGCGCCCCCTCCCCCCTGATAACCGCAAATGTAACGGCTGATCCGGGCAGGCCCACACCGTTCTGGTCCCGCACCTCGACGATCAGGGGGTCCTCGACTGGAGTGCCCGACGGGGCCTGCTGGCCGTCGCCCGAGAGCTTGGCCAAGGCCTGGGGGCTCCGCGGGAACAGGACCCCCACACCCCTGGCTTCCAGGGCCGGCAGGTGGGTGTTGGCGGCTAACGAATTCAGGGGATTGCCCTCGAGATTCAGGTGGGTCAGTTGCGTCGCCCACTCGAGACCGGTCAGATCGCGGATCTCCCGGTTCCTCACGTCAAGGGTGGTCAAGCGCTCCATGTCGTCCCTGGTGAGAGGTCCGTAGCCGGATTTGCCCAGGGCTTCCCGAATGGCCGCTTTCAGGTTGAAGTCGGCCACATGTACCACGGGGGTTACGTAAGGAGACAGGTCCCACAAGACGATGGTGTAGTCCCCCCCTCTTTCATAACCGCTGCCTAATGATGTGGCAAAAGTTGTGCCATCCGGGGAAAATGTTGCACGCGCACCAAGCAGTTGGTCGCCACTGTTGCCTTGAAGTCTCGCGATGCGTCTGTATGCTTTCGCATCCAGATCCACCTCCCAGATCTTGATGTCTCCATCCTGTGAAGCGGTGACGATTCTGCCGCCATCCAGGGTAAATGACGCATAGCGGAGAAGATTGACCGACCTTACCAGAAACTGATCCTTGAAGGCTCTCTTGCCCACGTCCCAAAAAGCGACCTTGCCATTGAATGCACTCGAAACGAGTGTTTTCCCATCCGGTGAGAACGACACGGAAGTGACCGAGTCCTCATAGGGAATCTTGGCAATCTCGGTCTTTGTCGCCACGTCCCATAGCCTGATCGTGCTATCAAAAGAACCCGAAGCCAGGGTCTTTCCATCCGGTGAAAAGGTCACGCTCTGGACACCATGTGTATGGCCTGCAAGAGGGGGGAGTTGGGTTTTTGTCTCCATGTCCCATAGCCTGATTATGCTTGGGCCGGTCCAATCATCCGTTATTCCTGAGGCGAGGATTTCTCCATCGGGCGAAAAGGCCAAAGACATGATCCGACTGCGATAAGCACTAAGCGTGAAGGTGGTTATCTCCGTCCTCGTTGCCACGTCCCACAGCTTGATGCTGCCATGCCATGTTCCCGTGGCGAGGATTTTCCCATCGGGCGAAAAGGCCAAAGAAAAGACCTGGTGAACACGCCCCCGATAAGGGTCATATCCCTCAAGGGTGGCGATGTGTGCGCCGGTCTCTGCGTTCCACAGTTCAACAGTTAGATTCTCTGACGCTGCGGCGAGGATTTTCCCATCGGGCGAAAAGGCCACACCATTGGCTCCATTCCCCTTCTGTCGGTCCAGGGGGATGATGAGTTTGTGGGTCGACTCATGCAGCAGCGAAAGACCTATTGTGCGGATATTCCCGCGTAGATCCACAACCTCGATCGCCATCTTGTGAGTGAGGAGGGTGGAGAGACTCGCGGCACCGGGGTCCGATGGGGGAATGCCGTCATACTGGAGGTCGACAGCCGCATTCGTCACACCTCCCAATAGACGACCTGTCTTCAACTCTGGAGAGCCTGCAGAAAAGTGCGTTTCTGGTGTTGTGACAAATAGAGATACTTGCTGAAGACCGTCAGGGTCGCTGAGTTCCAGTTGGATAGGGACGCTTGTTGCTCCTGTCCGATATGAACGCGATGAAAGGATCTCACACGTTGGCAAATCCAGCACATACTCCTGATACGTTGAGCTATCGGAATTGAAATGGGGGTGTACGGCCAAATGCCCGGCGCTCAACTCGGAGAAACTGCCTTGCCCCGGGCCATAGGACATGATGTAGGCCCCATCGTTGAAGTTGTGCCACAATCCGAAAGCGTGTCCCAGTTCATGGGCTGCTCTGGTGACGAAGTTCGGGTCGAAATATTGGGTCAACATCGCCCATCCACTATTTCTCGACGTCTGGAGACCAAGCCCCAATACATTTCGAAATTGAATGTCTTCCTCGTTGCCCAGGACGATGAAGTAGATGTTTGAACCGAGATCGTATCCATATTCCCCTTGAATCCTGCCAAGCGCATCCGCATAGTGGTAATTGCCTCCGGTACCATACACGACATGCACCATGGGTTCACCTTGTGCATCTGTTTCATAACGGAAGGTTGTCTCGCCGAATCCGTGCGCTCTTATCTGGTCGGCATAGATCCGCTGTACTTCCCGAACGGTCGTCTTCATCTTGTCGACCACTTCCTGCCTGAACCTCTGCGGGTCGGACAGGAAGTAGATCATCCGCACGGTGCGCGGCTCTCCCGCATTCAGGAGGGCGACCCGCTTGCCCGCAGGGCGTTGCAGATGCCGCTCGAGCATCTCCGGGTCGACAGGCAGGCAGAAATGCGTGCCCTCGGCCGAGGAGGACACGGGATTGCCCATGGTGGAGAGCAGGACGGGTAGAATGGAAATGAGTCTTCTCATGGTTCAGGTCCTCTGTTCTGGGGTGGGGGACGCGGCGCCTCAACCTGCCCAGCGGCGCGTACCTCGCAGGGGATCCACCAGCAACGGGCAGGGAAATATGGGTGGGAGGGGGAAGGATGCCGGGGTCCGCGGTCAGGGCCGCCGGACTCGGGTGCCGGGATGTCAACCCGCGGGAGGACGCCACGGCAGCGCTGGAGCTCTGGGCTCGCATGAACCATAGGTCCGGATATCAACCACGAAATTTCGTGGAAAATAGAGACTCCCGGGTCCTTGACAAGCGTGTGCCGGTCCCCGCCATGCGGAGATGCAATGGAGGGCCCCATCAGGAACCTGCCGCCCGACAGCCCGGCGAGGGGGAGCAGCAGCATGCCCGACTGCTCGTCGACGCCGGTCGACCCCAGGTGGACAGTGGAGACTACCTCCTCGGGGGCGAGGGCCGAGGACCATGCTTGCCAGGGAGAGGACGTAGATGCCGATGTCGAACAGGGCCCCGCCCCCGAGGTCGGGGTTGACGTCGGCGCGGAAGCCCAAGTCGGCCTGCACCATGCGGAGTTCGCCCACCGCGCTCTGGCGATCAGCTCGCGGGCGCGGGCAACGGCGGGGACGAAGCGCGCCGACATGGCCTCCATGTGGAACAGCTCCCGCCGGCGCGCCGCCTCGATCACCCGCCGCGCCTCGGCGGCGTTGATGGTGAAGGGTTGTCTCGCACAGGACCGCCTTCCGGGCGATTGCAGCTTTCACCACGGCCACGTCCTCCACTCGAGTCGGGCCAACGTCAGCGGCCGGCGCCGGCGCGGCTACGCCACGCACTACGTGAGCGCCCATTGCCGGTACACCGGTCCCGAAGGCGAGAACGACGCCATGCCGGTGCGGGGCCGGTCGATTCCGGGCTGTATCTGAGGGACTCGGTTCAGGCGCCAGGCCGAGGAGCCCCCGGCGCTGCCTGCTCACCAAGGTTCAAGGCCGGGCGGACCCGCATGGCGACCCCTGCAAAGGTCGCAGCGCCCCGGAGCGGCCCTACTCCAGCCTGCGGCCGGGTGGGGTCCTCAGGGAGTGGGTCTCGATGTCCCAGTCGCCCTGGAAGATGGTCACGGCATCGCCGGCGGCCGCCCCGGCGTCGGAGGCGAGGTCGATGATCCTGGCGGCCGAATCCTTGGGCGGGGACAGGCCCGGCCGCACCTCCCGCTCCGCTTCGTCGGCGGAGCGGCCCGCCTTTTCCGCCATCTCGCGGATGGCGCCGACCTTCATGTTCGTCGCCATCTCCCCCGGGGCCACGGCGTGGATACGAATGTTGAGGGGGCGAAGCTGCTCCCGGGCGACCAGGACCAGCCCCCGGACCCCCCCTTTGCTCGATCCGTACGGCAGGGAGGAGCTGCCCCCTATCACTCCGGCCCCGGATATGACGAACAGCACAACCCCACCCCCAGCCTTCTCCATCAGGGGAACGGCGTACTTCAACAGCAGAAAGCTGCCGGTGAGGTTGACGTCGATCACCCGCCGCCAGGTTTCCTCCGAGTACTCGTCGACTCGCGTCCCCGGATCGAGGAGGATGGCCGCCGGATTGATCAGGATGTCGAGATGTCCGAAGCGCTCGCCCGCGGTCTCCATCAACTGGCGGACGTCCGCGGACCGGCCGAGATCGGTGTGCACGAAGTGGGCCGTGCCCCCTTCTTCGCAGATCTGCCGGGCCGTCGCTTCCCCGCCGGCCTCGTCGATGTCCGCCAGGACGAGCCGCGCCCCTTCGCGGGCGGCGCATATGGCGGTGGCGCGGCCGAGGCCGGTGGCGGCGCCGGTGACGACTGCTGTCTTGTCTTCAAGTTTCACGCGCCCGCTCCGAAGTCGGGTCCCCTTCGCCGGGACCGCGCTGAGGGTCAGTTCTCAATAGTGACCTTCGCCTTGCGCGCGGGGCGCTCGTGGAGGTGCCCGCCCGTGCCGGGCAGGGACACTCCCAGGCGGATCGTCGTCTCCCCCGCCTTCGGGAAGATGTGGTGGTAGGTCATGGCCGGGACGTAGATGAAGTCCCCTTCCCTGGCGTGAACGGGGTCGTCTTCGCGGCCCTCGATGATCCAGTCGATCTCCCCTTCGAGCACGATCCACCACTCGTCGTAGTTGTGGCAGTGCCAGTCGTTCTGTTCGAATCCGGGGGGCTGGCAGATGACGTTGGCGGCGAGGTGGTCGGACACCACGACCCGGCGCGACCACGGAGGCGGGCCGAACTCCTGTTTCAGCTCGTCGAGATTGACCTGATTCAAGGTGCTGCTCAGAACCGGATTACCCAGCGGCATGACGATCTCCCTTTTCTGGTGGATGCTGTTTCTGGTGGATGCTGTTCCTGCGTCAGTGCACTTCCGCGATCAGCGACTGGAACTTCTCCTCGTCGTACTCGGCGCCCCACCCCGGCAGGTCGTTGGGGGCGATGTGGCCGTCGACGATGAGGGGGGCGTTGGTCACTCCCCATTGCTCCCCCCACCGGCGCAGCCCGTCGCCGCCCTGATGGAAGTACTCGTAGTAGTCGTTGTTTTCGATGCAGCAGCCGAGGTGGGCGTGGACGTGGCCGAAGAGCCCGCCGGGGCCGGCGATCTCGACCTGGGCGCCGTGCATCTCGGCGAGGTGGGCGAGCTTGAGCACCGAGGTGACGCCCGCGGCGATGGCGTCGGCGCGCACGTAGTCGGTCGCCCCCTGCTTGAGCCACTCGGCGGTGATGCCGACGTCGTGCATGAGGTTTTCGGTCGACATCACCGGCATTTCGAGGGCGTCGCACAGCTTCTGGTAGGAGCTCATCTTCGCCTCGTGCATCGGCTCCTCGAGCCAGATGAAGTCGAGCCGCTCCATCAAGCGGCCGACCTCGATGGCCTCGCGCAGGTCGTAGGAGCAGACCGGATCGTTGATGAGGTCGTAGTCCGGCCCGACCGCCTCGCGGGTCTTCTCGAGGATCGGCATGTCGGCCCGGCCCCCCTTGTAGGTGTGGAACTTGTAGGCGTTGACGCCGAACTCCCTGCCGTGCTCGATGGTGCCGAGGTAATCCTCCAGGGAGGGGCCCGAGCTCGTCAGGTACACGGGGAAGCGCTCGCGCACCTTCCCGATCAGGGCGTGCACCGGAAGGCCCGCGGCCTTGCCGGCCAGGTCCCACAGGCAGGTGTCGAGGTCGCCGTGCCAGCCCTGTCTCTGGCGCAGCCAGCGCGTCCCCTTGAACAGCATCTGCCAGATGTGCTCGCGGTGCATCGGGTCCTCGCCGACAACGTGGGCGCGCAGCAGGTCCATCTGGTCCGGGCGCATGGTCGAGGTGCAGCGGCCGCTGAGTCCTTCGGTATGGACTTCGAGGAAATTGTGGCGCGGCCTCGACGGGGGACCGTGGGCGGCTTTCTTGTTGGGCACCGGTCCCGACGACCACTGGATGCGGCGCAGGTTGGGAACCTGCCCCAGCCGGGGAATGCCCGCCGGTTTGGGCTCTCCGGGTTGTTCGAGAACGAGCAGCCTGACATCGGTGATTTTCATTTTCGCGCCGACCTCCCCAAGGATGCCCGTACTAAGGGTTCCCCCGGGGGCGGGGTCAAGGAAGGCCGGGCCACCCGGCGGACCTCAGGGCCCGGTGGCGCGTGAGCCGGTGAAGCGAAAACAGGAGGCGGCAGCATGAAACCGAAACCGTATGTCAGCGTCACCCTCGAAGGCCCGGACGACGGCGGCGACTTCGGCCGCAACACCCCCGGCACCAGGACGGGCGGCATCCAGGAAGCCCTCGACTACGCCCACGCCCACTCGCGGGACGTGTGGATCTGGGGCGGACGCGGCGGCGTTCACGACGGCGTGGGATCCCCCCACAACATCTTCACCCTCCAGGAGACCCTGCGCGTCCCCTGGAGCCAGGACTTCCGCCTCGACGGGGGCAACTACCTGCTGTCCTACACCGGGGAGAGCGGCCACGCCATCCATTTCGACAGCCAGATGAACTGCCGCTACAAGTTCGGCCTCGTCAGCTCCGGCTCCCCCGACGCGGTGGTGGCGATCCGGCCGGAGACCCCCGGTCCCGACGACTTCACCTGCGTCACCGCCTCGGTCTTCGACTTCGCCTGCGCCGTCTCCAGCCACCCCCAGGGAACCGGCATCCTCCTCGACTCGTCGCATGGCCCCATCGTCAACAGCAAGCTGTTCGCCGAGGAGACGAACACGCGCGGCACCGGCCTGCATCTCAGCGACGGCAACGGCAGCGGCCACAACCTCGGCAACAACAGCATCGAGATCCTCTACGGAAACCAGTACCACGCGACCGGGGACTGCGCCGGCCTGCGCCTCGGCGACCCCGAGTCGGACAAGATCCGGCACAACAGACTCGCGCTCTCCTTCCACGCGCCGCGGGCGGCGTACTTCGACGAGGAGACGCGCCGCTATGTAACCGTGGAGGACTTCGTCGCCGACGACGCCTTCGGCGCGGTGATCAGCGCCCAGCGCAACCTGCTGACCCTGTCCTGCTTCGGCCCCCGCCGGCCCGGGTGCGACGTCGTCTTCGAGAAGGGGGCGCGGGACAACACCGTCGTCGCCCTCAGCCTGCCCAACGGGGTCACCAACAGGGCGGAGGTCCCCTCGAACCGGATCCTCTGCAACTGGCCGGCCGGGTTCTCCGTCGAGACGCCGGCGGTTCCGGCTTCGGGCGTTCCCGCGGTCAACAGGAGTTCGCTTCCGGTGCAGGCCCTCATCGTCGAGCCGGGAGAGGTGCGTTCCTGGACGATCACAGACTGCGGCAGCACGGCGCCGCTGGCCCCCTTCAACCTGAGTCTCGCCGACAGCCACGGACCGCGGTCGACCGAGCCGGGGCCGGAGCGGGAAGCGGGGTCACAGACGATTTGCGGTCCACTGTACGCGGGGCAGACCATCCTGCTGGAGCCGGGGGACGCGGTTTCCTTCGACTACGATGTGCCGCCCGTATGGAGGTGGAAGGGCTAAGCAGGCCGGAGTGAAGAAACGCTCGGCGTCGCCTGAGACCCTTCGCCGATAGCTCTACCTGACTTGATGAACCTTCAAAAACGAGCTTCTTCTATTCCAACATGGACAGCCGGACAGTTTTGAAACGACTGAGGGAGGACGGTTGGGAAACAGACCGTATTCGCGGATCGCATTACCATTTGAAACACCCGGAAAAAGAGGGCCGGGTGACAGTTCCGCATCCGCGACGCGACCTGCCTCCCGGTACACTCCGGAGCATTGAAAGACAATCCGGGCTAAGACTACGATAGGAGGACCACCGTGAAGCGGACCTACATCGGCTTGGTTCACAAGGAGCCGGAGAGCGATTACGGGGTGAGCTTTCCCGATTTACCGGGATGTGTTACCGCTGGCCACACCTTTGAGGAAGCCAAAAAACTGGCTGCAGAGGCTCTTACCCTTCATCTCGAAGGTTTGGGCAGCTCGGGCAATGAGATTCCCGAACCCAGCTCCGCCGACGCAGTTGTTGCGCATCCGGATGCCTGCGACGCCATAGCCTTGCTTGTTGTCGAAGCTATTCCTGAGCAAGCCGAGATTCAGGTTTCGAGCAGTTAGGGCAAGCCTTCCGGCACCCGAAATACCGCACCACGCTTCGCTTCGGTGGGTTCGGAGTCCGCGAGAACGTTATCAGACATGACCGTTTTGTGAATTTGTGAAGATTACCGGTGTATCAGAATGACAGGGGAGGCCAAGTGAAGTACCGAGTCTTGGTAGAAGTAGATGAAGATGGGGTTTTCGTCGCCGAGGTTCCCTCCCTTCCCGGTTGCGTTTCTCAGGGCGGCTCCCGTGACGAAGCGCTCACCAACGTCCGAGAGGCCATTTCCCTCTACATTGAAAGTCTCGAAGAGCGAGGCGAGCCAATTCCGCACGGACCCGCCTGATAACTCAGGATATACGCCGCTTCGCTAAAACGCCCTGCCGACATCGCAGGGCGTTCTTCGTTTACGCGCGCCCCTGTTGGGCGGTGCGGATGAGCGCGCTCACCCTCCTCGATCAGCTAGTCGTCGATTAACACGTGGGTGCCGAGGCCAGATCGATTCGGCTGACCCGGCAGCCCGGGGGTTCAGGCCCCCTCGACCATCCCGAGCTGCTGCGCCAGCTCGCGCAGTTCCCGCTGCAGCCAGGTCGGGGCGTTTGCGTAGGGCGGCCCAACCAGTGGTGAATCGATCAGGCCCTTCCAGTGCAGGATGTGCTTGCACACCGAGAAGGCGTAGGGGTCCGGGGTGCAGTAGGCGATCATGGGCAGCATGCGGTGGTAGAACAGGTGCCGGGCGTCGTCCCAGGAGCCGGCCTGCGCAAGCCGGTGCAGTTCCACCTCGCGATCCGGCATGACCGCGGCGCTGCCGGCAACCACGCCGTCGGCGCCGGATACGTAGGCGGGCAGCGAGAAGGTGTCCCAGCCGCAGATGTACGCCGCTTGCGGGGCGGCGCCCTTGAGCCGGTCGAAGGAGTACACGTTGCCGCTCACCTTGACGGTCATGATCCGCTCGATGGCGGCTACCAGCGGCAGCACTTCGCCGTCCACGTCGAGGGTGCCTTCGTTGGTCTGGTCGTAGAGCATCACGGGGATCCGTTCCGCGATCCGGCTGAAGAAGCCGTACAGGTCCGCCCTGGTCAGCTTCTTGGTCATGGCGAAGTCGGCGCCGCACCGGGCCGCGAGCTCCGCCGCGGGCAGCCCGCGGTCTTCCTCCACGCTGATGATGCCCATGCCCACGGGGACGCGGCCGTTCACGTGCTCCAGCACCGTGGTAAGGACCTCCTCGATTTCCTCGAGACTCTGCCCCTCGAACTCCCCCGCCTTGCCGCAGGCGACCACCGCCGAGACCCCCGACTCCAGAACGAAGTCCAGCTGTCGTCGCATGCTGGCGGCGTCGAAACGGGTTCCGTCGTCGCTGAACGGGGTGAACAGGAGCGCCACCACCCCCTTGATCACCTCCCCGCTATCTGGGGCATCCTTGTTCGCTGTCATTCCTTCGATCTCTCTCCGGTCAACCCCGGCGCGCCCGAAAAGTGATCTGACGTTGCCCGTTCATACCCCAGATGTCGGCTTGGCGGCTCCGCGTACCCGACGAGGAGCCGGTCATCATTCCTTTTCATACACTCCATACTCCCAACTTTTGAGATTTCTACTCTAGAATAATTCGTCTATACTGGGTCTTGACAGATATGTCCATAGGGATGCACTTTTTTGCCTAGTCCGGTAGTCATATCGGTCCACCAAAGAACAGCCAGAGCAAAATAACCTAAGTACCAGCAGATTCAGAGATATAAGCAGCACCGATGTCCCCGGAACCATTGCAGGCTTCGAGCACCACCGGTAATTTGCCTGAACCTGAGGAGATAGGATGAAACACATGCAAAAAAGAGAAAAGAAGGACATTGATCGTTCCGTCTCCGATCGGTGGACAAAGACTCTGACAGAAGATGGTTTCGTGCCCGTTGTCAACTTTTTCCTCGAGCACTATCACGAGCTGAAACCTTACGATCTCACACACGGCGAAGCGATGTTCGTGATCCATCTAATGAGCTACAAGTGGACCAAAGACGCCCCTTACCCAGCGTTTAAGAGCTTGGCGAAGTTGATGGGCGTAACTGACAAACAGGCTCGTCGATACGCTCAAAGCCTCGAAGAGAAGAGCCTGCTTCGGCGAGAGTTCCGCACTGGCTTGCCGAACAAGTTTGATCTGAATCCACTATTCAAGGCATTGGAAAAGCATAGGGCACAAAAGTCAAAGAAATAGGCGTGCTAGTGGCCGGATGGTGGCCGCGGAGCGGAAAAACCGGTCGGGGCCCAAACTCGGGTGGTTCGCATAAGCGGTCATTGATCGGGGTCCAAACTCGGTCAGGCCGGTCACTAGCATCCAAATACCTCGGCTCGAAGAGTTCGTTTTATCGCACGCCTAGTGGGCGGTGCAGGTGGGGCCCCTCGATCATGTAGTCGTCGATTTTCCGGTGGGTGCCGAGGCCAGATCAATCGGCTGTCCCGGCAGCCACTCCTTCAGGCGCCGTCGAGCAGCCCAAGCTGCTGCGCCAGCTCGCACAATTCCCACTGCAGCCATGTGGGAACGTTAGCCAGACATCGTCCCAGGCGCCGTCCTGCACCAGCCGGTGCAGTTCCACCTCGCGATCCGGCATGACGGCCGCGCTGCCGGCGACCACGCCGTCGGCCCCGGAGACGTAGGCGGGCAAGGAGAAGGCCTCCCAGCCGCAGATGTAGGACGCTTGCAGGGCGGCGCCCTTTAGCCGGTCGAAAGAGGTCCACTGGACGATCCGAGCAGTCATCGCAGTCCTTCAAGACCACTGGTTTGCCGCCCGCACCGGGCAGCGGCATCTTGATAAATGAAGGATCCGAGAGAGGTGGAGATTTGTGTATCGTGATTTCGTTGCGGACAAAGCCCGGGTTGCAGGTGAAGCGATGACACCGGGTGAATTCATCTCCAAGTGGCGGGCTTCGGAGCTGAAGGAACGCTCGGCATCGCAGGAGCACTTCATCGACCTGTGCCGGCTCCTCGGAGAGCCGACGCCGGCCGAGGCCGACCCGACCGGGGAGACCTACTGCTTCGAGAAGGGCGCGCGCAAGGAGACCGGTGGCGACGGCTGGGCCGACGTGTGGAAGCGCCACTGCTTCGCCTGGGAGTACAAGGGCCGGCTCGCCAACCTCGACACCGCCTTCAACCAGCTCAGGCAGTACGCCCTGGCCCTGGAGAACCCGCCGCTTCTGATCGTCTCCGACATGCGGCGATTCCGCATCCGCACCAACTGGACCAACAGCGTCAGCGAAACCCTCGAGTTCGCCATCGACGACCTCGCCGACGCCGCGGTCCGCGACAAGCTCAAGTGGGCGCTCTCCGATCCCGAGCGCCTGCGTCCGGGGGAGACCCGCCAGACGCTCACCGAGCGCGCGGCCACCGCTTTCGCCTCGCTTGCGCAGTCGCTCCGGGGGCGCGGCCACGACCCGCAGGCGGTGGCGCATTTTATCAATCGCCTGGTCTTCTGCATGTTCGCCGAGGACGTGGGCCTGCTGCCGGGCGACATGTTCACGCGCATGCTGCAACAGGCGCGCATGCAACCGGAGGAGTTCGCCGGCATGGCCCGCGATCTGTTCGCGGCGATGTCCAACGGGGGCCGCGTCGGGTTCGAGACGGTGGCGTGGTTCAACGGCGGGCTGTTCGACGACGATGCCGCCCTGTCCCTCGAGAAGGCGGAGATCGAGACGGCGCTCGAAGCCGCGTCGCTCGACTGGGCCGAGATCGACCCGTCCATCCTCGGCACCCTGTTCGAGCGCGGTCTCGACCCGGACAAGCGTTCGCAGCTCGGGGCGCACTACACCGACCGGGACAAGATCATGCGCATCGTCGAGCCCGCAGTCGTCCGTCCCCTGCTGGCGGAATGGGAGAGCGTGAAGGCGGAGATCGCAGCCGCTCTCGATCGCGCCGGCGTAACCAGGTCGAGGGCCGCAGGGACACGGCAGCGGGGACAGGCTGAACGGCTGCTGCGCGGCTATCTCGAACGCCTGCGCGGCTTCACGGTGCTCGATCCCGCCTGCGGTTCCGGAAACTTCCTCTACCTGGCGCTGCACGCGCTCAAGGACCTGGAGCACCGGGTGCAGCTGGAGGCCGACGCCATGGGCCTCCAGCGCGAATTCCCCCGGGTCGGCCCGGCCAACGTCAGGGGAATCGAGATCAACCCCTACGCCGCGGAACTTGCCCGTGTGTCGGTCTGGATCGGCGAGATCCAGTGGATGCGGCGCAACGGATTCGGCGAGATGCGCGATCCTATCCTCAAGCCGCTCGAAACCATCGAGTGCCGCGACGCGATCCTGTCGCCGGAGGGAAGCGAGCCGGAGTGGCCGCAGGCCGACGTGGTGATCGGCAACCCGCCGTTTCTGGGCGGCAAGCTCCTCAACGCCCACCTCGGGGAGGAGTACGTTGGGAGCATTTTCCGTTTGTATGAAGGCCGCGTGCCGGCCGAGGCCGATCTCGTCTGCTACTGGTTCGTGAAGGCCGGCGATCACCTCGCAACGGGCAGGGCGAAACGAGCTGGCCTCGTCTCGACCAATTCAATTAGAGGCGGTGCCAACCGGAGGGCCTTGCAGGCGGCGATCGACGGCCGTCCGATCTTCGAGGCCTGGAGCGACGAGCCGTGGGTGATCGACGGCGCCGCGGTACGCGTTTCCATGGTCTGCTTCTCGGGGCCGGATGACGAACCGGTCCCGGAACGGAGACTCGACGGCCAACTTGTCGATGAGGTTCACGCCGACCTGACCGCGAAGCGCGGCGGGGCCGGCATCGATCTGACGGAGGCTCGGCGTCTTCACAGGAACATGGGCGTCGCCTTCATGGGGGACACGAAGGGCGGCCCCTTCGACGTCCCGGGAGAGCAGGCCCGGGAATGGCTGCGGGAGCCGGCCAACCCGAACGGGAGACCCAACTCCGATGTCCTGGGACCATGGATGAACGGCATGGACGTCACGCGGCGCCCGGCGGACAAATGGATCGTCGATTTCGGATCGAGCATGGTGCGGGAGGAGGCGGCGCTCTACGAGGCCCCGTTTCGACACGCAATGGAGCACGTCTATCCGAAGCGGCAAGGGAACCGGCGAGAAGCCTACCGCACCAATTGGTGGCGCCATGTCGAGCCGAGGCCTGGGATGTGGGATGCGCTGGAAGGTCTGTCCCGGTACATCGTAACTCCGCGCGTTGCCAAGCACCGCCTGTTCGCTTGGCTCGACTCCCGCGTTTGCCCTGACAGCGCTCTGATCGCCATTTCGCGGGACGACAACACCACCTTGGGCATTCTGCACAGCCGCTTTCACGAGGCGTGGTCGCTGCGGCTTTGCACTTGGCTCGGCAAGGGGAACGACCCGCGCTACACCCCGACAACCACCTTCGAGACCTATCCATTCCCGGAGGGGCTGTCCCCCGACGTTCCCGCGGCCGACTATGCAGACGATCCGCGTGCCATCGCCATAACCGAGGCAGCACGTCGGCTGGTCGAATTGCGCGACCGCTGGCTGAATCCGCCCGAATGGGTGGATTGGGTGGAGGAGCCGGTTGCTGGGTATCCCAAGCGCCCGGTACCCCGAGACGAAGAAGCGGAGAAGGAGCTCAAGAAGCGTACGCTGACCAACCTCTACAACGCCCGCCCGCAGTGGCTCGTCGACGCGCACGCCGCTCTCGATGCAGCTGTTGGTGCGGCGTATGGCTGGAACGCGGGGATTTCGGAGGACGAGGCGCTGCGGGAATTGTTTTCCATGAACTTTGCCAGCGGGGAACCGCCCAACTCGGCCTGACGCTGCACAGGAATTACATGAAAAAAGGATGGCACCGGCGAATTGTCCTGTCTGTCAGAATAAAGATGGTGGTCGGTGCTGGCGATACCCGCCGGATGGCCTCGACGGCTCCAAGTTCAAATGCACGACCTGTGGGAAGTACGCAATAAGCAGGACGGCATTATGCGGCCAGTTAGATCAACAGGCTGATGCGCTGACAGCAGCTCAACGCGCATGCCTGAGTCACGCACTACGCACGAAACATGAGAACAAACAATCCATTATGGTAGACTCAAAATTCCTAGGTGAATTCCTATCGGATTGTCGACTTCCCACTCCGCATGAACGGGCTGCAAACTTGATCCGGTACATAGGCGATCAGGTTTCCCAAACTGGGGAAAGCTTGCCCCTTGCACCAGATCATCTCCATGCGATTATTGGGGCGACCAACCGCGAGGCCACCATTCGACTGACGAAGGAATTAGTTGAGCGAAATACACTAATTGCCGACCCATTTGGTACTGCTGTCGGGAAAGATCCGGTTACAGGACGCCCCATCTCTTTGTTTACCAACATCGATCTCAGTCTGGACGGATGGAAGCAGTATGAAGTGGAAAAGCAAGGGACGTTCGCTGGAAACTACGGTTTCCTCGCCATGCAGTTCGAAGATCCTAAACTTGAAGCCTTTGTTCAGAAGATCTTGAAACCTGCTGTAAGAGATGACCTTGGCTATGATCTCGTTGACATGCGGGATGTCGCGAAGGCGGGTATCATTGAAGTTAACATGTGCGATAAAATCAGGAATGCCAAGTTTGTCATTGTTGACCTCACGCACGACAACCATGGCGCATATTGGGAAGCTGGTTACGCGCAAGCTCTGGGCAAGCCTGTAATTTACATCTGCGAAAAGGAAAAATTCAAGGCGCAAAAAACCCACTTCGATACGAACCACTACCTGACCGTTCCCTGGTCCAGGGATGATGACGAGGGATTCCGCGAAAGATTGGTCGCGGCCCTTCGACGGTCGCTCGATCAGTCTTCGTGAGTTTCCGGAGCGCTTGCCTATTGGAAACCACCGTGAAACGAACCTACATCGGCTTGGTTCACAAGGAACGGGAGAGCGACTACGGGATGGGTTTCCCCGTTTTGCTCGGACATGCAGGGCCGAAAACACCTTTGGAGAAAGCGGAAAACCTCGGGGAAAAACCTCTGTTACCCTTTGTTATTCATTCAACCCGCGC